>NZ_JALBWV010000013.1 GCF_022678645.1 Saccharopolyspora soli | reverse complement strand
CCCCCCCTTTTTTTTACACCCCCCACCCCCCCAAACCAAAAAAACCCGGGGGCGGGGGGGCGGGTCTTTTTTTAAACCCCCCCGCCGCGCGGGGGGGGGGGGGGCCCCCCCCCCCGGCCCGGGACGAGTTCTCAACCGAGGAGACCGGCCGCGCGGGCCCACTGGTACTTCGCGCCCAGAACGGCGACGGGCTTCTCGGTCGTGTAGGGGAAGGCGACGATGCCGTGGTCGAACAGGTAGTCGGCGGCCTTCTCAACTTCGGTGTCGCCTGCCAGCGACACCACGATGGGCTTGTCGATGCCTTCGGCGCGGGCTTCTTCGGCCACCCGAGAGGCGAGTTCGGCGAACACCATCGGCGGCGTGACGATGGTGTGCCAGTAGCCGATGATCAGCGAGTGGATCCGCGGGTCCCGCAGCCCGAGCCGGATGGTGGCCTCGTAGGTGCTCGGCGGCTCACCACCGGTGATGTCGATCGGGTTGCCCGCGGCACCGAACGGCGGGATGTAGCGCCGGAACTCCTCGTCGAGGTCCGGCGGGATGTCCATCAGCGTCAGCCCATTGGCCACGCAGGCGTCCGACAGCAGCACCCCGGAGCCGCCCGCACCGGTGATGATGACGACGTTCTCGCCCTTGGGCGTGGGCAGCACCGGGATGCCGCGCGCGTACTCCAGCATCTCGTTGAGCCCCGGCGCCCGGACCACGCCGGACTGCCGCAGGATGTCGTCGTAGACCTTGTCGTTACCGGCCAGCGCCCCGGTGTGCGAGCTCGCCGCCCGCGCGCCCATGTCGGTGCGACCGGCCTTGAGCACCACGACCGGCTTCTTCTTGGTGATCCGCTGGGCAGCGTCGACGAACGCCCGGCCGTCCTTGAGGTCCTCCAGGTGCATCGCCACGACCTGCGTGTTGTCGTCCTGCTCGAAGTACGTCAGCAGGTCGTCTTCGTCCACATCGGACTTGTTGCCGAGCCCGACGATCGCCGACACGCCCATCTTGGTGGTCCGGGCGAAGCCGAGGATGGCCATCCCGATGCCGCCGCTCTGCGAGGTCAGCGCCACCCCGCCGCGCACGTCGTAGGGCGTGCAGAAGGTCGCGCAGAGGTTCTGCGGCGTGTAGTAGTAGCCGTAGATGTTCGGCCCGAGCAGCCGGATCCCGTGCTTGCGCCCGATCTCCACGACCTCGTCCTGCAACTCCTGGTTGCCGGTCTCGGCGAAACCGGAGGGGATCAGCACGGCGGCCGCGACCTGCTTCTGACCGCATTCCTCCAGCGCACCGGCCACGAACTTGGCCGGGACGGTGAACACCGCGACGTCGACGTCACCGGGGACGTCGGTGATGCTGCGGTACGCCTTGCGGCCGAGGATCTCGTCGGCCTTCGGGTTGATCGGGTAGATCTCGCCCGCGTAGCCGCCGTTGATCAGGTTCTTCATGACCGAGTTGCCGATCTTGCCGTCCTCGTTGGACGCCCCGATCACGGCGACGCTACTCGGGTTCATCAGCTGCTGCATGCCCTGCAGGATTTCCTCCTGCGAGCGCTGCGGCGGCTTGGCGACCGCTTCGGTCTCCAGCACGATCCGCACGTCGGCAGCGGTCGCCCCGGCCGCGGTGGCGAACACCGGGTTGAGGTCCAGCTCGCTGATCTCCGGGAAATCGTTCACCAGGTCGGAAACCCGACGAAGCACGTCCGCCAGCGCGTCGGCGTCGACCGGCTCGCTGCCGCGCGCACCGCGCAGCACCTCGGCCGCGGCGATGTCGTCGAGCATCGAGCGCGCCTGCTCGGAGGTGAGGGGAGCGAGCCGGAAGGTGACGTCCTTGAGGACCTCCACCAGCACGCCGCCGAGCCCGAAGACGACCACCTTGCCGAAGGTCGGGTCGGTGGTGGCGCCGATGATCACTTCCTGGCCGCTGACCATCTGCTGCACCTGGATCCCGGAGATGGCCGGGTTCTCGGTGTAGGCGTGGGCGTTGGTCAGGATCTGCTCGTAGCCCTGGCGGACCGCGTCTTCTCCGCTGACGTTGACGAGCACGCCACCCGCTTCGGTTTTGTGCAGAATGTCCGGTGAAACGATCTTCAGGGCCACCGGACCACCGAACTGCTGCGCCAGCGCGACAGCCTCATCGGCGCTGGTCGCCAGCCCCTCGCCCGCGGTGGGAATGCCGTAGGCATCGCAGAGCAGTTTCGCCTCGGGGGCGGTCAGCGCCGCCCTGCCCTCGGCCCGGACCGCGTCGAGTACCTCTCGTACGCGGGCACCGTCGTATGACATTTCTCAGATCACTCCGTTCACCTTGAGCTCGGCCAGCTCGGTTTCGTCGATGCCCAGCCGGTCCTGGAAGATCTCGGCGGTGTGCTCGCCGAGCAGTGGGGAACGCTCCACCTGGACCGGGGAGTCGGACAACTTGATCGGGCAGCCGACGGTCTTGAACGCGCCGCGTTCGGGGTGGTCGACGGTGACGATCATTTCGTTGTCGGCCAGCGAGGCGTCCTCGATGATCTCCTGCGTCGACAGGATCGGACCGCACGGGATGTTGTGCTCGTTCAGCGCGGCCAGCACGGCCCACTTGTCGAGGCCCAGCGTCCACTCCTCGATCATGCTGAACATCTTGTCCAGTTTGGACAGTCGGGCCTCGGGGGTGGCCCAGTCCGGGTCGTCGACCAGTTCGGGGCGGCCGATCAGCCGCGCGATCGGCGCCCAGCCCTGCGGCTGCACGATGACGTAGATGTAGTCGTTGGCCCCGCCGGGCTTGCAGCGCACCGCCCAACCGGGCTGGCCACCGCCGGAGGCGTTGCCGGAGCGCGGCACCTCGTCACCGAAACTGGCGTTCGGGTACTCCCGCAGCGGGCCGTGCGCCAGCCGCTGCTGGTCGCGCAGCTTCACCCGGCACAGGTTGAGCACGGCGTGCTGCATCGCGACCGAAACCCGTTGTCCCTGCCCGGTCTTCTCCCGTTGCAACAGCGCGGCGAGGATCCCGGCCACGGTGTGGATGCCGGTGCCGGAGTCGCCGATCTGCGCGCCGGTGGCCAGCGGCGGACCGTCCTCGAAACCGGTGGTGCTCATCGACCCGCCCATCGCCTGGGCGACCACTTCGTACGCCTTGTAGTGCGTGTACGGGCCATCACCGAAGCCCTTGATGGAGGCGTAGATCAGCTTCGGGTTGATCTCGCGCAGCTTCTCCCAGGTGAAGCCCATCCGGTCCACCGTGCCCGGCCCGAAGTTCTCCACCAGCACGTCGGAGTCGGCGACGAGCTGGGTGAAGATCTCCTTGCCGCGGTCGGACTTCATGTTCAGCGTGATGCTGCGCTTGTTGCAGTTGAGCATCGTGAAGTAAAGGCTGTCGACATCGTCGATGTCGCGCAGCTGGCGACGGGTGATGTCGCCGGTCGGTGCCTCCAACTTGACCACGTCGGCGCCGAGCCAGGCCAGGATCTGGGTGGCGGATGGTCCAGATTGGACATGCGTCATGTCCAGCACCCGAACACCTGCAAGTGCAGTCATGTCAAGCCCCTCACTTGTACATGGTCTGGTTCATGGTTCCGGGGTGTAGACCTCCGGATCCACCCAAACGTTGATCAGCGACGGTTTGCCCGATTCGCGAGCACGGAGCAGAGCCGGACCGATGTCGGCCGGGGCGCGGACCTCCTCGCCGTAGCCGCCCAGCAGCTGGGCGAGAGATGGTTTCAACGCCCTCTGCCCTGAGCGCCTTGGCGACAAGGTGACCGCCGGATATCAGCGGGGGTTCGCCTACTTGGGCGGTTGGAGTCTGGGCCATGCGCGCTCTCTCCCCTTGGCCGTGCCTACGGTCGGCTCCATACTGCATACCGTATGAGGTCCTCAAGGCATACCGTAGAACCCCACAAGGTGTCCATAGTTCGATACCGAACCCTTACTCGGCCGACCGTCGTCCATCGTGGATGTTCCAGCACTGATTTCGCTGGTTGATCGTTCGTGGTGTTGATCGGCGGCGAGTTCGGGGTTGGCGAAATATTGCCTAGAACTCTCCATACTGTATACTGCATGCACCGACACCAACGCCTGGCCGCCTGACCAGAGCGGAGATCATCGTGAAAGTCGCTGTTCTCGGCGCCGGTGCCATCGGCGCTTACGTGGGTGCATGTCTGCACCGCGCAGGTGCGGAGGTGAGTCTGATAGCACGCGGGGCACACCTTGAGGCGTTGCGCCGCGACGGGGTGGTGGTCCGCAGTCCGCGTGGAGATTTCACAGCGCGGCCCGCGGTCACCGACGACCCCGCCGAGGTTGGTCCGGTGGACCATATCTTCCTCGGTTTGAAGGCATATTCCTACGCAACGGCTGGACCGCTGGTCGAGCCACTGATGCACGAACGCACCACGGTCATCGCCGCGCAGAACGGCATCCCGTGGTGGTACTTCCACGGATTGTCCGGGCCGTACCAGGACCACCGCATCCAGACGGTGGACCCCGACGGTGCGGTCAGCCGGGTGTTGCCACCGCGGCGGGCGATCGGCTGCGTGGTCTACGCGGCCACCGAGCTCGAATCGCCCGGTGTGGTGCGGCACCTGGAAGGTACTCGGTTCTCCATCGGCGAGCCCGACGGCAGCATCTCGGCACGCTGCCGCGAGTTCAGTGACGCCATGATCGCCGGTGGCCTGAAATGTCCGGTCGAGGAGGATTTGCGCCGCGACATCTGGATCAAGTTGATGGGCAACATCGCCTTCAACCCGATCAGCGCGCTGACCCGGGCGACGCTGGCGGCGATGTGCCGACACCAGGGCGTGCGGGGGCTGGTCAGCACCATGATGGCCGAAACCCTTGAGGTGGCCGCCGCACTGGGATGTCATCCCGAAATCGCGATCGAACGTCGGATCACCGGTGCGGAACGCACCGGCGAGCACAAGACGTCGACGTTGCAAGACCTGGAGAAGGGCAAACCGCTGGAACTGGCCGCGATGTTGGCCGCGGTGGTGGAATTGGCCGATCTGGTCGGTGCCGAGGTGCCGACCTTGCGGGTGATCAACGCGCTGGGCGATCTGCTGGAGAATCGCCCCACCGCACCAGCGGCATGATCGGTTGCCCGCGTACCGGGGGTCCGCCCAGCCGAGTCACCTGGGCGGACCCCGCAACAGCGGTGGCGTACTTCGCCTCGCCCCGAACATGGGCGCGGTGGAGGTGATCCGGCAGGTCACCGAGGCCCGGCTGACCGGACGGGGCGGCGCAGCGTTCCCCACCGGCCGGAAGTGGGAGGCCACGTCCGGTCAGCCAGGCCGACCGAACAATCTGACAGCACAGCTCGTCGCGTTCGAGAGGGGGAAACCCGCATGACCGCAGCCGCTCTCGGACGTCCGCGCCGACCGGCGTTCAGCGGCGTCGGCCGCAACTTCACAATGCACCACGGCACGGTGGGCCACCGGAATCCGCGCACCGCGGGCCGGTTCGGCTGGCACCTGCCGCACCGGGAGCGGAAGGTCGAACCGTGACGGGGCGGGCGGCCAACTACCGCAACAGCCTCGACCGCATCTTGCACGCAGTCCTCGAACCGGCCGCCCGCGACGTGGACGACCTGGGCCGGTTCCCACGCCCGACGATCACGGCCCTCGGCCAGGCCGGAATCCTCGGTCTGACGCTGCCGACGCGTTACGGCGGTGGCGGCCACGGCCTCGGCGAAGCAGTGCACGTCATCGCGCAGGTGGCCCGGATCTGCGGTTCGACGGCAGCGGTGCTGCAAGCGCATTTCGCCGCGGTGGCGGTGCTTTCCCGACACGCACCGCCGGAGCTGTTGCAGGAGATCGCGGCCGGTCGGCACTTGAGCACGCTCGCGCTGTCGGAAGTGGGGGAGCGGCCGTTCGTCCCGGTCGGCGAGCCCTACGAACACGGCGGAGTCGTCGACCTGCACGCCCGCAAGAACTGGGTGAGCGCGGCAGGTGAGGCCGACAGCTACGTCTGGTCCAGCCGCGCCCTGGGTGCTTCGGGAGCCTGCACCCTGTGGTTGGTTCCGGCGGCCGCGCCGGGCATGTGCATCCCGGCGGCGGTCGACGGAGTGGGGTTGCGGGGGAGCGCGACGGCCACGATCACCGCGGATCCGGTCCAGATCCCGGTGTCGGCGATGCTGGGCGAGGACGGCGGCGGCGTGGACCTCGCGCTGACGACGGTCCTGCCCTGGTTGCTCGCCCTGAACGCGGCGCTGGCGCTGGGGCTGATGGAGTCGGTGGTGCAGCGCTCGGTGGAGTGCGTCAACGGCCCGCAACCGTCCTGGGCGCGCTGGCAGGACCCACCGGCTCGCCAGACCGACGTCCGCGCGGACCTGGCGAGGATGCAGACGAAGCTCGACACGGTCCGCCTGATGCTCACCGACGCGGTCCAGGCGGCCTGGCAGGAACCGGCCGCAGCGCAACGCCGCCTGTTGCAGGTGCGGGCGACGGCCGGGGAAAGCGCGGTGCAGGTGGCGGAGCTGGGCATGAAGGTATGCGGCCAGTTCGCCTTCCGCAAGGAGTTCGGCATCGAACGCCGCTTCCGAGACGCCCACACGGCAACCTACGGCCAACTACCCGCGGACACGGCCCTGGACTACCTCGGCCGAACCCTCTGCAACCTCCCCTTCCTGACCTGACACCCAGCGGGTCCTGTCAGGACTTGGCCCACGGTGCCGGGCCAAAAGCTCAAAGCAGGTCCCGTCAGGCAAGCGGCGCAGCCGCTTCCGGCGGTGAACTGCCGCCGCGAGAAGCAACTGAACCACTGCTGAGCTGCCGCAAGCGGCGCAGCCGCTTAGCCCACCTATGCAACTCGCACCGCCGCGGGTTCTCAGAGGTTTTCTCGCGAGGACAGCCCCGACGCCGCGTATCGGACATACGTAAGTCGGGGATCCCGGAGTCGAGAAAGCCTCTGAGGTTCCGCTACTCGCACCGCCACGCAAAACAAGCCGCAAAAGCAAAAAATCAAAAAGACTCGGCGTTTTGTTCTAGGTAGGAGGTCCGGGTGTGCTCGGTGTGCTCCCGCATCAGCTGGGCCGCTCGGTCGGCTTCCTTCTTGCTGATCGCGTCGATCAGCGCCGCGTGCTCGTCCCAGGCCGCCTTGCCGCGGGACTTGGCCACCGGGGTGTGGTACCAGCGGACCCGGCGGTCCACCTGGGCGGCTATCTCCTTGAGGATCTTGTTGCCGGACATCTCGGTGATCTGGGCGTGGAGTTCGGCGTTGGCCGCCACCACTTCTTCGATGTCGTCGGACTTCAGGGCCTGTACGCCGGTCTTGTAGATCTGCCTGAGCTCGGCGACGCCCTCCTTGGTCGAGTTCAGCGCCGCCAGCCGGGCCGATTCGGCCTCCAGCAGGGTTCGCACGCTCAGCAGCTGGTCGGCTTCCTCCGGGGTGGGGCTGTGCACGAACGCGCCGTAGCCCGGCCGGAGGTCGACCCACTCGTCCTTCTTCAGCCACTGCAGGGCCTCGCGCACCGGTTGCCGGGACACGCCGAGCAGCTCGGCGAGTTCCTTCTCCACCAGGTGGTGACCGGGCTTGAGCTCACCGGAGATGATCAGGTCGAGGATGGCCTCGTAGACGGTCTCCCGGAGCGGGACCGGGCGCGCGACCTGGCGCGCGGCGATGCCGTCCGGCATTTTCGAGGTCAGCGACATACGGTCAACTCCGGGTGCTTGGCCAGCTCCGCCGGGGCGAATCTGGTCGGGCTCGTACTCTTGCGTTGCCGGTCGGCACGGGCGGTGGGTATTTTGCCCGGAGGCTTTAGCATACAGTATGCGACGGCGGTTCAGCGCGGAAACAACGTTCACGTGATGGACGCCTCTCAGTCGTGCGCGTTGGGTCCTGTTCGTGGCGGACCGATGCGTGCGTCCGATTGGTCCAGATAGGACAGTCCGCTGGGCCGAACGGATGGATAGTGCTGGTATTGCTGGACAAGGTGAACACCAGCGGACTAGAACCACCATGCCAGGCCGAAATCGGCCTGCGGGGGACCGATGACAGCTCCCCAGCCCGTGCCGGAGGCGCTTATGGGCGTACCCGCGTTCTTGTGGGTCGTGACGGTGGGAATCCTGCTCGCGCTCGTCGCGCGTGACTTGGCTGCGGGCTGGCGAACACCACCCGAATCCTCGCTGCGGGGTGACGCTCTCGCGGTCGGTGGTTATCTGCTGCTCGCAGTGCTGTTCGGCGTGGCGGTGCTCGGCCTGGGCGGTGCGTCGGCCGCCGGGGCGTTCTTCGCCGGTTGGGCGAGCTCGCTGGCGGTCACCGTCGATGCGCTCTTCGTGTTCCTGCTGATCGCCAGCCGGGTGCCCGGCCAGCACCGGATCGTGACCCTCGGGGTGGGTGTCGCGGTGCTGGCGCGTGTCGCGCTGGTCGCGTTCGGCGTTCCGGCCGCATCCGTCATCGGGTGGATTTCGGTGCTCTTCGGTGCTGGTGTGCTGTGGTCGGCGTGGCGGGTCTTCCGCCACGACGATGCGACGACCCTGCCGACGGTACTGGGAAAACCCGGTGCCGCGCGAGGGGCAGCCGTGCTCGCGGCGGTGGTGCTCGCGCTGTTCTCGGTGTCGGCGACGGTGGCGGTGACCGGTGTGGCGTACTTGGTGCTCTGCGCCAACCTGTTCGCGCTGCTGGGCTTCCACCGGCTGTTCCGGTTGACCCGGAGCCTGGTCGAGCGGGTGCCGGACGCGTCGGTGGGACTGGCCGTGGTGCTGGTGTTCATCGGGGTGAAGTCGGTGCTGACCGGGGTGACCGCCACCGCGCAGGACACCCAGGTCACCTTGCTGTCGTTGGGGATGATCGCGGTCGTCGCCGCGCTGAGCGCGATAACCGCGGCCCGGACCCCGTCGCGCTGATCCAGCTCGAAGGTCGGCGATCAGCGGAGCCGGTGCAGGATGACGTCGAGGGCGAAATCGACGTGCTGCCGGGCCAGTCGCTCGGCCTCGTCGGCATCACGGGCGATCACCGCGCCCAGCAGTTCGCGGTGCTGCTCGGCTGAGACGGCCAGCTCGGCCGGGGTGTAGAGCTGCGCGACGGTCCGGTTGAAGAAGTACCGCCGACTGGTGCGCGCCTGCTTGAGCAGCGTTTCGTTGTGCGCCAGCGCCAGAATCCCGTCGTGCAGCTGCTCGTTGAACGCGACGCGTTGGTCGAGCTCGGGACTCGCGTCGCGCACCTGGTCCCGCAGCTCGCGCAACGCCACCAGTTCGGCGTCGGTCGCACGCTTGGCGGCCAGTCGCGCCGAATAGCCTTCCAGGGCCGTCCGCACCTCGTAGATCTCCTGGATTTCCGCGGTGGTGTGCTCGTAGACCACCCAGCGGCGGCGATGCGACCGGATCAGCCCTTCCGACGCGAGCCGCTGCAGGCTCTCGCGCACCGGCGTCCGGCTGACCCGCAGCCGCTCGGCGATCTCGACCTCCGACAGCGCCTCGCGGGGACGCAGGTCGCCGCGGACGATCTCCTGGCGCAGGCGTTGGTAGACCTCCTCGGTCCGGGTCGCCGTCCGGTCGTTGGCTTCGTGCTGGCTGGCCACGGTGCTCGCATTCGATGGGTGCTCGGGTAGCCGAGCCTACCGAGGGTCAGTAGACGGGACGCTCGGCGTCACCGGCCAGCGCACGGGTCCAGGCGGGTACCGGTGGGGTGTGGTCGATCATGTGCGGCACCTCCACGTCGAGGTAGACCGGTTCGCGGCTGTCGACCGCCTTGCGCACCGCTTCCGCCACGTCGGCCAGGCTGCGGGCCCGGACCCCGCGGATCCCGGAAGCCTCGGCGATCGCGGCCGCATCGGCGGTGCCGGGATCCACGCCGAAGTAGCGGCGGCCGGTGTAGAGGTGCTGCAGCATCTTGATCCAGCCCAGGCTGTGGTTGGTGAACTGGACGAACACGATCGGCAGCCGGTAGCGCGCCACGGTCTCCAACTCGCCGCAAGCCATCGCAAAGCTGCCGTCGGCGGTCAACGCCAGCACCGGCCGGTCCGGGCGGGCGAAGGCGACACCGATCGCGGCCGGGATCGCATAACCCATCGGGCCGTGCCCGCGCGGCACGATCACGTCGCGACCGGCCTCGGCGGTCCGCCACGACACCGCCACGTGCGGGGTCGGGGTGCCGGGATCGGCGACGACCGTTGCGCGGTCCCCGAGCACGTCCTGCACCAGGTGGATCACCTCGGCGGGCAGCAGTTGGCCGTCGGGGAGCTCCCCGGCGGCAGGAGCCGGGCGGTCCGCGCGGCGGTGGCGAGCCGACCGTTGCGGTATCTCGGGAATCCGGTCCGCGAGTTGGCCGAGAACCCGGTCCGCGTCGCCAGCCAGCACGAGCGAGCCGGGGTAGTTGCGGCCCGCCAGGTCGCGTTCGATGTCGATCGCCACGATCGTCGCGTCGCGGGACGGCGCGGTGAAGCCGTTGGTGTCGGTGGCGTTGGCCCGCGTGCCCACCAGCAGCACGACATCCGCTTCGGCCAGTTGGGCGTTGACCTCGTCCAGTCCGCCGTTGTTGCCCGCGGTTCCGATGCTCAAGGGGGAGTCGTCGGCGATCACGCCCTTGCCGTGGATCGTCGTCGCGACCGGAATCGCGGCCTTGTCCGACAGCCGCCGCAGATTCGCCCACGCGCCGGAGAGGTGCACGCCGGATCCGGCGAGGATGGCCGGTGATTCCGCTCGCGCCAGCAGGTCGGCGGCCCGCGCGATGTCCCCCTCGGGGGCGGCCGGTCGGGTGCGGGGCACCGCCGAAGCCCCGGCGAGCTGGTCGAAGACCTCGACCGGCACGGTGACCGTCTCGTCCAGCACGTCTTCGGGCAGGATCAGCGCGGCGGGCGCGGGGCGTCCAGCGGTGATCTCGGTGAGCGCCCGCGCGACGAATTCGGGAATCCTGCGCGGGTCGTCGACGGTGGCACGCCACTTGGTGACCGCGCTGAACAACGCCTCCTGGTCGATCTCGGTCAACGCTCCGGTGCCCCGGCTGCGGCGGTGGATGTCCGAGGTGATCAGCAGGACCGGCACCGCCGACGCGTAGGTTTCGCCGAGCCCGCCGACGACGTAGGTGGTGCCGCCACCGCTGGAGACCTCGACCGTGCCCACCACGTTGGTGGCGCGGGCGTAGCCGTCGGCCATCGCCGCGGCATGGCGTTCGTCGCGGGCCAGCACGTGGTGGATGTCGTTGCTGCGCTGGTGCAGCGCGTCGTAGAACACCACGCCGGTGTCGCCGGGCACGCCGAACAGCCGACTGATCCCAGCGCGCACCAGGCATTCCACCAGCAGGTCCGCGCCGCGTCCGGCGAAGGTCCCGGTCATGTCGATCCTCCTGGTCCTGTTAGAAGCGCACGCCCTCGACGGCGAGCTGGTCGGTGTTGAAGCGGTCTGCGCGCAGGGCGCTGAGGTCGATCGTCGGGTTGCCGTCGAGCAGCCAGCGCGCCAGCTGGTCGCCGATCGCGGGGGACTGCATGAAGCCGTGCCCGGAAAAGCCCGCCGCCGCCCAGAGACCGGGCACCGCGAGCGGGCCGACCACGGCGTGGTCGTCCGGGGTCATCTCGCGCAGCCCCGCCCAGCCGCGCACGATCGAGGCTTCGGCCATCGCCGGGAAGCGGTGCACCAGCGCCTCGATCAGCGGCTCGGTCAGCGACCAGTCCACAGTGGTGTCGGTGCCTTCCGGGACGTCGCGGTCGTTGCCGCCGATCACCGCGCCACCGGTCTCCGGGTGCAGGTACGCGCCGCTGCCCAGGTCGACGGTCAGCGGTTGGTCCGGGCGCAGCCACGGCAGCGCGTCGATGGCGAACGCCTGCCTGCGGTGCGGGCCGACCGGCAGGTCCACCCCGGCCAACCGGCCAGTCTCGCGGGCTTGCGGCCCGGTCGCGATCAGCACCAGCTCGGCCGCCAGCCGTTCGCCGGCTGCGGTCCGCACGCCGCTGACCGCGCCGTCGGCGGTCTCGATCGCCACCACTTCGGTGTGCTGGTGGATCCGAACCCCGTGTGCCCTGGCCGCCTTGGCGAACCCCTGCACGGCGTCGTGCGGCGATGCGGATCCGTCGGTGGCGCAGTACGCCGCACCCACCAGGTCGTCGACCCGGATCTGCGGGTTGAGCCGCGACACGTCTTCGGGCGCCAGCAGTTCGGTGGGAACACCGTGCCTGCGCTGCATCTCGGCGGCCGCGGTGAACGCGGCGAGCTGTTGCTGGTCGGTCAGCAGGAACAGGTAGCCGTGCTGGCGGAAGGTGAACGGCGAACCGGTGCGCTCCGCGAAGCGCGCGAAGAACTGCACCGAGTCCCGCACCAACCGCACGTTCACCTCGGAGGTGAACTGCTGGCGGATCCCACCGGTGGCGTGGGCCGTGGCGCCCTCACCGATCAGTCCGCGTTCGAGCACGGTGACATCGCGGTAGCCGCGCTCGGCGAGGTGGAACGCGATGGAGATGCCGATGACCCCGCCGCCGATGATGACCACCGGGCGGCCGTGCAGCACTGGACTCATCCTTCGACTCCCGATTGCAGCCAGTCGACCAGAGTTCGGGCGTCCCAAACCGGCACGCCGGTAGCCGCGCGGACCGCGGCCGAGTACGGGGGCAGGTTCGTGCACTCGAAGACGAACGCGCCGATGTCGGGATCGTCGCGCACCGCCTGGAGCGCGGCAGCGACAACTTCGGCCTCCGCCCGCACCGGATCCAGTTCCCGGACCTCGCCGACGATCATCGGGTAGAAGTGCGCGGTGCGCTCCAAACCGGCGAGCACGATCCGGCTGCGCTCGTCGTCGGTGATCCCGGCCGCCCGCAGGTGCGCGCCCGAGAGGGTCGAGGCGTTCACCGTCAGCACGCAGACCTTCTTCTCCGGTGCCAGCACGCGCAACACCAGCGGGACCTGCAGGAGGCTCGATGTGGCGACCGGGCGGTCCAACCGCGCGGCCAGTTCGCGTTGGTAGATCGCCAGGAAACCGCAGCACGTGGTGATCGCCCGAACCCCGAGGTCGCGCAGCTTCACCGCGGCTGCGACGACCGAGTCCAGCAGCCCGGCGGCATCGCACTCCACCACCAGCCTGGTGTCCGCGCCGTCGCAGGTCTCGAACGCGACCGGGTAGTGGTAGCTGCGCGCGTTGCCGAGGTCGCCAATCGGCCTGGGCAACGCGTTGTCCAGCATGATCACCCCGACGTCGACCCCGCTGACGCGGGACTGGGCCTTGATCCCGGACACCTGCCCTCCTTCTCACCCGCTGATGTCGGATCGGTACGTTTCCCGCAGCAATAGGACGCAGACCAGCGACACCAGGCAGCCGCCGATGACGTAGAGCGAGACTGCGGCGCTGCTCCCGGTGGCGTTGATCAGCGCGGTGGCGACCACGGCGGCTGGCGCCGCGGAGATCGTGCTGCACGCCTGGTAGGCGAAACCGGCGCCGGTGTAGCGGATCCTGGTCGGGAACTGCTCGGCGTACAGCGGGCCGTGCAGCGCGCAGGCCGCCGAGTGCCCGATCCCCAGCCCGATCGCCAACGCCACCCAGATCCACAACTGCTGGCGGGTGTCGGCCAACCAGAAGAACGGGAAGGCGTAAGCCGCCAGGAACACGGTCGAGAACGCGTACACCGGCCGTCGGCCGATCCGGTCGGAGAGGATCGCGAACAACGGCATCGTCAGGATCTCCACGGATGCCGCGATGAGCACACCGATCAACGCCCAACTCCGCGGCAGCCCGAGTTTTTCGGTGATGTAGACCGCGGAGTAGACGGTGAACAGGTAGTAAGCGATGTTCGGTCCACTTTGGACGAAGGTGAGCAGCGTGGTGGGGCGCGCGGCAGTGCGGAACAACTCGACCAGCGGCACCCGCGACCTGGCGCCGGTGTCCTGCAACCGCTGGAAGTTCGGCGTCTCGGCCAACCCGAACCGCACGTAGACGCCGACCAGCAGCAGCACCGCGCTGAGCAGGAACGGCACCCGCCAACCCCAGCTGAAGAACTGCTCGTCGGGCAGCAGTGCGAAAAGCCCCAGCAGTCCGGACGACAGCAGTTGCCCGCCCGGCGCACCGAGCTGCATCGACACGCCGTAGCGGCCCCGCTGGTGCGCGGGCGCGTTCTCCACCGTGACCAGCGCGGCGCCGCCCCACTCGCCGCCGAGCGCGATGCCCTGCACCATGCGCAACACGATGAGCAGGGCCGGTGCCAGCACCCCGATCTGGTCGCGGGTGGGCAGCAGGCCGATCAGGAACGTGGCACCGCCCATCATCGCCAGCGTGATGATCAGCATCCGCTTGCGGCCCAGCCGGTCGCCGTAGTGCCCGAAGATGATGCCGCCGACCGGTCGCAGCACGAACGCGACGCTGAAGGTGGCCAGCGAGACCAGGGTGCCCACCGTCGGACCGAGGTCGGCGAAGTACAGCTTCGGGAAGACCAGCGCGGCGACGCTGCCGTAGAGGAAGTAGTCGTACCACTCCAGGGTCGTGCCGACGAACCCGGCCAGCGCGGCGCGCAACGGGGAGTTCGCCGCCGGGAGCACGGCAGTCGATGCGGACCCTGATCGCGGATCTCCGACAGGAGTAGTCATCGGCAGCCCTTCCGCGCTCGGTGCGAGGTGGATGCAACGCTGCATGCAAGTTGATGTGCAAGGAGTATTGGCGGCCGCGCAACCGATGTCAACGCCTCGAACCGGCGCGGAATTAGCCGGGCCCACCCGGCGTTGCGCAGGAACACGACATTCCGGTTGGAGGCCGAGATGGCCAGCATTTCGGGAGAACCGTTCGACGCGCTGGACGCCTACTCGCAGACGGTGGCCGCGGTGGCAGCGGCGATCACCCGCAGCGTGGCGAGCCTGCACGCGTCCAGCGAGTGGGGCGAGGCGGCCGGGTCGGCGGTGGTGTTCACCGACGACGGCTTCATGCTGACGAACGCGCACGTCATCGGCCGGGCCACCAGCGGAACCGCACACTTCGCCGACGGCACCAGCGCCCCGTTCACCGTCGTCGGCACGGATCCATTGTCAGACCTCGCGGTGGTCCGGGCGGAAGGCGGGACGCCACCTCCGGTGCGGCTGGGCGACAGCGACCACCTGGTGGTCGGCCAACTGGTCGTCGCGGTGGGCAATCCGCTCGGCCTGGCCGGATCGGTCACCGCCGGGGTGGTCAGCGGGTTGGGCCGGTCGCTGCCCGCGCGCAGCGGGAACGCGGCCCGGATCATCGAGGACGTGATCCAGACCGACGCCGCGCTCAACCCGGGCAATTCCGGCGGGGCGCTCGCTGACTCGCGAGGTGTGGTGGTGGGCGTCAACACCGCGGTCGCCGGGGTCGGGCTGGGCCTGGCGATCCCGATCAACGCCACCACCCGCCGCATCATCGACACCCTGGTCCGGCACGGCCGGGTCCGCCGCGCTTTCCTGGGTTTGGTGACCACCCCGGCTCCGCTGCCGGACGACTTGGCCGAACGCACCGGGCAGCGCACCGGCCTGCGGGTGGTGGACGTGGTCCGGCAAAGCCCGGCGGCGCGGGCGGGGCTGCACCGCGGCGACCTGGTGCTGACGGCGGGCGGTGGTCCGGTGCGCGATGCGCAGGGCCTGCAACGGCTGATGTTCGCCGAAGCCATCGGTCGACCGCTGCAGATCACCGTCACCCGCAACGGAGCGCTGGTCGACGTGATCGCCGAGCCGGTGGAACTCCTCGACACCCCGCGCTGACCTCGCCCGAAGATCGGTATCGACGCGGGGACTCGGTGCTTTTGTGGCGAAATCGCCCGTCCTAGCCGCCGCGGTCGAGTCCCGCCCGGCCGCGCCGAAGCCGAGCTCCTAGAGTCAGGCAGTGTCTTCTGGATCCATACCGGTCACCCCGGCACTGGGCGTAGCCATCGCGTTGCTGCTGGTGGCCGCAGCGGCGGTCGCCGGTCTCGGCGGCCTCGCGCGGTATCGGGACGTGCTGTTCGCCGGTCTGCGCGGCGCGGTGCAACTGCTCGCGGTGGCGCTGCTGATCGCCTACATCGTCCGGTGGACCGCGCTGGCGGCGCTGTTCATCGTGCTGATGTTCGTGATCGCCGCGCACACCGCTGGTCGGCGGATCACCGGCAATCGCACCTGGCTTTGGGCGGCGCTGCCGATCGCGGCCGGGGTTGCCCCGGCCGCGCTGCTGCTGGTCGTCAGCCGCGCGGTTCCGTTGACCGGACTGGTGCTGATTCCGCTGGTCGGGCAGCTGATCGGCGGGGCGCTGGTGGCCACCGCGCTGGCCGGGCGGCGACTGCTGGACGAGCTGCACCAGCGGCGCGGCGAGGTGGAAGCCGCGCTGGCCCTGGGCATGCTCGACCGCGCGGCGCGACTGGAGATCGCCCGGCCGCTCGCGGGCGGCGCCCTGGTGCCCGCGTTGGACCAGACCCGCACGGTGGGCACCGTGACGCTGCCGGGGGCGTTCGTCGGGATGCTGCTCGGCGGCGCCAGCCCGATCCAGGCCGGAATCGTGCAGCTTTACGTGCTGGTGGCGCTGCTGGCGGTGGAATCGGTGGCGATCCTGGTGGTGTTGGAGGTCATCGCGCGGGGCCTGCTGACCCGGACCGGAACGCCCGTGTTCTTCCGGTCCTGACATTCGACGCGCTGCGTCGCTGACCGATTACCGGCTGTTGGCCAGGTCCTCTTTGGATGGTGCGGCCGAAGGGCGGATCGTTACCGAGCCGAACCGCCACCCGGTCCAGCAGCGCGGAAAGCCGCCCACCGCTTGCCGAACGAGTGGTCGCTGAGCGTTGACGTACTTACCAGTTGCGCGCAGGATGATCCGTCGTCGGGCGCCGCTCAGCGGCGATCGCCGGGAGAAGGGGGCACCTACGTTGACCCAGCAAGGCCCAGCCGGGTTTTTCCGCAATCGCACGATCATCGAGCTCGCCGGGCAGCTGCGCGCCGGTGAGGTGACCGCGGTCGAACTGGCCCGCGGTGCGTTGGCGTCGATCGACGAACTCGACGGTGCGCTGAACGCCTTCGTGACCGTGGATCGCGAAGGCGCGTTGGAAGCAGCCGAAAAGGCCGACGCCGAACTGGGCGAAGGTGCGGACTGGGGGCCACTGCACGGGATTCCGGTGGCAATCAAGGACATCATCGACGTCGCCGGGCTGCCGACCACGATGGGTTCCGCGCACTTCGCCGAGCACATGTCCACATCGGACGCCGAATGCGTGCGGCGGCTGCGCGACGCTGGCGCGGTGCTGGTCGGCAAGACCAGCACGCACGAGTTCGCTTTCGGACCCACCGGCGACAGCGCGCACAACGGGCCGTCCCGCAACCCGCACGACACCAGCAGGGTCACCGGCGGGTCCAGCGCTGGCAGCGGGGCCGCGGTCGCGGCCGGAATGGTGCCGCTGGCACTGGGCACCGACACCGGCGGCTCGGTGCGGATCCCGGCGGCGCTGTGCGGGGTGGTGGGCTTCAAACCGACCTTCAACGCGATCCCGACCACCGGGGTGTTCCCGCTGTCGCAGTCGTTGGACCACGTCGGTGTGCTGGCCGGGACCCCGGAGGACTGCCGGGTCAGCTACCGGGTGCTGGCCGGGCTGCGCAGCGCGCCCAGCCGGGACGACGGCCAGACCGCGAGCATCGGCTGGATCTCGCCGGGCACCCTGCACCCGACCGACCCCGAGGTCGAGCGGATCGCACGCGCGGCAGTGGACGTCGAGGGCCTCGCGGTGCAGGACGTCGAACTGCGCGATCCGGTCGTCATGCACAAGGCGTTCGCGGGCATCCAGTTCAGCGAGGCGTACGCGATCCACGCGGAGCGAGTGGCGCAGAACCCGCACCTGTTCACCCCTGATGTCCTGCAGCGCTTACAGGAGGCCGCGCGAACCACCGGCTGGCAGCACGTCCGGTCACTGACCGCTCGCGATCAGTGGCGCGCCGAGGTCAACGAGCTGTTCTGCCGCGTCGACCTGCTGGCGCTGCCCACGACCTGCGTGGTCGCGCCCGAGATCGGCCAGCGCGAGATCGACGTCGACGGCACCGAGTCGAACGTGCGGGGTGCCCTGCTGTCGCTGACCAAGCCGTGGAACATCGCCGGTGTCCCGGCGGTGTCGGTCCCGGCTGGCGCCATCGACGGCCTCCCGGTCGGCGTCCAACTGGTGAGCCGACCGGGCCGGGAAGACCTGCTGCTGGCCGTCGCCGCCCGGATCGGCGGTTAGCGCGGATACCGGCGGGTCAGCCGTCCTGCACGGCGGCGGCGATGGCCTTGCCGAGGTCTTCGGTGTTGGCCTTGCCGCCGAGGTCCGGGGTGCGCGGCGCGGTGCTGTCGGCGAGCACCTTCTCGATGGCGCGGACCACGTCGGCCCCGGCCTCCGGCAGGCCGACGTGATCGAGCATCATCGCCGCCGACCAGATCTGGCCGATCGGGTTGGCGATGCCCCGCCCAGCGATGTCCGGCGCCGAGCCGTGCACCGGCTCGAACGTCGACGGGTAGTTGCGCTCCGGATTGATGTTGCCCGACGGCGCCACACCGATCGTGCCGGTCACGCCCGGCCCCAGGTCGGAGAGGATGTCGCCGAAGAGGTTGCTGGCGACCACCACGTCGAAGCGCTCCGGCATCATCACGAACCGGGCGCACAGGATGTCGATGTGGTCCTGGTCGACGGTGACGTCCGGGTACTCGGCGGAGATGGCCGCGAACCGCTCGTCCCAGTACGGCATCGAGTAGTAGATGCCGTTGGACTTGGTCGCCGAGGTGACGTGCGGCTTGCCGAGCTTGCGGGCCAGTTCGAAGGCGTAGCGCATGATGCGGTCGGTGCCGCGCCGGGTGAACGCGGCGGTCTGCAGCACCATCTCGTTCGCGGTGCCCTCGGCCTGCCTACCGCCCAGCTGCGAGTACTCGCCCTCGGTGTTCTCCCGGACCACCCAGAAGTCGATGTCGCCCGGCTGCTTGTCGCGCACCGGCGGCGTCACGCCGGGCAGCAGCCGCACCGGCCGCAGGTTGACGTACTGGTCGAACGCGCGCCGGATCGGCAGCAGCAGACCCCACAGCGAGATGTGGTCGGGCACACCGGGCCAGCCGACCGCGCCGAGCAGGATCGCATCGTGGTCGCGCAACCGGTCGAGGCCGTCGTCGGGCATCATCTGCCCGGTGCTCTGGTAGGTCTGGCAACTCCAGTCGAAATGCCGGTAGCTGAACCGCACGCCGTACTTCGCGCTGACCACTTCGAGCACGCGCAACGCTTCCGGCATGACCTCGTTGCCGATCCCGTCGCCGGGCAGCACCGCCAGTTCGTACTGCAGCACACTTCACCTCACACACAAAAGCGGTTTCCTGACAGCCATCTAACGCTGCATCCCAGCTCCCCGCCAACCCCTGGGCGCGAAACCGCCGGTGGCGGAACCGGCGGGCAGCGGTTACGAAGGACGGCGTGGATGCGGCACGGGCACTGCGCGAAATCGCGTTCTGGCTGGAGCGGGCCAGCGCGCCGACCTACCGGGTGCGGGCGTTCCGGCGCGCCGCCGCGGTCGTCGACGACCTCCCGGATCTGGCGGACCGGGCGCCGTCGGGGCGGTTGACCGAGCTGGAGGGCATCGGCAAGACCACCGCCGCCGTCATCGAGGCGGCGCACCGCGGCGAGACGCCCGAGTACCTGGCGCGCCTGCGGTCCGAAGTGGACGTTCCCGAGCACGGGCGGCGGTTGCGCGCGGCGCTGCGGGGAGACTGCCACACGCATTCTGACTGGTCTGACGGCGGCAGCCCGATAGCCGAGATGGCCAACGCGGCCCGCGACCTGGGGCACGAGTGGATGGTGCTCACCGATCACTCGCCCCGGCTGACCGTGGCTCGCGGGCTGTCGGCCGAACGGCTGCGCCAGCAGTTGGATGTCGTCGCCGAACTGAACCGGAAGCTCGCGCCGTTTCGCATCCTCACCGGCATCGAGGTCGACATCATGCCGGACGGCGCACTGGACCAGGACGAGGAACTGCTGGCCGAGCTGGACATCGTGGTCGCCAGCGCGCATTCCGAGCTGCGGATGGCGGCACCGGCCATGACCCGGCGGATGCGCGCGGCGGTGGCGAATCCGCACGTCGACGTGCTCGGGCACTGCACCGGCCGCCTGATCGGCGAGAAGAAGCGCCCGCAGTCGACCTTCGATGCCGTGGCGGTGTTCGAGGACTGCCGGGACAACGGTGTCGCGGTCGAGATCAACTCGCGCCCGGACCGGCTGGACCCGCCGCGCGAGCTGATCCGGTTGGCCCGCGACACCGGCTGCCTGTTCAGCATCGATTCCGATGCGCACGCGCCCGGCCAGCTCGACTGGTTGTCCTACGGATGCGCGCGGGCCGAGGAGTGCGAGGTGCCCGCCGACCGCGTGCTCAACACCCGGACCGCCGAGGACCTGCTGGGCCAGCGATGACTCACCACCCGGCCTGCTGCGCGGCGAAATCGGCGACCAGCGCGGCCGGGACACCCCGCATGTCGGCCGCCGCGCCCCAGGTCGCGTTGGTCAGCTCCGACGGCTCCGCGTTGCGGTCGGCCAGTGCCAGCATCTGGGCGAACCGGGTGGCGACCGCGTGCTGGTGCGGCAGGCCGGTGATCCACTTCGTGTGCGCGTGCCGGGAGTACAACCCGATCACCTGCGGTGCGCTGCCGTCGGCCCGGCTGGTGAGCGCGGCGAGCTGGGTCAGCCCGGTGTCCGTGCCGAGCACCAGTTCCGCGGAGGCGAACAGGTCGATGCAGTTCGCCGCGCCCGGCTCGTGCCAGACCTCGACCGGCAGCCCGTCGAACGCCGTCGGCAGTGCGGTGTTGCGGGCGGCGACGACGGTGAACCGCCAGGGCACGCCGCCGCGAGCCAGCAGTTCGGTTGCCACCGCGGCGAATTCGGTCAACTGGAAGTCCAGGTGCCGGGGCCAACCGGGCACCGTCACGAGCACCACGTGGCCGGGTTCGACGGGCTGCTCCGAGGGGAACCGGGGCACCGGGGCGGCATCGACGGCCAGCCGCACGCCGAGGCTCTGCTCCAGGGCGAGGTAATGCCGCATCGGCAACGACGCGTGCACGTCGACCAGTTGGTCCTCGACCCGGTCCAGCCAGGCCGGTGGTTCGCCTGGATCGATTCGGAATCGAACCGGGGAACGCGTCGGCGTGCGAATCACGTGCGGCCCCCAGGTCTGCGTGCTCGACTCGACCGGTAGCGAACATCGTTGCATCAACTGCGCTTCCGGCCCGCTGTAGTGCAGTGGCGCGCTCGGCGTGGTCTCCAGCAGCGCGGTCACCGACGAGAGCCCGAGCAGCAGTTCGCTCAACCCGCGCTGCCCGAGATCGGCGATCCAACCGCGATCGCGCACCAGCGGCGCGCAGCCCGGCGGTGGACCCTCCCCGGCGGAGCGCCGATAGGGCAGGACGCGTCCGAACGGGGCCTGCTCGATCGGGACGAGCATCCGCCCGCCCGGATGACACCGGACATCCGCCACGTGCCACTGGATCAGGTCCTGCTGGACTGGCACTGACACCACCACCTCCACCTGTTCGACGATCGAATTCGACGTGATTACGCAGTGTGCTGTGCTGGCGGGCGCCATGGCGGCGACATCTCGTTGCGTTTGTCCGACATTTCCCGGACATCTCTGTGGAATATGCCTGTTACTTCTTATAGTTGCCGACAACCGAAGGCGATGGACGCCCTGGTGGAAGGGGCAGAACGTGGTCGGCGCGCAGCCCGTGGCCCGAACCCGGTTGGAGCAGGTGATCCGGCAATCGCGGCGGACCCTCCGGGAATTCTGCGACGACTTCCGGCGTGCGTCCAGGGAATTGGGCGAATCCACGGTGGTTTCGGTGCGCCAGGTGAGCCGCTGGATGTCCGGGCAGATCGGCGGGTTGCCGCATCCGGCCACCTGCCGGGTCCTGGAGCACATGTTCGGCGAGACCGCTGAAGAGCTGTTCGGGCCGCCGCGCCGCGACGTGCCGGCGCGGCGGCAGGCCAGCGGCCCCGACCGGCAGGACGAAGTGGACACTTCGATCGAGAGCGAGGTTGCCATGGCGGCGGCGGAATCCGCCCGGTTCGGGCAGTTCGCAGAGCAGAGCAACGTCGGGCCGCACACGCTGGAGCAGTTCCGCGCGGACGTGGCCCGGATCGTCACCACCTACCCCAACCGCCCGGTGTTCCCGCTGTTCGTGGAGCTGCGGGAACTGCGCGACCGCGCCTTCGACGCGTTGGAGGGGCGGCAGCGTCCGGCGGAGGCCAGCGAGCTGTACCTGATCACCGGCGTGGTGTGCGGTGCGCTGGCCAACGCCTCGTTCGACCTCGGCCAGCTCGCCGCCGCGGAAACGCAGGCCCGCACCGCGTTCCTGTGCGCGGAGTTGGCGGGCAACGACGCGTTGCGCTCGTGGATCCGGGGCACCCAGAGCGTGATCGCCTACTGGGACGACCGCTGCCGGGACGCGGTCGAGCTGGCCGCGGACGGTTGGCGCTACGTGCCGGAGTCGGGCACCGCGCGGGTGCGGCTGGCGGCGATCGAGGCCCGCGCGCATGCGCGGCTGCGGGACGCGCGCGCCAGCGAGGAGGCGCTCGCCCGCGCCGAGCGGGCGCGCGAGGAGGTCACCGGCGTGGACCTGCCCGGTGGCCTGATGGAGTTCCCGGTCGCCAAGCAGACCTGGTACGGGGCCACTGCCCGGCTGTGGCTGGGTGATCCGGCGAACCTGGGGCGGGCCGAACGCGCCGCGAGCGAGGCGGTCGAGCTCTACCGGCAGGATCCGCCGGAGCAGCGGCGGATCGGCGAGCTCTGCCTGGCCCGGCTGGACGTCGCGGTCGCCCGGCTGGGACAGGAGAACCTCGAAGGGGCCGCCGAGGAGATCGGCGAGGTGCTGTCGGTGGCGAGCCGACGCCGTACCGACAGCGTGGTCCGGAGACTGGGCCAGTTGACCGGCGCCCTGCAACGGCCGCGGTTCCAGACGGCCGCGCTGGCGACCGATCTGCGCGATCAGATCGGTGCTTTCTGCGCGGCACCTGCCGTGCCCGCGTTGCCCGAGGGTGTCCGATGAGGACGGTCGGCCTGCTGCACCCCGGCCGGATGGGCGCCGCCGTCGGCGCCGAGATCCGCCGCAACGGCCACGACGTGCTGTGGTGCACCGAAGGGCGCAGCGAGGCGACCCGAATGCGCGCCGAGCAGGCCGGGTTGACGCCGGTCGACGAGCTGCGCGAACTGCTCGAACGTTGCGACGTAGTGCTGTCGATCTGCCCGCCTGCGGCGGCCGAAGAGCTCGCCCGTCGCGTTGCCGGGCTCGGTTTCGGTGGCGTTTTCGCGGACGCCAACGCGGTCAATCCGGCGACGCTGCACCGGATCGTCGCGCACCTCGATCCGATGCCGGTGGTGGACGGCTCGATCATCGGGCCGCCGCCAAGCGGGCACCGCACCGGGACCCGGTTGCACCTGTCCGGTCCGGCCGCGCACCGGGACGTGGTCGCCGAACTGGTGTCGGGCACCCGCGTCGAGCCGGTCCTGCTCGGCACCGAGCACGGACAGGCCAGCGCGCTCAAGATGGCTTTCGCCTCGTACCAGAAGGCGGCGCGAGTGCTGGCCGCGGTCGCGCATTCGCTGGCCGATGCGCACGGCGTCTCCGAGGCGCTGTTGGCCGAGGCCGATCGGATGCCGGGGCGGATCCTGGCGCAACGCGACTACCTGCCCAGCGTCGCGGCGCGCGCGTGGCGCTGGGGGCTGGAGATGCGTGAGATCGCGCAGACGCTCTCCGACGCGGGGTTGCCGCCGGAGCTGGCCGAGGCGGCTGCGACCGTGCTCGCGCGCTGGGACGTGCACCGCGGCGACTACGACGTCTCGACGGACACCGTGCTGAAGGATCTCCGCCGCTGACCGAGCGGGCGCCGGAACGAGGTATGTGAGCCTTCAAGTAAGTGGCGTATGCTGGTCGGATGACCGATTCGCGATGGCTGACCGACGAGCAGCAGTGCGCCTGGCGGAAGTTCGCCGCGCTGATGACCGTCGTTCCGGCCGCGCTGGACGCGCAGCTGCAACGGGACTCGGGGCTGACCCACTTCGGCTACTGGGTGCTGGCGATGTTGTCCGAGCACCCCGAGCGCGCCCTGCGGATGAGCGACCTCGCGGCCCGCGCCAACGCGTCGCCGTCCCGCGTGTCGCACGTGGTCTCCCGCTTGGAGCAACAAGGCTGGGTGCATCGGCACCGGGCGTGCAGCGATGGTCGCGGCAACATCGCGGAACTCACCGACACCGGTTACGAAAAGCTCGTCGCCGCCGCGCCCGGACACGTGGCCAAGGTGCGCTCGTTGATCTTCGACGGGCTCTCCCCGGACCAGGTGCGCCAGCTCGACGAACTCTGCGCCGCCATGCTGGCGCACCTGGACCCGACCGGAACCCTAACCACCGCCCCGCCTAGGGATTGATCGGCTCAGGCGGCCTCTTCGGTGTCGCTCTGCTGCGCGAACTGGGTTCGGTAGAGCTCGGCGTAGCGGCCGTTGCGGGCCAGCAGTTGGCGGTGCGTGCCTTCCTCGGCGATGCGCCCGTCGGAGATGACCAGGATCCGGTCCGCCTCGCGGATGGTGGACAGCCGGTGCGCGATGACCAGCGCGGTACGTCCCGACAGGGCCGTCTGCAGCGCTTCCTGCACGGCCGCTTCGGACTCCGAGTCCAGGTGCGCGGTCGCCTCGTCCAGCACGACGATCGGCGGCGCCTTCAGCAGCAGTCGCGCGATCGCCAGTCGCTGCTTCTCGCCGCCGGAGAGCCGGTAGCCGCGGTCGCCGACCACGGTGTCCAACCCGTCGGGTAGCTCCGCGACGAGGTGGCCGAGCTGCGCGGTGCGCAGCGCGTCGATCAGTTCCTCGTCGGTGGCGTCGGGCCGGGCGAACGTGAGGTTCGCGCGGATCGAGTCGTGGAACAGGTGCGCGTCCTGGGTGACCACGCCGACCGTCGCGTAAAGCGAGGCCAGCGACACGTCGCGGACGTCCACGCCGCCGATGCGCACCGCCCCGGAATCGGCGTCGTAGAGCCGCCCGGCGAGATTCGTGATGGTCGTCTTGCCCGCGCCGGAGTGGCCGACCAGCGCGATCGTCTGGCCCGGCGCGACGTGGAACGAGACGTCGTGCAGCACGTCGTGCGCGGGCGCGTTGTCCTTCCTGGCCACCGACTCCAGCGAGGCCAGCGAAACCTCGCTGGACGCCGGGTAGCGGAACGACACTGCGTCGAACTCGACGTCGGCCGCCCCGGCGGG
The DNA here is from genome assembly GCF_022678645.1 of Saccharopolyspora soli. Lineage (GTDB taxonomy): Bacteria > Actinomycetota > Actinomycetes > Mycobacteriales > Pseudonocardiaceae > Saccharopolyspora > Saccharopolyspora soli. The sequence goes on along the minus strand of NZ_JALBWV010000013.1, from coordinate 136,764 downwards.
CAGCGGCTTCGCGTCCGGCTTCTCCTGGATCATCGGCCGCAGGTCCAGCACCTCGAAGACCCGGTCGAAGCTGACCAGCGCGGTCATCACGTCGACGTGCACATTGGACAGCGCGGTCAGCGGTCCGTACAGGCGGCTGAGCAGCGTCGCCAACGCCACCAGCGTGCCGAGCTGGAAGGCCCCGGCCAGCACCAAGCTACCGCCGAGCCCGTAGACCACCGCGGTGGCCAGCGCCGCCAGCAGCGTCAGCGCGACGAAGAACACCCGGCTGTACATCGCCGACACCACGCCCATGTCGCGCACCCGCTCGGCCCGCCGGGAGAACCGCTCGGACTCCTCGTCGGCGCGGCCGTAGAGCTTGGCCAACATGGCCCCGGCGACGCCGAAGCGCTCAGTCATCAGCGAACTCAGCTCGGCGTCCAATTTCATCTGCTCGCGGGTGACCCGCTGCAACCGCCGCCCGATCCAGCGCACCGGCAGCAGGAACAGCGGCAGCAGCGCCAGCGCGATCAGGGTGATCTGCCAGGACAGGGTGAACATGGTGGCCAGCACCAGCACCAGGCTCAGCACGTTGGACACCACCGACGACAGGGTGCTGGTCAGCGCCCGCTGCGCGCCGATGACGTCGTTGTTGAGCCTGCTGACCAGCGCACCGGTCTGCGCCCGCACGAAGAACGCCACCGGCATCCGCTGCACGTGGTCGAAGACCTCCGAGCGCAGGTCGTAGATCAGCCCTTCACCGAGCCGGGCGGAGTACCAGCGCTGCAAGAGCGACAGCACCGCTTCGAGCAACGCGACACCGGCCACCGCGACCGACAGCCACACCACCACGGACATGTTCCGCGGCACGATGCCGTCGTCGATGATCGCTTTGAACAGCAGCGGGTTGATGATGCCCAGCACCGCCGCGGCAGCCACCAGCACCAGGAACGGGACGATGTCGCGGGTGTAGGGCCGGGCGTAGCGCAGGATCCGCCGCGCCAGGCCGGGGGAGAGGCGCTGCTGGGTCACGGATTTGTCACTGGCGAAGGAGCGCATCGTCTCCCAGCTCACCGTCATGGTCGCAGTCCCCTTCGAGCGGGTGGTGGAACAGTCCAGTTCATCTTCGAACTTCGTGTTAGGTCGAAGTCAACGCCGCGGGACGGGACTCGATTCCACGGCCCGCCACCGGGCACTGCAACGATTTAGCCACGGCGCCGTTTCCGATCGGTGCCGCGCCACCGCGCGATCTTGAACCGGACCGCCGGTGCGTTACTCTGTGCGCTGTCTCGGGCACGGTCCGAACTCGGGGGCCGTTTTGGCAGGTACGGTGCTGCGGCGGACAGGAGCGACCGCGTGTTGATCCGCACTTCGGCCGGGGGTGGCCGTTGACGGTTTCCGGGCAGGAGGCCGCGCGCATCCCGCTGCGCGTGGCGGATCTGTTCTTCCTCGCCGCGCACACCGGGGAGCAGCGCCTGTCGAGCAGGGTGGACAGCGCACTGGTGGCGTTGGGCTGCGCCGGGGGACTGCTGGCGGAACTGATCCTGGAAGAGGAGATCACGGTGACGCCCAGCGTCCGGCCCGCTGGCAAGGGGCGTTGCCCGGACTTCCTGTCCTGGGTCATCCTCCGGGAGATCCGCCTGGAGACCGGGCACGACCTGCGGACCTGGTTGGAATACCTCGGGCAGACGGCCGCCGAGAAGGTGCGCGCCCGGTTGACCATCACCGACGTGTTGCAGGAGGTTCCGGTGTCGGCGGGCTGGCGCGGCGGCACCGCGGCGGCGTGGCGGTTCGCCGAAAGCACCGCGAGCGCACCGGAAGCCGACTTGGAGACGTTGTTCACCAGCGCGGACACGGCCACTGGCAGCGGCATGATCACCGTCCCGGCCCGGCTCGCCGAGATCACCTTCGCGCTGCTGGCGCGCGAGACCGGTGTGCTGCGCCAGCTGCGGCTGCCCAAGCACGTCGCGCGGCAGGGCGAGTACCGGATGGAGTCCTGGGAACCGCGCATTCCCGGCCCGCTGCGGACGTTGGTCAGCGAGGTCGCCGCCGCGCGCGGCCAATCCGCGATCACACCGAGGCACTGAACCGATTCGACAAGGAGCGCACCGTTGCCACCGTCCAAAGTGTCCGCCGCCTTAGCCCGTGCCCGGTTGGGCGTGACAACGATCGTGTTCTTCACCGTCGCCGCCGCTGCCCCGGAAACGGTGGTGGGCGGCGGTGCGGTCAGCGGGTTCGCGGTGTCCGGGGTCACCGGGATTCCGCTGGGCTACCTGGCGATCGCGCTGGTCCTGGGGCTGTTCGCGATCGGCTACGTCACGATGTCCCAGCACGTCGAGAACGCCGGGGCGTTCTACGCCTACATCGCCAAGGGGCTGGGCCGGGTCGCCGGGACGGCCGCCGGTGGCGTGGCCCTGGTGTCCTACCTGCTCATCCTCGTCAGCCTGGTCGGCGGTTTCGGCGTCGGCGCGGCCGACTTCGTCCGGCAGGTCAGCGGGGTCTCGGTGCCGTGGTGGGCGCTCGCCCTGGTCGGACTGGCGATGATCGCGGTGCTCGGCGTGCTGCGGATCGACGTCAACGGCCGAGTGCTGGGCGTGCTGCTGCTCGCCGAGGTCGCCGTCATCCTGGTCTTCGACGCGGCGTTCGTGTCGGCGCCATCGGATGCCGGGGTGGTGCTCGACACGCTCAACCCGGCCCAGCTGATGACCGGTGCGGCGGGGGTGATCCTGGTGATCGCCTTCACCGGGTTCATCGGGTTCGAGAACTCCACGGTGCTGGCCGAAGAGGCGAAGAACCCGCGCACGGTGATCTACGCGACCTACATCTCGCTGGCCGTCATCGGCGGGCTGTACTCGTTGTCCACCTGGGCGATGACGGTGGCCACCGGCCCGGACAACATCGTGGTGCAGGCCGAAACGCACTCCACGGAACTGCTCTTCGTGCTCGCCGCGCAGCGGTTGCCGGGGGCGCTGGTGTCCATCGGTTCGGCGTTGTACGTCACGAGCCTGTTCGCCGCCACGCTGTCGTTCCACCACGTCTGCGCCAGGTACTTCTTCGCGATGGGGCGGGAGGGCGTCGGCCTGCCCTGGTGGGCGACCACCAGCCCGCGTACCTCGGCCCCCACAGCGGGTTCGCTGACCAGCACGTTCGTCGCGGTCGCCGTGGTGGCGCTGGTGGCGGTGACCGGTCTGGACCCGATCACGTACCTGTTCTTCTGGGGCGCCTCGGTCGGTGCGCTCGGCGTGCTGACGCTGGTGCTGCTGACCTCGCTGGCCGTCGTCGGTTACTTCGTGCGCGTGCGCGACCACGGGCACAGCCGTTGGCGGACGGCGGTCGCACCAGCGGTGGCGGCGCTGGTGCTGGGTGTGGTGCTGTTCCTGACGGTGGCGTCCTTCGGCACAGTGCTCGGGGTCGCCGAGGGCGACCCGGCGGCGTGGGCGCTGCCGTTGGCCTTCTTGGTGGTGCTGCTGTTCGGCGCGATCTGGGGATTGGCGTTGAAGCGGTTCCGCCCGATGGCGTACGCGCGGATCGGGATGGGCGCCCGCGCCAGCACGGTGCAGCTGGAGCAGGAGACCGCGGATGTCCACTGAGGACGCGAGGCTGCGCACCCTGCTGCGGGCGTTCCGGGACGACGCGTTCGCCCAGTGGTTGCTACCGGAACGATCGCACCGGCACCACGTGTACCGCGAGTGGTTCACGATGGTCCTCGCGCACGCCGAGACGGTTGGCCAGGTGATCACCGGTCCCGATGAGTCGGCGGTGCAGGTCTGGCTGCCGGGGCGCACCGGACCCCCGGCCATGCTCGACGACCTCGCCACCGAGCGGCTGCTCGAACTGGCTGGCCCACGAGTGGACCGCTTCCACGCCTTCGGCAGCCTCAGCACCGAACGACATCCGCACGAGCCGCACCAATACCTCGCGCTGATCGGTGTCGACCCGACGGTGCAGGGCACCGGAATCGGCACCCGCGAACTGGGCGAAACCCTGGGGCGCTGGGACGCCGACGGACTGCCGAGCTACCTGGAGGCCAGCAGCGCGCGCAGCCGGAAGCTCTACCAGCGACTGGGCTTCCGCGACCTGGGCGCCCCGATCACCCTCCCGCACAACGGCCCCGACCTCTACCCGATGTGGCGCGACCCCGGCGCCTAGGTTTCCGCGCCGACGAAGTTGAATTCCCAGGTGCCGTCGGATCCTTTGGCACCTCGCTCGTAGATCAGCAGGGGTGGCACGGCCTGTGCGTTTCGCGCTCGGGCGGGCAGCGTGATGCGCGGGATCGGTTTCCCCGACGCGTCCGCGGACACGGTCACCTCATGGCCGTCCTCCGGCCCACCTCGCAGCCGAACCCGGATGTCTGCCACGCGAAACTCCCTCCCTTGATCGAGAACGACACCGTTTCGACCAGGGTGCCGCGGACTCGGTTCCAGCTGTCACTGGATCGTGTGGCCCGCCTTGCTGACCAGGGTGGACGGTACTGGTAGAAACAACGGATGAACGTCGAACGCACGGTGCGGTTGTGCTTCGAAGCCGGTGCGGTCGCCGCCGAGACGCATGTCAACCTCTCCGCGGTGCGCACCGACGGCGAGCACCTGTGGATCGCCGGTGACGAGACCGCCACTGTGGAACGGCTGACCTGCGACACCGCCGACCGGCCGACCGAATATCGCGAGCACGTCAGTTTCCCCCTGGTCGATGTCGTGCCGCTACCCGGTGAGGCGGACGAAGAAGTCGACATAGAAGGCATTTCGCGCAACGGACCGTACCTGTGGGTGGTCGGTTCGCACAGCAGCAAGCGCAAGAAGATCAAGGCGGGGCAGTCCGACGCCAAGGCGGCCAAGCGGCTGGCTTCGGTCAGCGCCGAACCGAGTCGTCGAGTGCTGGCGCGCATCGCGCTGGCCGACGACGTCCCGGCGGGCACCACGCCGGAAGGCGGGCGCAGCGCCGCGCTCGGCGGGCCCGGCCTGATCGACCTGCTCGACGACGACGAGCACCTGGCGCCGTTCCTGGCGATTCCGGGCAAGGACAACGGATTGGACATCGAGGGCATCGCGGTGCACGGGGAACCCGGTGCGGAACGGGTGTTCCTCGGACTGCGCGGGCCGGTCCTGCGCGGCTGGGCGGTCGTGCTGCAGGTGGCGCCCCGCGAAGACGACGACGAACTGCGGCTGACCAAGTTCGCCGACGGCGAACGCTACGCCAAGCACTTCCTGGACCTGGACGGCCTGGGCATCCGCGATCTGTGCGCGCAGGGCGAGGACCTGCTGATCCTGGCCGGACCGTCGATGGACCTGGACGGGCCGGTGCGGATCTACCGCTGGGCGGGCGCGGCCCGCATCCAGGCCCCGGATGTGGTGCACCGCGAGGAGTTGCACCGCGAGCTCGACCTGCCCTACGGCGAAGGCGACGACCACGCCGAAGGCATCGCCCTGCTGCCCTCCGGAGAACTCCTGGTGGTCTACGACAGCCCAGCGCAGCGCCGCCTCCCGGAACCCGGCGTGGTGCTCGCCGACGTGGTAGCGCTCAGATCATCTCGGTGATGTTGGGTTCGATGCCCAGAAGGCCGCGGCCGAAAAGTTCCGCGTTGCTGGCCGGGTGCGCGATCGCGTGTCGGCTGGCCGTTTGGATGTCGCGCAGGATGGACTGCAGCGGGTCGGATTCGGACATCGCGCTCGCGCCGTAGGCGGAGACGAGCACGTCGACGGCTTCGCGGCACTGCTGGATCGCGTAGCTGGCGTGCTGCCGCAGCCGGGCGCGTTCGAGGTAGTCGGGGTGCGTCTCGGACAGCGCGTGGCCGTCCACCACGGCTGCCGACCGGTGCGCGATCAGCCGCGCGACGTCGATCTTCATCGAGGCTTCGGCCACGGCCAGCTGGAACGAGGTGGCGTCGCGCTGGCGTTCGTAGCTGGTGAAGGCGATTCCCCGATGACCGGACTGCGACACCACGTGGTCGAGTGCTTCCTCGGCCATGCCGAGCAACGGGGCGATCAGGAAGGTCGCCAACGTCGGGATCAGCGCGCTGCGGTAGCGCGGCGTGGCGTTGCGCTCGCGCGGGAACACGCCTCGGGTCGCGGGAGTTCGGTGCAGCACGCGGTGGTCCGGGACGAACACGTTCTCACCGATCAGCAGGTTGCTGCCGGTCGCGCGCATCCCGAGGGTGAACCAGGTGTCCTTGACGCGCAGTTCGCTCATCGGGACCAGGCCGAAAGCGGCGCCCGCCGGGTTGCCGCCGTGCTCGGGCAACGACATGCCGAGCATGGCCCAGTCCGAGTGCAGGCAGCCGGAAGCCGGTGCCCAGTTGCCGCTGACCTGCCAGCCGCCCTCGACGCGCCGGGCGGCGGTCTTCGGGGTGAGCACCTGGCACACCTTGGTGTTGGCGTCGGTGCCGAAGACTTCTTCCTGGGCCGCATCGGGAAACAGGCCGGTGAGCCAATCCCCGCAACCGAGGATCACCACCAGCCAGCCAGCGGAGGCGTCGCCCCGGGTGATCTCGACGGTGGCGTCCATAACGGTGCGCAGGTCGTACTCCGAGCCGCCGAACCGGCGCGGCACCCACGCCCGGAACAGCCCGGCTTCGTCGAGCGCGGCGATCGCCTCGTCGGCGAGCCGCCGTTCCTGTTCGCCCTCGGCGCGATGCCGCTCCAACAGCGGTCGCAACGCCGCCGCGCGCTCAACGACATCTCCCCGCGGCCCGAACGACGACCCGTCGGTCCCCATGATCGACTCCTTCAGCTCCACCGACCCCGTGATCAGTGTGCCCGGACCGGAACTTAGCCGTGTCAGCTGGTCGGCGGCGAGCGCATTTCGCGGAGGTTTCGGCACTCCGCGCGGAATTGCGCGGTCAGGTCGAGCTCGGGGTGACCAGGACGTGCAGGGTGCGGGGGCCGTGGACGCCTTCGACCCGGTTTAGTTCGATGTCACTGGTGGCCGACGGTCCGCTGATGAAGGTCATCGGCCTCGTCGGGTCGAGTCGGTGCAGCGCCGCCGGGACGTCGTCGGCGACCTGGGATTCCTCGATGACGCAGATGTGCACGTCCGGCACCAGCGTGCTGGCCCGGCGCCCCTGGCCAGGGCCGTGGTCGAGCACGATGGTGCCCGTCGAGGCGATGCCCACCACGGCCGTGGTGACCACCGCGTCGACGCGGTCCAGCCCCGCGGTGTCGATGTCGGCGTCGTCGACCTGCTCGAACTCTTCGCGCAACGCATCGCACCACCGTTGTGGTACTCCGGTGGGGGTGAGCACGCGGTGAGCGCCGACTCGGCGTGCGGCGGCCACGATCGCGGCGGGCAGGTCGGCGGGGGCGAGGCGGTCCACTGTGGCCCGGTAGTCGGCGACCCGCTCGCAGAACAGGCCGACCAGATCCGCCGTCGGGCGTTCGGTGCGGTATTCGCGCGGGATGCTCGCCGGGGGCAGCCGGTCGGCCCGGCGCAGCGCCGATCGGACCCGGCCCAGCACCGCCTCGCGCGCCGAATTCGCTTCGCTCGTCACGAATTACCCCCTCGGGTGCGTTCCCACCAGGCGCGGAAGGATTCCTCGGCTGGCGCAGGCGCGTCGCGGGCGTCGGTCCAGCGGGACAACGGCGGTGGGAGTCGGCCGATGGTGCCCTTCCGGCCGATGACCCGGCGGCTGAGCGCCGCCACCCGCTGCGCGGCGGCCAGTCGTTTCGCGTCCCCGAACACCCAGGACGCCAAGCCCATCAGCGCGTCCAGCGGCTTGGACCGCCAGCCGTGCTCCTCGACCACGCGGGTTCGCAGGTGCACCAGCAGATCCGGGATGTCGATCGCCACCGGGCAAACGTCGTAGCAGGCGCCGCACAACGACGACGCGTACGGCAGCGATTTGTCCACTTCGGACGTAGTGCCGCGCAGTTGCGGGGTCAGCACCGCGCCGATCGGCCCCGGATACACCGAGCCGTAGGCGTGGCCGCCGGTGCGTTCGTACACCGGGCACACGTTCAGGCAGGCCGAGCAGCGGATGCAGCGCAGCGCTTGGCGCCCGATCTCGTCGGCCAGCGCATTGGTGCGGCCGTTGTCCAGCAGCACCACGTGGCACGTCTGCGGCCCGTCACCGGGGGCGACGCCCGTCCAGGTGGAGTTGTAGGGGTTCATCCGCTCGCCGGTGCTGGAACGCGGCAGCAGTTGCAGGAAGACCTCCAGGTCCTGCCAGCGCGGCACCAGCTTCTCGATGCCGACCACGCTGATCAGCGTTTCCGGCAGCGTCAGGCACATCCGGCCGTTGCCCTCGGATTCGGCGACCAGTAGCGTGCCGGTCTCGGCGACCGCGAAGTTCGCGCCGGAGACGGCGACCTTGGCGCGCAGGAACTTCTCCCGCAGGTGCCGCCGCGCGGCCTCGGCCAACCGGGCGGGCTCGTCGGTGAGGTCGTCGGGCGCGGGCGTGCCGACCTTGCCCATCTCGCGGCGGAAGATCTCCCGGATCTCCGCGCGGTTGCGGTGGATCGCGGGCACCAGGATGTGGCTGGGCGAATCGTGTCCGAGTTGGACGATCAACTCGGCCAGGTCGGTCTCCCAGGCGTCGATCCCGGCGGCTTCGAGGGCCTCGTTGAGCTCGATCTCCTGGGTGGCCATCGACTTGACCTTGACCACCTCGCGCTCACCGGTGGCCCGCACCAGGTCGACGACGATCCGGTTGGCCTCCTCGGCGTCCCGCGCCCAGTGCACCGTCGCACCAGCCGCGGTGGCCGCGGCTTCGAACTGCTCCAGGTAGGTGTCCAGATTGGACAGCGTGTGCGCCTTGATCGCGGCACCGGCCTCGCGCAACTGCGCCCAGTCGTCGAGTTCGCCGACGACAGCGGCGCGCTTCTGCCGGATCGTCGAGGTCGCGTTGGCCAGGTTGTGCCGCAGCTGCGCGTTGCCCAGCTCCCGCTTCGCCGCCACTGGGAAGGCGGGCATGCCCAGGTAGGTGCCGGTCACTTGTCCGCTCCTTCCACGGCGGCGAGGATTTCGGCGAGGTGCATCACCCGGATCCCGGAACGCTGCCGGGACAGCAGGCCGCCGATGTGCATCAGGCACGAGCTGTCCCCAGCGCAGAGCACCTCCGCATCGGTCTCGCGGACGTGACGCGCCTTGTCGGCGCCCATCGCCACCGACACGTCCGGGTTCTTCAACGCGAAGGTGCCGCCGAATCCACAGCACTGGTCGGCCGCAGGTAGCTCGACGAGGTCCAGCGAGCGCACCGCGCGCAGCAGCCGCAGCGGTTTGTCGCCGACCCGCAGCAGCCGGGCGGAGTGGCAGGTCGGGTGGTAGGTGACCCGGTGCGGGAAGTAGGCGCCGACATCCGTCACCCCGAGCACGTCCACCAGGAATTCGGACAGCTCGTGGACCAGCGGTGCGAGCTGCGCGACGGCGCCGCTGAGCCGCTTGTCACCGGCGGCGACCATCGCGTGCTGGTGGCGCACCGACGCCACGCAGGAGCCGGACGGGGCGACCACGGCGTCGTAGTCGGCGAAGGCGTCCACGAAGGTCCGCACCGAGGAGAGCGCCTGCCTGCGGTAGCCGGTGTTGGTGTGCATCTGCCCGCAGCAGGTTTGCGCGGTGGGGAACTCGACCTCGCAGCCGAGCCGCTCCAGCACTCGCACCGTCGCCTGGGGTGCCGCCGGGAACAGCGTGTCCCCGAGGCAGGTCGCGAACAATGCCACCCTCATGCGCGCATCACCTCTCCGTCCGACCTCCACCGAGATCTTCGCTGCTACCCGTCAGCTCCGCCGCTCGATCATTCTTTCCCAACCTTCGCACGGATGGGTGAATGGGTGAGGGGCACCCGTGACCCAGTTACTTGGTCACAGGTGCCCCTCACCCCGGAGGGCTCGCGAGTTGGGTGCGACGCGGAGGTCGGCGCCGATGCGGGCCGCGGTCTCCAGCAGGGGCGGCAGGAGCTTGTCGCGGGCGTCCGCCAGGCTGGTGCGGGAGGCGTGCGAGGAGATGTTGACCGCGGCGACCACCCGGTTCGAGCGGTCCCGGATCGGGGTGGCGATGGAACGCAGGCCAGCTTCCAGTTCCTGGTCCACCAGGGCCCAGCCCTGTTCCCGGATGCGGGCCAGCTCGCGCTTGAGGCCCGCCGTGGTCGTGATGGTGTGCGGGCCCAGCGGCTGGAGATCCATCCCGGACAGGCAGTCGTCCAGTTCGGCCGCTGGGAGGTCCGCGAGCAGGACCCGGCCCATCGAGGTGGCGTAGGCGGGGAAGCGGGTGCCGATGTTGATCGACACCGTCATGATCCGCGTGGTGGGCACCCGCGCCACGTAGACGATGTCCGGACCGTCGAGCACCGACACCGACGCCGACTCGTGCACCTCGGCCGCCAACCGCTCCAGGTGCGGCTGGGCGATCTCCGGCAGCGAAACGCTGGACAGGTAGGCGAAACCCAGCTCCAGGACGCGCGGGGTCAACGCGAACACCCGCCCGTCGGTCCACACGTAACCGAGGTGCACCAGGGTGTGCAGGAACCGGCGGGCCGCCGCGCGCGACAGGTCGGTGGCGCGGGCGACTTCGGAGAGGGTCATCTCCGGGTTGGACTCGTTGAACGCGCGGATCACCAGGAGCCCGCGCGCCAGCGACTGGACGTAGCCGCCGCTCGGGTCGGAAACGGGCTCCATGGCGTTCTCCTGCTGGGGTCTTAGTCTGGTCGTTCTTCGCCCAGGATCGTATTGGCGATCGCGAAGGCGCTGTTGGCTCGGGGCACTCCGGCGTAGACCGCGACGTGCATCAACACCTCGCGGATCTGCTCCGGCGGCACCCCGTTGCGGCGGGCCGCCTTCACGTGCATCGCGAACTCGTCCTCGCAGCCCACCGCCGCCAGTATCGCCAGCGTGAGCATGCTGCGGGTCTGCCGGTCGACCCCGTCGCCGGTCCACACCTCGCCCCACGCGTAGCGGGTGATGAAGTCCTGGAATCCCTCGGTGAACGGGGTGATCTTGGCGTTGGCGCGGTCCACGTGCTCATCGCTGAGGACCTGTCGGCGCACCCGCATGCCCTGGGCGTGCCGGGTGGCGTCATCGAGGCGGTCGGACATCAAAGGCTCCTCGTGAAGTGGTCCAGCAGCAGCCGGTTGACCGCCTCGGGTTGCTCGGCGTTGGCCAGGTGCGCGGCCGGGGACAGCACCTCCACGCGCGCGCCCGCGACGGACGCGGCGATCCGCTCGGCGTGCTCCGGGGGCGTGGCCGGGTCCTCGGCACCGGCGATGACCAGCGTCGGCGCGGTGATCTCGGCGAGCTTGGGCAGCAGGTCCATGCTGGCGATCGCCTCGCAGCAACCCGCGTAGCCTTCGTCGTCGGCCGCTGCGAGCATGCCGCCGAACTTCTCGACGATGTCCGCGCGTCCGGCCAGCTCGGCGGTGAACCACCTCGGTAGTGACGGCTCGACCATCGCCCGGGTGCCCTTCTCGCGAACCAAGGCGGCGCGCTCCCGCCAGTTCGACGGCGGGCCCAGCTCGGCGGAGGTGCAGATCAGCGCGAGCCGGTCGATGCGCTCCGGCGCATGCTCGGCCAGCCACATGCCGGTCATGCCGCCCAGCGACACCCCGGCGAAGTGCGCCTTGCGGATGCCGAGGTTGTCCAGCAGTGCGAGCACGTCGCCGCTGAGCTGCTTGAGCGTGTAGGGGCCGGGTCCGGCAGCCGTGCTGCCGTGCCCGCGCTGGTCGTAGCGCAGCACCTGGAACTCCTGCGCCAGGGCGGGCACCTGCTCGTCCCACAACGTCAGGTCGGTGCCGATCGAGTTGGACAGCACCACGACCGGGGCACCGTCCGGCCCACTCAGCTCGTAGTTGACGTTCAACGGTTCTCCAATTCGGCGTGTGCGGCCAGGGCGCGGTCGATGAAGGCGGGCGCGGAGCCCAGGTAGTCGGCGGGTTCGGTGGCCGCGACGACCTCGGCCTCCGAAAGCACCTCCCGCACCCGCGGATCAGCCAGCAGTTCCGCGCGCAGCGTCGTGCCCTCCTGCACCGCGCTGCGGCACAGCCGGGAGACCAGGTCCTGCGCGTCGGTTCGACCGAGGGTGTTCATCAGCGGGCCCGCGGCGCTTTCGGCCATCACCAGTCCTCGGGTGAGGTCGAGGTTGGCGGCCATCTGCTCGGTGTGCACGTGCAGTCCGGCCAGCAGTTGGCGGGTTCCCGCGGCTGCTGCGGCGACCAGGCGCAGCAGTTCGGTCAGCGGTTCCCACTCGGACTGCCAGGCACCTGCGGCGCGTTCGTACTCCTGCGGCATCGCCGACAGCAGGGTGGCCACCAGACCCGGCACCCGGTTGGCGGCGGCGCTGATCAGCACCGCGCCCGCTGGATTCCGCTTGTGCGGCAGGGCCGATGAGCCACCCGCCTTGCCTTCGGAGAGCTCGCCGACCTCGGTCTGCGCGTGCAGCTCGACGTCCAACGCGATCTTGCCGAGCACCCCAGCAGCGGTGCCCAGCGCGCCAGCCAACTCGGCGATGCGGGTGCGGTCGGTGTGCCAGGGCACCACGGGTTCGGCCAAACCCAGTTCGGCGGCGAGCAACTCGGTCACCCGGATGCCCTCGGCGCCGAGCGAGGCGAGCGTGCCCGCAGGGCCGCCGAGCTGCACGGCCAGCCGCTCGTCGCGCACCCGACCGAGCGCGGTGGTGGCCTCGTCGAGCGAGGTCAGCCAGCCCGCGCAACGACATCCGAACGTCGTGGGCAGCGCCTGTTGCAGCAGCGTGCGGGCGATCATCACGGTTCCCCGATGCTGCTCGGCCAGTCGCGCGCAGTCATCAGCCGCGGCCCGCAAGTCCGCGATGACCAGGGCCAGGACATCACGCACCACCAGCATCGCAGCGGTGTCGACCACGTCCTGGGTGGTCGCGCCCCGGTGCACGTGCGGTTTCGCGTCGGCGTCCACCAACGCGGTCAGGTCGCGCACCAGCGCGATCACCGGAGTCGCCGACGACACCGCGCGCTCGGCGATCGAGTCGGCGTCGAACAACTCCGCCCGGCAGCGCCGGGCGATCTCCTCGGCGACCTCGGCCGGGATGACCCCGGCCTTGGCCTGTGCGGCGGCCAATGCGGCCTCGAAGTCCAGCATCGCCTGCAACCAGGCTGCGGCGCTGGTCCGCTCGGTGGCCGCAGGCGTGCTGAACATCGGGCCGAACAGGCCGTTAAACCGCGAAGAAGATGGTTTCGCCATCGCCCTGCAATCGGATGTCGAAGCGATAGCCGCGCTCGTCCGCGGTGGCCAGCAGCGTGCCGCGCCGCGCCGAGTCCACTTCGGACAGCACCGGGTCGGCGGCGTTGGCCTTCTCCTCGTCCGGGAAGTAGATGCGCGTGACCACCCGGTTGAGCATGCCGCGGGCCAGCACGGTCACGTCGATGTGCGGCGCCTCCGTGGCCCCGTTCGGAGTGGGCAGCGGGCCCGGCTTGATGGTGCGGAACCAGAACCGGCCCTCGGCGTCGGTCGGGCACCGGCCGAAACCCTGCCACGACGAGGATTCCGGGCGCGGGTCGTCCGGGTGGTCGAAGCGGCCCTGCTCGTCGGCCTGCCAGATCTCGACCAGCCCGTCCGGGACCGGGTCCCCGTTGCCGTCGGTGAGCGTCCCGTGCAGCACGAACGCGCCCGCGCGGTCGGTGGCGACGACCTCCGGGCCGTCTTCCCACAGCATGCCGTCGGGCAGCGCGAAGAACGGGCCGATCGTCTGGGACGGCGTGGTCGCCGGGGGAGTGGTGGCAGCCATCAGTCGTCGTCCTCCTCGTCTTCGAACACCGAAGCTTCCGGGCCGCGCAGCACGATGTCGAACTTGTAGCTCAGCGCCCACTCCGGCACGGTCGTGTCCAGGTCGAAGCGGGAGATCATCCGCTCCCGCGCCTTCTCGTCGCGCACCGAGTTGAAGATCGGGTCCTGGTAGAACAGCTGATCGCCGGGGAAGTACATCTGGGTGATCAAGCGCTGGGTGAACGCCTGCCCGCACAGCGAGAAGTGGATGTGCGCCGGGCGCCAGGCGTTGTCGTGGTTGCGCCACGGGTAGGCACCGGGCTTGATGGTGATGAACTTGTAGTTGCCGTCGGCGTCGGTCATGCAACGGCCCGTCCCGGAGAAGTTCGGGTCCAGCGGCGCGGGGTGGCGGTCGCCCTGGTGCAGGTAGCGGCCCGCGGCGTTGGCCTGCCAGACCTCGACCAGGGTGTTGGGCACCGGCTTGCCGCCGGAGTCCAGCACCCGGCCGCTGACGATGATGCGCTCGCCCTGCGGCTCGCCGTCATGCTGCACGGTCAGGTCGTGGTCGTGCTCACCGCAGCGGTCCTGGCCCAGCAGTGGCCCGGTGATCTCGGTGAGGTACTGGGGCAGGTACTGCAGCGGCTGATTCGGATGGCGCAGCGTGGACGAGCCGTACGCGGGCGTGTCCAGCGCGGGGTGGGACTGGTCGTCGCGCGGGTAGGTGGGCAGCACCAGCCCGGCGGGCGATCGGGTTTGTTCAGTGGTCATCGCGGCTCCTCGTACTCAACGCTGTCAGGCGTGTGTGACGACTGCCAGTACTCGGCCGGGTTTACTTCGCACCCGCCGAGATGGTCGCCTGCAACTCCCGCAGCACGGTCAGCTCTTCCTCGGTGGGGGCCTGCTGCACGGTGGGCTCGGCGACCACGCGCAACGGCCAGCCGACCGCTGCTTTTGCCTGCTCGACCGTGGCGCCGGGGCTGAGCTGGGTGAGGGTGAGTTCGCAGGTCTCCGGGTCGGGTTCCAGCACGCCCAGGTCGGTGATCAGCTTGACCGGCCCCCGGCCGCGCAACCCCAGCTTCTCCCGATCGCCCTTGCCGGTGCCGTAGCCGACGGAGGTGATGAAGTCGAGCTTCGGCACGAAGCTGCGCGGGCTCATCCGCATCACGATGAGCACCTCGCGGCAGGACGCGGCGATCTCCGGAGCGCCACCGGCACCGGGCAGCCGGACCTTCGGGTTGACGTAGTCCCCACCGATCACGGTGGTGTTGATGTTGCCGAAGCGGTCCACCTGGGCGCCACCGAGGAAGCCGATGTCGATGCGGCCCGGCTGCAACCAGTAGTTGAAGATCTCCGGAACGGTGATCACCGAGTCCGCGGTGTCGGCGAGCACGCCGTCGCCGATGGACAGCGGCAGCCGGTCGGGCTTGGCGCCGAGCGTGCCCGACTCGTAGATCAGCACCAGGTTCGGGGCGTGCGTGCGCCGCGCGAGGTTCGCGGCCGTGCTGGGCAGTCCGATGCCGACGAAGCAAGCCGCGCCGTCGCGCAGCGACCGGGCGGCACCGACGGTCATCATCTCGTCGGAGGTGAACTCCGTCATCGAGCGCTCCTCTCCACGTCCTGCTGGGCACCAGCGCCGAAGACCTCGGTCTGCAACCAGTTCTCGAACTTCTCGCGGTCCCGGCCGATCGGGTCCCACTGCTGGTAGTAGGCGTTGTCGCGCTCGTAGTAGCCCTGCGCGTAGGACGGGTGAGCGCCGCCGGGGACCTCCGCGACCGCGGTGACCACCCAGTTGGGCAGCACCACCGCGCCGGGGCGCGGGGTGAGCTCGTCGACGATCTCCTCGACGGTGACCAGGGAACGGGCCGAGGCCAGCACGGTCTCCTTCTGCACCCCGGTGATACCCCACATCTGCACGTTGCCCGCCCGGTCGGCCTGCTGGGCGTGGATGATGCCGACGTCCGGGTTGACCGCCGGGACCGCGGCCAACCGCTCTCCGGTGAAGGGGCACTCGATCGTCTTGATCGTGTCGGTCTGCGCCACCAGGTCGGTGCCCGCGTAGCCGCGCAGCACGGCGAAGGGCAGTCCGGCGGCACCTGCGGCGTAGCGGTTGGCCATGCCCGCGTGGCTGTGCTCCTCTATCTCCAGCGGTACCGGCCAGGAGTTCTGGATCGCGTCGCGGAAGCGGTGCAGCGAACCGACGCCGGGGTTGCCGCCCCAGGAGAAGATCAGCTTCCGCGCACAGCCCGCGCCGATCAGCTGGTCGTAGACGATGTCCGGGGTCATCCGGATCAGGGTCAGGTCCCTGCGCCGCTGCCGGATGATCTCCTGCCCGGCGGCGACCGGGATCAGGTGGGTGAAGCCCTCCAGGGCCACGGTGTCGCCGTCGTGGACCAGTTCCGCGACGGCCTCGTCGAGCCGCAGGATGCGTGCCAACCCGACCACTCCCTGTGTGCGCATAGTGAACGTTCGTGCTCTACGCGAACGATAGGACAATGTTGCGCGGAGGGTCAAGGACGTTGCGGCAGTATTGCCAGCTCCGCGGTCGAGCACGATCTCGGCGGCATATCGTGGATCCGATGCGAACACCGCCGGTTGACGTGGTCCGCGAGCTCTGCGCAGCGCTGCAGGACAGGGGAGTGGTCGTCGCGCTGGGCGGCTCGGGATTGCTCGCCGCACTGGGGCTCGTCGACCGGGTGCGGGACTGGGACCTGACCACCGACGCCGACCCGGCTGTCGTCGCCGAGGTCCTGCGCGACGCCGGATGGCCGTTTCGCGAAGCGGCGGTGCGCGACGGGATCTACCGGACCCGCGAGCGGTTCGTGGTAGCCGCTGATGACCACGAAGTGGACGTGCTCGTCGGCTTCGCCGTCGTCGAAGACGGCCGCGTGGTGACCTTCCCAACCCGCGTCACCGGGCACTGGCGCGGCCTACCGCTGGCCGCCCCGGACGTCTGGGCACGGGCCTACCGGGCGATCGGCCGACCCGGCCGGGCGCAACTGCTGGAAGACCGTCAGAGATAACCGGTTTCGGGCAGCCCGTCGCTGGGCAGGCCGAAGACGTTGATCGCCGCTTCGGCGGCTGCGGTCGCCTGCAGATATCCGGTCTCGCCCCAGGCGAGCAGGTCACCGGCCTTGCCGGGGTGCACCAGCAGTCGCCGGTAGATCCGGCCGCTATCCGGGTCCGGCTCGGGCGGGTGCACGGCGGCGATCACCGCGGCCATCCGGACCTGCGCGTACGGCGAAATCCCGTCGTCGACGCACTGGTAGCCGAGGTAGTGCGGTTCACCGATACCGACGGTGACCTCTTCCCAGGTCTCCCGGCGCAGGATGTCGGCGTACTCGACCTCACCGGGCTCGGGGCGACCGCCCGGTAGCGAGTGCTTGTTGCCGTCGAGGCGGATGAGCAGTCGACCGTCGGAGACGAACAGGAATCCGTACACCTGCCGCACCGGCAGACCCTCGGGCACGGCGCTGGTGTGCCAACTGAACTTGGGCATCGGTGCGGGTCCCTTCCACGTCGCTGGGAACGATCACCCTAACCGAGGAAGAGTCCGAAATCCGCCTTCGCCGCGCTGCCCCTCAGCCGAAGTCGAGCACCACCTTGCCCGCCGAAGCGGTTTTGGCGAGCTCTTCGAGCGCCTGCCTCGCCTGGCCGACCGGCAGTAACTGGTGCACGTGGGCTCGGATCCGTTGGTCGGCGACCGCGGGCATCAGGTGGGCGCGGATGGCCTCGGCGATTCGGGCTCGCTCCGGGTCGCCGCGGGTGCGGAAGGTGGTGCCGACGAGGCGAACACGGCGGTAGGCGAGCCGGTCCACGTCGATGGTCGAGGCATGTCCGCCTGCCCGGCCGACCTGCACGACGGTGCCGCCGAGGCGGGTTGCCGCGATGCATCGGTCGAGCAACGCGCCGCCGACGTGATCGATGACCAGGTCCACGCCCTCGCCGTGGGTCGCGGCGAGCACCGTTTCGGCGAGATCAGCTGTTCGCGTGTTCACGGCCTGCGCGCCTCGCGTGGTGAGCAGGAGTTCCTTCTGGGCGCTCGTG
Source organism: Saccharopolyspora soli (assembly GCF_022678645.1). Classification (GTDB taxonomy): domain Bacteria; phylum Actinomycetota; class Actinomycetes; order Mycobacteriales; family Pseudonocardiaceae; genus Saccharopolyspora; species Saccharopolyspora soli. The sequence goes on along the minus strand of NZ_JALBWV010000013.1, from coordinate 119,083 downwards.
GTGGTCGCGAGCACCTGCGCCGCACCGGCCCACTGGGCGATGTCCACCGCCACCAACCCGACACCGGAGGTGGCGGCGGTAATGAGCACACGTTGGCCGGAGGTGAGCTGGCCCTGGTTGATCAGCGCGTCGTATTCGGTCATCAGCGCCGATGGCAGGGCGGCGGCCGCGGCCCAGTCGAGGCGGTCCGGAACGGGCAGCGCGATCCGGTGGTCGAACGCGACGAAGTCGGCGAAGGCGCCGTCGACCATCGCCAGCACACGATCTCCAGGGTTGACTCCGGAAACCGCGCTGCCGACCGCCGTGACGACTCCGGCGAGATCCGAGCCGACGGCGCGCGGTCGATCAGTTCTCCGCCGCGCGGCGGAGTAGGTGCCCGCCAACTCGTCGAGATCGGCTCGGTTCAGCGCGGCGGCCCGGACTTCGACAACGACCTCCGCCGATTCCGGCTCCGGTACCGCGAGGTCGTGGCGTTCTCGCCAGACCGGAGTGCCACCAGCGGTGTCCAGGACGATCGCGCGCATCTGCTCGTTCTACCGCCTTCCCCCGGCGGCGACCGGTTCGGGTTCGAATGGTGCGTTTGTGACGAAATAGAGATGTGACTCGGTTCACATTCGGTGTTCGGGTTGGTAGACCGGACCAGCCGTAACCGCTCCCCTCCAGGAGGCAACGTGGCCACCCAGCGGGAACACGAGTTACCAGAGGAAGGGGCCGTCGCCCCGGAACTGCCCAGCAGATTCCTGCCCGCCGCAACCTATCGGAACATGCCCGAACCCCGGTCCTTCAAATCGATCTTCGGCGCCAGCATCATCCTCACCGCCACCGCGATCGGCTCCGGCGAGTTCGTGCTGTGGCCCTACATCACCTCGCAGGTCGGCCTGGTGCTGATGTGGACGGCGGTGCTGGGCTTCTTCATGCAGTACATCCTCAACATGGAGATCGAGCGCTACACGCTTGCCACCGGGGAGACCGCGGTCACCGGTTTCACCCGGATCTGGGCGCCGCTGGGCGTGATCGTGATGCTGATGGCGATCATCCCGAACCTGTGGCCGGGTTGGGCCACCGGCGCGGCGACCATCGTGACCTACGTGGCCGGGGCTGGCGCTCCGGTGCCCATCGCGATCGTGGCGATGGTGGCCATCGGCGCGGCGCTGACGCTGTCCAAAGTGGTCTACCAGACGGTGGAGCGCATCGAGCTGGTCCTCGTCGGCGGCATCACGGTGTTCCTGGTGGTCGCCGTGGTGGTGGGCACCGGCCTGTCGGACTGGGCCGCGTTCGGCGCCAGTTTCGCCTACGTCGGGCAACTGCCGCCGATGGAGGAGGTCGGCGGTATCGCCGCGCTGCTGGGTGCCATCGCGTTCGCCGGTGCCGGTGGTGGTAACAACCTGGTGCAGAGCAACTGGGTGCGCGACAAGCGGATGGGCATGGGCCAGTTCCTGCCGCGGGTCACCTCACCGTTCACCGGGCACGAGGAGGCCGCGGCGGGCACCGGGTACATGTTCCTGGACAGCGTGGACAACCGCCGCCGCTGGAAGGCGTGGTGGCGGGTGGCCAACGTCGAGCAGTTCGGCACGTTCTTCGTGCTGGGCTGCGGGACGCTGGTGATCATGTCGGTGCTGGCGTTCGGCACGGTGTACGGCTTGCCGTTGCCGGAGGACGACTTCGACTTCATCCGGGAGCAGGGCAACATCTTCGCCGAGCAGTTCGGTGGCTGGTTCCGCACGTCCTTCTGGGTCGCTGGGACCATCGCGCTGTTCTCCACCCAGCTGGGCATCATGGACTGGGTCAGCCGGTTGACCGCCGACAGCCTGAAGGTGACGTTCTTCCGCAACAGCACCAGGATCACCGAGAGCCGCATCTACTTCGTGGTGGTGTGGCTGCTGATCGTCGCCGGATCGGCGATCCTGCTCTCCGGCACCGACCAGCCGCTGGTGCTCATCCTGATCTCGTCCTCGATGGGCGGCGTCGTGATGTTCCTGTACTCGATGCTGCTGATCTACATCAACCGGAGGTTCCTGCCCCGCGCGATCCGCCTGACCAGCTGGCGCCTGGTGATGATGTTCGTCGCGGTGCTCTTCTACGGCTACTTCTCCATCTCCCTGCTGCTGGACCAGTTCGGAAAACTGTTCTGAACCGACAGTGAACTGACCACAATGGACGAACGAGGGTCGGCGTGGTGCCGCCTTGGATTGACGCCACCACGCCGACCGAGGCCGTGCGGCGTCTGGGACAGGACATGTCAACCGAACAGCGACACGACCATCAGGAGAAGCAGCCCCATTACCATTATCGAGCCAGCAACCATCGCAAGCCGTTGCGCCAAGATCTGGCTCCTGGCCATGGTCGCCGCGGTGGCCACCGCCACCGCCAGCGGGATCAGCGCCACGCACAGCACTTCTAGAGTCGCGATTCCTGCGCTCCTTCCGCGATTGCGATGCGCGCTCCACGACCACTCGTCGAACGCGCCCGCCTGCCAACACCGATCACGTTCCCGAGCCCACTGCGGCCGCGCGGCCGAACATTGTTCGCCGCCGCGGTTTCGCCCACCTGAACCACCGGGCCCGCTGGCCTGGATCTCCAGGAAACACTTGCGGAAATGCGGATATCGGCGGACCGCGAAGGAGATACCGACCGGGGGTGATTTCCGCGTCGGCGACCAACTTGCTCGACATCCGGATTGCCAGGCGGCTGAGCAAGGCACCGGCGCTGCGATCAGGATCGCCCGTCCCCTTCACGCGCTCGTCCCCTCGTACATGTTTCAACGTCACCTGCGGGTTGCACAGGCATGTGAGGTTGGAACGTGTTCGTCGGCACGTCAAGCCGTCCGTCGGGACAGGAGTCGACCGCGTCCCCACGAGGGTTCTCCCGCGCCTTCGGTCAGATCGCACCGGGTGCGGCGGTGTCCCTCGTGGTTCTGGAGTCGGCAAGCGGCTTCTTGCCCGGCGACCCGCTGATCAGCATCCTCACACCGCTGCGCCTGATCATCCTGTTCGGTCTGGTCGGCCTGCTCTTCGACGGGGCGAGGGGCGGAACCTTCCGAACCCGGTTGGACATTCCGATTGCCGTGCTGGTGCTCGCCGCTGTGATCGCCACGGTCTTCGGTGGAGGGACCAGTCCGCCGCTGCGCGGGTTGCTGACCCAAGTCGCGGTCTACTACTTGATCGTTGGGCTACGACGGCGTCAACCTGGGTCTTGGCGGGCTGCCGCGGTGCTCGCGCTGGCATCGGTGTCGATGGCTGGTGCGGTGGCGTTCAGCCAGGCGACCAACGGAACTCCCACCGGTTTCTGCCGCCGTGGTCTGCTCGGTGATGCGGACTGCGCGCCCGGCCTGCTGATCCGTTCCATCGGCACCTTCGCCAATCCGAACACGCTCGCCGCGTTCTTGGTGCTGCTCGCCCCGATCGCCACCGTGGCGGTGACGCTGTTCGCGGAGCGGAGCACCCGCACCAGCGTCATGATCTTGGCGGGCGGCATGGGTTACGGCGCGGTCCTGACCACGTTCTCGCGGGCTGGCTACATCGCGGCCGCCGCGGGAATTCTGGTGCTGGTCATGGCGCGTTTGCTGATTCCGCGTCTCAGCCGTTCCCAGGTTCACCTGGCCACCGGTGTCGGTGTGAGCGGCCTGGCGAGTGTCGGCCTGCTGATCGCGATCGGCTCGCGCGCTGGCAACGCGCTCGGGGTCCGCGGGCAAGCCTGGGAAGCGGCCATCGACGTCGCGCTCTCGAATCCCCTCGGAGTCGGCCTGCAACGCGCGGGCGAGGTCATCGACGCACGCGCACCGGGCGACGTCGAGTTCTCCCACGTGCACAACCTGTGGCTGAATTGGCTGGTCGAGGCTGGCTTCCTCGGCTTGGTCGGGATCACCGCGATCACCGTTGTCGGGGTCGTCACGGCTGCCCGCCTGGCCCGGGATTCCTCGCCCACCGGAGCTGCCTGCCTCTCAGCCCTGACCGCGTTCCTGCTGATGAGCGTTCTCGATCATCCAGCCAACCTGGAACGCATCGCGATGATGTTCTGGCTCGTGCTCGCCCTGACGATGGGCGAGGCACCGGTTCGCTGGCGCGGCGAGTCGAAAGCAGCGGGATCGCCGGTGAAACCCGAGCGCCCCGCGCCCAGTCCGGTGCCTGGGCGGTTGGCACCTGGGCGCCCCAGAACACACCCCGGCCAGCGGCCCAGGCCCGCCCAGCTGCCGAGCCCCGAACCCGACCCGATTGCCGAAACCCGCCCGGTGCCCCGAGTTCGTGATGGTTCGCGCGGCTCCGCACCGGCCAGGCCGGTGCGGGCCAAGCGCCCGGAGCCGGGCGCTGATCTCCCGCGACCGAGGCCGACCGATCGGCGCGACATCCCACCCCGGCCTCGAAGCTGAATCCCAGAACCAAGCGTCGTCGCCAGCACGTGAAGTCCACTGTGGAACACACAGCTGTTTACGGCTGCCGGGTTTGCCGTCCGCGGGCGAGGATTCCCACGAGGTGGTTGGCGAGCAGTTCGGTGAGTTGGTCGGCGAACGTCTCGGCGGGCGGTCGGTGGCCCCACTCGGCCGTGACTTGTGCGGAGACGTCGCTCGGGTGCGTGTAGGGCCACAGTCCGGATGTCGTGACGACCACTGCTTCGGTGAACTGCGCGGCCGCTGGCTCGGGCAGGTCGACGTGGGCGGCGACCAGCTTGCCCGAGGACCTGTTGGACGACGTGGTTCGCCGGACCGGATCCCACCTGGCTCCTGGTGCGCGTGCGCAGATCGTTCTCGCGCGGACGATAGACGTCGAGGCAGATCTGCTCACCATCAGCGCCCCAACACTCGTCATCAGCGGTCTCGCCGACAACTTCGTCGACCCGGCGCACTCCGAGCACGCCGCCGAAGCCATACCCGGTGCGGTGCTGCTGGAACTCGACGGCGGGCATGGTCTTCCCCATGAGCAGACGGGTCCGGTAGTGGCGGCCATCACCGATCTGATCGGCAGGACCGCCTGACAGCGCGAGGAATCGCAGACCACTGCGTCGGGTCAGGCTGGCTCATCGTGTCCCCGAGCGAGGTAGTCGCAGTACTCGCCGAACGCGGTCGAGGTGGGGTCGCGGTATGCCGGGTGGCCGTTCCACGCCTCGATCTCCAGAGGTCGCAGCGGCACGCAGTACGGCAGGTCCGCAGCAGCGTAGTCCGACGGATGCCAGCCGTGCGAGTGCCCGATGTCGATCGGGGTGCCGGTTACGCCGAGTCCGGTGCCGCTGATGTATTCCTCGGTGCTGCCGATCGCGGTGAAGCCCCACTCGGTGAGGTCGCGCACCAAACCGTTGCGGATCCAGCGTTCCCGGGATCCGTACCTCTCGCGCCAGATCGCGATGTTGTGCGGGTACTGCAGGTTTGTCGGCTCGGCGTGCGCGATGCCGATGTTGAAGAAGCGGCGGTGCTGCGGCGACACCAGCCACCACCGGTCGCCACTGCGTCGAATCTGGTAGTGGCCGACCTCGTCCATCCTGTACTCCTCGATCTATGAGCCGTTCGTCGCGCCATTGTGTTGGTTGGTGGCGCGGACGTCCCGGTTCTTACCGCCCTTGTATTTCGGAGTGCTCACCTACCGCCCGCAGGAGTTTCGGGCGAGTGGTGCATATCACAATTCGGGAATGGTGAGAAGGCTCCTCTTTTGGCCGCGAACTGGGCGTGGCATCGGTGACGAGCGCGCCGCGACGTGTCCGGTCTTTGCTTGCAAATGAAGGAACCTTGAGTTTAGGGGTATTTCGCATGTCGGGTGGTCTGAGCATGACAGCTCCCGCGAGCAGCGCTGACGAGTGGTTCATGGCCGCGGGTCGACTGGTGAGTCGATATGGGTTGGTCGTCGTATTGATCTGGATCGGCGCGGGGAAGTACGTCAAGATGGAGAGCCGAGTGCTGATTCAGCACAGTCCGCTGATGAGTTGGCTCTACGACTTCCTCAGCTTCGAGGAAGTCGCGGTTCTGCTCGGTACCATGGAAATCGTCGCTGCGGTACTCATTGCGGTTTACCCGCTCTGGCCACGGTTGTCCGTCGGCGGAAGCGCCCTTGCGGTCGTGCTGTTCCTGGGGACCCTGAGCTTCCTGTTCACCACCCCTGGGGTCATCGGCAGTTTCGCTGGCGGGTTTCCGGTGTTGTCGGCGCAGCCAGGACAGTTCCTCCTCAAGGACTTGGTGCTGATCGGTGTGGCTTTGTGGACGCTGGGCGAATCACTCGAAGCGGCCCGAGCGAGGAGCGCGAACAACGTTCCGCGCCCCAACCAGCCGGTCCGGCCGTGATTCATACCGCGTTCCTATAGCTCGCCAGCGTCCTGATATCGATGAGGTATTGCGATGATGCGGTGGAGATGTTGAGAATCTCCGTCCATGGATGCGGATGTCGTCGTGGTGGGGCTCGGTACCGTGGGGGCGATGGCCAGCTGGCGCCTCGCCGAGATCCACGGCGCGCGGGTCATCGGCGTGGAGCGGCATGCGCTCGGGCACGACTTCGGGGGCTACGCGGGCGAGTCGCGGTTGTTCCGCACCGGCTACCACGAAAGTCCGGAGTACGTCCCGATGCTGCTGCAGGCGCGGGAGCTCTGGCAGGAGTTGGAGCGGGGTGGGCGGCGGACGCTGTTCCACCCCGCGGGCGTGCTGTCGATCGGTGCTCCGACGATCACGCCGATGCGCAACGTGCTTGTCTCGGTGCAGCAGCACGGGATTGCCCACGAGGTGCTCGACGCGGCTGAGCTGGCGCACCGGTTCCCCCAGCACGGGTCGATCACCGACGAGATCGGGGTGCTCGACAAGCTCGGCGGGGTGCTGCGGCCCGAGTCCGCGGTGCACGAAGCGCTGCGTCGGGCGCGGCGAGCGGGTGCGGAGCTGCTCGACAGCGCTCCGGTGACCGCGGTCGAGCCGATTCCTGGTGGCGTGCGTGTGACGACCGAGCAGGGCGTCCGCACTGCGAAGCACGTCGTCGTCACCGCCGGAGCCTGGGCGGCGCAACTCCTGCCGGAACTGCGGGCGCTGCTCGACATCCGTCCGCTCGTGCTGACCTGGTTCGCTCCCGAAGACCCGGCAAGGTACGCGCCGGAGGTCTTCCCCGGTTTCATCCGCGATCTCGGGGACGTGCACCTGTTCGGCATCCCGAGCCTTGACGGTGCTCTGGTCAAAGCGGGCTGGGCCGATGCCTGGGGTTCGATCGACGACCCCGCTGGGCTGACCCGCTTCCTGGAGCCGCACGCCATGGCCGGGGTGGGCCGCGACGTCCACGGACTGCTGCCAGAACTGCCAGCGCAGCCGAGTCGGCACTCGGTCCACATGGACGCCTACACGCCGGACCGGCGGGCTGTCATCGGTGCGATCCAGCCCGGCGTGGCGGTCGTCGCCGGGCTGTCCGGGCACGGTTTCAAGCTCGCGCCCGCGTTCGGCGAGATCGCGGCCCGTCTCGTCCTCGGACTGCCGCAGCAGCACGACATCTCGCGGTTCTCCCCGGACCGGTTCGGGGGATGATGTGGAACTGCGGCTGTTGCGCCACTTCGTGGCCGTGTACGAGGAGCGCAGCTTCACCGCTGCGGCACGCCGCCTGCACACCGCGCAGCCACCGGTGAGCCAGGCGATCGCCAACCTTGAGCACGAACTCGGGCTGCGGTTGTTCGAGCGGACCAGCCGCTCGGTGTTGCCGACCTCCGCCGCCGACGTGCTCTATCCGGAGGCCCTCTTCCTGCTCCGGAGGGCAGCGGAGGCGCGGACCCTGGTGCGCGGCGACGTGGGCCGCACTCCGGTCCGGATCGCTGCGGTGACCTCCGCGTTCCCGGCCCTGCTCCCGGCGCTGCTGCCGGAACTGCCGCAGTGGGACCCCGTAGTGGTCGACCTCGGCAGCTCCGAGCAACGGCACGCGCTCGCAGCCGGGCGCGTCGACCTCGCCATCCTCCGGGAGTGGGAGGACCCTTCCCCGGACCAAATCGTGCTCGCCGACGAACGACTGCTGTTGGCCGTTCCGGTCGGGCACCCGCTGGCCGAGGCCGACACCGCGTCCCTGCGCGGCGTCGCCACCGAGCGCATCGTGCTGTTCGCCCGCGACCGCGCTCCGGTGGCCTTCGACGCGATCGCCGCGGCCTGCGCGGAGGCCGGTTTCTCCGCTGAACCGGTGGCCCACGTGCAAAGCGAACAGGCGATGCTGGGCCTGGTTTCGGCTGGTCTCGGGGTGGCCATCGTCTCCGAGATCCTCGGACTCACGCCCTGGCCCGGCGTGCGCTTCCTCCGCCTTCCCGGCACGACCGCGCGCTCGCCGCTGCGCGCCAGGGTCGCCAGCGGGGATCCGCTCGGGTTGCTCCCGGTTGTCGCGCGCGCCTTCCGGTCGGCCCAGCGCGCGCTCGGCTTCGGCGGGGACGACCCCGCTCAAGGCAATGCGCACCGTCCCACCGCCTCCGACGCCGAGCAGGCCGCGGAGGGCACCGCACCAGCACCGTAGGAGTGCCCATGGATTACTCAGCCTGGTCCCTGCTCGTGGACGCCGGACTCATCGGCCTGCTCCTCGTGGTCGGAACCGCGCTCCGAGCGACCGTCCGACCGTTGCAGACGCTGATGGTCCCGGCCAGCGTGATCGCCGGTGTGCTCGGGCTCGTGCTCGGGCCCGAGGGACTCGGCCTCCTGCCGTTCTCCGAACAACTCGGCACGTATTCATCGGTGCTCATCGTGGTCGTGTTCGCCTGCCTCGCGCTGACCGACGACCTCGACCTCCGGCGACTCGGTCGCTCGGTGGCCGGGTTCGCCAGCTACGGCGTGCTGATGTACGCGGCGCAGGTCGCCCTCGGCGTTGTGTTGGGACTGCTGGTGCTGGGCCCGCTGTTCGGCACGCCCGACGGATTCGGTCTGCTGCTGTTCGCCGGATGGGCTGGCGGATTCGGCTCAGCCGCGGCGATGGGAACGGTCTTCGGCGACGGCGGCTGGGCCGAAGCGCAGTCGTTGGCCTTCACCTCCGCGACGGTCGGATTGCTGGTCGGCATCGTCGGCGGCATCGTCCAGGCCAAGATCGGCGCGAAGCGCGGGCACGCCAAGGAATTCGAAGGGCTCGGCGCGTTGCCCGAGCACGTCCGAACCGGAGTCCTGCGCCCGGAAGGGGATCGGCCCGCGATCGGCACGCACACGTTCTCGGGCGGCACGATCGAATCGTTGAGCTTCCAGGCGGGGATCGTCCTGGTGATCTCCGCGGCGGCGTACGGGGTCAACACGCTGCTCGGCGAGGTCTTCCCGGCGGTGTCGTTCCCACTGTTCTCGATCGCGTTCCTGGTCGGGCTGGTCGTGCGCGCGCTGCTGTCCGCCACCCGGACGCGCCGCCTCGTCGATCCCGAGTCGCTCAAGTCGATCTCCGGCAGCGCCACCGACGTCCTCGTGGTCTGCGGAATCGCTTCCATCGTGCCGAGCTTCGTGGCCGACTACTGGCTGCCGCTGCTAGTCCTGTTCGTCGTCGGGTTGGCGCTGTGCCTGCTGCTCGGGCTCGGCCTGGCGCCGCGGATGCTCGGCGACGCGTGGTTCGAGAAGCAGATCTTCACCTGGGGTTGGGCGACCGGCTCGGTCTCGACCGGAATCGCGCTGCTGCGCATCATCGATCCGCGGCTGCGCTCCAAGACCCTGGAGGATTTCGCCGTCGCCTACCTGCCGATCCTGCCGGTCGAGGTGACCGCGGTGACCTTCACCCCGGTGCTCGCGCTCGCCGGGGCGAGCTGGGCCATCGCGGGGATCTGGGGTGCACTCGCGGCACTCGCGCTGGTCCTGCCCCTCGTGTTCGGTTGGCGGGCACCAACCCGAGCCGGGGACCGCATGTCGGAACCGAGGAAGTGATCTCCGGGACTCAGCCGCCGCGGATGCCGAGTTCCGCGGAGGTGCGGGTGTCCAGGTAGTCCAGGGCCAAGCGGCGGAAGACGTAGTCCGGGAGGGAGTGCGCGTACTCGATCTCCGGGTCGGAGACCGGGCCGCACGGTTCGAACCGCATGCCGACGTACTTCGCCACGTACCGCTCCAACGGAACACCGTGCTGCAGGCCCAGCGACACGGCTGCCGACAGGCTGTCCAGGAAGCCGCTGATCGGGCTGCCCTGCTGGTCGACGCGCACCCAGACCTCGCCGAGCTTGCCGTCCGGGTAGGCGTTGGTGGTCAGGTGGCCCGTGACGCCGCCGACGTCGAACCGGACGGTGTAGCCGCGGCGGCGACGCGGCGGCTGTTCGCGCGTCGCGTGCTGTTCCATCCGGATGACCCGGCGGCGTTGCTGGGCGACGTCGTTGTGGGCCATGTCGAAAGGCGCTCCTTCGGATCGGGCGTCCTTTATGGACAATGCGCCGACGGTACCGCAGCGGCGCGGCACGTCACGCGCGGGGCCGAGCCAGCAGCGCCCCGTCCGACAGCGAGACCGCCGTGCCGAAGCAGGCGCTCACCCGCGCCAACGTGGCGCGAAGCCATTCGGCGTCGGATGGCGACGCGGGGTGCAGGCGCATCTGCCTGGCCTGCATCGGCAGCATCCGCAGGTCGACGAGTTCGCCGGAGGTGGCCAGCGAGGCGAAGAACAGCAGGCGCAGATCGTCCCGGTACTGCTCGTAACCCGGAATGCCCTCGTAGTCGTCGATGAAATCGCCGCAGCCGTAGAGCACCAGCCGGTCGTGGTAGATCTCGATCGGTCTCGGGTGGTGCGAGGAGTGCCCGTGCACCACGTGCACCCCGCCGTCGATCAGCTGGTGCGCGAAGCGGACCTGGTCGGCTCCGACGTGGTACTGCCAGTTCGTGCCCCAGTGCAGCGAGACGATCACCACGTCGCCGGGCCGGGTCCGCTCGCGGATCTCGCCGGTGATCTCGGCGGCCCGTCGATCGGAGAGGTCGGGCAGGAAGTTGACCCCGGACCGCCGGGACGTCGCCGCCCAGCCCGCCGGGATGCCGCTGGACGCCGCGCCGTAACCGAACACCACCACCCGGCCGTGCGAGGTGCCGAGCACCACCGGTCGGCGCGCTTCGGCGTCGTCGTGCCCGGCGCCCACCCAGCGCAGTCCGGCCAGCGACAGCGCGTGCAACGTGTCGGCGAGCCCTTGGCGGCCGAAATCCAGGACGTGGTTGTTGGCCAGGTTGCACACGTCCGGCCGACCGGCGCTCAGACAGCGCACGTTGTCCGGGCTCATCCGGTAGTGCACGCCCTTGTGCGGCGCGAAGTCGTCGCAGCGGGTGATGCTGGACTCCAGGTTGATCACCCGCACATCGGGTGCGGCTGCCGCCAATGCGCGCAACGCATCGCCCCAAGGCCAGGCGAAGCCGACTGGGCAGGTGATCGGGCCGTTGCGCGCCTCGGCCGCCACGACATAGCTGCGCGCGTCCCGCAGGAAGTGCTCGTGCAGGCTGGGATTGCCGGGGTGCGGCAGGATCTGGTCGACGCCGCGACCCGGCATCACGTCGCCGCACAGGGACAGCCGGATCAGGTCCATCCCGCTCCTCCGATGCGTCAGCACGATCCACGCGCGCGCGGCGGAGCGTTTCTCCCGGCATCCAGGCTACGCCCGCGATGGGGTCACTTCTGCTCGTCGTCCTTGTCGGCGTCGTCGCGCAGCTCGGCTTTCAGGATGCGCATCGACTGGCCCAGACCACGGGCGGCCGCGGGCAGCCGCTTCGCGCCGAAGAGCACGACCAGCACCCCGATCACGATCAGCCAATGGGTCACTCCGAACGTCCCACTGAACACGGCTACCTCCTCCGAAGTGGTCGGCACCAGGTGGTGTCCGCTCCAGGATGCCTCGCGGTGACTGCCGGGCGCCGCCGCGGGTCAGCGCCAGGCGAAAACCGGTTGTTCCAGGTCGGCCACGCGGGTCTCCCGGCCGTGCAGCACCACCTCGGTGAACTGGTGCAGGACCGCTGCGGTTGGGGCGTGGACGAAGGTGCCGAGCAGCGGCAGCTGGATGACCGGGCGGTTGGATTCGGCGATCCGCACGAACCTGGGCTTGACGTCCAGTTCGGTCAGCGGCACCAGGTCGACGCGGGCGACCTCGTCCGGACTCGGCGTCAGCGGAGGTGCCGCGCCTACCCACACCACGATCGGCGTGATGACATAACCGGACCTCGTCGCGTAGTCGTCCAGCTGCCCGAGCACGTCCCGCGCCCGCGCGGTCACGCCGAGCTCCTCGCGCAGTTCGCGCAGTGCGGCCTGCCGGGCGTCCTCGCCGGGATCCAACCGACCGCCGGGCAGCGCGAACTGACCGGCGTGGGTGCGCAGCGTCGCGGCTCGGCGGGTCAGCCAGACTCCCAGCCCGCTGCCATCGCTGGCCAGCGTGATCGCGACCGCCGCGGCTCGGCGGCCCTGCAACGCGATGCGCCGGGTGCGGAACCGGTAGAGCCGAGCGACGATCTGCCGTCGGGTCTCGGCGGGATCGTCCGGCAGCGGCGGCTGGTCGTGGTCGGCCATCGCGGTCCTCTCGGTGGTGGCGCTGGGTCAGTCGGGCGGCAGTCCTCGGCTGAGCAGGTCGAACGCTTCGTCGAGGAAGTCGTGCAGGTCGGTGTCCGGATGGGCCCGGTGCCAGGACTGGATGCAACTGCGCATCGCGGTGATCGCAGTGGCCGACAGCAGCCGGACGTAGTGGTCTTCGCGGTCCCGGCCGAGCCGCTGCGCGAGCCCGTCGGCCAGGGCTGTCTCCAACGTCCGCGAGGCGCTGGCGATCCGGCGGATCAGTTCGGGCTTGTCGCGCAGCAGCAGCGCTTGGTCCCGCCAGGTTGGTGCGGCCATCGCGGTGTCGATGGCCGCGCCGAGCACGGTGTGCGCCACGCGCAGCGGCGGATGCTCGGCGGGCTGCGCCAGAACCCGCCGCGCGGTGCTCTCGACGATGTCGGGGTCCCACGGCACCAGCACTTCTTCCTTGGCGGTGAAGTAGTTGAAGAAGGTCCGCGGGGACACCCCGGCCTGGGCGCAGATGTCCTCGACGGTGACCGCCTCGATGCCGTGCTCCCGGAACAACCGGACGGCCGCCTGTTGCAGGGCCTGCCGGGTCGCCCGCTTCTTGCGCTCGCGCAGCCCAAGGGCCGAGCCCGCACCGCCGTCGTGGGCGGTCGTCGTCTTGGCCATCCGGAGCGTCCGTTCCGCTAGGGGGCGAGCATGGCGCGCAACGGGCGGTTCCGGGCATCTCCGGCAAACCGATGTTGCACACCTGCATTTTTGCACAGACTGCAGAAACAAGTTAGTGTTGCTAATCGTCAATCGGGGCAGTTCTCGCCGACGGCGCCGCTCGCGCTGGGCGATTCGAACCAGTGCAGTGCCGCACGCCCGTCTCGTCGCGAGGAGGTTTCTTGACCGAGGCACAGCCGAGTTCGTTGGTGCGCACGTTGGCGTCGACACTGTGGTTCCCGATGTTCTTCATCGTCGGATTCATGGTGTGCTACCTGCTGCCGTTCCACGCACCGGCACCGCACCACATGCCGGTGGCCGTGATCGGCGAGCAGGCCGCCAGCCAGCTCGATGCCGCCTTCGGCAAGGCGATGCCCGGCGGCATCGACGTCACCGCGGTACCCGACGAGCAGGGCGCGCGCGAGGCGATCACGCAGCGCGAGGCGGTAGCCGCCTACAACCCCGCCGACGGGGAGCTGTTCTACGCCAAGGCCAACGGGTCGGCGCTGCTGATGGTGCTGCAGCAGGTGTTCACCCCGATCGCCTCGACCGCTGGCCACCAACTCGTGCTCACCGACCTCGCGCCGACCGCGCCCGGCGACGTGATGGGCACCGGACTGTTCTACTGCCTGCTGGCGATGAACATCCCGCCCTACGTCACGGTGATGATGCTGCTGCGCGCGGCGCTGGGCACCCGGCAGAAACTGCTGGCGCTGGTCGGGGTCGGTGCTTTCGCCACCGTGGTCTGCTACTCCGTCGCGCTGTCGATGGACGTGATCTACAACCAGCCGATCCTGCTGCTGATCGGGTTCCTGCTCACCCAGGCGGTCGGGTGGACGACGTTCGGTCTGGTGCCGTTCGTCAAGCAGTTCATCCCCGGCGTGGCGATGGGCACGTTCGTGCTGCTGAGCATGCCCTCCAGCAGCGGCGCCATCCCCAAGGAGCTGGTGCCCGCGTTCTTCCAGTCGTTGCACCGGTTCTTGCCGCTCGGCCAGGCCGTCGACTCGATGCGCGGCATCCTGTACTTCAACGGCGTGGGCGCACCACCAGCCGTCCTCGGCTTGGCCGCCTGGTGGTTGCTGGGTGTGCTGCTGGTGGTGTTCAACCAGCTGCGGATGCGGCGCAAGCAGGCGGCGGACCCGGAGGCGGTGACCGATGCGGGCACCTACGAGCACGAGGACGACAGCGGTGTCGTGGTGGATCCGGCGATCGAGGCCCCCAAACCCGCGCACCACCACACGCTGGCTGGCACGGTGCTGGCCACCGGTGGCGCACCGGTGCCCGGCGCGATCGTGACCGTCACCGATTCGACCGGGACGCAGCTGGCGCACCTGGTGACCTCGAACTCCGGCGAGTACGAGGTGCACGACCTGCCGGGCACGCACGTCACGGTGGTCGTCTCGGCGCCGGGCATGCGCCCGGCGGTGGACCGGGTGGCGGTGCGGCCGGGACGCGTCGCGGGCCACGACTTCGTGCTGGAACCGGAACCGGGACACCACCGGAGCGCGGCGCGGGCCCGCTGATCAGTCCGATGTGGACCAGTGGCGGACGATGAGGGTTTCCGTCAGGTCGGCCACGGCGCTGCCGTCGGCGCGGGTCACGGCGGTGTTGCGGACGACGAACTCCAACGCGCCGCCCTTCTTGGTGTAGACGTCGGTGATCACCGGGCGCAGCACCAGGGTTTCGCCAGCGTGCGCCACGGAGTGGTAGGTGAACTCCTGCTCGCCGTGCAGCACCTCGCGCAGGTCGACGCCGAGGTCGCCGAGGAACCCGAAGGAATCCGGGCCGTCGAGGGTCAGCCCGAACAGGAACGTCGGTGGCACCGGCAGATTCGGATGCCCGGCGGCCCGCGCCGCGCCGAGATCGGTGTAAACCGGATCGGTCTCGCCGATGGCGCTCGCGAAGAACCGCAACCGACCGGCCTCGACGTCAACGATGATCGGCGGCAGCGCCGTGCCGATCAAGGCGGGATCGATCGCCATGCACTCCTCCGAAGGCCGACTGGTCCATCCAGGCTACTCGCGGAATCGGAACAGTAGCCGGATTCCGCGACCCGCTGTTGACCTCGCATCGGCGCGGCGCGTCCACTGGTCTGTGGCCAGTCCAATCCGGCAATGACGCAATCCTCCAGCAATGGCGCAGAGAGAGTCAGCAAAATGCCCGATTCCCGAAGCGACGACCACGGCGCTGGGATCGTGCTGTCGTTGATCAGCGTCGCAGCCGTGTGGTGGGGTCCGGAGACGTACCGGTCCGACATCCTCGCCGAGCCGGTGGCGGCGCGCCGGGTGGCGCAGGGGATCCGGCATGAGTAGCCCGGTGTCAACGTCAGTCCTCCTCAACTGCACCCCAGGGGACCGTGACGCAAGCCAGCCACCAGAAACCACGCAACGGGAGATTGCGCTGGACGCCACCACCACTGTGAATCGCGGAGAGGCGGACCAGTGAATCGCGGAGAGGCGGAACTGGAGGCGGACCAGTCATGAGCGCCGACCGGCCGTCGTTCCGGCTGATGCCGATCAAGCAGCTCGACGTCTACCGGGAAGTGCTGCGGCAACTGGAGAAACTGGTCGCCGAGTGCGCATCCGGCGATCGGCTGCCCGCTGAGCGGGAACTCGCCGAGCAGTTGCAGGTCAGCCGGGTGTCGGTGCGGGAGGCGCTGCGCAGCCTGGAGAGCATGGGCAAGATCGAGATCCGGCGCAACGCCGGGGCGTTCGTCATCGATCCCGACGGCGCGCCGCCGATCGAACTGCTGCTACCACCGAGCGGCGACACGGGCCTGCAGTGGTTGACGGACCTGCGGGCGGCCATCGAGACCCGAGTGGTCCAGCTCGTCGGGCAGCAGGCGGACGCGGACCTGACCCCGGTGCGGGATCTGCTGGCCCGCATCGCCGACGAACTGCTCGCGGAGGAAACCCAGCAGGGCAGCCTCGACCTCCGGTTCGAGGCCGCGCTCGCCCAGTTCGCCGGGAACCCGCTGCTGCTGCGCATGCAGAAGTGGGTGCACCGGGCGTGGATCGCGTCCTGGAGCGAGGCCGGAGTCGCGCCGGGCGACCGCCGGTCGCTGCACACCGAGCACGTCGAGATTCTCGCCGCGTTGCAGCAGGGCGACGCGGAACAGGCCGTCCGGCGGATGGAACAGCACGTCGGGCGGCGGGTTCGTGGCGTCTGACCGTTCGAGGCAGGAAGGATTCCGACGATCATGTTGCACGAACAGCAGATCAGCGACTACCGGGAGCGCGGGTTCATCGCCGTCGACGACGTGCTGACCCCGGCCGAGGTGGCCGAGATCCGGGCGGCCACCGACGAGTTCGTCGAACGCTCCCGCGCGGTCACCACGCACACCGATGTGTTCGACCTCGAACCGGGGCACAGCGCCGAAAGCCCCAGGCTGCGCCGGTTGAAGCAGCCGCACCTGCGGCACGGCGCCTTCGACCGCGCGCTGCGCAACGACCGGATACTGGACATCGTCGGCCAGCTGATCGGCCCTGGCATCCGCTTTCAGAACACCAAGTTGAACCTCAAGTCACCGGAGTTCGGCAGCCCGGTCGAATGGCACCAGGACTGGGCCTTCTACCCGCACACCAACGACGACGTGCTGGCCGTCGGCATCGCCATCGACGAAATGGCGCTGTGCAACGGCTGCCTGATGGTGGTGCCGGGCTCGCATCGCGGCCCGGTGCTGAGCCACCACCAGGACGGCTACTTCGTGGGTGCGGTGCCGCCGGACGGCTTGGCCGACCGGGCGGTGCCCATCGAACTCCGCGCCGGTGGCATCTCGGTGCACCACGCCCGGCTGCTGCACGGATCCGCGCCGAACACCTCGGACCGGCCGCGCCGCTTCCTGCTCTTCGAATACGCCGCTGCGGACGCGTGGCCGTTGGTCGGCAATCCCGGCTGGCGCGAACTCAACGACAAGCTGCTGCGCGGTGAACCCGTCGTGAGCCCGCGCCTGGAGCCGGTACCGGTCCGACTGCCGGAACCGACGCACGACCGCGGCGGCTCGATCTACGAAACGCAGAGCGCCGTGAAACAACGCGCCTTCCAGCAGGTCAGGCGCGGGTCTTCCGGCTGATTGCGTAGTAGATCGCGCTCAGCAGCGCGAAGAACGGCACGCCCGCCCACCAGGCGACCGCCAGATCCTCGATGAACGCGGTGGACACCAGGATCGCCGCGAGGAACAGGATGGCCACGATCCCCGTCACCGGCGCGCCGCGCAGCCGGACCTTCGGCAGCGGCAAGCCGTCGGCGGCGCGGGAACGTCGGAACGCGAGGTGCGTGACCAGGATCAGGATCCACACCACCAGCGCACCGAAGATGGACAACCCGAACAACGCCAAGTAGGCGGCGTTTCCCTGCGCCGCTGAGAGCACCGTGGCGATGAGCAGTCCGGCGGCGCTGAGCAACAGCGCGCGATGGGGTACGCCACGTCGGCTCAGCCGAGCGGTCCAGCGCGGCGCATATCCGTGCCCGGCAAGGGAATGCAGCATCCGGGTGCACAGGTACAGGTTCGTGTTCGCGCTGGACAGCGCCGCGGTGAGCACCACGAAGTTCATCACCAGCGCGGCGAACGGGATTCCGGCGGCGCTGAAGACGGTCACGAACGGGCTCTCGCTGACACCGCTGGTCTGCGCGACCACGGTCCAGGGCACCACGGTCAGCACCAGCGCGATGGCCAGCAGGTAGAACAGCGACAGCCGCAGCACCATCTGCCGGGCCGCGCGGGGGATGTCGCGTTCGGGGTCCTCCGACTCGGCGGCGGTCACCGAGACGACCTCGGTGCCGATGAAGCTGAACAGCGCGAACACCATCGCCAGGTACAGGCCGCTCAAGCCGTTGGGCAGGAATCCGCCGTGCGCGGTCAGATTCCCGAACCCGGTGGGCTCGGCGTTGGGCAGGCCCACGGTCACCAGCGCGAGCGCCAGCAGGATGAACACCACGATCGCGATGACCTTGATCATCGCGAACCAGTACTCGAAGGTGCCGAACAGTCCGACCGCGCCCGCGTTCACCACGAGGATGAGAACCGAGAACACCACCACGGGCAGCCACAGCGGCAGCTGCGGCCACCAGAACTGGGTGTAGATCCCGGCCGCGATGAGCTCCCCGCCGATCGCGATGGCCTGGATCGTCCAGTACGTCCAGCGCACCACGAAACCCGCCCACGAGCCCAGGTACCGGTGCGCGATGGCGCCGAAGGCGCCCGCGTCCGGGTGCTGCACGACCATCTCGGCCAGTGCCCAAGCGATCACCAGCGCGACGAGCGCGCAGCCGAGGTAGGCCAGCACGGTGGCTGGTCCGGCCTGCGAGATGGCCAGGCTGGAGCCCAGGAACAGCCCGGTGCCGATCGCGCCGCCGAGGCCGATCATCGTCACCTGGCGGTGCGTCAGCGTTCGGCGCAGCTGGCTGCCGGACCTGGTGTCGACCTCGGTGGATCTTCCGGTGGTGGAGTCCATGTCAGCTCCCGGAGCGGCGGTAGTCGGCGACGGCCGCTGCGACAGCGTCCACATCGGATTCGTCGTTGTAGAAGTGGAAGGACATCCGCAGCGCGGTGCCGCGCGGGCTGGCGGCGATCCGCCGTTCGGCCAGCCAGGCGGCCAACTTGTTCGGGTCGTCCTCGCGCAGCGCGACCTGCGGCCCGCGTGCTGCCGGATCGGTCGGCGACCACAGCCGCTCACCAGCGGCCAGCAGCCGGTCCTGCAATGCCTGGGTCAACCTCTGGATGTGCTCGTGCACGGCCGCTGCGTCCAGCCGGTTGACCAGCTCCAGACCCGCGTTCGCGCCGTAGGCGGAGGAGATGCTCGGAGTGCCGCTCTCGTAGCGGCTGGCGCGGGCCGGGTGGTCGATCGAGCGCGGATCGAACTCGTACGGGTTGACGCGACCGAACCAACCGGTCAGCTGCGGCGCCACTGCATCGCGCACGCCCCGGCGCGCGTAGAGGAAGGCGATACCGGGGATGCCGAGCACGTACTTGAGCGCACCCGCGACGAGGAAATCGCAGCCCAACTCCTTGACGTCGATGCGGCGCACGCCCGCGGCCTGGTAGGCGTCGACGAACGTCGTCGCACCCTGCTCCTTCGCACGGGCGATCACCTCGCGAGCCGGTAGCACGAGGCCGTTGCGGTAGGACACCAGCGGCACCGACACGAGCTCGGCGCGCTCGTCGATCGCGTCGAGGTAGTCCTCGGTGCGCACCCGGCCGTCGGTCTCTCCGATGTGGACGACCTCGGCGCCGCGCGGGCGCTGGGCGAGCCACACGTGCGCGACGGAGGGGAACTCCATGTCGGTGGTGATGATCCGCGACCGGGCGGCGTAACTCCTCGTCGACGCCGCCTGGAAGGCGGCTTCGGAAGCGTTGGCCAGCACCGCGACCTCGTCGGGTTCGGCGCCGACCAGCCGGGCGAAGCCGTGTCGCGCCTGTTCGACCTGCTGCATCCAAACTTCCCACGCCGTTCCCTGCTCCCGCAGCGTGCGCTGGTACTCGGCGAGCGCGTCGCCGAGCTGCCGGGACGGTGCGCCCTGGCTGCAACTGGCCAGGTGCACGTGCTCGGCCAGCGACGGGAAGTACCCGCGGAACAGGTTCGGATCGGTGATGGCGGTTGGGACGGCGTTCACGGTGCGATTCCTCGGCTAGTGGGCGGATTCAGTAGCTCGGCGGCGTCACCGAGACCAGGAAGGTGGCGGTTTCGGTGCCCGGATTGACGAAGCGGTGCGGCGTTCGCGAATCGAAGTAGCAGCTGTCGCCCGGCGCCAGCCGGATCAGCGTTTCGCCGACCTCGACGAGCACTTCACCGGCCTGGGCCAGCACGCATTCTTCGGACGGGTGGCTCCAGGGACGATCGGCGGACGCCGCACCCGGTTCCAGGGAACCTTCCAGCAGTTCCAGGCGGCCGGATCCGGGGGAGATGCGGGTGTAGCTGATCCCGCCGTGCGGGGAACTGACCGTCATCCGGCGGTCGCGGCGGACCACCGCCACCTGCCGGAGGTCCTCTTCGGCGAAGAAGCTGAACAGCGGCACTTCCAGGGTTCTGGCCAGTCGGCGCAGCGTTTCCAGGCTGGGGTCGTGGATGTCGCGCTCGACCTGGCTGAGGAGTCCGGTGGACAGTCCGGTGCGCTCGGCCAGTTGCTTGAGGGTGAGGTTGCGTTCACGGCGGAGCTCTCGCAGGTGCGGGCCGATCATGGCGGGCTTTCGGGGTGGGTGAAGGGTTTCAGCGAGAATGAATCTTCGGGGTGGGCGAAGTCAATAGCCGCGAGATCCGCAACGATGACATGGCGAGTGGACGTGCGGTTCGGCACGTCTGCCGGTGCTGGTCGGGGCCGGACGTCGGACGTAGGATGTTTGGGCAGGCTGGACGGTGTGGATCGGTGGAGGGCTTGATGGCGGGTGGCGGCAGGTTGCTGCAGGACAAGGTCGTGGACCTGATCCTGGAGTCCGGACTGCAACCCGGCGCGCCGCTGCCGAGCGAGCCGCAGCTGATGGCGCAGTTCGGGGCGAGCCGCAACTCGATCCGGGAGACGCTGCGCGCCCTGCACACGCTGGGCATCGTGGACATCCGGCACGGCTACGGAACCTTCGTCGGTGAGGCGCCGGTGACCGCGCTGCTGCCCGGTCTGCTGTTCCGCGCGCGGCAATCCGCCCGCCAGGACGCTTCGACGCTGGCCGACTTCATCCAGTTGCGGCGGATCCTGGAGACCTCGCTGATCGCCGAGGTACCCGGGAACGCCGACGACGCGCTGATCGCCGAACTGGAGTCGTGCGTCGCCGAGATGCGCAGCGGCGACGTCGTCGAGGCCGATCGGCGGTTCCACCAGGCGCTGTACCGGCCGGTCGGCAACGAGATCGCGGTCCAGCTAATCGACCTGTTCTGGACCGTCTACCACCGGGTGGAGGCGGAGATCGATCCGCCCGAGGTGGTGCGCGACGAGATCGGCGACGAACACCAGCGCATCATCGACGCGATCCGCGCCGGAGATGCCGACGCGGCGGCCCAGGAGATGTCCAGGCACTTCTCCGACATAGAGCGACGTTCTCGGCGTTTCGTCGACAAGCAGCGGTAGTTCACGCGCATCCCTGCGGCACTCCGGGCGGTGGCCTTGACAAGATTTAAGACGACCGGTCATATTGAAGGTGTGCCGAGGCCGAGTGTTCGTGAAGAGATCGTCGAGGCCGCTTTGGTGGAGTTGCACCGGCGTGGTTTCGCCGCCACGTCGGTCGACACGATCACCAAGGCGGCCGGAGTTCCCAAGGGCTCCTTCTACAACCACTTCAAGAGCAAGGAAGCTCTTGGGGTCGAGGTGCTGGCCCGCTACGTCGCCGGGGTCGGCTGGCAGGACGAAGGCGACCCCGAGCTGTCGCCGTTGGGGTTGCTGCGCAAGCGTTTCCAACTGATGACCGACGTCCTGGTGGACAACGGGTACACGCGCGGCTGCCTGATCGGCAATCTCGGCGAGGAGTTGGCGGACCACAGCTCGGCGATCCGCAGCGAGGTCCAGACCCGCTTGGCGGAGTGGTCGGACAGCATTGCCGAATCGCTGCGGGCCGCCCAGGACGCCGGCGAGGTCTCGCGCGACCTGGACGTGGCCCGGATCGCGCGGTTCATCCTCAACGCGTGGCAGGGCGCACTGCTGCGCGCCAAGGTCGTCAAGAACCCCGAGCCGCTGGACGACTTCTTCGCGACCGTCTTCGACGAAATCCTGCGCTGAACAATCCCGATGAGGAGCTATGTCTACGTTTCGTGCGTTCGAAGTCACCGGATCACGCCAGTTCAAACTGGTGGAACGGGAATTGCGCACACCGCTGCCAGGTCAGGTGCGGCTGAAGGTCGAGAGCTGCGGGATCTGCCACACCGATGTGCTGGCCGCGGAAGGACTCCGCGCTGATCCGTCGCAGCCCCTCGTCCCCGGCCACGAGATCGTCGGGGTGATCGACGCGGTTGGGGAGGGCGTGACGACGTGGCAGCTCGGTGACCGGGTGGGCGTCGGCTTCCTCGGTGGCCAGTGCGGGCAGTGCGACCCCTGTCGGCGAGGTGATTTCGTCAACTGCACCGACCAGCCGCAGATGGGGACCACAGTGGACGGTGGCTACGCGGAGGCGGCCTACGCCAGGGCCAGCGGGCTGGTGCGCATCCCGGAGGACTTGACCTCGGTGGCGGCGGCCCCGTTGCTGTGCGCGGGCTTCACCACGTTCAACGCGTTGCAGTCGCTGGACATCAGCCCGGGGTCGTTGGTGGCTGTGCAGGGGATCGGCGGACTGGGACACCTCGGCGTGCAGTACGCCAGCAAGCTCGGCTACCGCGTCGCCGCCATCGCACGGGGATCGGGCAAGGCCGCGTTGGCCAAGCAGCTGGGTGCGGACCACTACATCGACAGCCTCGCGGAGGACCCCGGCGCCGCCCTGCAGGCGCTCGGTGGCGCCGCCGCGATCATCGCCACCGCCACCAGCGGAGCCTCGATGTCGCCGCTGGCGACGGGCCTGGCACTGCACGGACACCTGGTGGTAGTCGGAGTCGCCGCCGATCCCATTTCGGTCAACACGCCCGACCTGATCTTCGGGCAGCGCACGCTCACCGGGAGCTTGACCGGCTCGGCGATCGAGAACGAGGACAACCTCGCCTTCAGCGCGGCCCGCGGCATCCAGTCCATGAACGAGGTCATGCCGCTCAGCGATGCACCGAAGGCTTACGAGCACATGCTCTCCGGGGACGCGCGGTTCCGAGTCGTCCTCGACATGACCGCCTGAAAAGGCACGCGGCCGGGCGCTTGGGAGTGCTGAGCCGGTGTCCGGACCGCGCGTCGTGCAGGCGATGATGTCCGGCATGCAACAGCTCGACGACCTCGACCGCCGGATCGTGGCCGCCCTGCAGGTCAACGGCCGTGCCAGCTGGACCGACATCGCGGCCGCGGTGGACACCTCGGTGACCACCGTGGCCCGTCGGGCGCAACAGCTGCTCTCCGACGGGGTCGTGCGGATCATCGCGCTGACCAAGCTGCAGCAGGGCGGCGACGGCGACCTGTTCCTGGTGCGGCTGTGCTGCACGGCGGGACGGCAGCTGGCGACAGCCGCGGCTCTGGTGGACCGCCCGGACGTCCGGTTCCTGGCGGTGCTCACCGGTGAGCACGACCTGATCGTGGAAATCCTGGTGCCGCGCGGGGCCGGGTTGCACGCGGTGCTGGTCGAGCAGTTACAGGGCATTCCGTGGGTGCGGCAGAGCGTCGCGGAGCTGGTGCTGCACACCTACAAGATCGGGCAGGACTGGAGCCGCCAGTTGATCGGTGGCGCCGACCAGCTCTCCCACCCCCACGCGCCGCACCTGTGCGACGACTCGCACCTCGACGAGCTGGACACCCGGATCGTCGCGCTGCTGCACGAGGACGGCCGGGCCGGATTCCAGACCCTGGCCAAGCGCCTGGGGGTCAACGAGAGCACCGTTCGACGGCGCTGCGAGGCGCTGTACCGCAGGGGCTGCGTGGAGACGGTGACCCTGGTGCCAGCCGCCGTACTCGGATACGAGGCCGAGGTCATGCTGTTCGTGTCGGTCGAGCCAGCGCGGTTGGAATCGGTTGCCGCGCTGCTGGCAGAGCACCGCGGTGTGCGGTTCGTGGCCGCGGTGCTGGGGCAGTACTCATTGGTGTGCGAAGTGATCATGCCGACCACCGAAGACCTCTACCGGTTCGTCACCGGCACCCTGGGCAGCATCGACGGGGTCCGCAGTTGGCAGGCGAACGTGGAGGCGTTGACGGTGAAGCGGGGCTTCGTCGTGGTCCCGTGGGCGGGGGAGGCGCTGGCGAACGCCCGCACCGACCAGGCTTAGCCCCGGACCTGCTGGGGACCGAAATCCGAGTCGTCCGCCGTGACGGGCAGTTCGCAGTCGCTCAGGCGGGCGATGTGCTGGTCGATCAGTTCGTCCAGCTCGGCCAGGCGGGCGCGCAGGGCTTCGGCGTGGCGGCGGGAAGCGCTGGGGAGCTGCGCCGCCAGGTGACCGTACTCGGCGAGCACTGTGGGCAGGTCGTTGTTCTCCTGCTGCCTGGGGATGTGGTCCATTCATTGATGGTGCGGCCAGCAGCGGGATTCGTCGATTCGATCAGTCGCGACGCGGCGCGGGTCGATCATCCCCGGATAAGCTCACCGAGCCGGGTTCACCCGGTGTGATGATCTCGGGAGATTGGGATGTGGAGATGACCGACACAGCCGCGCTGGCGCGAGCCCGAGAACTGCTCGCCGAGCACCCGGTGATCGACGGGCACAACGACCTGCCGTGGGCATTGCGCAAGCAGGTCGGCTACGTCCTGGACCGCTGCGACATCGCCCAGGACCAGTCGGCCCGGCTGCACACCGACCTGGCCCGGCTTCGCTCCGGTGGCGTCGGCGGCCAGTTCTGGTCGGTGTACGTGACGGTCGAGTACCAGGGCGACAAGGCGGTCAGCGCCACGCTCGAACAGATCGACTGCGTGCGCGCCCTGGCCGAGCGGTATCCGGAACACCTGCGGCTGGCGCGCACCGCCGACGAACTGGTGGCGGCCCGCGCGGACGGTCGGATCGCCTCGCTGATAGGCGCCGAAGGCGGGCACTCCATCGCCTGCTCGTTGGCCACCCTGCGCGCCCTGCACGAGTTGGGCGTCCGCTACCTCACGCTGACCCACAACGACAACGTGCCGTGGGCGGATTCCGCGACCGACGAACCGGCCGCGAACGGACTGACCCGCTTCGGCGTCGAGGCGGTGCGCGAGATGAACCGGCTGGGCATGCTGGTGGACCTCTCGCACGTCTCGGCCGACACGATGCGGGACGCGCTGCGGGCCAGCCGGGCGCCGGTGATCTTCTCGCACTCCTCGTCGCGGGCCGTCTGCGACCACCCGCGCAACATCCCAGATGACGTGCTGGCGGCCCTACCGGCCAACGGTGGCGTGGCGATGGCGACGTTCGTGCCCAAGTTCGTGCTGCCCGCGGCGATCGAATGGAGCAAGGCAGCGGAGGCCAGCCTGGCGGAGCGGGGCTTCCACCCGCTGGACACGACACCGGAGGCCCTGGAGGCGCTGCGGATCTACGAGTCGGCCAACCCCCGTCCGGTGGCCACCGTCGCGACGGTGGCCGACCACCTCGACCACATGCGCGAGGTGGCGGGCATCGACCACCTCGGCATCGGCGGCGACTTCGACGGAACCGCGTTGACCCCGGCCGGGCTGGAAGACGTCGCGGGCTACCCGAACCTGATCGCGGAACTTCTCGTCCGAGGCTGGTCGCAAGCCGATCTCGCCAAGCTGACTTGGCACAACGCGGTACGCGTGCTCCGCGACGCGGAATCCGTCGCCCGCGATCTGCAACTCACCGAGCGCCCGTCGGTGGCCACCATCGAACAGCTGGACGGCTGACCGCGCCGCGCCGCAGTAGTACCGCATCGAGGCGCCCAGTCGCGTCGTCGAACGCGTCCACTGTGGCCCCGCGTGCGCGCTGATCGACTCCGTCCAAAATGGAGTCGTTCGCCTGGTGGTCGAACATCGGCTCGAACCGCCCGAAATCGTGATGATCCATTGCTCACCCTGCGGTGCGGCAGTGGTGCTCATACGATGCCGGTTGCGCCTCCTGGTCGGCGGATAGGAGGAGGGCCGATGGTCTTGTCGCTGCCTGATAACGCATTGTCCGGCGGGGATTCCGAACACTCGAACGAGGAACCACGTTCGGGTGATTTTCCGCGCAGTGCGGCAGTGCTCGCGAGGATGCGGTCGGAGAACTTTCCGGTCGCGGCTCGGATCCTGCCGAGTGGGAAGCGACAGCACCTGCAGGCCCTGTACGGCTTCTTCCGGCTCGTCGACTACGCCGGGGACGAGGCGCCCGGCAACCGCGGCGCGCTGCTGGATTTCCTGGCGGTCGACCTCAAGCGCGCGTACCACGGTAGTGCCCGAATCCCGATGCTGCGTGCGCTCACACCCACGGTTGCCGAGTGTGCCATCCCCCACGAAGTGCTGGTCAAGTTGATCGAGGCCAATCGGCAGGACCAGCAGGTGCGGCGGTACCCGGCTTTCACCGACCTGCTCGACTACTGCGCTCTGTCGGCGAATCCGGTGGGGGAGGCGGTGTTGCACGTCTTCGGCCGAGCCGAGCCGCCGCTGATCGCCCTGTCGGACCGGATCTGCACCGCACTGCAGATCCTCGAACACTGCCAGGACATCGCGGAGGACTTCCAGCAGGACCGGGTGTACCTGCCGATCGAGGACATGCAGCGCTTCGGTTGCGCGGAGTCAGAACTGGTCGCAGCGGGTGCCTCGACGCGGCTGCGCGGGCTGGTGAAGTACGAAGTGGACCGTGCGCGGCGGATGCTCGACGCGGGCGCACCACTGGTGGGTGAGCTGTCCGGCACGGCCCGCATCGCGGTCGCCGGTTACGTCGCGGGCGGGCGCGCCACTGCGGCCGCTTTCGCCGCGGCGAACCACGATCCGCTGCGGGTGGACGTGCGGCCGGGTCGGCGGCGCACCTTCGTCGAATGGGGACGGTTGTACTCGTTGGGAGGCACTTGGTGACCGAGGCGGCGCGTATTCGGGACGCCTACCTGGAGTGCGAGCGAATCACAAGGCAACAGGCGCGAAACTTCTCCTACGGGATACGGCTGCTGCCCGGCCCGAAGCGGCGGGCGCTGTCGGCGGTGTACGCCTTCGCCCGGCGCGTCGACGACATCGGCGACGGTGACCTGCCGCGGGAGGAGAAGCTGCGGCGGCTCAAGCAGGCCCGCGAAGCAGTCCACGCGGCGCACATCGACGCCCCCGACCCGGTGGTGGTGGCGCTGGCCGATTCCGCCGCCCGCCTGCCGGTGCCGCTGGCCGCCTTCGACGAACTCATCGACGGCTGCGAGGCCGACGTCCGCGGCGCGCGGTACCAGACCTTCGACGAGCTGCTGCACTACTGCCGGTGCGTGGCCGGTTCGATCGGACGGTTGTCGCTGGGCGTGTTCGGCACCATCGACCCGCCCACCGCCGAGCGACGGGCGGACGCGCTCGGTGTCGCCCTGCAACTGACCAACATCCTGCGCGATGTCCGGGAGGACCAGTTGGGCGGCCGGGTCTACCTGCCCGCCGAGGACTTGGCGCGGTTCGGCGTCCGGCTGGAACCGGGCGACGGTCCCGTCGAGGCACCGGCCCGGTGGGACCAGTTGATCCGCTTCCAGGCCGCCCGCGCCGAGCAGTGGTACGCGGAGGGACTTCGGCTGCTGCCCATGCTGGATCGGCGCAGCCGGGCGTGCTGCGCGTCGATGGCTGGCATCTACCACGAACTGCTGGCGCGCATCGCCGCCGACCCGCGAGCCGCGCTGAACCAGCGGACCTCGTTGTCCGGCTGGCAGAAGGCGGGCGTGGCGGCGCGCTCACTGGCCGGGATGGCGCCGTGAGCCGCGGGCGGGTGGCGGTGGTCGGCGGCGGGCTGGCCGGGGTGACGGCCGCGCTGCGCTGCGCTGAGCTGGGCTTCGAGGTCACCTTGCTCGAGGCGCGGTCGCGACTGGGTGGCGCGACGTATTCGTTCCCGCGCGGGGAACTCGTGGTGGACACCGGCCAGCACGTGTTCCTGCGCTGCTACACGGCCTACCTCGGACTGCTGCGGCGGCTCGGGGTCGCGGACTCGATCAGCATGCAACGGCGCTTCCAGGTTCCGGTGTTGACCCCCGACGGGCGGGCTTCGCTGCTGCGCCGCTGGAACCTCCCGGCACCGGCGCACCTGACCCCGGCACTGCTGGGTTATCGGCTGCTGACGCTGCCGGAACGGATGCGGGTGGCGCGAACCGCCCTGGCGCTTCGGCGGCTCGACCCCGATGATCCCGAGCTGGACCAGATCAGCCTCGGGGACTGGCTGCGGCAGCACGGCGAATCCCGGCGCGCTGCCGACGCGTTGTGGGGGCTGTTGGCGGTCGCGGCGCTCAACGCCGAACCGGACGAGGCGTCAATGGCGTTGGCGACCAAGGTGTTTCGCACCGGAGTGCTGGATACCGCCGACAGCGCCGACATCGCGATTCCACAGGTTCCGCTGGGACAACTGCACGGCGAGGCGGCTTACCGGGCCCTGCTGGGCGTTGGCGTTGATGTCCGGTTGCGCTGCAAGGCGCGGGTGGTCCGCCGCTCCGGCACGGGTTTTCAAGTGCCGGTGCGCGAGAACACCGGCGATGTTGTCTTGACGGCGGACTCCGTGGTCATCGCGGTACCGCACCGCGCGGCCGCGGCACTCGTCGCCGACCTGCCGGTGCCGGGCGTGGCGGCCTGGGCGAAGCTTTCGGCGGCACCGATCGTCAACGTGCACGTCCGCTACGACCGGCAGGTCACCGACCTGGCGATGGCCGCGGTGCTGGATTCGCCGGTGCAGTGGGTTTTCGACCGGACGACCATCTCGGGTGCGTCGCGCGGCCAGTACCTGGCCATTTCGCTTTCTGCCGCACAACAGCAGGTCCAGGCGCGCACCGAGTACCTGCGCGAGGTGTTTCTGCCCGCGCTGCAAGAGGTCTTCCCGCGCGCCCGCGACGCGGGGGTGCTGGACTTCTTCGTCACCCGCGAACCCAACGCCACCTTCCGGCAGGCTCCCGGCACCGCCGCGATCCGCCCACCGGCCCGCACCGCGGTGCCCGGTCTGGTGCTGGCCGGGGCGTGGACCAGCACCGGATGGCCGGACACGACGGAAGGAGCGGTGCTGAGTGGCACTCGCGCCGCCGAGGTAGTGGATCTGGACCAGCGATCGCAACGAGGCGTGGAGGTGACCGCATGACGACTGCTCTGCCACCAGTACTGCGCACGGCCCGGGAGTCGGTGGATCCGGCACTGCGCAAGGCAGTCGGCCGACTCGACCCGGACACCCGCCGGGTGTGCGAGTACCACTTCGGCTGGAGCGACGCCGACGGCTCCCCGGATGGCGGTGGTGGCAAGGCCCTGCGACCGGCGATGGTGTTGTTGTCCGCACGCAGCGTCGATGCGGCTGTCGCACCAGGTGATGGGCCGATCGCTGCGGCGGCCGCAGTGGAGTTGGTGCACAACTTCTCCCTGCTGCACGACGACGTGATGGACGGCGACACCTCCCGCCGCCACCGGCCGACGGCGTGGACGGTCTTCGGCCGACCGGCGGCGCTGCTGGCCGGGGACGCGTTGCTGGCGTTGAGCACCGACGTGCTGCTGGAGTCGTCGTCCAGCCACGCGGTGGCCGCGGCCCGGTCGTTGTGCGCCGCGACCCGCACCCTGATCGCCGGTCAGGCCGCCGACCTGGACTTCGAGCGCCGCCAGGAGGTGGGGCTGGACGAATGCCTTCGGATGGCGCACGACAAGACCGCCGCGCTGCTGGCCTGCGCGACGTCCATCGGCGCGTGCTGCGTCGGCGCACCGCGCGAAACCGTGCTGCGGCTGCACGCCTTCGGCACCGAGTTGGGGATGGCCTTCCAACTCGTCGACGACCTGCTCGGGCTGTGGGGCGATCCCGAGGTCACCGGCAAGCCGGTGTTGTCGGACCTGCGCGCCCGCAAGAAGTCAGTGCCCGTCGTGCACGCGTTGAGCTCCGGGTCCGCGCCCGGAGATCGGCTGCGCCAGCTGTACGCCCAGCCCGAACCGCTGACCGAGGACCAGTTGCACGAGGCCGCCGAAATGGTGCGGCGGGCTGGTTCGGCGGACTGGACCCACCAGGAGTGCAGGCGGCGCCTGACCGCCGCCCACCAGCACCTGCCCGACGGTCCGCACGGCGCTACCGAGGCGTTGACCGAACTCGCCGAGTTCATCGTACGGAGGAAACTTTGACCGATCAGTTGCAGCAGTCCGCCAGCACGATCGCGGTCCCCGACACCAGGAGCGCGCTGGCCGCTGGCCGTGACTACCTGCTTTCCCTGCAGCACCCCGAGGGTTGGTGGAAGGGCGAGCTGGAAACCAACGTGACGATGGATGTCGAGGACCTGCTGCTGCGGCAGTTCCTCGGCATCCGCACCGCCACCGAGACCGAGCAGGCGGCCCGCTGGATCCGCTCGCAGCAGCGCTCCGACGGCACTTGGGCGAACTTCTACGAGGGTCCCGGCGACCTGTCGACCACAGTGGAGGCCTACGCCGCGCTCAAGCTCGCGGGCGACGACGTCGACGCCGCGCACATGGTGGCGGCGCGCGACTGGATCCTGGCGCAGGGCGGGCTGGAAGCCACCCGCGTGTTCACCCGGATCTGGTTGGCGCTGTTCGGCGAATGGTCCTGGGACGAGCTGCCCGCGATGCCCCCGGAACTCGTGCTGCTGCCCAAGTGGTTCCCGCTCAACCTGTCCGACTGGGGATGCTGGGCGCGGCAGACGGTGGTCCCGTTGACCGTGGTGTGCACGCTGCGCCCGCAACGAGATCTCGGAATCACCGTGCGCGAACTTCGGACCGGCCGTGTCAGTGCGCCAGTTCGTCCGCAGTGGTCGTGGAGCTACGGTTTCCAGTCACTGGACCGAATCCTGCACCACTACCAGCGGCGTCCACTCAGGACAATTCGCAGGCATGCGATGTTGCGCGCCGCGGAGTGGATCGTGGCTCGGCAGGAGGCGGACGGCTCCTGGGGCGGCATCCAGCCGCCGTGGGTGTACTCGCTGCTCGCCCTGCACCTGCTCGGCTACCCGTTGGACCACCCGGTGTTGCGGCAGGGCTTGGCCGGAATGGAGCGGTTCCTGATCCGCGAGCACACCCCAGCCGGTACGGTGCGGCGGCTGGAAGCGTGCCAGTCCCCGGTGTGGGACACGGTGCTCGGCATGCAGGCGTTGTGCGACGCCGGGGTGTCCGCCGACCACCCGTCGCTGCGCCGGGCGACCGACTACCTGCTGGCCGAGGAGATCCGGGTCAAGGGCGACTGGTCGGTGCGCCGCCCGAACTTGCCCGCCGGTGGCGGCTGGGCGTTCGAGTTCGACAACGACGGCTACCCGGACATCGACGACACCGCGGAAGTGCTGCTGGCGCTGAACCGGATGGAGCACCCGGACAAGGCGGGCGTGCACGGCGCGATCGAGCGCGGCATCCGATGGCTGCGCGGCATGCAGTCGGCGGACGGCGGCTGGGGTGCCTTCGACGCCGACAACACCCGAGAGCTGGTGCGCAAACTGCCGTTCTGCGACTTCGGCGAGGTGATCGACCCGCCGTCGGCCGATGTGACGGCGCACGTGGTCGAAGCCTTGGCGGCGCTGGGGTACCACGACAAGGTCGTCCAGCGTGGCGTGCAGTGGTTGCTGAACAACCAGGAGAAGGACGGTTCCTGGTTCGGACGGTGGGGCGCGAACCACGTCTACGGCACCGGTGCCGTGGTCCCGGCCCTGGTGCGGGCGGGCCTGCAACCCGATCACCGCGCGTTGCGCCGAGCGGTGCGGTGGCTGGAAAGCCACCAGAACGACGATGGCGGCTGGGGCGAGGACCTGCGCTCCTACGACGACCCGGCTTGGATCGGCAGAGGTGATTCCACGCCGTCGCAGACCGGATGGGCGCTGCTGGCCCTGCTGGCACTGGACCGGCACGACACCGAAGCGGTGCGCCGCGGCGTGCAGTACCTGGTCGGCGCCCAGCGCGCGGACGGTGGTTGGGACGAGCCGCAGTTCACCGGCACCGGCTTCCCCGGTGACTTCTACATCAACTACCACCTGTACCGGGTGATCTTCCCGCTCACCGCACTGGGCCGGTACCAGCGCGCCGGAGGATGAGATGTCGCCACGGTTGCTGGTCTGCGCACCGCTGGGCCTCGAAGCCCGCGCCCTGCGGGCGGCATTGGGCGAGAAGTCCGTGCGCCGCACCGGATACGGCCCGCGTCGCAGCGTCCGCAGCGCGACGGCACTCGCCGCTGCGGACTTCGACGTGCTGGTCATCGCCGGACTCGCCGGGGGCCTCGATGCTGACCTCCGCAGCGGCGACGTGATCGTGGCCGACGAGTTGCGCGGGCCGGGCGGCATCGTGCACTGTCCGTCGGCGCTCTCGTTGGCCGCCGAGCTGCGCCGCGCGGGGTTTCCGGTGCACTGCGGGCCGATCGTCACCACGGACCACGTCGTGCACGGCACGCGGCGTGCCGAGCTGGCCCGCACCGGCGCGCTCGCCGTGGACATGGAATCGGCTGCGCTCGCCGAAGCCGCCGGGTCGCGCCCGTTCGGCGTCGTGCGCGTCGTGATCGACACCGGTCGACAGCCGCTGCTGCGGCCGGGCACGCCGAGCCGGGCGCTGGCGGCACTCGCCCGGCTGCACGCCATCGGCCCGTGCCTGTCGCGCTGGGGCCGCACCGTCTCACCAGGGATCCGATCCGCCGCGTCCAAGGAGGTGCACTGATGGGTATTCCGATGCGCCAGGCGATCCGAGTCGGCGCCTACCTGGTCAAGCAGAAGCTCGCCCGCCGCGACAAGTTCGCCCTGACCCTGGAACTGGAGCCGCTGTTCGCCTGCAACCTGGCCTGCGCGGGCTGCGGCAAGATCCAGCACCCGGCGAGCGTGCTCAAGCAGCGGATGCCGGTTGAGCAGGCCGTCGCCGCGGTCGAGGAGTGCGGCGCGCCGGTGGTGTCCATCGCCGGTGGCGAACCGCTGATGCACCCCGAGATCGAAGTCATCGTCGACGAGCTGATCAAGCGCAAGAAGTTCGTCTACCTGTGCACCAACGCGCTGCTGCTGCCCCGCAAGATCGACAAGTTCCGGCCGTCGCCGTACTTCGCGTGGGCGGTGCACATCGACGGGCTGGAGGAGCGGCACGACGCCTCGGTGTGCAAGTCGGGCGTGTTCGCGCAGGCGGTGGACAACATCAAGGAGGTCCAGCACCGCGGGTTCCGGGTGACCACCAACTCGACCTTCTTCACCTCCGACACCCCGCAGTCGGTGGTCGAGGTGCTGGAGTTCCTCAACAACGACCTCAAGGTCGACCAGATGATGCTGTCCCCGGCCTACGCCTACGACAAGGCGCCGGATCAGGACCACTTCCTCGGCGTGACCGAGACCCGCGAGCTGTTCCGCAAGGTCTTCGCCGACGGGCGGCGCGGGAAGTGGCGGTTCAACCACTCGCCGCTGTTCCTGGACTTCCTGGAGGGACGGGTCGACTTCCAGTGCACCGCGTGGGCAATCCCGTCGTACTCGCTGTACGGCTGGCAGCGGCCCTGCTATCTGATGAACGACGGTTACGCGTCCAGCTACCAGGAATTGCTCGCGGACACCGACTGGTCCGCCTACGGACGGGGCCGTGATCCGCGCTGCGCCAACTGCATGGCACACTGCGGCTACGAGCCGACCGCGGTGCTGGCCACCATGAGTTCGTTGCGCGAGTCGATCCGCGCGTTGCGGGGGTAGGCCACTGCGCGGCGAGCGGCTAGATTGACGCACGATGTCCCCGACCTGCGGCGTGGCAGCAGCCCGGCCGCGAGGAACCGATGCACAACCACCACCAACTCACCGTTGACCTCCACGGACTGCCGTCGCACCTGTGGCACGCCACCAAACACCTGGTGGAGACGGTGCTGGCCCCGTTGCTGCTGTTCTACCTGCTGTACCGGCTGACCGGCTTCACCGGTGGTCTGCTCGCGGCGCTGGGCTGGGTGGCGGCCGCGATGACCTTCCGGCTGGTGGTGGGGGCGAAGATCCCGGTGGTGCTGTGGTTGACCACGGGGATCCTGGTGGCCCGCACGGTGCTCGGTTTCGTCACCGGTTCGACGTTCGTGTACTTCCTGGAACCGAGCCTGCAGAACTTCCTGATCGCGATCGTCCTGCTGGTCACCCTGCCGTTCGAGCGGACGTTCCTGGCGAAGCTGGCCAACGACTTCTGCCTGCTGCCAGCCGAACTGACCCGCAACGCGCGGGTGCAGCGGTTCTTCCGCCGCGTGTCGCTGCTGTGGGCGCTGGTGTTCACCATCAACGGGCTGACCACGTTGTGGGCGCTGGCGCAGGTCACCCTCGGGAATTTCCTGGTGGTCAGCACGGCCGGATCGTTCTCGCTGGTCGCCGTCGCGGCGGTCGCATCCCTGCTGTGGTTCCGCCGAGAACTGCGCGGCGAAGGAATCCGGCTGCGCTTCGGCAAGCGCCCCGCGACGACCTGAAGCTCGCGGGCGGGTGCTCAACCGAAGCGGCGGGCCAGGCGGTGGAACACCTCGGGTAGTGCGCCCTGCAAGCGAGCGGGCACGGTGAGCCACTTCGGGACGAAAACCTCGGGCTTGCCCTGCTGCACGGCACGAACCAGCGCAACGGCCACGTCTTCCGGGCTGACCATGCGCGGGAACCGGCGTTCGTAGCGGCGGTTGTCGAA
The DNA here is from genome assembly GCF_022678645.1 of Saccharopolyspora soli. Lineage (GTDB taxonomy): Bacteria > Actinomycetota > Actinomycetes > Mycobacteriales > Pseudonocardiaceae > Saccharopolyspora > Saccharopolyspora soli. The sequence continues at coordinate 84,782 of NZ_JALBWV010000013.1, read as the reverse complement.
GAACGGCGTGCGCACCGCCCCTGGATGCACCGTGGTCACCCCGATCTCGGTTTGGTGGCGGATGCTCGCGGCGAAGGCGCGCAGCCCAGCTTTCGTCGCCGAGTAGACCTCTTCGCCCGGCACACCCACGACGGCGATCGACGAGATGAACACGATGTGCCCGCAGCGGCGCCGCAGCATCTCCGGCAGCGCCGCGCGGGTCAACAGCATCGGCGCGGTCAGGTTCACCTCGGTGAGCGCCGCGATCCGCTCTGCTGGCATCGACGCCAGCTCACCCGCCCACCCCACGCCCGCGCTGTGCACCAGCAGATCGACGTCCCGCGCGGCAGCGGCGACGCGGTCGAGTCCGGCCGGGTCGGTGAGATCGGCGAGCACCGGTTGGCCGCCGGTGCGCTGGGCGACCTCGGTGAGGCGTCGTTCGTCGCGACCGGTGAGCAGGACCGTGCAGCCCGCTGCCGCGAGTTCAGCGGCGGTGGCCGCACCGATTCCCGACGACGCGCCCGTGACCAGCGCGGTTCGCCCGCGCACCGTCAGCCCCACGTCGAGTCCGCCGAGTCCCCGTCGCGGTCGGTCTGCTCCATCGCCCGGCGCAACTGCTCGCCGCGGCGGGTCAGCACCACGATGCCGCCGATGATCACCACGACGGCGATCATCTCACCGGAGAGGATCGCGGGGGAGGACTCGATGCGCTCGCCGAGCCAGTTCACCCCGATCGCGGCCGCTACCAGCGGGTCCACCGTGGTGATCACCGCCAGCGCCGGGGACATCAACCGGCCCCGCTGGAAGGTCTGCTGGCTCAGCAGGAATCCCATCGGTCCGATCACGCACACCGCGTACAGCGACCAGTGCAGGAACGGTTCGGCCAGCCCGCCGCTGCGGAACTGCCCGGCCACCACCTTGATCAACCCGGCGGTCACCCCGTACAGCACGCCGGTGGCCACCGCCATCCCGATCACCCCGGCCTCGCCGGGGACCAGTCGCGCACCCAGCAGCGACACCACGACCAGCAGTCCGAGCGCCAACGCCAACGGCAGGATCGACGCGCCGGTGAACTCGGTGCCCTGCCCGGACGGCCGAGCCAGCACCAGGAACGCGGACAACCCGCCGACGCAGGCCAGCCCTCCGAGTGCCAGCACCAGGTCCATCTTGCGGTGCGCCAGCCACGCGGCGAATCCCGCGCCGAAGAGCACCGAAGTCACCAGCAGCGGCTGCACCAGCACCAGCGGGCCGAAGGCCAGCGCCACGACCTGCAACGACAACCCGACGATCACGGTGAGGATGCTGAGCACCCAGATCGGCTTGCGGATCAGGTCGAACAGCATGCGGGGGCTCAGCGTGCGCACCTTGGGCACCTGCTTGGTGACCCGGTGCTGGATCGCGCTGGCCAGGCCGAAGCTGGCGGCGCCGACGACCGCGGCCGGAACGGCGATGACGAACACCGTGCCGTGCGAGCTCACCGCTGGTCGCCCCCTCGCAGGTCGGCGAAAGCGTCGCGGACGTGCCTGGCCAGCACAGCAGCCTCCGGCGCCAGCCCGGTGTCCGTGGTGATCCCGAACCCGACCCGCTCTCCCCAGCCGATCGCGCCGACGGCCACGCCCACGCCATCGGCCAGCGACAGCACCGGCAGCACGCCCGCGAGGAGTGCCCCGCCGATGTGCGAGGGGCGGCGTTGTCCGGGCAGCACCGACACCACGGCGTTGAAGAATCGGCGCTGGTAGATCTGCCGCACGAGCCAAGCATGCAGCGGTGCTGGTAGGAGTCCCAGCGCCGCCAGCACGGCCCCCGCCGCGGCCGGTTGCCCGGTGCGATCCGGCCGGGCGAGCCCGGCGGCGACCTCGCTGAGCCGTCGGCCGGCTGGCATCGGCCCAACGGGCAGGTCGATCGACACCGAGACGGTGTGGTTGCCGGGTGTGCCGGTGCCCGCGCCGCCTCGGGCGGTCCGGGCGGTTCGCGGCACCATCACTCGGAACCGCTGGCCTGGTGTGGTGTCGGCGAGGATCCGGTGCAGCGCTTCGGCGACCACGCCCAGCAGTAGCGCGGTGCTGCTCACCTGGTGCTTGCGCGCACACGCGCGGACTTCGGCGGCTGGGAGTTCCAAGTGGCCGAAGGAGCGGTTCGGCGTGCTGCGTCCCGCGAGGCTTGTCTTCGGCGCCGGTCCAGCACCGGCAAGGCTCACGAGGCCGCGCAGGATCGGCCCGGCACGCCGATGCCACGCTGGACCGGCGCCCCGGCTCGGTGTTGTCGCGGGCGGCGGGCGGTCGCAGAGCAACCGCAGCAGGGTGCTGGTCACCGCCACCCCGTCGCCGAGCGCGTGGTGCATCTTCGCCAGCAGCGAGACGCGACCGGTGTCGACGTCGTGCAACAACAGCAGTTCCCAAGGGGGCCGATCGGTGCGCACCGGGGCGCTGAAGAACTCGTTGACGAACGCATCCACGCTCTGCCCGTCGCGCAGTTCCCGACACCGCAGGTGGTCGGTGGGGTCGATCTCGCCACAGTGAGTCCACTGTGGTCGACGTCCGCGCCGGATCACCAGACGTCGTGTCAGCATTGGTAATCCGGCGGCGTGCAGCTCGATTCTCCGGGTGATGTGCTCGCACCAGTCCGATGTGGACCGCTGTTGGCCTTCGAGCAGCAGGATCGCCCCGGTCTGCTGCGAGACGGCCGGAGTCGTGGCGTACACGAAGAATGCGTCCTGCGGGCGCAGTCGCCGAGGGCCGTGATGCCGGGGCAACTGTGCCAGCCCAGCCACCTGCTCGGTGAAGTCAGCGGCGAGACTGTGCTTGAGCGCTTGGTGCTCCCGCTGGGTCACCTCGTGCGGATCGGCTGCCCACCGCCGCAGCGTCTCGGTCAGATCGCGTTCTCGCGGGCAGAGCTCGGCCAGCCCGGCGGCGGCCATCAGCTCGGCATTCGCGCGGCCGTGCCCGGCGATCGGTTCGAACATCACCACCGCACGCCCGCACGCGAGCGCCTCCAATGCCGTTGCCCCGCCCGCGTTGGTCACCATGACATCCGCGCACGCCACCAAGCCGGGCATGTCGTCGACCCAGCCCAACGGCACCAGCCGGTCGTCCGACCGGTCCGCGAACCGCTGCCGCAGCGCGGCATTTCGCCCGCAGACCACCACAACTCGGTCGACGCGGTCCGCTCGCAGCGACGCGTCCACCGCGCGATCGACCGCGCCGAACCCGAGCGACCCGCACGAGATCAACACCGTGAAACCGGTCTCCGGCAGCCCGAACGTCCGCCGCGCCGGTGCCCGATCAGCGGGTTGGAACGCCGAGATGACAGGCGGCGCGCAGGCGGCGCCCACCGCGTTCGGCTCGGCGCGCCGCATGGCCCGCAGGCTCGCCTCGCTCATCACGTAGTGCAGGTCGATCTCCGGGTAGACCCAGAACGGGTGCGGCGAGAAGTCCGAAACCACCGCGGCCACCGGCACGTCCAGCTCGCCCCGGCGGCGCAGCCAGTCCAGCCCGGCGGTGCCCAGGGGATAGGTCGAAACGATCAGATCGGGGTCGTGCTCGGCGATGGCCCGGCGCAGCAACGGCCCGCTCCAGGCGCCGACGAACCGGCGGGAGCCGCTGGCGAACCAGCGGTAGCGCCACAGCGATTCGTAGAAGAAGTCGTAGAGCCACGGTGTGGACTCGACGTTGGTGGCGTAGATCCAGGTGAACGTCGCGGGCACCCACCGGCCCATCGTGCGCAGGGCGTCCAGCCAGGCCACCTCGCATCCCGGCCACACCTGCCGGGCCGCCTCCTCGACGGCGCGGGCGGTCGCATTGTGCCCTTCGCCGATGGTAGCGCTGATCAGTAGCACTCGACGCGGCTGGACAGTCACGCGGCTGGATCCTTTCGCCAGACTCGTGCCCCAGCAGGCTAGCGTGACCGGGCGGTTTCGGCTGGCCGGGCGACCGCGAGTCCGAAGTGGCGGGTAGTGGAGGAGGAGCAGGGATGCGGGTGGTGGTTGTCGGAGCGGGCATCGTCGGGGCGGCTGCCGGGTACGAGCTGGCGCGGTCCGGTACGGATGTCGTGCTCGTCGACTCGGCGATCCAGGGGCGGGCGACTTCGGCAGGGGCGGGCATCATCTGCCCGTGGTCGTCGCAAGTGGACGATCCCGACTGGTACCGGGTCGCGGTCGCCGGGGCGGAGCACTACCAGGACTTGGTGGCGGCGTTGGCCGCCGACGGCGAGCCGGACCTCGGCTATCGGCGCGTCGGCTCGCTGCGGCTGGTCACCGAGGACGAAGCCGACGCGGAATTGCAGCGGGTACTTGGGCGCGCCGCGGACTCCCCGTTGGCCGGTGAGGTCGCGCTGATCGCCGGCCAGCGTGCTCGCGAGCTGTTCCCGCCGTTGCGGCACGACGGCCCGGCGATCCACGTTCCCGGCGCGGCCCGGTTGGACGGTCGCCGGGTGCGTGATGCGCTGCGGCGCGCGGCTGAACGGCACGGTGCGCGGATCGTCAACGGCACCGCGTCGATCGTCAGCACCGATGGCGAGGTGCGCGGCGTGCGGATCGAGGACGAGTTCGTCGCGGCGGATGCGGTGGTCGCAGCCGCCGGGGCGTGGTCAGCGCAGCTGCTGGAACCGCTCGGCGTCGAGGTGTCGATCGTTCCGCAACGCGGCCAGATCATGCACCTGCGGCTGCCCGGAACCGACACCGCGAACTGGCCGGTCGTGCTCCCGCGGTCGCGGCACTACCTGCTGACGTTCGACGATTCACGGGTGGTTGTCGGCGCGACCCGCGAGGACGGCAGCGGCTTCGAGCACCGGGTGACCGCTGGCGGGCTGGCGGAGGTGCTGCGCGAGGCGCTGTCGGTGGCGCCGGGCCTGGCCGACGCGGCGTACGTGGAGACCCGAATCGGGTTCCGCCCGATGGGTCCGGACGTCCGACCGCTGCTCGGTACGGTGCCGCAGGTGTCCGGCCTGGTCGTGGCCAACGGCCTCGGCGCTACCGGTCTGACGATGGGCCCCTACGTCGGCTCCGTCGCGGCGAAGCTCGCGTTGGGCCTCGACCCCGGCTTCGACATCAGTCCCTACGACCCGCTGCGGTAGCCGCAGTCAGCCCTCGGGGCGCAGCGGGCCGTGGCTGCCGACGAGCCGGACGGTTCCACCGGCGAGGCGGTAGGAGAGCCCGGCCACCGCGCAGCGGCCCGCGGCCACCTCGGTGGCCAGCAGGGTGGAGCGTTCCATCATCAGGTCGATGGTGCGCTGGATGTGCACGTCCACGATCTCGTCGACCTCGGTGGTGCCCGCGGCGCGGGCGGCCAGCACACTCGGCGTCACGCGCTCCACGATGTCCCGGACGTAGCCCGGCGGCGCGGTGCCTTCGATGCACGCCTGGCGCGCGGCCGTGACCGCTCCGCACGAGTCGTGCCCGAGCACCACCACCAGCGGGGTGCCGAGCACGCCGATGCCGTATTCGATGCTGCCCAGCACCTCTGGACCGGCGACGTGCCCCGCGGTGCGGACCACGAACAGGTCGCCGAGGCCCTGGTCGAAGATGATCTCAGCGGCCAGCCGGGAGTCGGAGCAGCCGAAGAGCACCGCGAACGGCCGCTGTCCGGGCGCGAGCGAGGCGCGGTAGTCCGCGTCCTGGTTCGGGTGCAGCCGGGCGCTCTCCACGAACCGCCGGTTGCCTTCCAACAGCATTTCGAAGGCGTGGGCAGGCGAAGACGGCGGATTGGACATGCGGAAAAGCTACCGCACGTTGGTTCGAATGACGCCGTTCGAGCACCGCCGTATGGGCGAGGTCACCACTGGCGAGCGGGCAGCAATCCAAGATGTAACACGTGATACATTCGGTTCCGTGACGGCGGAGCGAATGCCCTGGTTGGTGTTGGTGGTGCGGCTACCCGCCCAGCCGTCGCGACACCGCGTGGCGGTGTGGCGGGAGTTGCGCCGGGTCGGCGCGCTCTCGCTGGGCCAGGGCACCTGGGCGCTGCCGGACGTGCCCGGCGTCGCCGCCGGAGTGGCGCGCGCGATCGAGCTGGCCGAACGGGGCTCCGGCGAGGTCGTCGTGCTGGCGGCCACCGGACGTGACGAACCCGACGCGGCTCGCCTGACGGCGATGTTCACCGCCGAACGGCAGGAGGAGTGGGCGGAGTTCCTGGCCGACTGCGGCAAGTTCGACGCCGAGATCGACAAGGAGTTGCGCAACAACAAGCTGACCATGGCCGAGCTGGAAGAGGAAGAGCAGAGCCTGGAACGGCTGCGCCGCTGGTACCGCGATCTCAAGGCGCGCGACGTGTTCGGCGCACCTGCGGCGGCCGAAGCGCAGCAGCGCTTGCAGCACTGCACCGACCGGCTGGCCGAGTACACCGAGCAGGTTTTCCAGGCGCTGCACCAGATGTGACCGGAAACGCCACAGTGGACGGTGGAGGGATGGTCGGATGACCGGCATCAAACCGGTGGCAGGGCACCGTGCCGGGCAGGTTTTCCCGTTGTACGCAGCGGGATTCGTCACCGCGTTCGGCGCGCACAGCATCGCCGCCGGGCTGGGCGCCTACACCGGTTTCGCCTCGTTGCTGGCACTGGGTCTGCTGCTGGCCGTCTACGACGGGGCAGAGGTGGTCCTCAAGCCGGTCTTCGGGGCGATCGCGGACCGGATCGGGCCGCGACCGGTGCTCTTCGGCGGGCTGGTCGCGTTCGCAGCGGCCTCGGCGGGGTTCGTGCTCGCCGATGACCCGGCGGCGGTGGGGCTGGCCCGCCTCGGGCAGGGCGCCGCGGCTGCCGCGTTCTCCCCGGCGGCCGGTGCGCTGGTCGCCCGGCTGGCACCGGGCTCGCAGCACGGCCGTGCCTTCGGCGGCTACGGCGCCTGGAAGGGGCTCGGCTACGCCCTCGGACCGGTGCTGGGCGGCGTCTTGATCACCCTCGGCGGTTTCGGCCTGTTGTTCGGCGCGCTCGCTGGGCTCGCGCTGGTGGTGCTGGCCTGGGCGGCCCTAGTGGTGCCGAGGGTGCCGCCGCTGCCAAGAACCCGCCAGACCCTGTTCGACCTGGGCCGCAGATTGACCGCGCCAGGCTTCCTCGGTCCCACCGCCGCACTGGCGGGCGCGACCGCCGCGCTGGGCGTGGGTGTCGGGTTCCTGCCGGTGGTGGGCGCGGGCGATGGGCTGGGGCCGCTGGCCACCGGGGTGGCGGTGTCGGTGCTGGCCGCGACCGCTGCGCTGGTGCAGCCGTGGGTAGGTCGAGCGCGCGACGCCGGGCGACTGGTGGAGGGCGCCGGGATGGCCGGTGGGCTCGCGGTGGCCGCGGTGGGGCTGCTCGTGGCCGCGGTCGTGCCGGGTCTGCTGGGCATCATCGTGGGCGCGGTAGCCATCGGCTTGGGCACCGGCGTGGTCACTCCGTTGGGCTTCGCCCACCTGGCTGCCTCTACGCCGCAGGAGCGGCTCGGCCAGACGATGGGATCGGCGGAGGTCGGGCGCGAGTTGGGTGATGCGGGCGGTCCGCTGCTCGTGGGCGTGATCGCCGCGGTGTTCTCGCTGGGCGTGGGGCTGGCCGGTCTCGCGGCGGTGCTGCTCGCGCTGGTCGTGGCGATGTGGTCGCTGCGGTCCGGTGCGCAGCGCTGACTGCGTCCTTTCGCGACAGTCGCGGTACTGAACTCCGCGCCCCGGCGCAGTCACCTCGAACGGCTCACCGAAACGAGACGGCCCGGTGGTTTCCACAGCTAGCGACCCGGCTTTGAGCGGCGTATTGTCGTTGGCGGTGGATCGCTCCAGCCCTCGGCGCACCGCAGAAGCACGTGACGTATGCCGGGGCTGTTGAACATTCGACCGCGGGACCACCGGACGCTCGGCGGGTGCTCGACCCAGGTGTCTGGACGGCGTACCTCTCGCGGACATCCGACAACCGGAAAGGCATCGGCGTCGTGGCAGGCGTCGGCGTCAGCCCGGCTGGCGGTTTGGTCACTGGGGGTAGCCACCAGCCGAACCGGTCGGTGGTGAGACGGGCGAGGGGGCCGCCTCACCACCGGCGTTTTTGGTTCCACAGCAGGGAACCCGGTCGACATGAAACTCGACCGTATGAAGTCTCGGGTCAGTTCACGCAGGGGATGCCGTTCGCGTTGATCGCTTCCGGCCCAGGGACGCTGGCCTGCGTCCGGTGCGGGCCGTCAAGGGTCACGGCGCGCGGCGGCGCGAAGCCGGTCGGCCCGTGGTAGTCGCTGCCGATGACGACCCGAACTCGGCCGCTGGGCGCGGATTCGTCGGGTTCGGTCGGCAGCCCGCCGAGCAGTCCCGCGACCCGGTCGGCTGTGGCGGCGCTGTCCGGGGCGTAACGCACGATCGAGGTCTTGCGGGTCGGCGCGTTGCCGACTCCGCCGACTGGCACGCTGCGGTTGGCGAGTTCGGTTCGCACCCGCTGGGCCAGTCCGGTGCTCTTCGTGGCGTTCAGCACGTCCACGGTGGCCGCCGTTCTACCGGGTTCCGCGGTGGAGGGGTCGATCGTGCGGTTGATCGCGGCCCGCACCTCGCGCGGATCGACCAGGATGGCCTGCCCGTCTTCCGGGGTTTCGTAGTCGGCGTCCTCGATGGGAATGGTGGTGAACCGGATCGCGCCGCCAGCCAGTCCGCGCAGCCGGTCGGCGAAGGCGAGCACGTCCCAGTCGCTGTCCAGCAGCACGGATTCCTGCACCGAGGCGATCAGTTCACGCATCCGGGTGGGATTGGTCAGCACCCCACCGGAAACCGCTGATTGCGTGAGACCGGCCAGGAACGCCTGCTGGCGCACCATGCGGTCCAGGTCGCCGCGCGGCAGACCGTGCCGCTGGCGCACGAACGCCAGTGCGTCCGGACCGGAAATGGTCTGCGGCCCAGCGCGGAAGTCGGCACCGGAGTAGCTGTCCCGCGTGGGAGCGAGCAGGCACACCGGAACCCCGCCGACGGCTTCGGTGATGCGTGCGAAGCCCAGCAGGTTGACCTCGGCGTAGTGGTCGATCGCCACACCGGTGAGCTGCTCGACGGTGCGCACCAGCAACTTGCGCCCGGCGTCGCCGCCCAGCCGTTCCAGTTCGGCCTGGTCGGTGACACCGCGCCTGGTCTGCGCGTCGATGGCGGCCTCCTTGCCGCGGCCGTACGCGGAGTTGATCTTGTGGTGGCCGTGGCCGGGGACCTGCACGAAGGAGTCGCGCGGGAAGGAGAAGCCGACGGCGCTGGCGCCGTCGTTGGGGATGTGCAGCAGGATGACCGTGTCGGTCAGCGCCGCGTCGTTGGCACCGGCGTGCAACTCCCGGAGCACGCTGGCGGGCAGCGGGTTGCCGTGCGCGTCGGTTCGGCTGTCCATGCCGACCAGCAAGACGTCGGTCGCCCCGTCCGCGCCAGCACCCTCGGTGACGTTGCTGGTCGCGAGGCCGTTGAGCAGGTGGCGGTAGTTGGCCCACGCGTACCCGGTCACCACCAGCACCAGCACGGAGAACACGGTCACCACGACCCGCACCCCGGCGCGGCCGCCACGATTTGCCCTGCCGCGGCGCGGCAGCCGCCGACGTGGGTGCGCCCAGCGGCGGCTGGCCGTTGTGGTGTTGTGGTGCGGTGGCACGGTTCCTCCGGCAGTGCGTCCCAGACTCTGCTCGAACCCCAGCCTTTCCAGGATCGCACTCACCGGCGATTCCAGCAGCTCATCCGATCGCGGCCAATTCGCACGACGCACCGTGACCGCCCGATCGATGTCCGCTGTGGACAGTTGTGCCGTACCGGCCACAGTGGATGGTGATCAGTCCTCGGTTTCGACGGCTGGCGGCCGGTCGCGCAGGTCGCCTTGGCGGATGCGGTAGACCTGCAGCGCGGTGTCGTAGTACTTGGTCGTCTCGCCGACCCACTCCATGCCGATGCGCTCGGCGGTGGCGATCGCGCGGGTGTTGTCCGGACGGGCCAGGCCGAAGACCTCGTCGATGTCGCAGCTGAACGCCCAGTGCAGCAGGGCGGTGGCGGCCTCGGTGGCGTAGCCGTGGCCCCACGCCTCCGGGCGCAGCTGCCAGGTCAGTTCGAGGTCGTGGTCGTAGGGCGGCAGCATCCGCAACACCAGGCCGCCGATCACCGCATCGTCGGAGCGGCGCTGCATCGCCCAGCGCCCGGTGGGCGGCACCAGGTTGGGTTGCGACTCGGTCCAGGAGTGCACGACCGCGCGCATCGCGGCGAGGTCGGCGACGTTGGTCATGACCGGAGTCAGCCACTCGGTGACCTCGGGTCGGCCGTAGACCGCCAGGGCGGCTTGCACGTCGGAGTCGCTGGTCGTCCAGTCGCGCACGATCAGGCGTTCGGTGGTCAAGGGCGGCTGCATGGCGCCCCTCGCCTTCCTCGCACCGGCAGATCGGCCCGCCGGGCGATGCTGGGGGAGGAACCTCGATTCTAGTTCGCCGCTGCGGCCACCGCGCTGGTGCGCGGCTACCATCACCGCGATGACCTGCAACGACGGGGGCGGTGTGCGATGTCGCAGTCGGTGATGAACGCGTGGGTGGTGGCCGAGCCCGGCCCGGTGCGCACTCGGCCGCTGGTGTCGCAAACCCTGCCCGTGCCGGAGGCGGGCGACGGTGAGTTGCTGGTTCGGGTGCGCGCCTGCGGCGTCTGCCGGACCGATCTGCACGTCGCCGAGGGCGACCTGCCGGTGCACAAGCCACGCGTGGTGCCGGGGCACGAGGTGGTGGGCGAGGTCGTCGCCCGTGGCCCAGGCGCGACCGGCTTCGCCGAGGGTGACCGGGTCGGTATCGCGTGGTTGCGGCACACCTGTGGCAGCTGCACCTACTGCCTGCGCGATCAGGAGAACCTGTGCCCGCGGTCGCGGTACACCGGGTGGGACGCCGACGGCGGCTATGCGGAGTTCGCGGTGGTGCCCGCCGACTACGCGTACCGGCTGCCGGAGGGGTATTCGTACGAGAAGCTGGCCCCGCTGCTGTGCGCGGGCATCATCGGTTACCGGGCGTGGTTGCGGGCGGAGGTCCCCGCGCATGGCCGGTTGGGCATCTACGGATTCGGCGCGAGCGCCCACCTGGCCGCGCAGGTCGCCATCGCCAGCGGGGTCACCGCGCACGTGTTCACCCGCTCCGCGCGGGCGCGGGAACTGGCGCTTCGGCTCGGCGCCGCGTCGGCCGGTGACGCGAGCGATCCGTCGCCGGAGCCGTTGGACTCAGCGGTGCTGTTCGCCCCGGCCGGGGAGCTGGTGCCGATCGCGTTGGCCGCGCTGGACCGCGGCGGAACTCTGGCGGTGGCCGGGATCCACCTCACGGACGTGCCGTCGCTGAACTACCAGCAGCACCTGTTCTACGAGCGGAACCTGCGCAGCGTCACCGCGAACACCCGCGCGGACGGCCGGGCCTTCCTGGACTTCGCGGCCCGGCACCACCTGGAGATCACCACTACGCCCTACAGCCTGGACGCAGCCGACCGAGCACTGGCCGACCTCGAATCCGGCCAGGTCAGCGGCGCGGCCGTGCTGGTTCCACAGCGCTGAGCGGAACTCGCTGCACCGCAAGGGCAATGGCTCAGCGGGTCAGCTCTCGCAGCGCTGCGGGCAAGTCCTGGACTCCGGTGAGCACTCGGTGGGCGAGTGCCAGGGCGTCCGCGGCTGGTGGGAAATGCGGATTGGGGACGGCGAAGACCGTCGTGCCCGCGGCGGCCGCGGCGCGCAACCCATTGCTGGAATCCTCGACGGCGGCGCAGTCGGTGGCGGCAACGCCGAGTCCGCGTGCCGCTCGCAGGTACACGTCGGGAGCCGGTTTGCCCGCGCCGACCTCTTCGCTGGAGACCGCGTAGCGGACTGTCGTCTCCAGGTCGGTCGCGTCCAGGAATGCCTGGATGATGCGGGGCGGCGCGGAGCTGGCGATCGCGACGAGGTGGTCGGCCGCGACAGCGCGCACTGCTTCGGTCGCGTGCGGCAGCAGCGGAGGTTCGTCGGCGTAGCGCCGGGCCATGCGGTCGATGACCTCGGTGGCGATCTCGTCCCAGCTCGCGTCGGCACCGAGCTCGTTGACCAGGTAGCGCGCCCATTCCGGCGTGCTCATGCCCATCATCGCCTCGGTCGCCCCCGGCGCCCACGTGCCGCCGCGCTCGGCGACGACCTCCCGCCGGATCTGGTCCCACAACTGCTCGGAATCGACGAGCACCCCGTCGAGGTCGAAGATCACGCCCGTTGGTCGCACGCCGCCGATCCTAGATCCGCCATCCGGCGGCCACCAGAACTCCACTGTGGACGTTCGTCATGATGTTTATGAGGTCTATTGTTTCAGTGTTGAATGAAATTAATCTGCGGGGGCAGCGCGGGACTTGACTCTGGAAACCGGAAACGCCCCGAACGAAGCGTCGCGCCGGGCACTCGGCGTTTTCCGGTACCCGGCGCGGGTGCGGACTCAGTGGGCGGCGGGCAGCGGGGGGAGCGTTCCGTTCGCGTCGAAGTTCCAGTCGTGCGGCTCGCCGAGCGCGGTCATGTCCGGGTGCGCCGCGACTTCCTCGGCGTAGACCTCGGAGACCTCGATGCGCGGCATCGACAGCGTGTTGCGGATGCGCACCACCCTCGCCGGGCGGTCCTGCGGGCCGCGGGAGAGGTGCAGGGCCGCGATGATCGCGTCCCGGTCGTTGGCCAGGGCCATCGGGATGCGTGCTCCGTCGGGCACGCCCGAGGTCAGCGAGTTGGTGTAGAACGAGCCGAACTCGATCTGGTCCACGCAGCGCTGGGTGGTCACATCCGCGATGCCCAGGCCGCAGGCGTTGCCGTTGGTGTGCTCGGTGAGGCCGAGCACCACGATCCGCTTGATCGGCACCGCCTGGAACTTGTCGGCGTTGACCGGGGCGCGGCCGGTGATGTTGGGGTCCATCCCGGCGCCGCTGATGTCTTTGCCGATCTCGTCGACGACCAGCACGTCGATGTCCGACATCAGCAGCTTCGGCATCAGGTGCTTGGCCTCTTCCAGCAGTTCCGCCTCGCGCTCCAGGAGCTTTTCGGTCGAGACCAGTTCGATGCGCGCGATGTGCTCGTAGCCGTTTTCCACCACGGCCATCCCGAACTCGATCGGGACCACCCGCAGCACGGCCTCGGCCACCGCCGGGATCAGCCGGTCGAACGCCTCGAAACCGTGGGTGTGCAGGGTCGTCGCGCCGCGGTGCTTGCCGAGGCCGATGGCGATCATCTTCGCCAGTCCGCTTTCGTGGGTGCCCCGGAAGTCGGTGTGCGGTTTGACCCGGCCGAGCACGATCACGCTGTCGGCCTGGGCTGCTTCGGCATCGAAATGCACGGGGGTGCCGTCGGGCAGTTCGGCGACCACGACCGTCTCCATGGACGACACCACCGGGGCGCCCACGCTCTCCTCGGTGACCCCGTATTCGGCGAGCACCTGCCGCTGGCCCTCGGCCGTGGCGCCGCCGTGGCTGCCCATCGCGGGCACCACGAACGGCTTGGCGCCGCAGCCGATCAGGGCGTCGACCAGGGTGATGACGATGCGGTCGATGCGCGCCACCCCGCGGCTGCCCACGGTGATCGCGATCCGCTTGCCGCTGACGGGGTTGGTGCGGTCGTGTTCGGCGACCTGGCTGCGGATCGCGCCTTCGAGGTCGCCGACCGCGTCCGCGGCGAACCGCTGCTCGATCGGGATCATCCTGGGAAGTTCGATGTCCGCCCCGGACAACCGGACCTTTTCGACGTTGAACATGCGGCCGATCCTTCTTCGCGCGTTGACCCGGCAGTGGTCTGAACAGTTGACCTGATCCTCGCACGCGATGCGGTCGGTTGGAAGGGGTCGCGATTGTGCACGCCGGGTAGCGAACACCGGAAGTCCACGGTGGACGCCTCGGCGCGAGGTGTCCCGTTGGTGACGGGCCGTAAGCTGGCCGGGTGCCCGTCAAGCGCCCCAACCCCGTGCTTTGGCTGTACTACCAGTACGGCGGCACGCTGCCGGCGCGGTATCGGGAATGGGTGCTGCGCGATGCCACTTGCAAGACCTGGGTGCTGCGGGTGCTGGTCCGGTGCTTGATCCAGGTCGCGCCGTTGGGTGCGGTGCTGTTCGTCGGGCTCGGCGTGCTGGGCGGGTCGTGGCCGATCGCCGCCGGGGCGCTGCTGCTGGGCGTCCTCGTCGTGGTCCGCATCGTGCTGACCAGCTCGGTCGACAGCGTCGATGCGCGGCTGGTGCGCTACGGCTACCCACCTGGTCACGGCTCGGCGGTCCGTCGGCAGCGCGACGCCGAGGCCGCCGAGCGCTATCGGGCGGTCTGGCGCCAGCCCCCACCGGAGTAGATCGTCACGCGGCTCGGGTGCGGATCACGGCGACCGGGCACGGTGCGTGGTGCAGGACGCCGTTGGCCACCGAGCCCAGCAGCAGTCCGGCGAACCCACCGCGCCCGCGGTGTCCGACCACCAGCAGCTGGGCCTGTCGAGCCGCGTCGCACAAGACCGCGACGGGGTGATCGTTGGCCACTTCGCGGTGCACCACGACGTCCGGGTAGTCGGCGCACCAGCCGGAGAGCTGCTCGCAGAGGTGCAGGTCGGCTCGCTTCCGGATCTCCTGCTGGTCGGGTTGGGGGTATACGTCCATCGTGAAGTACGCGTCCGGGAGCGCTTGGACGGCGACGAGATCGGTGTGCCGCCGGTTCGCGGCTTCGAAGGCGTAGTGCACTGCGGCGTGGCTGCCCGGCGAGTTGTCGACGCCGACGACCACCGGGCCGGACGCCGCCGCGGTACCGCGCACCACGACGACCGGGCAGCGCGCGTGCGTGGCCACCGAGATGCTGATCGCGCCGAGCAGGGCATCGTGGAACATGCCGTGCCCTCGTGATCCGACGACGACGAGTTCCGCGGTGTCGGATCGGCGGACGAGTTCGTCGGCCGGGTGTCCGTCGGCGACTTCGTCGGTGATCGTCAACTCCGGCTGCTCGCGGTGGCAGCGCTCGGCGATGTCGCGCACCACCTGCTTGGCGAATCCTTCGCGGGCGGGATCGTCGTTGACCAGCACCAAGTGCATCGGGATCGCCAGTCGCACCGCCTCGGCGGCGGCCCACGCAGCCGCCTGCTCGGACGACCGCGAACCGTCGACGCCCACCACGACCGACTGCCGCGTTCTGGCCATGTGGTCAGGCTGCGCACCGGTGAGCGCCTGCCGAAAGAGTCGATGGGCCCGGCGGAATGCGACAAATCGACGCCTGGTCCCACCCGGTCGGAGTAGCCGCGCCCGCGGAACTACTATCGGCAGGTGTCCGATGAGCTGAATCCCGCAGCGATCTTCCGCGCCGGTACCCGACTGCGGCAGGTGGTCCGGCGCACCCCGCTGGAAACCAGCAACCGCCTGACCAGCGAACTCGGGATTCCGGTGCGGCTCAAGCGGGAGGACATGCAGGTCTGCCGCTCCTACAAGGTGCGCGGCGCGTACAACCTGATCTCCTCGCTGGATCCCGGTGAGCGCGAGCGCGGTGTGGTGTGCGCTAGTGCGGGCAACCACGCGCAGGGATTGGCGTTCGCCTGCCGGGAGCTGAAGATCAACGGCCGGGTGTACCTCCCGGCCAACACGCCCCGGCAGAAGCGTCGGCGGATCGCCGAGATCGGCGGCGAGTGGGTCGAGCCGGTGATCGTCGGCAGCTCGTTCGACGAGGCCAGCGTCGCATCGCGCGAGGACAGCGAGCGCACCGGCGCGATCTACGTGCACCCGTTCGACGACCCGCGGACCATCGCCGGGCAGGGCACGGTGGGTCTGGAGATCGCTGAACAGCACGACGGCCCGATCGACACGGTGATCGTGCCGGTCGGTGGCGGCGGCCTGCTGGCTGGCATCGTGGTGTGGCTAAAGGAGCACTTCCCCGAGGTCAGGGTGATCGGGGCCGAACCCGCCGGGGCGGCGAGCATGCGCGCGGCGGTGGACCACGGCGGGCCGATCGCGCTGCCGTCGGTGGACACCTTCGTCGACGGCGCGGCCGTCGGGCGCGTCGGGGACCTCGGCTACCAGGTGGTCCGGGAGCTCGTCGACGAGTTGGTCGCGGTGCCCGAAGGTGCCGTCTGCACCGAGATGATCGAGCTGTACCAGACCGACGGGATCATCGCCGAGCCCGCCGGGGCGCTGGCCAGTGCGGCGGCCCGGCTGCCGTTGGAGCGCCCGGCCAGGGGACCGGTGGTGTGCGTGGTCTCCGGCGGCAACAACGACCTGAGCCGCTACGGCGAGGTCATCGAGCGCTCGCTGGTGCACGAAGGGCTGCGGCACTACTTCCTGGTGACCTTCCCGCAGGAGCCTGGAGCGCTGCGGCACTTCCTCGACGACGTGCTGGTCGATGGCCAGGACGTGGTCGCCTTCGAGTACGTCAAGAAGAACAACCGGGAGACCGGCCCGGCGTTGGTGGGCATCGAACTCGACCGGGCCGACGAGCTGGAGGCCCTGCTGAAGCGGATGAAGGAGTCCCCGCTGCAGATCGAGCAGGTCTCGCCGGGCTCCCCGCTGTTCTCCTTCCTGCTCTGACCATTTGAGAATTGACCCGTTTTGCGTAGCGGTGCGCTTCAAAACGGGACTGAACGGGCGCGAGGCGGCTGTGCTGCTCTGAACAGCGGGATCAGTTCTGCAGGGGCAGGAGTTCTTCGGCTAGGCGGTGCAGGAATTCCTCGAACGAGGTGACCTGGTTCGCTGGGCGGATGACGAACTTGGTCAGGCCGGATTCGAGGTGGCCCTCCAGCAGCCGCCGGGCATCCGACCAGTTGGCCGCGACCAGGTCGGACGGATCGGCGTCCGGTCGGCGGTCGCGCACCGTGGCCAGCACTCCGGTGGGGATGCCGTCGTCGGCGACTAGGAGCGTGATGCCGTAGTGGTCGTCCTCGACTTCGCGGCCCGCTTCGGCCGCCGCCGCTTCGATCGCGGCCTTGCCGCGCCGGGTCTCCTCGGGCGATAGGAAGCTCGCCAGCCAGCCGTCACCGAGGCGGCCGATGCGCCGCAGCGCGGCCGGTGAGCTGCCGCCGAGCCAGATGTCCAGCGGCTTGGCCGGTTTCGGGCCGATGGACACGCCGTCCACCGCGAAGAACTGGCCGGTGTAGCTGACTTCGTCGCCGGTGAGCAGTTGGCGCACCAGGTGCAGGGACTCGTCGAAAACGGCACCGCGCTGGCCGGTCGGCACCGGGAACAGGTCGCGTTCGCGTCGCCGGGCCGGGCGCAGCCCGAACACCGGCAGCACCCGCCGCGGTGCGAGTCCGGCCAGCGTCGCCAGCTGTTTGGCGACCAGCACCGGATGCCGCCCCGGCAGCACGGCCACTCCGGTGCCGACCTTGAGGTTGGTGGTGCGGGCGAGTGCGTGCGTCATCCCGATGAGCGGGTCGACCTGCGCCGAGTACACGAATTCCGACAGCCACAGCGAGTCCACCCCGGCCGCTTCGAGCTGGTCGACGGCGTCGCCGAACGCATCGGGTGTGCCGTGCTGCGCGCCGAGCCCCACTCCGATTCGAATTTTCACCGTTCCATCGGACCACAGCCGCGGGTGGTCACGGGGAAATCCAGCGGCGTGATTTCGACTTCATTCTACATAATCTTGACGATGGTGCAGACATGTGAAGAAAATAGGTCGGCAACGCGGTCTGCGACTGCGAGGAGGCGGTTGGCGTGACGATCGCGGTAGGACCGGTTGCGGCGGACGCCGCCGCGCCGGAGGTCGACTTCGACCGGCAGCCGAACACCTACCGGCACTGGAATCTCCGGGTGGACGGGGCCATCGCCTGGTTGGAACTGGACGTCGACGAGCACGGCGGACTCGTGCCGGGTTACGAGCTCAAGCTGAATTCCTACGACCTCGGCGTGGACATCGAGCTCCACGACGCCGTGCAGCGCCTGCGGTTCGAGCACCCCGGCGTGCGCGCTGTCGTGGTAACCAGCGCGAAGGACAACGTTTTCTGCGCTGGGGCGAACATCCGGATGCTGGCCGCTTCGCCGCATCACTGGAAGGTGAACTTCTGCAAGTTCACCAACGAAACCCGCAATGCGATGGAGGACGCCACGGCGAACTCGGGGCAGTTCTACCTGGCGGCGGTCAACGGCTCCTGCGCGGGCGGCGGCTACGAACTGGCGTTGGCCTGCGACTGGATCATGCTGGTGGACGACAACTCCTCCAACGTGGCGCTGCCCGAAGTACCGCTGCTCGGCGTGCTTCCGGGCACCGGTGGGCTGACGCGCGTCGTGGACAAGCGGCGGGTCCGCAAGGACCGAGCCGACGTGTTCGCCACCCGCAGCGACGGAGTGCGCGGGAAGACCGCGGTGCAGTGGCGGTTGGTCGACGAACTGGCGCCGCGCCGGGGTTTCGCCGAGGCGGTGCGTCAGCGGGCGCTCGAAATCGCCGAGCGCAGCGGACGCCCCACCGAGGCACGAGGTGTGGAACTCACTCCCCTGCAACGGCGAATCGATGCCGACGGGATCGAGTACCGGTACGTGTCGGCGGGTTTCGACCGCGTGGCGGGCACCGTGGAGATCACCGTGCGCGGGCCGGAAGAAGTACCCAGCAGCGTCGGCGACGTGCACGCCGCGGGGGCTGCGGGCTGGACGCTGGCGATGACGAGGGAACTCGACGATCTGATCCTCCGGCTGCGCACCAACGAACCCGAGCTCGGCACCTGGTTGCTGCGAACCGAAGGCGATGCCGACGCCGTGGTCGACTGCGAACGGATCATCCTGGACAACGCTGGCGACGACTGGTTGTGCAACGAGATCCTGCACTACTACAAGCGAACCCTGAAGCGGCTGGACGTCACCAGCCGCAGCCTCGTCGCGCTGATCGAACCCGGCTCCTGCTTCGCGGGCCTGCTGCTGGAACTCGCCTTGGCCAGCGACCGGCAGTACATTTTGGACGGTCCGCCGATCGACGACGAGGACAGCGCGCAGCGCGCCTCGATCCGGTTGACCCGGGCCAACTTCGGGGCCCTGCCGATGGGCAACGGACTTTCCCGGTTGCAGTCCCGGTTCTACGGCGAGGACGACCATCTGGACTGGCTGCACCGCGAACTGGACCGGGATCTGACCCCGGCCGAAACCGTCGAACTCGGGCTGGTCACCGACGCGCCCGACGACATCGACTGGGAGGACGAGATCAGACTGGCGGTGGAAGCCCGGCGCTCGCTGTCCCCCGACGCCCTGACCGGTCTGGAAGCCAATCACCGGTTCGTCGGCCCGGAAACCGTCGAGACGAAGATCTTCGGCCGGTTGTCGGCCTGGCAGAACTGGATCTTCAACCGCCCCAACGCGGCAGGCTCCGAAGGAGCGCTACGCCGCTACGGCACCGGAAGGAAGGCAACATTCGACCGGAAGCGAGTCTAAGACGTGTTTCCACACTCGTTCTGCGTAGGTGGTCGCTCAGCGGAACCTCAGACGCCGCCTCGACTGCGGGATCCCCGACATCATGTACCGCCGTACACCACGTCGGGGCTGTCCTCGCGAGGCGACGTCTGAGAACCCGCCGGTGGTCACCTTGCGTGCGTGGTGGAAAAGCGGCTGCGCCGCTTTGGGAAAGGACTTCAAGGAATGCCCGAGCAGATCGACTACAGCACGAAGATCCCGAACAACGTCGGGCTCGCCTCGGACCGGCGGTTGCAGCGCGCCCTGGAGGGCTGGCAGCCGAAGTTCATGAACTGGTGGGCGGAAATGGGCCCGGTGCTGGAGACCCAGGGCGTTTACCTGCGCACCGCGGTCAGCGTCGGCCGGGACGGCTGGGCGCACTTCGGGCACGTGGTGCCGGAGGAGTACCGGTGGGGGATCTTCCTGGCCGAGCGCAACCCCGACCGCCGGATCGCCTTCGGCGAGCACGCTGGCGAACCGGCCTGGCAGCAGGTGCCGGGTGAGTACCGGGCGGACCTGCAACGACTGATCGTGATCCAGGGCGACACCGAACCCGCCTCGGTGGAGCAGCAGAAACTGCTGGGTCTGACCGCGCCGAGCCTGTACGACCTGCGCAACCTCTTCCAGGTCAACGTCGAAGAGGGCCGCCACCTGTGGGCCATGGTGTACCTGCTGCACGCCTACTTCGGCAGGGAAGGCCGGGAAGAGGCCGAGGGGTTGCTGCACCGCAACTCGGGCAGCCCGGACACGCCGCGGATCCTCGGTGCGTTCAACGAGGAAACCGCCGACTGGCTGGCCTTCTACATGTTCACCTACTTCACCGACCGGGACGGCAAGTACCAGCTCGGCACGTTGAAGGAGAGCGCCTTCGATCCGCTGTCGCGGACCTGCGAGTTCATGCTCAAGGAAGAGGCGCACCACATGTTCGTCGGCACCACCGGGGTGGATCGGGTGGTCGCCCGCAGCGCAGAACTGATCCGGGAGCACGACACCCTGGACATCGGTCCGCACGGCGGAGTGCCGCTGGAGATCATCCAAAAGTACATCAACTTCCACTACACCGTCTCGCTGGACCTCTTCGGCGGCGAGACCTCCACCAACGCGGCCAACTACTTCACCGCTGGGCTCAAGGGGCGTTGGCAGGAGACCCGCCGCAAGGACGACCACCAGCTCACCGACGACAGCACGTTCCTGGACAAGCCCTGCCCGGACGGCACCTGGACGCAGGAAGAGGTGCAGACGCTGCTGGCGCTGAACTTCGACCTGCGTGGCGAGTACATCGCCGACTGCCAGACCGGTCTGAAGCGGTGGAACAGGATCCTCGCCGACCACGGCATCGAGCACCGGCTGGCGCTGCCGCATCCGGGTTTCAACCGCAAGGTCGGGATGTGCGCGGGCTACCACATCACGCCCGGCGGTGAGATCGTGGACGAGCAGACCTGGGCGGCCGGGCGGCGCAAGTGGTTGCCCACCGACGAGGATCTGACGTTCGTCCGCTCCCTGATGCACCCGGTGTACGAGCGCGGCAAGATCGCGAGCTGGGTCGCGCCGCCGACCAACGGCATCAACGGAAAACCGTTCGACTACGAATACGTCTACCTTTCCTGACCCGGAGGCGGCCGACGATGTCGCAAGCTTCGTCAACGAAGACAAGCTCCACGAGATTGTTCAACGCCACGCAATATCTTCTCGATCGGCAGGTGCTGGCCGGTCGCGGCGATCATCCGGCGGTCGTCACCACCGACCGGACCGTCAGCTACGGGCAGCTGTCCGACGACGTTCGGCGCGTCGCGGCCGGGTTGCGCGCACTGGGCGTCGGTCCCGAGGACCGGGTGTTGTTGTGCATGGCCGACGACGTCGAGCTGTTCGCCGGGATTCTCGCCGTGATGCACCTCGGGGCGATCGCGGTGCCGGTGTCGACCATGCTCACCGCACGAGAACTGCGCACGCTGGTTACCGACTCCCGCGCCCGGATCGTGCTGGGCTGTGCGGATTTCGGTGGCACGGTGGCCGAAGCCGTCGCCGGCGCGCCGGAAGTGCGGCACGCGGTCCAGGTCGGCGGTCACCCCGACGGCCTGCCGGCCGGGGTGACCGGGCACCACTGGGACGAGCTGTTCGCCCACGGCGCCGCCGAACCCTATGCGAGCTGGCCGGATTCACCGGCGCTGTGGTTGTACACCTCGGGAACCACCGGTGCGCCCAAGGCCGCCATGCACCGGCACATCGACATCGAGTTGGTCGCGGAGAACTACGGAAAACGGGTGCTCGGTATCACCGCCGAGGACCGCTGCCTGTCGGTGGCGAAGTTGTTCTTCGCCTACGGGATCGGCAATTCCATGTTCTTCCCGCTGTCGGTCGGCGCGACCGCGGTGCTGGAGTCGGGACGTCCCACCCCGGCGTTGTTCGCCGACCGCGCCCGTCGCGACCGAGCGACACTGCTGTTCGGCACGCCGAGCTTCTGGGCTCCGCTGTTGACCAGCGAGGTGTCCGACGACGCGTTCTCCTCGGTGCGCCAAGGGGTTTCCGCTGGTGAGATGCTTCCC
This sequence comes from Saccharopolyspora soli, assembly GCF_022678645.1. Taxonomy (GTDB): domain Bacteria; phylum Actinomycetota; class Actinomycetes; order Mycobacteriales; family Pseudonocardiaceae; genus Saccharopolyspora; species Saccharopolyspora soli. The sequence continues at coordinate 62,984 of NZ_JALBWV010000013.1, read as the reverse complement.
GCCCGGTTGTTCCAGGGCATGCGCGACCGGTTCGGCGTCGAGGTGCTCGACGGGATCGGGTCCACGGAGATGCTGCACATCTACATCTCGAACCGGCCAGGAGCGGTCCGACCTGGCTCGTCGGGCACCCCGGTACCCGGCTACGACGTGCAGATTCGCGACGAGCGAGGCGTGCCGATCGAAGCGGCTGATCAGGCGGGGGAGCTGTACGTGCGCGGGGCGAGTGCGGCCACCGGGTACTGGTGCCGGGCCGACACCAGCAGGCAGGTGTTCCTGGGCGAGTGGATGCGCACCGGCGATACCTACCAGCGCAATGCCGACGGCACCTACACGTTCCTCGGCCGCTTCGGCGACATGATCAAGGCGGGTGGCATCTGGGTCGCGCCCAGCGAGGTCGAGGCGCAGCTGCTCAAACATCCTGACGTGGCTGAAGCCGCGGTGGTCGGCGTGGCGGACTCCGACGGGCTGGACAAACCGGTCGCCTGCATCGTGCCGGTGCCCGGCCGCCACGTCGATGAGGATGAGCTGATCCGTTGGTGCCGCGACGGATTGGCCTCCTTCAAGCGGCCCCGCGCGGTCGTGGAGCTCGCCGCGCTGCCGCGCACCGCCACCGGCAAGATCCGCCGCAACGTGCTGCGCGAGACGCTTGCGGCCGATGCACCGGTGCAGCAGGCCGGTTGATCACTGTTCCTTCGCGACGAGTTCGTCCCAGTGCTGCTGGGACGCTGGCCACCACGCGTCGTGCTTGTCGTGGAACAGCTGGGCGGCCTTGACGCCGTGCCAATTCGGCGGGAGCAGCCGCAGCGGGAGTCGTGGGTCCAGGAACGGGAACCGGCGCCACTCGTGCACCAACCGGATCTGCGCGTGCAGCACGTCGTGACCCGGGTCCAGGCCGGTGAACTCGTCGATGAACTCCGCGTAGCGGCGCTCCACTTCGGACAGGTCCCAGGAACGCGCCACGAGTTCGGCCTCGTCGCCGAGCTGGCCGTAGGACGCGACGAACGACATCGCCGCCGATTCGGGTAGCAACTCGGCGACGATGTGCTTGGCCTCGGTCTCGCGCCGCCGGTCCGGGCTGATCCACACCCCCGGCATCGGTGAGCCGAACCCGGCCCAGGTCAACCGGGTGCGCAACTGGTGGCGCAGGTCGCGCTTGGCTTCCGGCACGGACACCAGCAGGACCACCCAGGTGCCGTCCCAGTCGCGCTCGTCGCGGCCGAATCCGTAGATGCGTTCCGCGCCTTCGGTGAGCAGCCGACGCCCCTGCGGGGTCAGCGACCACCGCACCCGGCGGCCGCGGCGCTGCGACTCCAGCCAGCCTTCCGCTGCCGTCCGGGACAGGGCCTGGCGTGCGGACTTCTCCTCGATGCCGAACATCGCCAGCGATTCGACCAGCGTTGCGGTCCACACCGGCTGGTCCCGCGGCAGCACGAACTCGCCGAGCACCGTCATCAGCAGTGATCGGGCGCTGGCGTGGCTGACCTCCCGGCGGCGGCTCACCACCGGGCCCGGCACATCGGCCGACATGCTACGCAAGTACCTCCGAACGTCAGTTACTTGTAGTGTTTTCGAGTGTAGGCGCCGGTAGGTGGAGGGTGAAGGTGGTGCCGACGCCGACCGTGCTGCGGACCTCGATCCGGCCGCCGTGCACGTCGATGAGGTGATGGGTGATCGCCAACCCCAGGCCGCTACCACCGGCATGCCTGGTGCGGGACTTCTCCGCCCGCCAGAAGCGGTCGAAGACGTGCGGCAGCGCGTCCGCGCTGATGCCGACTCCGGTGTCGGCCACGTCGATCAACACCTCGTCGCCCACGCGCCGCGCCCAAAGCGCGACCCGCCCACCGGCAGCGGTGTAGCGCAGCGCGTTGGACACCAGGTTGCCCAACGCCTGGCGCAGCCGCGTGGGGTCGGCGGTGAGGTCGGGGTCGCCGTCCACAGTGGCGGCCAGCGCCACACCACCCGCCTCGGCTCGGCCCCGATGCGCCGCGGCGACCTGCTCCAGGACGGCGCCGACGTGCACCGGCTCCGGATACACCCGCAGCTTTCCGGCGTCGGCGAGCGCGAGATCCTGCAGGTCGTCCACCAGGTGCTGCAACAGCAGGGTCTCCTCCAGCAGGGACGCCACCAGCGGTTGGTCCAGGGTGGCGACGCCGTCCTGGGCGGCCTCCAGCCAACCGCGGACGTTGACCAACGGGGTGCGCAGCTCGTGGGCGATGTCGCTGACCATCGTCTTGCGCTGCGCTTCGGTGCGTTCGACCTGCGTGGACATCGCGTTGAACGCCGCCGCCAGCTCGCCGATCTCGCCGCGCGCCCTGGTGTCCACCCGCGCCGACCGGTCCCCGCCGCCCATCTTCCGCGCCGCCGCGGTGATCGCCGCGATGGGCCGCACCAGGCGGCTGGCGGCGAGCGCGGTCAGACCGACGGTGAGCACCAGGACCACCAGCGCCGTCCAGGCGATCCGCGACGTGCCCACAGTGGACAGATCGGTCGAGGCGCGGTCTCCGCCGGGACGGGTGATGAACAGCTGGGCCGCCGGTGAGACGTAGCCGCCGAGCTGTTCCCGCCGCCCGGCGTCCACGCAGCGCTTGTCCTCCGGCGACGAGCTCAATCCCTCCGGCGAGTTGGTCGTCGCCGCTCTGGCGGGCAGCGGAGCCAGGCCCTGCCGGGTCAGGCAGGCGTTGACCAAGGTCAGCAGTTCGGCGTTCGCGTTGGTTTCGGTCTCGGTGGTGGCCGGTGGGTCGGAACATGCCTCGCTCGGCCGGACGGAAGCGGTCGGCGGCAGAGCTGGCGCGACGCTGGGTGGGGCGGGCACGGCACCCGGTCTCGGTGCGACGGACCGGATTGGCGGCGCGGTCTGCCTGGGCTGCGGTTCCGTCGTGGCGACCGCAGTGGTGACCTGGACCGTCGAACGTCCGTTGGGCAGTTCGACGATCACACCGTCGCTGCCGTACCGGCGCAAGCACGACACCTGCCGTTGCGCGGCTTGGCGCAGATCGGCGCGTTCCGCCTCGGTCAGCCGGTACGGGCCGACCGCGCGCGGGTCGATGCCCGCGGCCGCGGCGTCGGGCTTGAGCACCGGATCGACGGCGAGCGGATCGACCACCGCCGACGGGGTTTTCGGCAACGGGGCGTCCTGCGCGTCACCGGAATCGGCGATCGGCAGGTGCGCCGGGTTGGTCAGCGTGATGCGGCGCCCGGTCTGCGCGGAGAGCTCGGACACCACCTGCTGGACCCCGGACCACTGCGGATGGGTGGCCGCGTAGCCCAGCAGCGAATCGTAGATCTTGGCGTCGGTGGCCAGCGTTTCGCCGAGTTCCTGGTTGATCGCACCGCTGGTGCTCTGCGCGGCCAGCCACGCGGTGGCCCCGATCGAGCAACCGGCCACCACCACTGACATCGCCAGCAGCCTGGCCAGCAGACTATGCCGACGCGCTATCACCAGCGATGTCCTGGAGCTTGTAGCCGACGCCGTACACGGTGAGCAGGTGCACCGGCCGCCGGGGATCGGGTTCGAGCTTGCGGCGCAAGTTCATCACGTGCACGTCGATGGTGCGCTCGGTGATGAACCGGTCCATGCCGAATGCCTGGCTGAGCAGCTGGCCGCGGGTGAAGGCGCGACCGGGTTCGGCGGCCAGCACCGCGAGCATCCGGAACTCGGCGGGCGTGCAGTCCAGCGGTGCGCCGCGCAGCGTGACTTCGTGGCGCTGCGGGTCCACCACCAGGTCCCCGACCCGCAACGGTTGCTGCCCGCGGTCCTGCCCGCGGCGGACCCGGCGCAGGATCGCGCGGACCCGCGCCGCGAGCTGCCGCGGGCTGTAGGGCTTGGTCACGTAGTCGTCGGCTCCGAGGTCGAGCCCGAGCAGCACGTCCTCCTCGGTGGTGCGGGCGGTGAGCAGCACGATCGGCACCTCCGACTCGGCGCGCAGGATCCGGCAGACGTCCAGACCGTCGACCTTGGGCATCATCACGTCGAGCACGATGAGGTCGGGTTCGCGCCGCCGCGCCTCGTCGATCGCCGCGCGCCCGTCGTGCACGACGACGACGCGGTGGTTGTCGCGTTCCAGGTAACGCCGGATCAGCTCGGCCTGCTTCGGGTCGTCCTCGGCGACCAGGACCTGTGCGCTCACTCGCGCATTATCGCCTTCCGCTGCCGCGCCAGTTGATCCGCCCACCGAACCATGACCGGGTCTGAACAGGATCTTCACAATCCGCCGCACCGCCGGGGAATCGAACAGCTTCTTCACATCGATCAGACGGGATCTTGAAAACCCCGCTGGAAGCTGTGCGGTGTCCGGCGCTCCGGACGAACTCCTCGAATGGAAAGGACGCGATCGATGAAGCTTGGTCGTACCTGCGCAGCCGCAGCCCTGCTCGGTGCGGCGGCGCTGCCGCTGGCGGCGCCGATCAGCTGGGCCGACGGCACCGATGCGCAACCACCGGCCGCCGCGCAGCAGCCCGCGCCGCCGGAGACCCGACCCGCACCGGGGGAGACGAGGCCCGCACCGCCGGAGGCGCGACCCGTGCCGTCGCAGCGGCCGGACGTGGCGCGGCCAACGGCCGAGCCGACGCGCGGGCAGGTGTCGCAGCGGCCGGTGGGTGCACCGCAGACCGGTGGAGGACCGGAGGAATCGGGGATCAACCCGGTCGCTGTCGGCGGTGCTGCCGCAGGCGTCATCGCTGTTGGCGGTGGGGCCGCGTTGGCGCTGCGTCGGCGGCGTGCGGCGGCGAACTGAGGCAGCTGGATGAGCGTGCATCCCCGCGCACGGGGAAACCGGGGTGGCCGCGGCAGGGTCGCGGCCACCCCGGCCCTCGTGGCCCTCGCCCTGTCCCTGGTCCTGTCCGGCTGCTCAGCGGCTGGTGAGTCCGTCGACCTCGCCTCGCCAGCTTCGGCCCAACCACCGGCCCAGACATCAGTCCGGACGTCAGCCGCGTTGCCGCCGTCGGAGCCGACGTGGATCGACGTTCCCCGGATCGGCGCCCGGTCGTCGCTGATCCCGCTGGGGCTCAACCCGGACCGAACGGTGGCCGTGCCGTCCGTGCACCAGCCGATGCAGGCCGGTTGGTACCAGTACAGCCCGACCCCCGGCGAAGTCGGCCCGGCGGTGGTCCTCGGGCACGTCAACGGTGACGGCCAGGACGGCATCTTCGCGAGGCTGCGGGAACTCCAGCCCGGCGACGAGATCCTCATCGGCCGCCAGGACGGGCAGGTCGCCCGGTTCGTCGTGCAGCGCATGTCGCAGCCGCCGAAGACTGGTTTCCCGGCCGACGAGGTCTACGGCGACACCGCGGGCCCGGAGTTGCGGCTGATCACCTGCGGCGGCTCGTTCGACCACGCCGCCCGCAGCTACCGCGACAACATCATCGCCTTCGCCACCCTGACCGGCACTGTCCACAACGGATAGTCAGGACAGCTGCTCGTGGCACACCGTGGTCAGCCGCCGCTCGCTGGCCGCCTCCAGCAGCCGGACTTCCGCGCGCGGACCGTCAAAATCCAGCTCGCCGATCGCGTTTCCGAAGAACGGACCGGCGCTCTTGCGCCATTCGACCGGTAGTGGCGCGACACCGGCCCGTTCCGCCAGCCGTCGGAACAGCCCTGCCAGGGGTGCCGTCCACGCTGCGCGCAGTGGTCCGCGCAGCACGCGCGGCGCCGGATTGTGCAGCGGTGAACACGTCAGCTGGAGCACGCGTGATCGGGTCGGGCGCGTGAACTCGGCCTCGGCCAGGTAGCTGTGGTGCACATCGCCGGAGAGCACGCTGATCGTCGCTGGCGCGGAAGCCGCGTCGGCGCGGTCCCGGATGAGCGCGGTGAGCCGGTCGAACGAGGTCCGGAACGCGGCCCAGTGTTCGAGGTCGCCGAACTGCCGGAGCGTTTCGGCGAGCTTCGGCAGCCGACCGAGGTCGGTGCACGCGAGCTCGTTCCAGGACTGGATGTGGTGCACCGCGTGCGGCAGCAGCCACGGCAGCGATGAGGCGAGCACCAGGTGTTCGCGGTCGCTGTCGGCGGTCTTGCGCAGCCATCGGAAGTCGCCGTCGGAGAGCATGGCGCGTTCGGCGGTTTCCAGGATTCGGCCGCAGCGGGTGTCCAGCACGACCAGCCGAGCCGGGCCGAGGTCGCGGTAGTAGCTCCACCGCGCGCCCTTCTCCCCGTCCCGTTCGGTGTCGGCGCGCGCGGCGTGCTCGCGCAGCACCGGGAGGGCATCACCGGACCGCCCGGCGGCCAGCACCTGCTGGTAGGTCTCGTCGCGGTCGAGTTCGTCCGGGCTGAGGTTGCCGATGTGCTGGTAGATCCAGTAGGAGATCAGTCCGCCGAGGACGCGCTCCGGCCACCACGGCTCGCGCGCCATCCGCACCCGCCATTCGCGGGAGGTGTTCCAGTCGTCCCGCACATCGTGATCATCGAAGATCATCATCGTCGGCACCGTCGACAGCAGCCACCGGATTCCCGCGTCACGCCATGCCTGCCGGTACAGCAGCGTGTACTCCTCGAAGTCGGCGACCTCGGTGCCGGGCGGTCGCCGGACATCGCGCCGGGCGCGCAGGACGCGCTGCAACTCCGGAGTGGTCTCGTCGGCGTAGACCTGGTCGCCGAGCAGCAGCAGGGCATCGGGCCAGTCGGATTCGGGCGTTCGCGCCAACTGGGCGCCATAGGCGGTCAGCGCGTCCGGTCCCAGTGCGTTGCGGAGCCTGGCGTCTTCGGGGCGGTCGAAGTGGCAGGAGCCGAACAGCAACCGCAACTTCGCCGATCTCGGCACCGGCCGGATCCAACTCGGCGGACTGCCGGGCTCCGGCCAGACCACGCGTTCGTCCAACCGCACCTCGTACGGGGCGGTGGTGTCCAGATCCCGCACGATGACCAGCGCGTAGTGGTGGCCACCGACCTGGAAGGTGCGCGCCGAGGCATCCAGCACCGAGACAGTGCAGGGGCCGTCGGTCTCCACCCAAACGGTGGCGCGAGTGTTGTCGACGTAGCGCAGCAAGGGGCCCAGCACCAACTCGGTCACCTGACCTGGATACCCGACCGACATCACGAAGGAAACAACAGCGGGTTGCGCGTCGGGAAGTGGTCCACTGTGTCCGGGTTCGCCCACATCGACCAATTCGCCAGTTTCGTCCACAGTGGATTCGGTCAACCCGGCTCGATACCGGTGGTCAGCAGCACTGCGACGTCGAGCAGTGCGACGAGCACGACCGCGTGGAACGCGGTGCGCGACCCCGGACGGCGGCCGAGCACGAACCCCGCACCGAGCACGAGCACGGCCAGCGGCAGGAGCAGCCAGCCCACGCGCAGCGGACCGAGCGCCATGGTCGCCGACGCGGCCAACACCAGGCACGACGCCGCCACAGTGCTTTTCACCGCGCCAAGCCGCTGCGGCAGGCCGCGCACCCCGGTGGCCGCGTCGTCGCTGAGGTCGGGCAACACGTTCACGAAGTGCGCGGCCGAACCCAGCAGCGCCGCGGCGAGCACGAGCCACATCGGTGGCGGCCCCGTGCTGCCCAAGGTCACGAACGCGGGCAGCAGTCCGAACGACAAGGCATAGGGCAGCACCGAAAGCGGACTCGCCTTCAACCCGAGGTCGTACGCCCATGCCGACACCAAAGCGACGAAGTGCGCCGCGGTCGCCGGTCCGCCGAAGGGCAGCGACAGCACCACGGCCATCGGAGCCGCCAACAGCACGGCGACCAGCACCGCGCGCCGGGAGATCGTCCCGGCAGCCACCGGCTTGCCCCGCCGACCGACCTGGGCATCGCGGTCCGCGTCCACCAGGTCGTTGAGCCAACCGACCGACAACTGCCCGGCCAACACCGCAGCCGCCGTGACCAGCACACCGGTAGCGCCTTGCCCGACGGTGGCGGCCAGCCCGGCGGTGATCGCGGTGACGCCCACCGCTGGCACCGGATGCGAGGCCAGGAGCAGCGAGGAAGCGGTTGCGAGGTGCCGCACCCGGCCGAGTGTGCCAGCCTGGGATGTATGGCACGCTCCGGCCGGACCGTGCGGCGCAACGACCCCTTGCTGTACGAGGTCTTCGCCGATCAGTGGTGGCAACCGCGTGGCATCTTCGCGATGTTGCACTGGCTCGCCGCCGCTCGCGGGGCACTCGTCCCGACCGCACCGCGCACCGGAGCGGTGCTCGTGGACCTGGGCTGCGGCGCGGGCCTGCTCGCACCGCACGTGGCGGGCAAGGGCTACCGGCACATCGGTGTGGACACGTCCCACACCGCCCTGCGGCAGGCCGCCGGGCACGGCGTTCAGCCGGTCGTCGGGGACGTGCTCGCGGTTCCGCTGCCGGACGAGTGCGCGGACTGCGTGGTCGCTGGGGAGATCCTGGAACACGTCACCGACCTGCGCACCGCGGTCGCGGAAGCCTGCCGCCTCTTGCGGTCCGGTGGCCTGCTGGTCCTCGACACGCTGGCGGCGACCGCGCTGTGCCGGGTGCTCGCGATCGGGATCGCCGAGCGCCTGCCGGGCATGGCGGTGCCAGGGGTGCACGATCCCGCGCTGCTGGTCGACCGGGACGTGTTGATCGCCGAAGCGGCCCGGCACGGCGTGGCGCTGACGCTACGAGGGGTGCGCCCTTCGCTGCTGGACCTGCTGGCATGGACCGCCGGTCGGCGGGGGAACGTTCGGATGCTCCCGATCCGCACCACCGCCGTGCTGTTCCAGGGAGTCGGCCGCAAGAAGGGGGCAAAGCCGTTGTCGCCGTTCCCGATCACCGACCCGGCCGCACCGGCCGCCGCGCTCGACCCCGAGTCGCTGCGGTGGTGATCCCGATGATCGCCGGACTCGGCTCCGCACTGCCGGACGCCGTCGAACAGCAGGTGCTGTGGGAGGATTTCTTCCAACAGCACTTCCGCGGCAGCCGCGTCGCCCGGCAGGTGTTCGCCGCGGCCGGGGTGCGCCGCAGGCACACCGTGGCGAACCCGATCAAGGAAGACCTGTCCGGTTGGTCCACGGCGGCCCGGATGCGCCGGTTCGACGAGGAGGCCCCGCGACTGGGCCACCAGGCTGTCGCCGCCGCGTTGGCCGACGCGGGCATCGGCGCCGAGGACGTCGGCCTGCTGACCGTCGTCTCGTGCACCGGCTACGGCACACCCGGCCTGGACGTCAAGATCGCCGAATCGTTGGGGCTGCGCCCGGACTTGCAGCGGTTGTTCGTCGGCCACATGGGCTGCTACGCGGCACTTCCCGCGCTCGGCGGAGTCGCGGACTTCGTGGCCGCGCACGGGCAAGCAGCAGTGCTGCTGTGCGTCGAGCTGACCTCGCTGCACATCCAGCCCGCGACCAACGACCCGCAACAAGTCGTATCGCACGCGCTTTTCGGCGACGCGGCAGTGGCCGCGGTCCTGCAACCGGGAGCGGCCGGTCTCGCGGTCGTCGACCTCGCCGCCTTCACCGACACCAGCTCGAGCGCGCACATGACCTGGGACATCACCGATCTCGGCTTCCGGATGGGCTTGTCACCACGGGTGCCGGACCTGCTGGCCCGCGACCTCGGCGCGGTGCTCGACGACCTGTTGGCCCGCAACGCGATGCAGCGCGCCGACATCCGCGGCTGGGCGGTGCATCCGGGCGGCCCGCGCATCCTGGACACCGTCGAGCACACCCTGGACCTGCCGCCCACGGCGCTACAGGCGTCGCGCACCGTCCTGGCCGAGCACGGCAACTGCTCGTCCGCGACGCTGCTGCTGGTGATCGAAGAACTGCTGGCTCGCCGCGAAGTCGATGCCGGAGACCACGTCGTGGCGCTCGCCTTCGGGCCGGGGTTGACGCTGTACGCCGCCCTGTTGCGAGTCACCGGATAGGTCGTGGAACCCGAACCGATCACGCTAACCCCGCCGCACCACCCGCGCGGGTCGTTCACCAGGCAGTGCTGGCGCGATGTCGTGCTGATGCATTGGCCTTGCGAGACACGGGAAATCGCGCCCATGTTGGCGCCAGGCACCAGACCCGACCTGTTCGCCGGAACGAGCTGGATCGGACTGGTCGGCCTGCGGATGTCGGTCGCCAGCCTGCTGGGCTGCCCGGTTCGGTTGCGGCTGACCGAGCTGAACGTGCGCACCTACGTCGTCGACTGCCGAGGCCGTCGCGGGCTGGCGTTCCTGACCATGGAGGCGTCGAACCCGGTCTTCGCCACAGCTGCGAGCGCGGTGGCCCGCCTGCCGTACCGGACGTCGGTGGTCGAATGCTCGACCTCTGCTGGCGAGATCGGCTATCACGTCGAACGATCCGGTGTCGGACTGCGCCTGCGCGTCCGGCGCGGGGACCGGGTTGCCCCGACCGAGTCGGACCGATTCCTCACCGCGCGCTGGCGGATGTACTCGACCTGGCACGGCTGCACCGTGCGGACCCCGGTGCAGCACGAACCGTGGGCGCTGGATTCGGCGGAACTGCTGGACTTCGTCGACTCCGGGCTGCTCGGCGAACTCGGACTGGCCCCACCGAGCATCCCCATCGTCCGCTGCGCGTCCCGGATCGACGCGAGATTCGGCATGCCCGCCCTGGTGTGAGGCCGCGAACGAACCGGGCCCGGCTCCGAGGAGCGCGGGCCCGGTTCGTTCGGGGACCTCCGGTCACTTGCCGCCGACGTTGACGTCGACGCAGGCGTAGAAGGCGTTGGCGGTGTCGGCGACGTTCCAAACCGCCAGCACCTTCTGCGGGCCGCTAACGCCGCTGAGGTCGACGGTGTGCGAAAGCTGCGACGGCGGCTGCTCGCCGCCCTGGTCGAACACCGCGACGCGGTTGCCGCCGATGAAGTACTCCCAGGTGGAGGTGGAGTGGGCGGCGGTGAGCGTCCAGTTGAACGTCACCGAGTTGCCGACCGGTGTCACCGTCCAGCCCTTGCTGTCGTCGTCCAGTTCGGCGAAGGCGGAGTTACCGCCGCTGCAACTCGTCAGGCCCTTGGGGCCCTCGACGCTCTGCGGCTCGTACTTGATGGCGCCGCAGGGAACGGTCTCGGCGGCGCACTGGGCCTGTCGGCTCGGTGGCGAATCGATGTAGCCGTGGGCGCTGGCGGTGCCGGTCGGAACGACCACCAGGAACGGGGCGAGGGCCGCACCGACCGCGGCCGCGGCGAGCTTCGGCTTCTTGTTCATCTCAGCTCCTTCGGGGAAACCGCTGGGAAACCGCGTCATCAGGCGAGCGAGTCCTGATCGGCGGTGCTGGGTGGAACTCGGCCGAGGAAGGGGAGAGGGGACATTCCGACGACCAGCGGTCAGCTGGGTTCCGGCTCGGCTGACCGATGGTCTGGACCATAAGTTTGGTGGCGTGGTGGGGTCAAGAATTGTCCGATGTGTCACCGTGATGGCGCAGTGCGATGCTGGCCTTGGCCAGCGGAGACGTGGGTTTTGGTTGGGTGAACGGGTTTTTCCCAGGGCGTTTCCCGTTTTTCACGTTCGAATTTTGGGCTCGGGGTTCGGCTTTTGGTGCGTGGTTGGGGCTTTTGGGTGTTGGGTTGTCTTAGCTGTGGGGTGGTTCGTTCGGCGGTGGTGGAGCGGGTTTGGGATTGGTGTTCTGGGGGGTCGCCTGGCGGCGAGGGGTTTTTGGTGATTTGTTGATGTGTGGTGGTGGGGCGTCAGCTGGGATTGGTTGTTGAATGTGGTCGCCTGCGGCGTGTCGTGTGGGCGTTTCGTGTTGTGGGGTAGTGGTTTTCGCGGTTCGTGTTGGGGTTTTCACCTGATCATGTGACTGTAAAAAGCGTGCGAATGCGTGTTCGAATGCGGGAGAATTAGGGGTATGACACCACTGACGAACGCACAGGACGCGGCTGCCGGGGCGATGCCTCCGCAGTCGGTGGTGTCGTGCTCGGATGCCGAGCTCGTCGCCGGGATCGAAGCGGCCGAGCAGGCTGTGCGGACGGCGATGGTGGAACAGTTGCGGTTGATCGCCGAGGCGGAGCATCGGGGACTGTTCGCCGAGCATGGGGCTAGGTCGATGATCGTGTGGGTGCGGGAGTTGCTCAACATCGACCACGGCGACGCCAAAACTCGCGTGGTCGTGGCCCGTAACGTCGAAGACCGGGCCACGCTGTACGGCGAGACCATGCCCGCCGAGCTCCCCGAAACCGCCCAGGCCCTGTCCGAAGCCGCGATCAGTGTGGAACACGCTCGCGTCATCGTCGATGGAGTACGCGCACTGCCCGAGTACGCCCGGTGCCACATGGTTGGCGAGGTGGAGTCGACTCTGGCCGCGTACGCACGGGAAATGCCGCCGCGTGAGTTGGCGAAGGTGGCGGAGCGCATCCGGTATCTGCTCGATCAGGACGGCGCTTACCGGGATGAGGAAGCCCAGCACGAGGCGCGGGAGTTGCACTACACGACCGCGCGGGACGGGATGACGGTCATCAAGGCTCGGCTGGATCGGGAAACCGGTGTCAAATTCGCCGCATTGATGCAACCGCTGTCTGCTCCGCGCCCGGAAGCCGACGGGGAGAAGGATCCCCGCACCGCTGGGCAGCGCAATGCCGATGGGTTCGCGGCCCTGCTCGATCTCGCTTTGGACTCTGACCAGACGCCGCGTGTCGGGGGTCAGCGGCCGCATCTGACGGTCACCATCGACTTCGCCGACCTCCAACGCGGACTCGGCTTCACCACCGACCACGGCATGCCGGGCAACCTGCGCGCCACCGACCGATCCATCACCGCCGAGAACGTGCGTCGTATCGCCTGCGACAGCGAGGTGTTGCCGATGGTGCTCGATGGCGACAGCCTCCCGTTGGATGTGGGTCGCAGCAAGCGGACCGCACCCGCCCACTTGCGTGCCGCGCTTCTTCAACGCGACGGCGTGTGCGCCTTCCCCGGCTGCGATCGGCCGCCGGGAACACCCGACGCGCACCACATCCACCACTGGATCGACGGAGGAACCACCGAACTGTCCAACATGGTCATGCTGTGCGGTCACCACCACCGCGTCGTCCACAACACCCGGTGGGACATCGCCATCCACAACGGACGGCCCGTATTCATCCCACCGCCCACAGTGGACCAGAGACGAAAACCTCGACCAGGCGGACAAGCCCAACCCGCCACCCACCATCACGACTTCCGGGACCTCATCCCCACCCCGAGAACCCCGGCGGGCAAACCATGACGCCCGGAAAACGAACGTCGATTCCAGCGCCCCTGGCCGCCCTTCCTCGGCGCATTACGATTCACCACGGCATCGGAACTGTTGCGGGAGGTTCGGAATGGCGCGAGTTGCGGTTGTCGGCGCTGGTGCAATGGGTTCGGTTTATGCAGGTCTGATGGCCGATGCCGGGCACGAGGTCCACGCGATCACGCTGTGGGCCGATCACGTGGCGGCGATGCGTGCCAACGGCCTGCGCGTCGAGGGTGCCAGCGGCGATCGGACAGTGCGCCTGCAGGCCGCCACGACCACCGACGGGATCGGACCGTGCGATCTGGTGATCATCGCCTGCAAGGCGGCGGACGTGGTGGATGCGGCTCGATCGGCCAAGGCGTTGGTGGGCGAGTCGACCGTGGTGCAGACGATCCAGAACGGTCTCGGGTCTGCCGATCGGGTCGCGGAAGTCCTTGGTGCGGAACGCCTTTCCGTCGGGGTCGTCGGTGGATTCGGCGCTTCGCTGACGGCGCCCGGACACGTGCACCACAACGGCATGGAGATGGTGCGGTTCGGGGCCTACGGCGGGTTGTCCGGCGACGCCGTGGAGCGTGGTGCGTCGGTCTGGCGCTCGGCCGGTTTCGCCGTCCAGGTTTTCGACGACATTGAGCGGATGGTCTGGGAGAAGCTGATCATGAACGTGGCCTTCTCCGCTTCCACCTGTCTGACCGGGATGACCATCGGCGAGGTGCTCGCACACCCGGAGGCTTGGCACGTGGCGCGTCGTTGCACCGAGGAAGCTGTTGCGGTCGCCCAGGCGCGCGGCATTTCGCTCCAGGTCGGCGACCCGGTCGAGCACGTGCGGGAACTCGGGGGGAAGATCCCGAATGCCCGGCCTTCGATGCTGCTGGACCACTTGGCCGGTCGGCGCAGCGAAATCGACGTGATCAACGGCGCGATTCCTCGGCAAGCGGCCACCGTCGGTCTGGCGGCTCCGGTGAACGACACGGTGACCGCGCTCGTCAAGGCCCGGGAGGTCGGCTTCGCCGCTTGACGCATCCGACGGGCGGTCCGCGTGGTGGGACGATCGGCCAGCGGGTTGCTCGACTTCGTCCGCGGTGCTGTGATCGACTGTTGGCGAGGTGGCCGTTGGAGGGCGGTGGCTGATGATCCGGCCGGTTGTTCGTTGACTTCTCGGGTCGCGCTCTACATCGGTGGTCTGCTGGGACCATTCGGCTCCGGCGTCGTCGCCGCCATGTTGCCGGAGTTGAGCAGGAGTTTCGCGGTCTCGCAGGGCACCGCTGCCTCGTCGCTGACGTCCTACTTGCTGCCGTTCGCGATTGTCATGCTCGTGTCTGGAGGTCTCGGCGAGCGTTGGGGTTTGAGCCGCAGCATCCGTGTCGCTTATGCCGGTTATGCGGTCGTCGCACTGCTGGCAGCCGTCGCTCCGTGGTTCTGGCTCTTCCAAGTCAGCCGGGTGTTGCAGGGCATCGCGAATGCGTTCACCACGCCGCTGCTGCTGGCCAAACTCGCCGCCGTCACGCCCAAGGACCGCCTCGGCCGAGCACTCGGCACCTACGGCGCGATGCAAGCCGTCGGCCAGACCTCCGCGCCGCTGTTCGGCGGGATCGCCGCCGAAGGGGCTTGGCAGTGGGCCTTCGTCGGGCTCGCCCTAGTGGCAGGGGTGCTGGCGGTCAGCCCGCTGCCCGGTGAGTCGCACGATGGCTCGCCGCGAGCTCCGGTGGCGCTGCGGGGCGCCTGGCGGTCTTCGGTGCTGCTGATCGGCGGCGTCGCCTTCGTCGCGTGGGCATGTCTGGCAGGGTTGCCCTTCCTGGTCTCGTTCCGGCTCGACGATGCGTTTTCGCTGAGTCCCGGCGCTCGCGGCCTCGTGCTCACCGCCTACGGCGTGGCCGGGGTGATCGGCGCCCGGCTGACCGGGGGAGCGGTGGACCGCTTCGCGCAACGCGCGATCGTGTGCGCGGGGCTGCTCGTCGGGGCCCTGTCGGTCGGGGCGATCGGACTGGTCGCGTGGTTGCCGGTGATCGTCGTGGCGTGGGCGGTTGGTGGGGTCTGCGGTCAGTTGATCCTGGTCGGCATCCACGCCACGGTGCTCGTCGGCGGAACCAGCGGTCGTGGCGCGATCATCTCGGTGGTGACCGCGTTGCGGTTCCTCGGGATGTCGGCCGCACCCGCGGCCTTCACCGAGCTTTACCGATCCGATGCGGCGTTGGGATTCCTGCTTCCGGCCGCGCTGCTGGCACTGGCGATTCCCGTTGTCGCCGTCTGGTGGCCGCGCGACGCGCCAGATTGACCGGACACGTTGTCCCCAGAAAGTCCAGTGTGGACACTCTTTGGATGCGAAGATCCCTTCTTGACAGGCCCGCCATCGAATCGTAGCGTGAAGTTCACTTTCATCCGAACGGTTTCTCGAAACGGCCGAACGCGTTCCGGCGCGAATGCAGCCGTGGTGTCCGCGCACTGCTGATCATCGGGCGAACTACGCCGGAGGGCGCGATGAGGTCACGAAACCCGTGGAGTCGACGCCAGTTCCTCGTCAGCGCCGGGGTGGCGGGCGCGGCGGTGCTGACCGGATGCGGCCGATCCGCCCCTGCCGCCGCACCGCCGACCGTCCCGGATGACCTGGTCGCGGCGGCGCAGCCGTTCAAAGGCACGTCGCTGACGGTGCTCTCGCAACGCACCTACGCCAAGACCGCGAACCAGGCGCTGGAAACGGCGTTGAGCGCGTTCGCCGATCGCACCGGGACGACGATCAAGAATTCCTTCCTGGAAGGCGACGCGGGCAACGCCGTCGCCAAGACCGACGCGGCGGTCAAGGCAGGCAATGGACCTGACCTGGCATTCTTCTCCGCGAGCCGGTTCGTGGCGCAGTTCCGCGACCTGGGCGACCTCACCGATGTCTCGGATGTGGTGGCACAGCTGGAACAACAGCACGGCAAGCCCGCGGACGTGGCCCGCAGCACCGCCATGATCGACGGCGCGTGGTGGGGGATCCCCTACTACTCCATCGGCCAGGGCAGCCTGGTGCGCAAGGACTGGCTGGCGGAGAAGGGCATTCCCCTCGACCAGTTGCGCACCCTCGCCGACGCACGTGACATCGCGCTGGAAATCAGCGATCCAGGCAAGAACCGCTACGGCTGGGGCATCACCATCAACCGCAGCGGCGACGGCAATGCCATGATCGAACGGGTGATGAACGGCTACGGCAGCTCGATCGTCGCCGACGACGGGCGCCAGGTCATCTTCAACTCGCCCGAAACGGTCGACGCGATCTCGTTCCTCGCCGACCTCTACGCCAACCCGCGCTACGCGGCGATGCGGCCGCCGGGCATCGAGAGCTGGACCGACAGCGGCAACAACGAGGCATGGCTCGCCGGAGTCATCGGGCTGACCCAGAACCAGTTCAGCGTCTACGCGGACTCGAAGGTGACCGGAAACCCGGTCTACCCCAACACCGCCACCCTGGTCGGGCTGGCCGGACCGGCCACCGACCGGCCGATCGAAACAGGCGACTGCCACGCCCTGGTGGTGTTCAACGGTGCGCGCAACCCCGGACTGGCCAAGGTGGTCGCCCAGTACCTGGTCGCCGGACCGCCGCTGCTGTCCATGGCGCGGGTTTCCGACGGCCTGGTGATGCCCGTCTACCAGAACGTGTGGGACTCCGACCCGTTCTACCGCGACGGAGACCCGGCGTTCCGCACCATCCGCGAACTGATGACCCAGCCACTGCCCATCGAGACTCGCACCGGACTGCGGTTCCCGCAGGCGCCCAGCGCCGGTCGGCAGGCGGTGCTGCAGAGCTACCTGCTCACTGACATGATGGCCGAGATCCTGCAGAAGCGAGTTCCGGTCCAGCAGGCGGTGGCCGACACCCACCGGCGGATCGCGGACCTCTTCCGGCAGCTCGGAGTTCCGCAGTGAGCACGGCTGGTCCGGTCTATTTAGGACTCTGAAAACCGCTGCTCGGAGCGAACACGATCGCTCACGGCGGGTAACTTGTTGCCTGTGGAGTAACGAATTTCACGTTCCGATGGGGCTTTTCGGCGGCACGCTCGTGTTCCCGCAGGTATGCGCCGTCTGGCAAGCTGAGTAGGCCCGACCTTGGGCGTGCACAGCGAGGAGTCAACAACACATTGCAGGCAGACGAGCGGCCTTTCGAGCTGAGAACCGTTGCGATCGCGGCCTTCGGACCAACCCTGTTGTTCTCCACCGGCGAAGGCGCGATCATTCCGATGATTCCGCTCATCGCGGCTGATCAGGGGGCGAGCCTGGGTGTGCTCGGGCTGATCGGCGCCATGATCATGGTCGGCGAGCTGATCGGCGACGTGCCCAGCGGCGCGCTCGTGCACCGCCTCGGCGAGCGAACGGCGATGATCATCGCGTCCCTGGTGTCCGTGCTGGGGCTGCTCGGCTGCTACTTCTCGGTGAGCCCGTGGATGCTGGGCGCGAGCGTCTTCCTCGTCGGCTTGGCCACCGCCGTGTTCGCGCTGGCCAGGCACGCGTTCATCACCACCAGCGTGCCGCTGCGCTACCGGGCCAGAGCGCTGAGCGTGCTCGGCGGGCTGTTCCGGGCGGGCTACTTCATCGGCCCGTTCCTGTCCGTGCTCGTGCTGATGGTGACCCCGGACAAGCGGTCGGTGTTCCTGATCCACATCGCGTTCGCGGTCGCCACGCTGATCCTGCTGCTGTGCACGAAGGACCTCGGGACCGCGGCGGCCGAGGAGGTCACCGAGCCCGAGCACCGCCAGGGTTTGCTCGCCACGCTGGTGCGTCACCGCGGGGTGCTGCTTCGGATGGGCAGCTGCGCCGCGCTGATCGGCGGGCTCCGGGCGTCTCGGATGGTGGTGTTGCCGCTGGTTGCGGTCGCTGCGGAACTGCCGCCCTCGACCACTGCGATGATCATCGGCATCGCTGGTGGGATCGATTTCGCGCTCTCGTACAGTTCAGGCCAGATCATGGACCGATTCGGCCGGACCTGGGCCGCGGTGCCGTCGATGGTTGGACTGGCCATCGGCCACCTGGCCCTGTTCATAGTGGCCGACGTGCCCACGTTCGCCATCGTCGCGATCGGCTTGGCGCTGGCCAACGGCACCAGCAGCGGGATCCTGATGACGCTCGGCGCGGACCTCGCGCCACAACCCGGTCCAGCTCCCTTCCTCGGCGCCTGGCGCTTCACCGGCGACTTCGGGCAAGCGGTCGGACCGGTCACCGTGTCCGGTTTGACCGCATTGATCGGTGTCGGGTTCGCCGGAGCAGGCATGGGCGTGCTCGGGCTGCTCGGCGCGGGTTTGCTGCTGCGGTACGTGCCCCGCTACGTCCCGCGCAGCCGCTTCGTGGCGAGTCGTTGAGGTCCGGTCGGGGAGGAAGTCCGCGACCCCGTCGAGCGGTCGCGGCTTCCACCCGTGCGGCGAGCCGATCGCCCTACCCGGCGGCTCGCGATCCCCAACCGAATGTGGCGCGAACCCCGACGATGAAACGGGACTCGCGCCGGGCCACATTACCCACCCGGCGGAGTGAGTGGCGGGCGCGCGGGGTGATCGAATAACGGCGAGACCTCACGACTTTTCGCCGCGAACGTCAGCCGCCGAGGGCTTGCTGAGCTCCGGGGTGTAGCGGGACCGGGTCGGTCTTGACGGCGTTCTCCTTCGTGATCTCCTTGGCCGACGGGTGGACCTGCTCCAGGTCCGCGCGCTTGTCGAAGAGCAGCTTCGTGATCGCGCAGGCGTTGTTCGCCGGGAAGTCGTCGCGGACCACCAGGAGGTTGGGCACCACGACCGTCGGGACGTCCGCGGGCAGCTTGTAGGTGGCCGCCGGGATCGTGCTCGTCTCGTAGACCTCGCTGATCTGCTTCAGACCGGGCAGCTGCGGGGTGATGTCGATGAACTTCACCGCACCGCCCAGCGACGTGGTCAGATCGGTGATCTCCGGGGTCGGCAGACCGCCGGACCAGAACAGGCCGTCGACGGTGCCGGACTTCATGCCGTCCACCGCCTTGCCCAGCGCGAGGCGCTGCGCCTGGATGTCGGTGTCCGGGTTCAGCCCGGCGGCGGACAGCACCCGGTTGGCGATCACCTCGGTGCCGGACTTCGGCGAACCCGTCGAGATCCGCTTGCCGCGCATGTCGGCGACGCTGTTGATCCCCGAGTCGGCGCGCACCACGACCTGCGTCGAGTTCGGGTAGATCCGAGCCAGCGCCTGGATCTTCTGCGGCTGGCCCGCGAAGCTGTCCTTGCCCTGCACCGCGTCGGCGGCGGTGTCGGCGAGGGTGAACGCGATGTCGTAGTCCCCGGCCACCAACTGCTGGATGTTCTGCACCGAAGCGCCGGTTTCCGCCGCAGTGGCACGAAGTTTGGTGTTGTTGCTGATCAGCTGGGCCAGGCCGCCGCCGAGCACGTAGTACACGCCGCCGGTGTTGCCGGTGGCGATCGTCAACCGGCCATCGGATGCCTCGCAAGCCTGCCCCGCACCTGCCGGGGCGTCCTGCACCTGTTTGCCGCCGCAGCCCGACACGACGAGCATCGCCGCCGCGGCGGTCACCAGTAATGCCTTAATCCGCATCACGAACCTCCTTGATCGTTTCCCTGCGGCGCAGGACCAGCTGTGCGACGACGCCCAGCACGCAGAACCCGAGTCCGATCGCCACCGCCAGCGGCTCCAAGTACAGCAGGCACAACGCGCCCGGCGCGAACAGCGCTCGGACCGGGCCGCTGACCGGACCGAACAGCCAACCACCGGTCACCACGCTGAGCGCGGCAACGGCCACAATGGACGCTGCCGCGACCCAGAGCACGGTGAGCGGGTCGTTCTGCAGCAGCAACGCCGAGCCGTTGTCGGTCAGCACGAACGCGATCGGCACCAGGAACGCGGGCAGCGTGTACTTCCACGCCTGCATCATCGTGCCGGTGATCCGGCCGCCGGTGATCGCGGCGGCGGCTACCGCGGCCAGCGCGGTCGGCGGGGTCACCTCGGACAGCACGGCGTAGTAGAAGATGAACATGGCCCGTTCGGCATCGGCGACGCCGAGCGCGCCGAGAGCCGGGCCGATCACCACCCAGGCGATGATGAACGACGCCGTTACCGGCACCGCCAGGCCGAGCACGCCGACGGCCAGCGCGGAGAACACCACGGTGAGCACCAGGATCGCGGTCGGGTTGCTGGTGATCGCCTGGGCGGCTTCTACCAATGCGTCCGCCAGTTCCTGCCCCAGGCCGGTCTTGGTGATCGTCGAGGTGATGATCCCGGCCGCCGCGCACACCGCCACCACCGGCAGCGCGCCGCGCACGCCGTTCGACAGCGCATCGACGATGTCCCGCAGCCACTTCAGCACCGCCTGTCCCGGCCCGTGTTCGGCCTGCACGAGTCCCGAGATCAGCGCGAACAGTGCGGCCACTCCGGTCGCGTAGACCACCGCCGCGAACGGCGGGATGTCCATGGCCAGGAACACCACGATGATCGCCAGCGACAGGAAGTGGTATCCGCCGCGCAGCAGCAGTCGCCAGGCGCTGCCGTGCTCGGTGTCGACCGGCTTGGCACCGAAGCGGCGGGCGTCGGCCTCGACCGCGAACACGATGCCGAGGTAGTACAGCACCGTTGGAATCATGGCCCAGATCAGCACCGACAGGTAGGAGGTCTGGAGGTATTCGGCGATGATGAACGCCGCCGCACCGAGCGTCGGTGGCGAGAGGATCGCGCCGATGCCGGAGGCCGCCAGCAGACCGCCCGCGTTGTCCTGCGGATAGCCAGCGCGGCGCAGGATCGGCCAGGTGATCGCGCCGAGGCTGACCGCCGTCGCGGTGCCCGACCCGGACACGGTGCCGAGCAGGAAACCGGACAGCACCGTGGTGCGGCCCGGCGCGGTGCGCGAGCGCTTGAACGCGGCGAAGGAGAAGTCGACGAAGAACTGGCCCGCGCCGGAGGCGTTGAGCACCGCACCGTAGATGGTGAACAGCACGATGTAGCTCGCCGCGACGTCCAGCGGGGTGCCGTAGAAACCGCTGGCATCGTTGTAGAGCGCGTTGATGATCTGGTTGAAATCCACGCCCGCGTGCGCGATTCCCCAGTTCTGCGGGAGATATCCGCCGTAGTAGGCGAAGCCGATGAACGCCACGCAGATCACCGGCAGGATCCAACCGGTGGTGCGCCGGGTCGCTTCGAGAACGAGCAGGAGCAGCAGCGCACCGGCCACCACGTCCAAAGTGGACAGACTACCCTGCCGGTTGAGGAATTCGTCGAAACCGCCGGAGGGGAACGGCAGCACCGGGTAGAACCCGACCAGCAGCGCGACCACCGACAGCGCCCAGTCGTACCACGCGGGGTCGTCGCGGTCGCCCTTCGGGCGGCGCCCGCCCGGTCGGTAGCACAGGAAGACCAGCGGCAGCGTGCAGCCGAGGAAGATCACCAGGTAGTACTGGTTGCCCTTGGTGAGCGGGTAGAAGACCTGCTTGAGCACCAGCACCGCGACCGCGAGGGCGGCCAGGTAGACCAACAGGTCCGGTCGGCGGGACAACTGCCGGGCCGGACGTTCCTCGTCGTGCGCGGCGACGATCTCGCCGACATCGGTCCGCGCGCCGTCGCGGCGCTCGTCGTCGTGCTCAGGCCGCGTCGCCTGACTCATTCGCTCGCCCTTCTGCCCCGTCGGCGGTGGGCAGACAAGCGCGTGACGGCGGTTCGGCCGGAGCCGCCTCGGGGCACCATGAATCCCAATCGATGCCAGTCAGCCATCCGCTCCCGCTCTCACCGTGCAAAAGTCATTTTTGCTGCGGGAATGTAACTGCCGTCACTCGGCTGGGTCAATAGGGGCGACCGTTGGACTGCACTGTGGACCGCCGGGCGTCAGGCGCGGGGCACCGTCCGCCGGAGGTTCCTGCGTTGCGACGGACCGTCGAGCGCCTCGGCGATCCACGGTCCGGGCGAGGAGGTGTCCAGGATTCCGTCCTCCAGCCAGCAGTACCGGCCGTCCAGGACCTGCCGTGCGAGCCCCCGGTCGGCGGCGTCGGTGTTGTGCCACAGCTGCCGGAACAGCGTCTCGACGCGGCGGCGCGCCTGGCGGCAGAACGCGTCGGCCAGCTCGACCGCCGAGGGATCCTGGCCTGCCGAGCGGGCGAACACGCAACTGGCGCTCATCGCGTAGAGCTCCGCGCCGATGTCCACGATGCGGCCGAGGAAGAGCTGCCGGTGTTCCAGTTTGCCTTGCCAGCGCGACATTCCGTAGAAGGTCTGCCGCGCGATGCGACGGCTGGCGCGCTCCACGAACCGCAGATGCCCGGCCAGCGGGCCGTATTCGCCGAAACCGCGCGGCAACTGCCCGCGGCCCGCGACCAGCGTCGGCAGCCACCGCGCGTAGAACCCGCCTGCGCGGGCCGCGGCGCGGGCCTTGCGGGACAGGTCGGCCTTCGGGTCGATGATGTCGCCAGCCACCGACAGGTGCTGATCGACCGCTTCGCGGGCGATCAGCAGCTTCATGATCTCGCTGGAGCCCTCGAAGATCCGGTTGATCCGCATATCGCGCAGCAGCTGCTCGGCGGGCACCCCGCGTTCGCCGCGCGCGGCCAGCGAGTCGGCCGTCTCGTAGCCGCGTCCGCCGCGGATCTGCACCAGTTCGTCGGCGATCAACCAGGACTGCTCGGAGGCGTAGAGCTTGGCCAGCGCCGCTTCGATGCGGATGTCGTGCCGGTCGGCGTCGGCCAGCCTCCCGGAGACTTCGAGCACCGCTTCCAGCGCGAAGGCCGTGGCGGCGATGAACGAGACCTTGTCGGAGATCGCCTCGTGCTCGCCGATCGGCCGCCCCCACTGGACCCGGTTCGCCGACCATTCGCGGGCGATCAGCACGCACCACTTCGCGGCGGCGGCGCACATCGCGGGCAGCGACAGGCGTCCGGTGTTCAATGTGGTCAACGCGATCTTGAGGCCGTCGCCCTCGCGTCCGATCCGGTTGGCCGCGGGCACGACCACGTCGTGCAGCCGGGTCACGCCGTTCTCGATGCCGCGCAGCCCGAGGAACGAGTTCCGGTTCTCCACGGTGATGCCGTCGGCATCGGCCTCCACGACGAAGGCGGTGACCCCGCCGCGATGCCCCTCGGAGCGCGGCACCCGCGCCATCACCACGAGCAGATCGGCCAGCACCCCGTTGGTCGTCCAGAGCTTGACCCCGTTGAGCGTGTAGCTCCGGCCGTCCTCGCTGGGCACCGCGCTGGTGGCCAGCCGCGCCGGATCGCTGCCCACGTCCGGTTCGGTGAGCAGGAACGCGGTGATCTCGCGAACGCAACGGGGCAGGAACCGCCGCTTCTGCTCCTCGGTGCCGAACATCTTCACCGGCTGCGGTACGCCGATCGACTGGTGCGCGGACAGCAGGGCGCCGATCGACGGGTTGGCCGTGGCGACCAGCATCAGCGCCCGGTGGTAATAGACCGCGGGCAGGCCCAGGCCGCCGTACTCGGCGGGGATCTTGATGCCGAAGGCGCCGATGTCCTTCAGGCCGTTGATCACCTCGTCCGGAATCCAGGCGTCGCGCTCGATCTGGTGGGTGTCGACCTTGGTTTCGCAGAATTCGCGCAGCCGTTCGAGGAACGCCTCGCCTTCGGGGCAGGCCCGGCCCTCGGGCATCGGGTCGATCAGGTCGAGCCGCAACCTGCCGAGGAACAGCTCCTTGCCGAAACTCGGCCGGTCCCACCGGGTTTCGCGGGCTTCTTCGGCGACCTGCCGGGCCTGCTGGGCATCGACCTGCGTCGAGTGGCTGTTGGCGAATGTGGTCATCGCTTCCCCCTACCGGTCAAGCGTGTGTTACCGGTCACACCACGGTACTACCGGGCGGTAACCCGCGACACCTGTCATGACCCGGTCGTGGCTGCCGCCCACCGCATTCGCCCGGTCCGGGGACATCGCCAGGTGGCGCGCACCGTCCCCTCCGGGGACGTCGTTGCCGGACCCGGTGGAACCGTCGAAGATGCCGAACCGCCTGAGCTGGGGCCACAGCCGGGGCCAGGGTTGCTTCGGGCCAGCGGCGAGCCAGACGGGCGTGCCCTCGTAGTAGGTCTCGACCTCCAGGCCGCTGTGCACGGTGGTCGCCAACCGGACCTCGTGGAAGAAGGCGCGCAGGTAGCGCTCGTTGCCGCCGAGGTAGACGACCTGCTCGGCGTCGTCTGGCGGCTGGCCCAGGTACCAGAACCCCCGGCTCCCGCTGTAGGGGCGCGGAACTCCGAACTCGGGGCCGTAGCGATCGAGAGCGGCGGCCGACCAGTAGTCGTGGGTGAGGACGGCCGTGGTCCGTTGGCGATCGCTCGGCAGGCGGTGGTAGGTGTCGGCCACGATCGCGGTGATCTTGGGCCATCCGACGCTGCCCCTGCTGAACACGTCGTGCGGCGAGATCGCGGATGCGGGCAAGATCGGCAACGCCGCGAGCGCCAGGCACGCCGACGCCCCGAACGCGGGCCAGGCGACCCACCGCTGTCGGGCCCCAGCTTCCCGACGGCGCTGCAGTCCGACGGACGCGACGGCGTAGAGCAGGCCGTACAGCCCGGCGACGTAATACGGCCTGCCTTCGGCGAGGAAGAAGACCGCGGTGACGCCGAGGGCGGTCCAACCCAAGTAGCGATAGGCCCGCAGTTCCGGTGCGGACAAGAGGTGCCACAGTCCATAGCAGACGAGGACCGCACCGACCGCGCCAGCGCAAGTCACTGCCAAGGGCACGAACAGCCAGCCGTACCAGTTCTCGGCGGCGATGGCGGTGGGCATGCGCAGTTGCGGCCACCCGTGGGTGTGCTGCCAGACCAGCGTCGGGACCGTGGTGATCAGCGCGGTCGCCGCCCCGCACCACAGCATCGGGCGACGCAGCAGCTCGCGCGGCCCGGTCGCGACCACCGCAAGGACCGCGCATGCCCAGAACGCCGGGATCAGGAACTTGACCTGCAACGCGACCGCCGTCACGACTCCGGCCCACAACAGCAGGCCGTCCGCTGCTCGGCCCTCGTGGTGAAGCCTG
The DNA here is from genome assembly GCF_022678645.1 of Saccharopolyspora soli. Classification (GTDB taxonomy): domain Bacteria; phylum Actinomycetota; class Actinomycetes; order Mycobacteriales; family Pseudonocardiaceae; genus Saccharopolyspora; species Saccharopolyspora soli. The sequence goes on along the minus strand of NZ_JALBWV010000013.1, from coordinate 37,935 downwards.
GTCCAGCGCACCAGCAGCCACGTGATCACCGCCCACAGGAACGGATCGAACGCCCAGGTCACGAGCATGTGCCCAGCGCTGACGAACTGGACGGTGACAGCCCACGCGCCAGCCGCGAGCGCCTGCGCACGACGGTCACCACCGAACTCGCGGGCCAACAGCGCCACGACGAACACTCCCGCGCCAGTCACCAGCGCCGCCGGAATCCGCAAAGCCACCACCGAACCGGGCAGCAACGTGTCCATGGCAACCGCCAGCAGCGGAACCAGTGGAGGTTGGTCCGCGTACCCCCAGTCCAACCTCCGCCCGGCGGCCAACGCGTAGAGCTCGTCGGCGAAGTAGCCGTAGCGACCGCTGGTCGCCAGCAACACCAGCACCACGGCGGCGAAGATGAGCAACAGCGGCCCTTTCGCGAACCCGACGAGCGCGCGTGGTGCGCGAGACGACTCGTGACGGATGCTCTTCTCCTGCTGCGACATGGTTTTCATGACGCGTCGACCTCGGTTGTGAAGAGGTAGTTGCGAAAAGCTCCGGTGATTCGCTCGGCTGGCTGCCACTGGTCGCGGCGCAGCACGTACATGGTGTAGCCGTAGTCCGCCAACCAGGCCGGGACGTCATCGGCCTTGGCGCCGTACTTCTCGACGTGTCGCTGTTCTATTTCCAGCAACAGCACCGGGTGGTGTGCCGCCAGGGTCTCGCGAGCTCCTTCGAGAACCGCTAGTTCGTTGCCCTCCACGTCGGCCTTGATGAAGTCAACCCCGGTGAGGCCGTGGTCGTCGCGGATCTGATCGATGCTCGTGACGCGGGTGCCGATCAGCCGCTCGGCCGGGAACCCCGCGTTGGCACCCCGGCCCCGGCTGTCCGTGGTCAGAAAGCTCCGCGTGCTCACCGCGACGCCGAACCGGCGGGGCTGGCTCATGTGCCCGGTGCCGCCGGTCCGGCCCAACGCCGCTCGGTGGACCACGACGTTCGTCGCTCCGCACAGCCGGGCGAAGCGCGACAGCAACCGCGCGGAAACCGGAATGGGCTCAACGCTGTGCACGCGTCCGGTCACACCGACCCGGTGCGCCAGCGGAAGCGAATAGCTCCCGTACGACGCGCCCGCATCGATGCACACCGAGCCCGGCCGCACGAAACCGTCCAGGAATCCGATTTCTCGTTCCACGAACCACGACCAGCGGGAGCAGAACCGGATCAGGGCAGCTGCACCGGCCAACCGCCTGCTGCGGATTTCCGATCCCGGTAGGGCTGAATTCTGGGATTTCACCATTGCCATGCGGAAATTCCAGCAGCGAGCCGAGCCCTGAAAACATTGGTGGAAGTCAACAGTCGCGATTAACCGAAGTTAATCGGGCTGGCCGATCGGGAAGTTTCAGCCCTGTTCGACCAGTCCGGCTTCGTACGCCAGGATTGCGGCCCGGACCCGGTTTTCGACCCCGAGCTTGGCTAGCAACGAGCTGACGTAGACCTTCACCGTGCCCTCGGTCAGGTTCAGCTCGGCGGCGATGGCCGCGTTCGGCAGTCCGCGCCCGAGCAGGGCCAGCACATCCCGGTCCCGATCGGACAGTTCCGCGATCTGCTCGGCCGCTCTGCGGTGGCGGGGCTGATCGGTCGCGGTGAGCTTCTTGATGACCCGGTGGGCGATGCGCGGCGAGAGGAACGCCGCTCCGTCGGTCACCGCCCGGACCGCCTGCAGCAGTTCCCGCGGATCACCGGCTTTCAGCACGAATCCGGTTGCACCGGCGGCAAGAGCTCCGGCGATGTACTCGTCGTCGCCGAAGGTGGTCAAGATGACCACGGCTGTCGCTGGCGCCAGCCGGAGCACCTCGGCGGTGGTGGCGATCCCGTCGAGCTCCGGCATCTGGATGTCCAGGACGGCGACCTGCGGGCGGTGGCGCAGCACGAGCTCGACGGCCTGACGGCCATCGGCCGCGTCACCCACCACCTCGATGTCGTCGTCGTTGCCTAGCACCGCCTGGATACCCGCCCGGATCAGCGCCTCGTCATCCGCGACCACCACTCGGATCACTGTTCGACGACATCCTTCGCGATCAGCTTCCCGGACGAGAAGCACAGCCGGTAGAAACCTTCGGTACCGAAGCCGATGCGCTGGCCGTAGTACAGGCAGTTCGCCCCGGTCGGTCTGGGCAGCCGATCGTACTGCTCGGCGGCTGGGGACTCGTGGGGAGGCAATCGGGCTCGCACGGCCGCTTCGGCCATCCCGATCCGAAGCACCTCGTAGTCCGGGGCCGGCATCGATGTGTCCCGGATTTCGAGGTAGTTGGTGAACAGCAGCAGCCCCATCGGTACCAACGCGACGGCGATCAATGGACCGACCACCGTCGCGCGCACCCTGCGGCGGAACCGGCGCAGGGCCGTGGATGCCTCGCTGCCGGTGCGGCGTTCGGGATCCACCGATGGCCGGTCGGCTCCGGGCGCAGGGCCGCTGGAGCGATGCGGGATCGTCGCGGTGAGGCGGAATTCGCCGACCTGGTGGTCAGTTCGCAGCGTCCCACCTGCGAGCCGAACCCGCTCCGCGAGCCCGGTCAGCCCGTGACCACCGGAGCGGACTTCCCGCGGCGTCGGTGCCGGGTTGGTCACCTCGACCTCGACCCGGTCCCCGCCGTAGGTGAGTCTGATGTGGACTGGACTTCCCGGCGCGTGCTTCAGGGCGTTGGTCAGCGATTCCTGGACAACCCGACGCACTACCTCCGCGGCCTCCGACGGCACGCGGTGCGGATCGCCCTCGCGCCGGAGCCCAACGGCCACTCCGACCTCGGTCGCGCGTTCGACGAGCTCGTCGATCCCGCCGGTCGTCGCCGAGCCGGTGTCTTCCCGCAGCAGCCCGATCACGTCCTGGAGCCGTTCCATGGCCGTGGAGGTGTTGGACCGCAGCTTGCCCGCGAGTTCCCGGTGCCGCGGGTCCAACGATTTGTCCAGCTCCAGGGCACCCGCTTGCAACGCGATCAGGCTCAGCTCGTGGCCGAGTGAATCGTGCATGTCGCGGGCAATTCGCAGCTGCTCGGCGTGGCGCGCCTGCTCCGCGACCAAGGCCCGCTCGGATTCGAGCTGTTCGGCGCGTTCCCACCCGCCCACCGCGAGATCTCTGCGCTGGCGCCGATACCGCCCCAGCAGCACGGTCATGCCCAACCAGAGGAAGAGGTACAGGCCGGTTCTGGCGTCGCTGCTGAGGTAGGCGGTTCCGTAGGCGAGCCAACTGGTCAACGGGTAGAGCACCGCAGCGAGCGCCAGTCCAGCAAGGGCGTTCTCGACCCGCGCGACTCGATAACCGGCCGCGTAGCTCATGCCGATGAGCAGGGGCAGTGCAGGAGGAAGCAGCGCGGCGGCCACTGCGGCTGACAGCACGCTCACGACCGGGAAGCGACGACGCAGCACCACCGCCATCGTCGTTAGGACGACCGGCGCGGCGAGCTTGACCGGAAGCCACGGTTCAGGTGCCGAAACCGGATACGCGATCGCGCCGCCCACCGAGACCACCAGCGCTGCCACGAGCAGCGCACCGTCGACGACGGTCGCGCGGCGGGTCGGCGGCCGCACTTGCGCGAAGAACAGGCGAAGCCGATCCGCGAACCGACTCCCGCTCTCCGACACGCCCCCAGCCTACGAGAGGGTGTGGTCAGCGGGTGATGTTCTCCGCGCTGGGTTCGGGCGTCCTGCGGCGGGCGCGCACGAATCGGTAGGTCGAGAAGGCGATCAGCGCCAGCGCGATCAGCACGATCGTGCCGGAGATGGGCCGGGTCACGAAGATGCCGAGGTCGCCGTTGGACAGCAGCATCGACTGCCGGAACGAGCGTTCCATGATCGCGCCGAGAACGAAGGCCAGCACCAGCGGACCCGGCTCGAAACCGGACTTGCGCATCAGGTAGCCCAGCACCCCGAACACCAGCACGACCCACATGTCGAAGATGTCGTTGTTGATGCTGAAAACGCCGACCATCGTGACCATCACCGCGATCGCGCCGAGGATCCCGACCCGCAACCGCAGCAACTGCACGAACACCCCGACCAGCGGCAGGTTGAGCACCAGCAGGATCAAGTTGCCCAGGTACATCGAGGCGATCACGCCCCAGAAGATCTCCGGGTGCTGCGACACCAGCTGCGGTCCGGGCGTGATGTTCTGCATCAGCAGCGCACCGTAGATCAACGCCAGCACCACGTTCGACGGAATGCCGAGGGTCAGCAACGGGATGAACGCCGACGCCGACGAGGCGTTGTTCGCCGTCTCCGGACCCGCGACACCTTCGATGGCGCCGGTGCCGAACTGTTCGGGATGCCGCGACCGCCGCTTCTCCAAGGCGTATGAGGCCAGCGAGGAAACCACACCGCCGCCACCGGGCAGCACGCCGATGACGAAGCCCAGGACCGAACCGCGCAGGATCGCGCCCCGCGACGCCGCCCAGTCCCGCATCGTCGGCCACAACCGGCCGATCTTCTCGGTGACCATCGAGCCTCCGGTGCCGCGTTCGAGGTTGTAGAGCACCTCGCCGACGCCGAAGAGGCCCATCGCGATCGCGACGAAGTCCAACCCGTCCAACAGGTCGGTCATGCCCAGCGTGAACCGCGCGGTGCCCTCGATCGGATCCTGCCCGATGGCGGCCAGCAACAAGCCGAGCGCGGCGGCCACCAGGCTCTTGGGCACCGACTTGGTGCCCAGGTAGGTGACCAGCAGGATGCCCAGCACGGTGAGCGCGGTGTACTCCGGTGGGCCGAACCGGACCGCGAAGGACGCGAGCAGCGGGGCGAACAGCGTCAACCCGATCACCGCCGCGGTTCCGCCGATGAACGACCCGATGGCCGAGATGCCCAACGCGGGACCGGCCCGGCCCTGCTTGGCCATCTGGTACCCGTCGAAGGTGGTGACCACCGACGCGGCTTCGCCGGGCAGTTGCAGCAGCACCGAGGTGATGGTCCCGCCGTACATCGAGCCGTAGTAGATCCCGGCGAGCATGATGACCGCCGACTCCGGCTCGATGCCGTAGGTCAGCGGCAGCAGCAGCGCGATGGTCGCGGTCGGCCCCAGCCCCGGCAGAACGCCGATGACGGTGCCGATCAGCACGCCCAGGAACACGTACAGCAGGTTCTCCGGCGCGAAGACGACCTCGAACCCGGTCAGGATCGATTCGAACCCCATCGCGGTCAGTCACCTCCCCACAGCGACGCCACCACGTCCTGCGGGAACGGCACACCCAGCACCGGCACGAACAGGACGTAGAACAGGGCGGTGAGCACGACCCCGAGCAGCAGCGCGGTCCGCCACGACTCGCGGGCCAGCAACCGCAGCCAACAGGTGAACGTCACCAGCGCGGGCAGGATGAAACCCAGGTAGTTGAACGCGGTGACGAACACCGCGAGTCCCGCGACGCCGAAGGCCACGTAGCGCGCCGATGCGGTGAACGGCTCGTGGTCGGCGCCGGAATCGGTGCACAGCACCAGGATCGAGGCGCCGATCATGACCAGTCCGACCAGCAGCGGCCACAGCCCCGGCCCCGGCCGGGCGAAGTCGCCGAGCGGGAGCATCGCGGCCTGCACCGTGAAGAAGACACCCACCAGCAGCGCCACGACGCCGCCGATGCGGTGCGCGAAACCGGGGCGGCGGCCCGGTTCGCGGGTGGCCAACCTAGTTCCCCCCGATCCGCTTGGCCACCGGGCCGTAGACCTGGACGATCTCGTCCAGCTTGGCCCGGAACGCGTTGCGGTCGATGAACTGGTCGGGGACGTACGCCTCGTCGAGCTGCTCGCGCACCTGCGGATCCTGGAGTCCGGCCCGCAGGGTCTGCTCCAGCTCGTCGATGATCTCCGGCGGGGTGCCCTTGGGCACGCCGAGCCCGAACAGCGAGGTGCTGTAGGTGAGGTTCTGGAAGCCGAGTTCGTAGAGGGTGGGCACCTGCGGCAGGTAGTCGACGCGGTCGCGGGGGCTGATGGCCAGCGGCCGGAACGCGCCCGCGTCGAACTGCGCGCGGACGTCCTCGGAGAGGTTGGAGAACAGCGCGTCGACGTTGCCACCGAGCAGCGCCGGGATCATCTCGATGTTGCCGTTGAACGGCACCACGGTCACCGGCACCCCGTACTCGTCGGCCAACCGGCGCAGCTCGATGGCCTGCGAGGTCGTCGCACCCGGCACGCCCACCTTGAGCTGCTGCGGGCGGGCCTTGGCCTCGGCGAAGAACTGCTCGGCCGTGCTGAACCTCGACCCGGGGCCGACCGAGAGCACCGACGGCATTTCGGTGATCACCCCGACCGTCTCGAAGTCGCCCGGCCCGTAGCCGACGTCCTGGATCAACGGCGTGACCACGCTCGACGGAGCCGCGACCAGCGTCATCGTGTAGCCGTCGGGTTTGCTGGACACCAGCTCGTTCATCGCCATCGAACCGGCCGCACCGGGCATGTTCTCCACCACCACCGGCTGACCCATGCTGCGGTGGAAGTAGTCGCCGATGGTGCGCGCCGCGAGGTCGGTGGGCCCGCCGGGGGTGTAGGGCACGATCAGCCGGATCTCGTCGGAGGGGTAGTCCGACGCCGACTTCGCTCCGGAACCGCAGGCCACCGGCAGCACGAGCGCGGCGAGCAGTGCGGCGGCCGCCGCGATCTTCTTCGTCGGCTTGGCGGTGCCGGAAGCGATGGCTCTGTTCAACATCGACCGTCCCTTCTCGTGCTGCGGGCAGAACGAGAACCGGTTGGTGGACTCGGCAGCGGAGGTACGACGTCAGCTGCAACCGAATCGGACTCGGCGATCCTGAGTGGACATATCGTGTTGCGCGGAGCCGAATCTATCAGGTGAACTGCTAGATGACAGCCGTTGTCCTGCACTGTTCCGGCAGGTACGGTGTTCGGCTCGGTCCGGTCAGCCGCGCTCGGGCTTTTTCTCCGGCCGCGTTTCCGCCAGAATTCGTTGTTGCGGCAAAGGGTGGATTGACGCGCTCTTGGCGCGCCAGATCGCGCATCATGGCAGGCGGCCACGGTGTCGTCGGAAAGGGAAGCATGAGCAGGATCGAACAACGGCGGTCCGGGGTCGCGGCCGCGATCCGGGACCTGGGCTGCGACTTCGTCGCCTACGTCCCGTCCAACAGCATCGCGCCGATCATCACCGAGTTGGAGCGCACCGACCCGGCGGCCGGTACCGAGCGCCCGAGGGTGTTCCCGGTGTCCCGCGAGGAGGAGGCCGTGGGCATCATCGGCGCACTGCCGCTGGCGGGGAAGTTCGGCGCGATCGTCATGCAGGACAACGGTTTCGGCAATGCGCTGACCGCCCTGACCACCTTCGCGCTGTCCTACCACCTGCCGTTGCTGATCGTGGCGAACACCCGCGGCGGTCTCGGCGAGTACAACTCGATGATCCACAGCATTTCCGGCGCGGTGCCAGCGGTGCTGTCGGCGACCGCGATCCCGGTGTTCACAGTGGACCGTCGGGACTCGCCCGAGGACTGGCGCGGCACCGTCGCCGAAGCGGGCAAGCACGCCCGGATGACGTTCCGGCCGGTCGTGGTGCTGATGGAATTCTTCGACGCCACCGAGGAGAAGAACGCAGCATGAAGCGCATCGAAGCCCTGCGTGCCACTGTGGCGTTGACCGCCGAGGTGCCGGTGGTGGCCACCTGCGCGGCGACGAGCCGGGAACTCGCCGCCGTGGCCGATCGCCCGAACCACTTCTACCTGCTCGACGCGATGGGCCTGACCACCTCGGTCGGCACCGGCCTGGCGTTGGCCTGCGAAGGCACCGCGGTGTCGAAGGTGGTCACCATCGACGGTGACGGCTCACTGCTGATGAACCTGGGCGCGCTGGCCACCGCGGGATACCTGTTGCCCAAGCCGTTGGTCGTGCTGCTGCTGGACAACGGCACCTACGCCTCGACCGCCGACATCCCGACGCAGGCGCAACGGCTGGACCTCGGTCGCATCGCCGAGGCATGCGACCTCGAAGTGCTGCGCGCCGACAGCGTCGACTCGCTGCGCGCTTCGTTGGCGAAGGCGCTCGAATCCGATGGTCCGATGTTGATCCACACCCGCATCGAGCCGGGCAACACGTCGGGAATCCCGTTGCTGCTGGAGGATCCGGTGGTGCTCGGCGCCCGGTTCCGGCAGTGGTTGGTACCGCGCCTGTCCGCTGTGGACTGATCGGCTAGTTCACGGTGGCCGGGTCGCCGCCGATGCGGCCACCGCGGTCGAGGGTGGCGATGGCGTGCAGGTCCGCGTCGTCGAGGGTGAAGTCGAAGACGTCGATGTTCTCCTCGATCCGGGACGGCGTCACGGACTTCGGGATCACCACGTTCCCGAGCTGCAGGTGCCAGCGGATGACGACCTGGGCAGCGGACTTGCCGTGCTTCTCGGCGATGCGCGCGAGGACGGGCTCGTCGAGCAGCCCCTTGCCCTGGCCGAGCGGGCTCCACGCCTCGGTGGCGATGCCGCGTCCGGCGCCGAGGGTGCGCAGCTCGCTTTGCGCGAAGTAGGGGTGCAGCTCGATCTGGTTGAGCACCGGCACGACGCTCGTCTCCCGCAGCAGCCGGTCCAACGTGTCGGTGGTGAAGTTGGAGACGCCGATCGCCTTGGCGCGGCCGTCGGCGTAGATCTTCTCCATCGCGCGGTACGAATCGACGTAGCTGTCCCGCGCCGGGGCTGGCCAGTGGATCAGGTACAGGTCGACGTAGTCCGTGCCGAGGCGTGCCAGGCTGGCGTCGAATGCCTTGAGCGTGGCGTCGTAGCCCTGGTCGTCGTTCCACAGCTTGGTGGTGAGGAACACGTCCTCCCGCGGCAGGCCCGAAGCGCGGACGGCACGCCCGACACCCGCCTCGTTGCCGTAGATGCGGGCGGTGTCGATGGCGCGGTAACCAGCTTCGAAGGCGGTGGTGACCGCTGCTTCGGCTTGGTCGTCCGGAACCTGCCAGACACCGAAGCCCAGCTGGGGCATGGTGACGCCGTTGTTGAGGGTGACGTGTTGCATGGTTTTGCCTTCTTCTCGTTGTGGTGTGCGGGAATTCGACGCGCGGCAGCGGCGCGAGCGGTCGATGGGGAGCCGATCAGCGGGCGGCGTCGGGCGCGCCCAGCAGTCCGGTCAGCAGGGCCTCGGTCGCCGGACCGAGCAGGCGCCGCGCGTCGTGGGTCGATTCGAGGCCGACCACGAGGGCGATGCCGATGTCGGCTGCCTCGGTGGGCTCGACGGTGCTGATCCCGGCCTCGGTGAACACCTCGGCCAGCAGTTGTCGCAGCCGAGTGGTGAAGTCGGTGCAGATGTCGCCGTAGAGCCTCGCCTTGGCGTCGAGGAGCTCGGCGGTGTGCGGCGACGCTCCGGCGAGCGCCAGCACGAGGTCCAGCTTGGCCTGCAGGATGCCGCGCACCCGGTCGGCCGGGGGCAACTCGGTGCTGGCCACGGCCTCGGCTCGGGCCAGCGCCTGGTCGTGCAACCGCCCGGCGACTCGCCGCACCGCGTCGTCCTTGTTGCGGACGTACTGGTAGACGGCCGACCGCGACATGCCCACCGCCGTGGCGATGTCGTCCATCGTGGTGCGCCGGACGCCGAAGCGGGTGAGGCAGTCGTAGGTGGCGTCCAGAACTTCCGCCAGCCGATCACCACCCATCGGCTCAACCTAGCGCCTTCTCCGCGGCGCGCTGGCCGGTGGGGCGCTGGGTCGACGTCCTGTGGTAGCCGCGGGCCGCACGAACAAGATCTCTGCCATTCCTCAACTTTCCCGATCTGGCGGTCTGACGATCTGTGCACATCTTGTCAGCAGTGACGGCATCGACCATAGACCGGACCGGCATCGCTGGACCAATCGAAAATCCACTACCGCCCATCAGGAATCCGATGTGCGCTCGCTGGCCACGGGTGCCGCGTCGGTCGCGCGACCTGGCCTTACCTGGTGGGTTTTGTCGTGAGACTTGTAGTCTGGGTGGATGAGGCGTACCTCTTTCGCACGGTGGCCGTGCTCGATCGCGCGGACGATGGACTTGCTGGGTGACTGGTGGACGCCGCTGGTGTTGCGTGAGTCCTTCTACGGGATCCGCCGGTTCGACGAGTTCCAGCAGGAACTGGGCATCGCCCGCAACACGCTCTCGGAGCGGTTGCGGCGGCTGGTGGACGAGGGGTTGCTGGAGAAGCAGCAGTACGACAGCAATCCGGTGCGCTACGACTACGTGCTCACCGAGAAGGGGCGCGATTTCCACGGCGTGCTCGTCACGATGTCGCGGTGGGGCGACAAGTGGCTCGCGGGCGAGGAGGGGCCGCCGGTCACCTTGCACCACGAGAAGTGCGGACACGACACGCATGCCGAGGTGGTGTGCGCGGTCTGCGGGGAGCCGTTGACGGCCGCGGACACGACCAAGCGGATGGGGCCGGGCTATCCGCCGCGGCTCGCGCAGCGTCCGGACGTGCAGCGGCGGTTCGCGCGCTGAGACGTCGGCCTCGAACGTTGTCGGCCGCGGTCGGCAGTCCGCCTTGACACGCGAGTTTTGTTACGCAACTCTCGTGGTCGGCACCATTTTCCGAGCGGTCTTCCGGCGGTGACGAGGAGGTCGGCCGAGATGGAGTGGACGGGCGCGCGGTACGCGGACGGACCGACGGCCCAGGTGCGGACGTGGGTCGACGCCGCACCGCGGCGGGTGTGGGAACTCGTCTCCGATGTCGACCTGATGCCGAGCCTGAGCGCGGAGTTGCAGTCGATCGAGTGGGTGGACGGGGCTACCTGTCCGGCGCTCGGCGCCCGGTTCGTCGGTCGCAGCACGCACGAAGCGCTGGGGGAGTGGTCGACGACGTCGTGCGTGGTCGAGTTCGAACCACCGCGGGTGTTCGCCTGGGAGGTGCAGGGCTTCGACGCTCCATCGGCGCGGTGGCGGTTCACCGTCGAGTCGGCCGATGGCGGGACGTGGCTGCAGGAGTGGATGCGGATGGGGCCGGGCCGGTCCGGGCTGTCGCTGGCGATCGACCGGATGCCGGAGAAGGAGCAGAAGATCGTGTTCGTGCGGATGCGGGAGTTCGAGCGGAACATGACCGCGACGGTCGAGGCGATCAAGGAGCTGGCCGAGGGCGCGGCGCGGGTGGACGCCTGATGCGCACGGCCACCACGATCGAAGCGTCGGGCGGTGACAACTGGTCCGAGCCGGTCGAATTCGCGGTGGAGGCGGAGAAGCTCGGGCTGGACGTCTGCTGGGTGGCTGAGGCGTGGGGTTCGGACGGACCGTCGTTCCTGGGATACCTGGCGGCGCGGACCGACCACATGCTGCTCGGCTCCGGGATCATGCAGTTGGGCACCAGGACTCCGGTGGCGATCGCGCAGGCGGCGATCACCGTGTCGCAACTGTCGCGGGGCCGGTTCCTGCTGGGGGTGGGGCCGTCCGGGCCGCAGGTGATCGAGGGCCTGCACGGTGTTGCCTTCGCCCGGCCGCTGATGCGGATGCGCGAGACCGTGGAGATCATCCGACAGGCGATCGCGGGCGAGAAGATCGCGTTCTCCGGCAACCAGTTCCAGATCCCGCTGCCCGGCGGTGATGCGAGGCCGATGCGCCTGTCGATGCGCGCCGAACACGACATCCCGCTTTACCTCGCCGCCCTGTCGCCCGCGTTGCTCCGGCTGACCGGGCGGATCGCGGACGGCTGGCTGGGCACCAGCTTCGTGCCGGAGGGTGCCGCGGAAGCCTATTTCGCGCACCTGGACGCCGGTCTTGCGGAGGCCGGGCGGACGCGCGCCGACCTCGATGTCTGCCAAGGCGCGGAAGTGGCCTTCGCCGCCGATGAGGACGAGCTGCGGGAGATGTTGGTCAGCCGCAAGAAGAAACTGGCTTTCAGCCTGGGTGGGATGGGCTCGGCCAGCACGAATTTCTACCACAACGCCTACAGTCGCCAGGGCTGGTCCGAAGTCGCCGCCGAGGTCCGGCAGCGGTGGCAGGCTGGTGACCGCGAGGGCGCCGCTGATCTGGTCACCGACGAGATGGTGCTCGGCACCACGCTGCTCGGCACCGAGGACATGGTCCGCGAACGGTTGCGCGTGTGGCAGGACGCCGGAGTGGACACCGTTCGGTTGTACCCCGCTGGTGACACCCTCGACGCGCGGCTGACCACGCTCGCTCGCGCGATCGACCTCGTCCACGAAGTGGCACCGTCCTGAGTGGACGAGTCTACTGTGGATCTGATGTGCTCGGGTTCGCGCGTTGTGCGGCGATGATGAATCCGGCCACCGCTGTCGCGAGCGTGGTGGCGATGATGAGCAGCCAGCTGTGCTGGAAGCCCGGAAGGCTCAGTTCGCTGCCGTAGAGCGCGACCGTGACCGCGGTTCCCAGCGCGATGCCGACCTGTCGCGAGGTGTTGATCATCGACGATCCCGCACCCCAGCGAGGCGCCGGGAGCGTCAAGCCGACCACGCCGTTGAGGCTCGGCATAAGCAGGCCGATGCCGATGCCCGCGAGTACCTGTCCGGGCAGCAGCCCACTGGTGAAGTCCGCGGTCGAATCGAGCAACCAGATCCACCACGCCGCGCCAACGGCGAAAACGATGCCTCCGGCGGCCACGACGGGGCCAGAACCGAACCGGTCCGTCAGGCGTCCGCCCAGCGGTGCGGTCACGACCACCGCGAGCGCTCCGGGCACGAGCATCAGCCCGGCCACTGCTGCCGAGATGTGCCAGATCCCGGTCAGGAACAGGACATTGCCGAAGACCATGGCGCCGAAACCGGCCGAGAACAGCAGCATCGCAGCGCAAGCCAAGCCGAAACTCGGAACCCGCAGTGCGTGGAGGTCCAGCACGGGTACCTGGTGGCGCATCGAGCGCCAAACCACCCAGGCCAGCGACAGCGCCGCCACGCCGAACGCGGCGAGCACCGCGCCGCCGGTCCAGCCGAGCGCGCCAGCCTCGACGAACGCCCACGTCAGCGCGCCGACTCCCAGCACGAGTCCGACCGCGCCGAGCGCGTCGGGCATGCCAGCGGTCGGCGCCTTGCGCTCCGCCAGCACCCGTGGCCCGATGAGCAGGATCAGCACGCCGATCGGCAGGTTGACCAGGAAGACCCAGCGCCAGGACAGCTCGACCAGCAGGCCACCCATCGGCGGCCCGGTGGTCGCGGCCAGCGCGTTGATCGCTGCCCAGAACCCGACCGCGGTCGTCCGCTTGGCCGGCGGGAACGCCGCGAGGATGAGCGCCAACGAGGTGGCGATCATCAGGGCCGCGCCGATGGCCTGCACGGCGCGGAACGCCACCAGCAGCGGAACCGAGACGGCAGCGGCGCAGGCGGCCGAGGCGACGGTGAAGACCACTGCTCCGATCAGGAACACCAGCCGTCGGCCGTACCGGTCAGCGAGGCGACCTGCCGGGGTGAGCAGCGCGGCGAACACGACCGTGTAGGCGTTGAGGACCCATGCCACTCCGGCCAGGTCCGTTCCGGCGAAGGACTGGCGGATGTCCGGCAGCGCGATGTTGACGATGAACAACCCGAGATTGGCCAGGAACGCTCCTGCCGAGGCGAGGAGCAGAACCGTTGTCGGGCGCTGATCGGCGCGCGGCTGCGGCAACGCGCGTTGCACTGTCGACGTCGGTTTCGAGTCGGCGCAGCAGAGCTCCGGCCCGGCCTGGGAATCGTCCATGGTCCTCTTCCAGTTGGTCAGTGGTACCGGTGCAGCTGCTCCGATGATTCGAAATGAACGCCTCGGCGCACCCAAAACCCGCGTCTACCTCGATAGTTCTATAAGCAGACTCACTCTGTCAATGTGCTTGGCCGATCACTGCGCCGCCCCGGCCGCGGCCGGGGAGTTCGTCCGCTGGCCGCGTCGGGTTCACCCGGCGTGTTGGTTCTGGTCGGTTCCGCCCAGCTAGATTCTTGGCACTTCGAGCGTGGGAGGTAGGAGTGGATCTGCTGAGCAGGCGCGGTTTCCTGGCCGCCGGGGGCGTCGTCGCGGCGGCGAACCTGCTGCCGGGCGTGGCCTTCGCGGCGCAAGCCGACGGAGACCAGACCCGCACCGTCACCGGCACGTTCGGGCCGAGCATCGAGGACTGGTTCTACCTCCCGGTCGAGGTGCCGCGCGGGGTGGCCGAGATCGAGGTGAGCTACTCCTACGACAAGCCAACAGTTCCGCCCGGCACTCGCGGAAACGCCTGCGACATCGGCATCTTCGGCCCGGAAGGGCATGAACTGGGCAATGCGCGCGGGTTCCGCGGCTGGTCCGGAGGTTTCCGCGATCGCTTCACGATCAACGCCACCACCGCGACACCCGGCTACCTGGCCGGTCCGATCACCGCGGGCACCTGGCACGTCATCCTCGGCCCGTACACCGTCGCCCCGCAGGGCATGAACTACCGCGTCGACATCACGCTGCGGTTCGGACCACCCGGTCCGCCGACCCGCCCCAACCCGGCACCTGAGACCGCACCGGCCCGCGACCGGGGACGCGCGTGGTACCGCGGGGACTGCCACCTGCACACCGTGCACTCCGACGGGCGCCGGAGCCCCGAGGAACTCGTCGCTGCCGCACGAGCCGCCGGGCTGGACTTCATCACCTCCACCGAACACAACACGCCGTCGGCATCGCTGCAGTGGGGCGAGCACGCGACCGACGACCTGCTGATCCTCAACGGTGAAGAGGTCACCACCCGCTCCGGGCACTGGCCCGCGATCGGGCTGCCACCGGGCGCCTGGATCGACTGGCGGTACCGCGCCGACGACGCGCGCAGCTTCCGGCGGTTCGTCGACCAGGTGCACCAGGCGGGCGGCTTGGTGACCGCCGCGCACCCGTTCGCCAGTTGCTTCGGCTGCACCTACGAATTCGCTTACGAGCTGGCGGATCTCGTCGAGGTGTGGAACCAGGGCTGGACTGAGGAAGAGGAAGCGGCGGTGCACCACTGGGACGGGCTGCTGCGCACCGGTCACTGGATCCCGCTGATCGGCAACTCCGACGCGCACAACCCGGAACACACCGTCGGCAGCCCGCAAACCGTGGTCCTCGCGGACAGCCTGCGGCGCGAAGCGCTGCTCGCCGGACTGCGCGCGGGGCGTTCGTGGTTGGCCGAATCCGCAGCCGTGCAACTGAATTTCACGGCCACCGGCG
The DNA here is from genome assembly GCF_022678645.1 of Saccharopolyspora soli. Lineage (GTDB taxonomy): Bacteria > Actinomycetota > Actinomycetes > Mycobacteriales > Pseudonocardiaceae > Saccharopolyspora > Saccharopolyspora soli. The sequence continues at coordinate 22,897 of NZ_JALBWV010000013.1, read as the reverse complement.
GCGGCCGCACGGTGGGCATCGGGGAGCGGCTGCCGGTGGACACCGGTACCCCGGTGACCTTCGAACTGACCGTCAGCGGCGTACCGGGCACCACGGTGCGGCTGCTGGACCAGGTCGGACCGCAGCATTCGGCGGCGGTACCGGCCACCGGTTCGCTGACCACGAGCTGGACCGCCTACCCGCGGTACACGCGCTGGGTGCGGGCCGAGGTGCGCCGAGCCAGCGCGATGGTGGCGATGACGAATCCCATCTTCCTGGGCAGGTGAGCCGCGACCGCCGGTTCCCCGGTGGTCGCGGCGGTCCAGCCGACGGGTACCCGGTCAGCGGGTGACCGAGTAGGAGTGGGCGCCGGTTCCGGCCAACTTCCCGCGGTCGACGATCAGGTACTCGTCTCGGATCGGTGTTCCGGCGAACCAGGCTTCCAGGATCTCCCGGGTACCAGCGGCGTAGCGGGCCTGGGCCGACAGGGAGCTGCCCGAGATGTGCGGGGTCATGCCGTGGTGCGGCATGGTCCGCCACGGGTGGTCCGCCGGTGCGGGCTGCGGGAACCACACGTCACCGGCATACCCGGCCAACTGCCCGCTCTCCAGGGCGCGGACCACGGCGTCGCGGTCCGCGATCCGGGCACGGGCGGTGTTGATCAGGTAGGCGCCGCGTTTCATGGACGCCAGCATCTCGTCGTCGAACAGCCCTTCGGTCTCCGGGTGCAGCGGCGCGTTGATGGTGACCACGTCGCAGAATGGCACCATGTCCGCGGCACTCGGGTGGAAGGTGACGTTCAGCTCCCGCTCGACCTCCTCCGGCAGCCGGTGCCGGTCGGTGTAGTGCAGGTGCACGTCGAACGGCGCCAGGCGGCGCAGCACCGCGAGCCCGATCCGACCGGAGGCGACGGTGCCGACGTGCATGCCTTCCACGTCGTAGGAGCGCGCGACGCAGTCGGCGATGTTCCAGCCGCCGTCGAGCACCCACTTGTGGGAGGGCAGGTAGTTGCGCACCAGCGAGAGGATCATCATCACCACGTGCTCGGCGACGCTGATGCTGTTGCAGTAGGTCACCTCCGCCACCGTGACGCCGTGCTGGATCGCGGCATCCAGGTCGACGTGGTCCGAACCGATGCCCGCGGTGATCGCCAGCTTCAGGTTCTTCGCCTTGGCCATCCGTTCCGCGGTCAGGTAAGCGGGCCAGAACGGTTGGGAGATCACCACATCCGCGTCCACCAGTTCGCGGTCGAACGTGGAGTCCGCAGTGTCCTTGTCGGAGGTGACCACCAGGGTGTGGCCCTGGCTTTCCAGGAACTTGCGCAGTCCCAGCTCGCCCGACACGCTGCCGAGCAGGTGGCCCGGCGTGAAGTCGACAGCGCTGGGCGTCGGCAGGGTCTGGCCGCTGGGATAGCGTTCGATGCGCGGCAGGTCGTCCCGCGCGTAGGTGGTCGGGTATCCGTCCACCGGATCGTCATAGAGGACGCACAGCACCTTTGCCATGGTTCGGCTCCCGAGATCGTTCTTCCAGGTGCCTTCGACCTTTCCCGTGCCCAGCGGGCGCGGTCAAAATGAAACTTCCTATGCGGGAATAGCCCAATTCTATCCAGCGTGCTGTGACGAGGCCAAATGACCGTGCAGCACGCGGTCGAGCGTGCTGCGCACGTCCAAGTCGCGAGTCAGGTTCAGCAAGGCCCGCGCCAAAATCGGCTCCGGGTCGCGGTCGGCCACCACGAGGCCGATCTGCGGCGAGCGCGTGGGGCGCTCCAGCGGCACGATCCGCATTCCCTCCGGGGTGCCGAACATGTGCAGCCAAGCGTGCGAGATCACGCTCGACCACCGGTGCGTCCCGACGTGCGCGTAGAGCGCCGCCACCGTGTCGGTCTCGATGGCGGGCACCGGGGTGACCCCGGCGTCGGCGAAGATCTCGTCGAGGATGCGCCGATTTCGCATCCGCGCCGTCAGCAGGCACAGCGGCAGCGACGCGACCTCGGCCCAACGCACCATCGGACGGTCGGCGAATTCACCGTCGTTGGGGGTCAGCAGCAGGTAGCGCTCTTCGTAGAGCGGCGTCGTCCGAACGTTCCCGAGTTCCGGATCGTCCACATAGGTCATCGCGATGTCCAGTTCGAACTCCGCGAGCCGGTGCGTGATCTCCCGCGAGGACAAGGATTCCAGTGAGATCCGAGTGTGCGGATGCCGTTCGCAGAACGGCGTGGTCAACAGCGGGGCAGCGGTGAGCGCGGTGGGGATCGCGCCGACGCGCAGCACGCCGGACAGGCTCTCGCGCATCGTCGACAGGTCGTGGCGCAGCGCGTCGCACTCGGCGAGGATGCGGTGCGCCCACTGCAGGACGCGTTCGCCCTCCGGGGTGAGCCCGGCGAACCGGTGCGCCCGCAGCACGATCGGTACCCCGAGCTCCCGCTCCAGCTTGCGGATGGCTGCGGACAACGAAGGCTGCGAAACGTGACAAGCGTCGGCCGCGCGGGCGAAGTGGCGCTCCCGGGCCAACGCGACGAGGTACTCCAACTGGCGCAACAGCACGCCACAGCCTTGCGCACCGACCGCCCTCCCGTCCAGCGACACCCGGCCCGGCTCAGGACCTGTGGTTTGCATGCCATACCCCCCTAGGGTATAAATGGCACTGGCGCTGCCAGGTGAGCGGCGCGGAGGAGGGGAGTACTGCGGTGGTCGACCACGGAACGCACTCGCACGAGCAGCACGCTGGACACCACGCCGTTGGCGGGCGTGCGCTGACCCGCACCGCGATCGCGGCCACGCTGCACTGCTTGACCGGGTGCGCCATCGGCGAAGTCCTCGGCATGGTCATCGGCACGGCGCTCGGGTGGTCCAACGGCGCCACGATCGTCTTGTCCGTCGTGCTGGCGTTCTTCTTCGGATACAGCCTGACCATCGCGCCGGTGCTGCGAGCCGGTGTCGGCATCGGGGCCGCGCTCGGCGTGGCGCTTGCCGCGGACACCGTGTCGATCGCCGTGATGGAGATCGTCGACAACGCCATCATGGTGTTGATCCCCGGCGCCATGACGGCCGGGCCGACCAGTCCGCTGTTCTGGGGTTCCCTCGTCGTGGCACTGGCGATCGCGTTCGTGGTGACCGTTCCGGTCAACCGGGCGTTGATCCGACGCGGCAAGGGGCACGCCGTCGTGCACCAGTACCACCACTGAGGCGAGTTCACGCGTCGCGGCCGAAGGCCCTGATCTCGTCCGCTTCCTCGCGGGTGAGTTGTCGGGGCACTTCGCCGTGCGCGAGTTTCTCGCCCTGTATGTGGTGGCGGATCTCCTCGACGATCTCCGGATTGGCCAATGTGGACACGTCACCGACGTCGGCGAAGTTCGAGATCCCGGCGATGACTCGGCGCATGATCTTCCCGGATCGGGTCTTGGGCATGTCCTCGACGATCCAGACGTTCTTCGGCCGGGCGATCTTGCCGATCTCCCGCTCGATCGCAGCCGTCACCGCGTGCTCGACGTCCGCGGTGGGCGCCATGCCCGGTTTCAGCGAGACGTACATCTCGACGGCCCGGCCGCGGATCTCGTCGATCACCGGGACCGCGGCGGCCTCGGCGACCTGGTCGACGGTAAGCGAGGCGGATTCGAGTTCCTTGGTGCCCAGCCGGTGCCCGGCGACGTTGATCACGTCGTCGACCCGGCCGAGGATTCGGAAGTAGCCGTCCGCGGCCTGCACCGCCCCGTCCCCGGCGAAGTACGGCCAGTCCCGCCAGTCGGTGCTCTTCGGGTTCCGGCAGTACTTCGCGTAGTAGATCTGCTCGAACCGGTCGGGTTGGCCCCAGATGGTCTGGAAGATGCCGGGCCACGGGTTGCGGATGCAGATGTTGCCCGCCTTGCCGCTGCCCGCCTCGACGGTGTTGCCGTCCTCGTCGTAGATCACCGGGTACACGCCCAGCACGCCGGGGCCGCAGCTGCCCGGCTTCATCGCCTGCAGGGCGGGCAGGGTGCTGCCCAGGAAACCGCCGTTCTCGGTCTGCCACCAGGTGTCGACCACGACGGCTTCGCCCTTGCCAGCCACATCGTGGTACCAACGCCACACCTCCGGTTCGATCGGCTCGCCGACGGTGGTCATGTGCTTGAGGTGGTAGTCGTAGTTGTCCGGCTCGTGCGGGCCGAGCTTGCGCAGCATGCGGATGGTGGTCGGCGCGGTGTGGAAGATGTTCACCCCGAGCCGTTCAGCGATCCGCCAAACCCGACCGGCGTCCGGGTAGGTCGGCGCGCCCTCGTAGACCACGCTCGTGGTGCCCAGCGCCAGCGGGCCGTACACGATGTAGGAGTGGCCGGTGATCCAGCCGATGTCGGCACAGCACCAGTAGGTGTCGTCGGGGTGGATGTCCTGGTAGTACTTCGAGGTCCCGGCGACGTAGGCGAGGTACCCCCCGGTGGAGTGCTGGCAGCCCTTCGGCCGCGCCGTCGTGCCGCTGGTGTACATCAGGAACAGCGGAGCCTCGGCGGGCATCGAGACCGGTTCGACCACCGCCCGGTGGTGCTCGGCGAGCAGTTCGTCGACGAAGAAGTCCCGACCGTCGACCATCGCGGCCCGCGAGGCGTACTGGCCCGCGTGGCGCCGCCACACCAGCACCTTGTCGACCGGTTGGCCGAGCCCGTTCGCGGTGCGCACCGCCTCGTCGGCCTTGGCCTTGTGGTCGACGAGTTGCCCGTTGCGGTAGTAACCGTCCGTGGTGACCAGGATGCGGCTGCCGGAGTCGGCGATCCGCTCGCCGCAGGCGGTGCCGCTGAACCCGCCGAAGACCTCGGAGTGGATCACGCCCAGCCGCGCGCAGGCCAGCATCGCGACCGGCAGTTCGGGCACCATCGGCAGGTGGAAGGTGACCCGGTCGCCGGTCCGCAGTCCGCAGTCCTCGCGCAGCAGCGCGGCGAACTCGTTGACCTGCCGGTAGAGCTCCTGGTACGTGATCGTCCTGGTCGGCTCGGCTTCCGGCTCCGGAACCCAGATCAGGGCCGCCTTGTCGCGGTCGGCGGCGAGGTGGCGGTCGACGCAGTTGTAGCAGGCGTTGAGCCGCCCGCCGACGAACCACCGCCAGAACGGCGGGTTCGAGGTGTCCAGTGTGGTGTGCCAGTAGGCGTCCCAGCTCAACAGGTCGGCGTATTCCTTGAAGCAGTCCGGGAAGTGGCCTTCGTCGAAGCGGCGGAAGATGCCCGGGTCGGTCGCGTTGGCCTGGCCGATGAACTTCGCCGGTGGCTGGTAGTAGTCCTCCTCGCGCCAGTGCACGGAGATCTGCGCTTCGGAGGCCGGTGACTCGTGTGCCGTGGTCATTGCTCCACCTCCTGCCCGAGCAGGCCAGCGCACGCGCCGAATTCGTAGAGCTCTGCGGACACCCCATCGTATCCGCCGACGAGGTGGCGGGCGCTCCTGCTGGGTACCCGTGGGTCTGGGCGTCCGCTTTTCTCTTGCCGAGGGGGCTGTGATGAATGAACGCGCATGGGAGCGAGCAGGTGCGATCAGCGGGCTCGCCGCGGCGGTGTTGTTGCTGGTGAGCCTGTTCCTCAACCCGCTGCCGCCGTCCAGCGACGAGCCGGTCCTGACCTTCTTCTACGTCGCCGCGAACCGGGCGACGGTCCTGCTGTCCGCGTTGTTGGCGACCGTTGCGGGCGTGGTGTTCCTGTGGTTCGTGGGGCACCTCCGCCACCTGTTGCAGCGAGCGGAAGGTGGTGCGGAAGCGTTCTCCCCGGTCGTCTTCGGCGCGGGCGTCAGCTTGGCGACGTTGACGATGCTGAGCGCGCTCCCGGTCACCACACTGGTCTCGCTGAGCCAGAACGTGGAGAGCGCCAGCCAGTCGATGGTCTTCGTGCTGGCCGAACTGCACCGGTTGTCGCTTGGCGCGATCGGGCTGCTGATCGCGCTGTTCGCGGCTACCGCCGGGGCGGCGATGGTGCGGCGCGAGCTGATGGCGCCGTGGCTGGGGTGGTTCGGTTTCGCCGTGGGCCTGATCGGGCTGGTCGCCGGTGTCACGGCCTTCTACATGCCGACCGGGTTCGTGATGATCGCGGCGCTGGTGACCGGTGTGGTGTTCGCGGTGTGGATCGGCGTGACCTCGGCGTTGATGATGTACCGACCAGAAGTCGACCGGGCCCCGGCCGCCGGAACAGCGTTCGCGCACTGAACCGCGCCGCCGTGCTGTCCATAGTGGACATTTCACGGCGCGCGGCTAGCGGTGCTGCTCAGGCAGCCTCCAAGGTCAGCAGGGTGGTCTTGGCTTCCGGGCCACCGACGTACCCGCCGGACGTGCCGTCCGAGCGCACGACGCGGTGGCACGGCACCACGACCGGCAGCGGGTTGGTGGCGCACGCCGTGCCCACCGCGCGCACCGCCTTCGGGCTGCCCGCGGCCGAGGCGACCGCGGCGTAGCTCGCGGTGCTGCCGTAGGCGATTTCCGACAGGTGCGAGAGCACGTTGCGCCGGAAGCCGCGCGACAGGCGCCAGTCCAGCGGGAGGTCGAAAGTGCGCCGCTGCCCGGCGAAGTACTCATCGATCTCGCGAGCGACCTCGTCCAGCCGCTGCGGTGCGCGCAGTATGCGCGGGCTGATCGCCTCCGCCAGCGACTCCAGGACCTGGTCGTGTCCCTGGCGGGCGTAGGCGACCCGCACCAACCCTCGTTCGGTGGTGGCCAGCAGCAGCTCGCCGACGGGGGTGTCGATCGTGCGGTAGGCGACGTCGAGCAGCCCGTCCCGCTGGGCGGCCTGCACCAGCCGGGCGCGCAGCCGCGTGCTGGCGTCGTCGTCGATCGCCGGGAGGGCGTCGAACAGGTGCTGGTCGTCGGATTCGTGGATCGTCATCATCGCACTCGCCCTTCGGTGCTCGTGGCGCGTTGATAAGTCGTGCGCAGGGTTCTGATGCCGTCCGCGGCGGCCCGCCGGGCGGCGTCGGTGCTGCCGCCGGTGATCGCGGCGATCTCGGCGTAGGGCAGACCGGCCAGGTAGTGGTAGGCCACCGCGGTGCGCTGCTTGGTCGGCAGCTCGCTGAGCGCGGCCCACAGGTCACCGTCCCAGTCCTCCGGTCGGCCCGTGGTGCTGGTCCGCTCGGGCAGCCGCTCGACCACCACCGGTCGACGCGCCGCCGCCCGGACGACGTCGATCGCCTTGCGGTGGGCGATCGTGACCAGCCACGCCTCGACGTTCGCGTCCTCGGCCAGTTCCGGATACGCGCGCAGGGCGGCCAGGAACGTCTCGGACCACGCGTCGTCGGCGTCGGCAGGTCCGAGCACGGCCCGGCAAACCCGCAGCACCATCGACCCGTACTCGTCAACGATCTGCTCGAACGGTCTCACCTTCACCCCCGGTAAACGCCCCGAACCAGCGGAACGTGAGGTGCGGATGCGCAACAGCATGCGGGATGCTCGGCGCCGTGGGCAGGTTCGGGCGGGATACCGGGGTGCCGGTCTGGCTGGAGCGCATCGGCCGGATGACGCGCGCACACCCGCTGTTGGTCGATTCCGGGTTCGCGGTCCTGCTGGCCGCGACGCTCGGTGCGTGGACGGTGCTGTTGCTGTTCGACAGCACCGGCGAGCCGGTGGTAGGTGGGGCACCGGCCACGCGTCCGCCGTGGCGGGAGCTGGTCGTGGTGTCGGTCGTCGCCGGGCACGGTGCGTTGGTGTGGCGGAGGGTTCGGCCCGTCCCGTCGTTCGCGGTTGTCGGCGTCGCGACGGGTGTCCAGATGTTGGCGAGCATCTGGTGGTTCCTGCCGTCCACGTCGCTGTTCCTGGTGGCGCTGTATTCGCTCAGCGGCTACGGAGCGCGGTCCGCTCCGGCCGTTGGCCTGGTCACCGGCGTGGCCGGGGCCGTGGTGGTCTCGGTTTGCGGGTTCCCGCTCGCCGGTCTTCCCGTTGGACCGGCGGGGTGGTTCGGACACGCGGCGGTGCGGTTGGTCCCGTTCGTGGTCGCGGCGTGGAGCCTCGGCATGTTCCGCCGGGTGCGCGTCGCCTATGTTGCTGCGCTGGAAGAACGGGCGATGCGTGCGGAGGCCGAACGGGAGGAGCGTGCTCGGCGCGCGGTTGCCGACGAGCGAGCCCGGATCGCCCGCGAGATGCACGACGTCGTCGCACACGCGTTGTCCGTGGTGATCAGCCAGGCCGACGGCGGCAGGTACGTGGCCAAGGCCGACCAGGCCCGCGCGGTGGAGTCGTTGACGACCATCGCACGGACCGGACGCCAAGCGCTGGCCGACATCCGCGGACTGCTGCGAGTGCTGCGCACCGGGACGCGGGACGACGAGCAGTTCCCACATCCGCAGTTGGCCGATCTGCCAGAACTGCTCGACCGGATCCGCGCGGCGGGCGTCCCCGTCGTGTTCGAGGAGCGCGATCCGCCTGGTGACGGCGAAATCGGCCTGAGTCCGGGCGCCGAATTCGCCGCGTTCCGAGCGGTCCAGGAGGCGTTGACGAACACGTTGAAGCATGCCGGGCCGAGTGCCCGCGCCCAGGTGAGTTTCGCGTGGTCCCCGGACTGCCTGGTGATCGCGGTGCGCGATGATGGCGCGGGTGGGGGCACCGGCGATCCCGGACACGGGCTGGTCGGGATGCGGGAACGGCTGTCGGTGGTCGGTGGGCGGGCCACCGCTGGTCCGGGCAGCGATGGCGGATTCCTGGTGGAGGCGTGGTTGCCGCGCCGGGTGGGGGAGGTGGCGGGTGAGCATTCGGGTGTTCCTGGTCGATGATCAGGTCTTGGTGCGCGCTGGTTTCGTGATGGTGGTGGATTCGCAGGAGGACATGACTGTGATCGGCGTGGCCGGTGACGGTCGCGAGGCACTGGACCGCCTGGCGACGACCTCGGCGGACGTGGTGCTCATGGACGTGCGCATGCCCAGGCTGGACGGCGTCGAGACGACCCGGCGGCTGCTGTCCCGCGACGGCGCGCCGAAGGTCATCATGCTGACGACCTACGACCTGGACGAGCACGCCTTCGCCGCGTTGCGCGCGGGCGCCAGCGGATTCCTGGTCAAGGACGCCGACCCCGAGGAACTGCTCGCCGCGATCCGCACGGTCCATCGCGGCGACGCCGTGATCGCGCCGTCGACGACCCGGCGGCTGCTCGACCACATGGCCGCCGACCTGCCGGTGCCGTCGACCGAGCCGGATCCGCTCGCGGCGCTGACCGAGCGGGAGCGCGAGATCCTGCTGCTGGTCGGCAAAGGCAGGTCCAACGCCGAAATCGCAGGTGAACTGCACCTGTCCGAGGGCACCGTCAAGACCCACGTGTGGCGGATCCTGATGAAACTGGGACTGCGGGACCGGATCCAAGCGGTCGTCTTCGCCTACGAGCACCGGCTCATCCGCCCCGGCAGGTAACACCGCGAACCGGATCGTCTCCACCTCCGGTCACATCGATCGCTGACCGCGGATAGACGCGCAGCGGCTTCCCGAAACGGCATCGTCGGGTGCGAACCGACGCCGTACGAGGAGGCACGATGACCGGGTGGCCCCGTCCGGTGGCGTTCGTCCTCGGAGCAGGAGGCAGTCACGGAGCTGTCCAAGTAGGACAGTTGCGGGCGCTCGCCGAGCACGGTGTGCACCCCGATTTCATCGTCGGCTGTTCCGTCGGCGCGCTCAACGCCGCGGTGCGGGCCGCCGAACCCGCTTCGGCGGTCGCACATCTGGACGCCCTGTGGCGGCGCGCTGGTGCACGGGATCTCTTCTGCTTGGACGGCGGATCGATGCGCGATCGAGGGGCCGTGTTCAGCAATGCGGGACTGGGCCGACTCGCCGAATCGGTCCTCTCGCCCCGGTGCACCTTCGAACAACTCGCCGTGCCGCTGTTCGTGCTCGCGACCGACGGCGGAACTCGTCGACAACACGTCCTCAGCGGCGGACCGCTGCTTCCCGCGCTGCTCGCGAGTTGCGCGATCCCGTTCTTGCTCCCCGCCGTTGAGATCGACGGTGTCCGGCTGATCGATGGGGGAATCCGGCACGACCTCCCCATCGCCGAGGCATTCGAGCTCGGCGCCGCGACCGTGATCGCACTGCCGACGACCCGCTGGCCTCGCCCCGTCGGGTACCGGTCGTCAGCCCCGGTCGACGACCGCCGGGTTCTCGTGCTCGGCGGTGCCGCCAGCCCAGGCACGGGTTGGACGTTCTCCCGGACGAGCAGGCTCATCGAGCGCGGCTATCGCACGACGAGTTGGCAGCTGCGCGATCTCGCCCAGCGGGGCCGCCGTGTTGATGTGGTCGTCGCACGGTGTGATCGTTAACAGAAATGATGTAGTCGCACGGGCGGGCTGGCGGGATCGAGCCGCATCGACTCGAACCTGACTTGTCGTTTTGCGGCTTTCGAAAGGTTTGTGTGGCCGGGAGATTTCGCGGGGGTTGACGCTTGCCGTGTTATCGCTAACATCTCCGGGGCGGACGCGGTGTGCGGGGCCTTTCGAACAATGTCCGACCAGTCGGACGAAACGGACTGACCGGTGACCGGCCGCCCGACTTCGCCGATGAAGACGAGGAATTCTCAACCATGCGTGTACTCGCCGACGACCTGCGCCTGTCGATGAACTGGATGGACAACCTGATCCTGGTCGTCTACTTCGTAGTGGTGCTGGGAATCGCGCTGGCTGCCAAGCGCAGCGTCAGCAACAGCCTGGACTTCTTCCTGTCCGGACGGTCCTTGCCCGCGTGGGTGACCGGGCTGGCGTTCGTGTCGGCGAACCTCGGGGCGACCGAAATCCTCGGCATGGCGGCGAACGGCGCGCAGTACGGCGCCTACACGGTGCACTGGTACTGGATCGGCGCGATTCCCGCGATGGTCTTCCTGGGCCTGGTGATGATGCCGTTCTACTACAACTCCAAGGTCCGCAGCGTGCCGGAGTTCCTGCTGCTGCGGTTCAGCAAGTCCTCGCACCTGCTCAGCGCGGTGATCTTCGCGGTCGCCTCGGTGTTGATCGCGGGGGTCAACCTGTACGCGCTGGCCATCGTGCTGCGCGCGTTGCTCGGGTGGCCGCTGCCGGTCTCGATCCTGGTCGCGGGCGTTTTCGTGCTCGCCTACATCGTCATCGGCGGGCTGTCCTCCGCGATCTACAACGAGGTCCTGCAGTTCTTCGTGATCGTTGCCGCGCTGATCCCGCTGACGGTGCTGGGACTGGCGCGCGTCGGGGGCATCGACGGGCTCATCGACAAGGTCGTGGCAGGGCCGGGCGCGGACTTCCTCACCGCGTGGGGCGGCACCGGGATCGGGCAGGAGAACCCGCTCGGCGCGAACTGGTTGACCATCACGCTCGGCCTCGGGTTCGCCGTGTCGTTCGGCTACTGGACGACGAACTTCGCGGAGGTGCAGCGCTCGCTGTCGGCGAAGAACCTCTCGGCGGCCCGCCGGACTCCGCTGATCGCGGCCTTCCCGAAGATCTTCATCCCGCTGATCGTGGTGCTGCCGGGAATCATCGCGCTGCTGGTGGAGCCCGGCATCGGACAACCGGGCAGCGGCTACGAGTACAACGACGCGATCCCGCTGCTGATGCGCGATCTGCTGCCCAACGGCGTCCTGGGGCTCGCGGTGACGGGCCTGATGGCGTCGTTCATGGCGGGCATGGCGGCCAACGTGTCCAGCTTCAACACGGTGTTCACCACCGACATCTGGCAGGCGTACCTGAAGCCGGGCATGCCCGATGCGCACTACCTGCGGGTGGGGCGGGTCATCACCGCCGTCGGCGTGCTGATCGGGATGGGCACCGCGTTCATCGCGGCGTCGTTCAGCAACATCATGAACTACATGCAGACCCTGTTCTCGTTCTTCAACGTTCCGCTGTTCGCGACGTTCATCCTGGCGTTGTTCTGGAAGCGGATGACCGCGAAGGCCGGGTTCTGGGGACTGCTGATCGGTACCCTCGCACCGATCAGCTTCTACGCGGCGTACAAGAACGGGATGGTGCCGATCAGCACCGACCAGGGCGCGAACATGATTTCCTCGATGATCGCCTTCTGCGTGGACGTCGCGGTCAGCGTGCCGATCGCGCTGGCGACATCGCCCAAAACGGACGCCGAGTTGGAAGGGCTCGTCTACACCAGGGCGGCTGCCCGCTCGGCGGGTGCGCGGGCACCGGGCGACTCGGTTTGGTACCGGCGTCCGGCCGTGCTCGGGTGGAGCGCCATAGTCTTGGCCGCACTTTGCTACCTGCCGTTCTCGGTCTGAGCCAGGATGATTCCGCAACGCGCGAGGAGGAACCGAATGCGGGAAGACGCGGTTGAGCGCACCAGGCACGCGGCGGCTGTCGCGGAGTTGGAGGAGCAGTCCGGAACAGCGCGCACGCTCTTCGACGTCCGGACGGTGATCGGCGGGCTGTTCCTGCTCTACGGCCTGCTGATCGGTGGTGCCGGTCTGTTCCCGACCGAGGACGGGTTGGCGAAGTCGCAGGGGATCAACATCAACCTGTGGACGGGACTGGCCATGGTGGTCGTCGGCGCGCTGTTCGTCCTCTGGGTCTGGCGGCGTCCGCTCAAGCACGACAACGCCGAATGAACCCGCGCGCAGTCACCATCGATCAACCGGGCAGCCTGCGGGTGGGGTCCGCCGAGCCGGTGCCGCCAGGGCCGGGGGAGGCCCTGGTCCGGGTGGCGTGGACCGGGATCTGCGGATCGGACCGCGAACTGTTCACCGGCGGACGCCCACCGGAGCTCGTTCGCTACCCCGTCGTACCCGGCCACGAGTGGTCTGGCACCGTGGTCGAGGTCGGTGTGGGCGTCCGCGCCGAGTTGGTCGGCCAACCCGTGGTCGGCGAGGGGTTTCGCAACTGCCAGGTCTGCGCGGCCTGCGGTCGCGGCGACAACAACCTGTGCAGCGCGGGGTACGACGAGACGGGGTTCACCCAGCCCGGCGCCTGGGCCGATTACCTGACCATCCCGGCACGTCTGCTGCACGTGCTGCCCCCGCACGCCGATCTGCGGGCCGCGGCAGCGCTCGAACCGGCTGCCTGCGTGGCGGAGGCATGCCTGAAGCTGGCAACCGTGCCTGGTGAGCGGGTTGCGGTCGTCGGGGGAGGCAGCCTCGGGTTGCTCGCCACGCAGTTGCTGGCCGCGGCGGCACCGGCGGAACTGGTCGTCATCGACGCCGAGCCAGCGCGCGCGGAACTGGCCGCGACCTGCGGGGCTACCACATCGTTGGGCCCTGACGAGGCAGCGCAGCACTCCGGGCGTTTCGATGCGGTGCTGGAAGCCGCGGGTGCGTCCGGCACCGCGGACGTCGCCACCCGGCTGGTCCGCCGAGGCGGGCGCGTCGTGCTGACCGGGATTCCGGCCTACGACGGACAAGGCTTGTCGGCGGGACACCTCACGCTCAACCAGATCACGCTGCACACGGTGTTCGGCGCGCCCTCCCGAGCCTGGGTCCACGCGGTGCGGGCGTTCGCCAGCGGCGCGCTCGACCCGGCCCGGATCATCAGCCGCGAGTTCGGGCTCGACGACGCGGCGGAGGCACTGCGCGTCGGAGCCGAACAACGTGCCAAGATCGTGAAGGTCCTCCTGCACCCCTGACAGCATCAGAGGAGACGCCCCATGACCGAAGCAGAGCAGCTCACCGACCCGTGCGCGCACCACGGGGAAGGTCCGGTGTGGCACCGGGACTGGCCGGGGTTGCGCTGGGTGGACATGCTGGCCGGGGACGTCCTGACGCTGGACCAGGCGACCGGCGAGGTGCTTCGCGCCCACGTCGGATCGGTGGCGGCCGCGCTGCGACCGCGAATCGGCGGTGGCGCGGTGCTCGCGTTGGAGCGGGGGTTCGCCTTGGCCGACGACGACCTGACCGAGGTGCGGCCGTTCGGCGAGGTTTGGAGCGATCCGACGGTGCGGATGAACGAAGGCGGTTGTGATCCCGACGGCCGCTTCTACTGCGGATCGATGTCCTACCAGAGCGAACCCGGCAGGGGTTCGTTGTACAGATTGGACGCCGACGGCTCAGTCTCCGTCGTCGTCGACCAAGTCACGATCTCCAACGGCCTCGCGTGGAGCCCGGACGGATCGACCGCGTACTACGTGGACACCCCCACGCAGTGCGTCGACGCGTTCGACTACGTCGACGGCGAGCTGCGCAGCCGCCGCCACGTCGCGCAGGTGGCACCGGAAGCCGGTGCGCCGGACGGGCTCACCGTGGATGCGGAGGGGCACATCTGGGTCGCGCTGTGGGGCGGGGGAGCCGTGCACCGCTACTCGCCGGACGGTGAACTCGTCGACCGCGTCGAAGTGCCCGCGCCGAAGGTGACCGCCTGCACGTTCGGCGGCCCCGGCCTGACCGACCTGTACATCACGACCTCCCAGGTGGGTACCGACTTGGCCGACCACCCGTTGGCGGGCGCGGTGTTCCGGGTGCCGGAGGCGGGCCGCGGCCAGGCCGTGCTGCCCTATTCCGGCTGACCGGGCTCAGGAGTCGGTCTGCTGCACCGCGACACCGTCGCCCCGGTATTCCGCGTAGGTGTAGGGATTCGGGATCAGCTCCGTCTCCGGGATCTCCGGTGCCATGCATTGCCGCCACGCCTCCTCGCCCATCCCGGCGTGGATGTGCTCCACCGTGGCGGCGACGTCGGTGCGGGCCCGTTCGAGGTCGATCCCGACCAGTTGGTGCTGGTACTTGACCAGTTGGCCGTTGACCAGCACGGTGTGCACGTCGCCGCGACCGGCCTGGTAGACGACGTGCCCGTGGGGATGCAGGATCGGGAACATCGCTGGTGACCGGTCGTTCTTGAGCAGCACGAGATCGGCTTTCTTGCCCGGCGTCAACGAGCCGATGAGGTGGTCGAGGCCGATCGCACGGGCACCACCCATCGTCGCCCAGTCCACGACGTCCGCGGCGCGGAGCTTGTTGTGCACCACCGTTTCGCCGCGCGCGTGGGCTTCCAGGTGCTCGCGCGACCGGTCCGCGGACAGCGTCGCCCGCATGGCGGAGAACAGGTCGGCGCTCCACCACACGCTGGTGTCCATCGACAGCGACACCGGGATGCCGTGCTTGCGCAGCCGCCAGGTGGGCGGGTAGCCCTGGCCCGCGCTCTGCTCGCTCTCCGTCGAAACCGAGGCGGTGCCACCGGAAGCCGCGATCCGCTGGTAGGAGTCCTCGGCCAGCGTGGTGGCGTGCACGTAGGTGACCTTCGGCGTCATGAAGCCGTGTTCCCACATCAGCCGGATGCCATCATCGGTCGTCGCACCCCACACGCCCGCGTGGGTGGTCACCGGGAGGTCGAGCTCCCTGGCGGCCTCGAACGCGCCCCGCTCCGGGAATTCCGCGTCGCCGGTGACGTCGAACGCCAATTGCAGGCTGAGCATTTCGTCCGGCGCGCTGAAGTAACGGCTCACGAAGTCCCGGAATCGGCTGTCGTTGGCCCATTCCCAGGGCGCGCCGAGGATGTTGCCGTATGCCAGGACGAATCGACCGGGCAGCGCGCGCAGCGCCTCGACCGCCGCCTCGCCGTGCTCGACGGTCTGCAGCCCGTGCGACCAGTCCACCGTGGTCGTCACACCGGCGTCGAGCGCCTCGATGCCGGAGAGCACGTTTCCCGCGTAGATGTCGGCTGGGCGGAAGAGCTGGCCCCAGTTGAGGTAGTAGAAGGAGAAGTACTGCGACAGCGTCCAGTCCGCGCCGAGGCCGCGCAGCGCGGTCTGCCACATGTGGCGATGCGTGTCCACCATGCCGGGCATGAGGATGCCACCGGTCGCGTCCACCTTGACCGCGTTGTCCGGGACGGCGAGGTCCCGCCCCACCTGTTCGATCCGGTCGCCCCGGACCAGCACGTCGCCGCGGTCGAGCACGCCGATCGCCGGGTCCATGGACAGCACGGTCGCACCGCGCAGCAGCACGGGCCGATCTGGTGTGAAGTCAGCTACCTGCGGATCAGGCATCGTGTTGCACCTCGCTGCTCGGGTCGGCGTAGTGCGCGTTGCGGTCGACGGAGAGGTAGACGTCGTTTCCGATGGGATGCCGCAGTTCCTCGGCGAGGTGGCCGAGCAACCCGGCCGCCCGTGCGAGCAGGGCGTAGCCCCGCAGGAGTTCGATCGGCAGGCCGAGGTCGGCGAGCGCCGCGCCGCAGACACCGGCCCCGTTGAGCGGTAGCGCCCGGCCGAGCACGTCGGGCGCCACTCGCCCGATCGCCTCGAAGAGCGCCAGGTGCGGGCCGTACTGCCCTTCTTCGCGTGCGATGCGGATTATGACAGGGGTTCGCGGATCCTGTCCCTTGTGGACGGGATGACCGAGACCGGGGACGAGTTTCCGCTGCGCGCGGCGGCGTTCGATCGCACTGCGGGCCAGCGCGTCCCATTCCCGTTCGGTAGTGGGAGTTTCGGTGCCCTCGGCGAGCGTTTCGGCGAGGAAGCGGCCGGTGTCCTCGGTGACGCCGAGGAACCGGGACCCACCGCCGAGCAGACCGGCGGCCATTGCGCCCTGCACTGATTCGGGTGCGGACAGCAGGGTCAGGCGCGCTGCGATCGCGGTCGGGGTGAAGCCGTGGTCGGCCAACGCGACTAGCACGGTTTCGAACACGCGGACTTCCGATCGCGTCGGGCGGCGCAGCGTGGTCAGCCAGAAGGCGAGTTCGCCGAAACCGACCTCGCCCAGCAACTCCCCGGCGAGGTCGTGGCCGAGGAGCTTGATCGTGGTGGCGTCGGAAGTACCGATCGAGGTGGGGTAGCCCTGGGATTCGTCGGACACGCGGTCGCTCCTCGGATCAGTCGGCGGGTTCGGCGAGCCAGGCGCGTATCTCGTCGCCGTGCTGGTTCAGCCCCGGTGGTGGCAGGACGTGGCGGGTCGGGGTCGCCGACAGCGAGATCGGGTTGCGGATCAGGGGCACCGCGTCGGCCCCGGCGCCCAGGCGCACGACGGGATCGAGGCCGAGTTCGTCGGCCAGCGCCACGCCGTCGTCGACGTGGTTGATCGGACCGCACGGCACGCCCGCCGCGGACAACCTCCGGAACCAATCTTCAGCGGAGCGCTGCCTGAGCTTGTCCACGAGCAGTGGCCGGAGTTCTTCGCGGTTTCGGGTGCGGTCCTCGTTGTGCAGGAAGCGCTCGTCAGTGGTGAGTTGGTCCAAACCGAGTTCGCGGCACAGGATGCGGAACTGGCCGTCGTTGCCCGCGATGATGATGAGGTCCTTGTCCGCCGTCGGCAGCGGCTCGTACGGGAACAGGCTGGGGTGCGCGTTGCCCATGCGGTGCGGCACCACGCCCCCGGCGACGTGGGCGGTGGCATGGTTGACCAGAGTGGACAGTGCCGAGGAGAGCAGGTTGACCTCGACGTGCTGGCCGTCGCCGGTTCGCTCGCGGTGGTGCAGCGCCGAGAGGATGCCGATCGCGGCGTGCATCCCGGTCATCAGGTCGAACACCGAGATCCCGGCGCGGTACGGCGGGCCGTCCGCGTCACCGGTCAGGCTCATCAGCCCGGACGCGGCTTGCACCAGCAGGTCGTAGCCGGGCAGCGCGGCGCCACCGGCCGTGCCGAACCCGCTGATCGAAGCGTAGATCACCCCTGGGTTGGTCGCGCTGACCGAGGCGTAGTCCAGTTCGAACCGGCGCAGTCCACCGGGTTTGAAGTTCTCGATGAGGACGTCGGCGCGCCTGGCGAGTTCGCGGGCCGCCGCGCGATCGTCCGGATCCGCCAGGTCGAGGCTGATCGACCGCTTGTTGCGGTTGATCGCGAGGTAGTAGGTCGCCACCCCGTCCCGTTCCGGGGGGATCCAGGTGCGGGTGTCGTCGCCCGCCGGGGACTCGACCTTGATCACCTCGGCGCCCAGATCGGCCAGCAGCATGGTGGCGTATGGCCCGGCGAGGATGCGGGAGAAGTCTGCGATCAACAATCCGGCGAGCGGTCCCGCCGAGCCGTCGGTGCCTGTCACTGCACCTCCCAAGCGAGCGACGTCCGTACAGCGGACGAACGTCCGTTATCGTGCGCGGAACACCGCCCGCATGTCAACGCTTCTCAACGAGCGCTGGTGATGACCTCGATCGGACGGGAGCGCCAGACATCCCAGTCGGCCGCGATGGCGCTCGCGGCCCGCAGCAGCAACGGCAAGTGGTGGTGGACCAGGGTGTCCATTGTGGTCTCCGCGGCGTGCGCGTTGACGTTCACCGCCGCGACGACTCGACCGTCACCGTCGCGGATCGGGGCCGCGATCGAGCGGATGCCGGGCGCGAGCTGCTCGTCGGTGGCGGCCCAACCCTTGGCGCGCACGTCGCGCAGCGCCGCGTCGATCTCGTCGCGATCGGGCTGCCATCTCGGGGTGATCCCGGACCGGCTGGGTTCGTCGAGCACCTGGTCCAGTTCGGTGCTCGGCAGGTCGGCGAGCAGCACCTTGCCGAGCGAGGTCGGCGGCGCGGGGAAGCGGGTGCCGATCGTCACCGCGAGGGTCACCAGCTTCGGCACGGCCACCCGCGCCACGTACACGATGTCCGACCCGTCGAGCTGGGCGATCGAACACGACTCGTGCGTGGTCTGCACGAGCTCCCGGAGATGTGGTCTGGCCAGTTCCCACAGATTGCTGGTACCGATGTAGGCCATGCCGAGTTCGAGCACTCGCGGGGTGAGGGTGAAGCCGCCGTCGGTGAGCCGCACGTACCCGAGCTGTTCGAGGGTGATTAGGATCCGGCGTGCGGTGGGCCGGGCCAGGTCCGCGGCCGTGGCGACTTCGGACAGCGACATCGCCGCAGGTCCAGGCCGGAAGCAGCGGAGGACGTCGAGTCCCCTGGCCAGGGCCTCGATGAACTCGGGGTTGCCGTCACGACGCATGACCGCAGGCTATCCGGTCCGGGATCGGCGCGGCAGCGACGTCCTTGCCACGAGCGGATCCCTTCCGCCACGATGTCCGTGACACGGACGCATGTCCGCAAGGAGGAAGTTCGCCATGGCGTTCGTCAACGACGACAACATTACGGAGATCGCCCTCCAGCGGTGGGGCACCGCGCACGCACCGCGGATGGCGGAGTTGATGACCGCTCTGGTGCGGCACATCCACGAGTTCGCCCGCGAAGTCGAGCTCACCGAGGACGAGTGGCTGGCGGCCATCGAATGGCTCACCGCCACCGGGCAGGCCAGCGACGACAAGCGGCAGGAATTCATCCTCGCCTCCGACGTCCTCGGGCTGAGCATGCTCGTCGTGCAGCTGAACAACCGCTTCTCACCGGCCGCGACCCCGGCCACCGTGCTCGGCCCGTTCCACATCGACGGCTCACCGCCGGTGCCGTTCGGCCACGACATGTCCGACGGCCTGCCCGGCACACCGCTGTTCATCACCGGAAAGGTCACCGACACCGACGGAAAACCCATGCCGTCGGTGGTTCTCGACGTGTGGCAGGCTGATTCCGAGGGCTACTACGAATCGCAGATCGCGGAGGTCGACGAAGCCCGGCTGCGCGCCAAGTACCAGACGCGCGAGGACGGCACGTTCTGCGTCCGTACCATCGCGCCGCTGGGCTACTCGATTCCGATGGACGGCCCGGTCGGCGACCTGATCGGCAAGACGGACATCAGCCACTTCCGCCCGGCCCACATCCACTTCCTCATCGACGAGCCCGGCCACCGGAAGCTGATCACCCACCTGTTCCAGAACGGTGCCCAGTACCTCGACAGCGACGTGGTCTTCGGCACCAAGGACGCGCTGGTGGTCGAATTCGCCGAGCGGCCAGCGGGCGAGACACCGGACGGCAACTCGATCGACCAGCCCTACCTGCACGCCACCTACGACTTCGTCCTGGAACCGACCAGCGGCTGAGCCTGGTCGGGCCTTGCTACCGGCACAGCGGTCCGTCGTTGGCAACTGGGGTGGGATTGCTGCCCCAGGTCGCGTCGCGGGATCTCGAACGGCGCACGAGGGAGTACTGGCTGGCGGAACTGGCCGGTTTGGCCTTGGACGCCACCGCTTGCGCCATCGGCGCGGGGGATCTGGAGCGCGCGGCGGTGCTGGCCGAACAGGGGCGTGCGATGCTGCTGTCCGAGGCGTTGGACCAACATGAGGACCTGACCGAGCTCCGCGCCCGCGCCCCGCAGCTGGCGGAGCGGTTCGAGGGCCTGTGCCGGGAAATCGACGATACCTCCACAGCCGTGGCGTGGTGGACGGCGACTTCAGCGCGGCAGCCGATCCGATCGCCGACGCGGTGCGCGTGCCGCGGGCCCTTGCCAACGGCTCGCCAGTCGGTAATCTCCGAGGTGCTGGTGGTTCGTCCGCCCCCGGCCGGTGGCTGCGGGTGGACGAGGCAAGAGGGAACCCGGTGCGAATCCGGGACTGCCCCGCAGCGGTGAGTGGGAACGACCGCCGTCCCCGGTCGCAGGCGACCGGGATCAGCACTGGGCACGCGTGCCTGGGAAGCGACGGCCAGTAGGAACGCCCGGCACAGACCGGGAGGTGCCCGCGAGTCCGAAGACCTGCCGCCGGTGCGCGTACCCGGTGGTGCGCGCGGATCCGAGGTCTCGCGGGAAGACCTGGCGGATGATCGGCTGGTAGCCGCCGCGCGGCGCTGGCTTGGTTCGCCCGTCCCTTCGCCGCACCTCGGAGCACCCGTCGTCGAGCTCGCGAGGAGAGGGCGTTGACCAGCAAGATCGGATCGACCGTACTCGGCTACCCCCGGATCGGCCTCAACCGGGAACTCAAACGCGCGTTGGAGAGCTACTGGGCGTCACGCAGCAGCGAGGCAGAACTGCGCGAGATCGCCCGCAGGCTGCGCGCCGACACGTGGCACTCGCTGCGAGACGCGGGGCTGGATTCGGTGCCCAGCAACACTTTCTCGTTCTACGACCAGGTGCTGGACACTGCGGTCACTTTCGGCGCGGTCCCGCCGCGCTACACCAGCCTGGGGTTGAGCCCGTTGGACACCTACTTCGCCATGGCGCGTGGAGTGGCAGCCACGCCGCCGCTGGAGATGACGAAGTGGTTCGACACCAACTACCACTACCTGGTGCCCGAAATAGATCCTGGCACCCGGTTTTCGCTGGCCGACCGAACTCCGGTGGAGCAGTACCGGGAGGCCGCCGAGGAAGGCGTGACCACGCGCCCGGTGCTGGTCGGCCCCTTGACGTTCCTGCTGCTGTCGAAGTCGGCGACCGGGGCCGCGGAGTCGTTCCGGCCGTTGGACAAACTCCCCGAACTACTCGACGCCTACGCGCAGCTGCTGGTGGAACTGCGCCGCGAGGGCGTCGAATGGGTGCAACTCGACGAGCCCGCGTTCGCCGCCGACCGCTCGCCGGTGGAGCTGGCCGCGCTGCGCGACGCCTACCGCAGGCTTGGTGACCTGGCCGAGCGTCCGAATCTGCTGGTCGCCGGTTACTTCGGTGATCTCGGCGAGGCGTTGGAGTTGCTGGCGTCCTGCCCGGTCGAGGCGCTCGGTGTCGACCTGGTCGCCGGACGCGCGACGGCGGACGCGCTGTCCTCGATTCGCGGGCTGCGGGACAAGACGCTGGTGGCCGGGCTGGTCGATGGCCGCAACATCTGGCGCACCGATCTGGACAAGGCGCTCGCGACGGCTGCCACGCTGTTGGGTTCAGCTGGGGAGGTGGCCGTGAGCACGTCCTGTTCGCTGCTGCACGTGCCGTACGACGTGGCGGCGGAACCGAACATCGACCCGCAGGTCAAGTCGTGGTTGGCGTTCGCCGACCAGAAGGTTCGCGAAGTGGTCGTGCTCGGACGAGCGTTGCGCGAGGGCCGCGACGCGGTGGCCGAGGAACTGGCCGCGGCTCGCGTCGCGGTTGCCGATCGCGCGAACGCCGACCGGGTGCGCAACCACCGCGTCCGGGCCCGGTTGCAGGCGCTGCGACCGGAGTCCACGCAACGCAGCGAGTACGCCGAAAGGTGCGTGGCCCAGCAGAAGTCCTTGTCGCTGCCGCTGTTGCCGACTACGACGATCGGATCGTTCCCGCAGACCGCGGACATTCGCAAGGCACGTGCCGCGCTGCGCTCCGGCCGCATCGACCGGGCCTCGTACCAGCAGCGGATGCGGGACGAGGTCGAACGGGTCATCCGGTTGCAGGAAGAGCTCGGCCTAGACGTCCTGGTGCACGGCGAACCCGAACGCAACGACATGGTGCAGTACTTCGCCGAACACCTGGACGGCTTCGCCAGCACCGACAACGGCTGGGTGCAGTCCTACGGGTCGCGCTGCGTGCGCCCGCCGATCCTGTTCGGCGACGTCTCCCGGCCGAAGGCGATCACCACCGAGTGGGCGACCTGCGCCCAGCGGCTGACGGAGAAACCGGTCAAGGGCATGCTCACCGGGCCGGTCACGATCCTGGCGTGGTCGTTCGTCCGCGACGACCAGCCGCTGGCCGACACCGCCGCGCAGGTCGCGCTGGCCATCCGGGACGAGGTGAGCGATCTGGAGGCCGCCGGTATCCGGATCATCCAGGTCGACGAACCGGCCCTGCGCGAGCTGCTGCCGTTGCGCGCGGCGCGGCACGAGCAGTACCTGGCGTGGGCGGTGGCTGCCTTCCGGCTGGCCACCTGCGGCGTTGCCGAGTCCACCCAGATCCACACCCACCTGTGCTATTCGGAGTTCGGCGACGTGATCAACGCGATCGTGGCGCTGGACGCGGACGTCACCAGCATCGAAGCCGCCCGTTCGCACATGGAGGTCCTCGGCGACCTCAACGCGGTCGGCTTCGGACGCGGTGTCGGTCCTGGCGTCTACGACATCCACTCACCGCGCGTGCCGGACGTCGCCGAGGTCGCCAGTCTCCTGCGGGCCGCGCTGGACGCCGTTCCGGCGCAACGGTTGTGGGTAAACCCGGACTGCGGCCTGAAGACCCGCGGCTACGCCGAGGTCGAGGAGGCGCTTGAGCACATGGTCGAAGCGACGGCCGAGGTGCGCCGCTCGCTGTGCTGATCACCGGTCGTGGGGGGGGGGGGGGGGGGGGGGGGGCCGGCGCCCCCCCCCCCCCCGCCGGGGGGGGGGGGGGGGGGGGGGGGGCGGGGGACCGCGGGGGGGGGGGGGGGGG
>NZ_JALBWV010000139.1 GCF_022678645.1 Saccharopolyspora soli | reverse complement strand
CCGCAGCTAGCTCGAGCATGTTCAGCAGGGCCGTGGCCTCACCGAAACGCGTTCGAACGAACGCAGATCCCATCGGCCGCACTGAGACGAGTGGCGCCGGAATAGAGTCGGCCACGCCGCTGACATCGGCGATGGCGCCAGCTGGGCAACCCGGCCATGGCGGGCAAGGTCCTGCTTGAGATACTCGACGCGCCCAACCCACCGGGCCACCTCCTGCTCGGCAGCGACGCGTTACGCCTGGTCTCCGAGGCCCGTGTGGCGGTGGACAAGGAGTTCGCCACGTGGAGCGAGTTGACCCTGTCCACTGACTTCCCCGACGGCAGGTCCATCTGCTGACACAGTCTCACTCGATGGCAGGGCCCGCAGTCACACTCCCGTACGGCCTCCGCAGCTGCGCCAGCGGCATCGAGACGACCGTGCGCAGCAGCGTTGTCACCGGAGTGCAGCCGATGACTGAGACCGTGCCGCTCGACGAGGTCAACGACGTCTACGAGCGGATGATGTCCGGCGACGCCTATGCCCCTGATCTCCTGAGCATTGCGTGGTACAAGGCATCCGCAACGAGCCTGAGCCCGACCGCTCCCTCAGGCAGCAGCCCTGGCCCGGCACGGCCGAGCCCATCGTTGCGGGGCAGGCGCTCTCTACGCGTGCGGTGCCCTGCGAACGGGCCTCGACTTTGCATTCTTGTTCCGCCCCTCACGTGAGAGCCCTGCACACCACGTGCTACGGCCAGATTCTCTCCACTCGGCACACTGCCCAGATCCGATAGGAACACTCATGCCCCACCCCATCGCGGTCGCTCACATCACCTTGACCGTGACCGACCTGTCCGTCAGTGTCCCCTGGTACTCCAAGCTCTTGGACCGCGAGCCGGTTCTCGACGAGGACACGGGCCCGTTCCACCACGTCGGCTACGCCCTCGACAACGTCATGATCGGACTTCACTGCTTTCCCGCTCAGTCCCTCCCGGACGGCACGGCCACTGACCGGTTCAATGAGTTCCGGCCAGGCCTGGACCACCTGGCGTTCGCGTGCGCGGACCGCTATGACCTTGTGGCGCAGGGCCGACGGCTCGATGAGCTCGGCATAGCCCACAGCGGCATCGTCGATGCCCCCTACGGATTCGGGCTCTCCTTCCGGGACCCGGACAACATCGCTCTCGAGTTCTTCGCCCCACCGGCCGACAACGGCTGAGGCAGGCGGACGCGGCGCCCGAAGAGGTGGTGACACAGGGAGCCTGCGCTTCTCTTCCCTCTTCCGCGGGCGTAGCTGTTCGGCCCACACGACGGTAAGCCAGCCGCCCAAGAGAAGGTCGAACTCGGTGACGGCGGAACTTAGCGACTGGTCCGGCGCTGGTGGCCGCGGCCGGTCGGAGCGAGGGCGAAGGTGGCAGGTTCTCAAGCCAGGGGCTCCCGGCCCGTTTACCTCGGCCGAACCAGGAAGACGTGCTGGACGGGGTCACGCGGGCTGAGGCTTTTACGCTTGCTAGTGGCAAAGGGAAAGTCGCATTCATCCCTCCGCATTCCCCTGCGCTGGCATCCCCAATCATCACGTCCGAAACCGGATTTTCGGTTCCCATTCCATCGACCATGAATCCCTCAAGCACCGTTGAGATCGAAGACCGGTCGAAAATCATCACTGGCTGCACTCTCGCGAACCGCACAAAATCATTAAAACCAAGAACGAAGGGGCTCGCCATGCCTATGCCTGCCAACCCGCCGAAGAACCCGTCCAGCCCGTTCGCCTCATTCCACGGCCACCACGTCGGCATCCGCGTCCCTGACTACGACGCGGCCAAGGCCTGGTACACGGAGAAACTTGACTTCCGCGTCCTGCAGGAGTGGCCCTACGGCGAACTCCAGCTCGCCTATCTCAGCCCCGCCAACGACGACGACTTCCATGTCGAACTGCTCGCCGGGCCGGTGCCGTATCCGCAGGAGGTCCTCGATGACCTGGACGAGAGCCTCAAACACGCTGGCTACCAGCACATCTGCGTGCACGTCGACAGCGTCGACCAGACTCGCGACGAATTGATCCGCCGCGGTGTCGACGTGATCGGCGAGCCCTTCGAGATCGAGAACATCAGCCGACGACTGGCATTCTTCCGCGACCCGTGGGGCAACATGATCGAACTCGCCGAGATCCTCCCCGGCGCGGGCGCCTGAAGGACCTGAGCGGGGTCTATCTCACTTACGGTGTTTCCGGCGGTGTCGGTTAGTAGGTTTCAGCGGTCGGCCAGCGGTCGCTGAAGGTGATGGCGAAGGCGTTGATGACTGGTTTCCAACGCGTCGTCCATCGGGTGCGGCCTGTGCCGGTGGGGTCCAGGCTGCGGGTCACAAGGTACAGACACTTCCTGCCCTGCTTGCTCGGTCGGGAAGTGTCCCCTGGCTCGTACTGCCCGTCGGTAGCGGGCATTGAGCGACTCGATCGCGTTCGTCGAGCAGATCATTTTCCTGATTTCCGCGTCGTAGTCCAGGAAGGGAATGAACTCGTCCCAGGCGTTGCGCCATAGCTGCACCATCGCAGCGTGCTTATCACCCCATTTCTCGTCGAGTTTGGCCAACGCGGCAGCAGCCGCGTTGGCGTTCGGGGCTGTGTAGATCGGTTTCAAATCCCGCTTCAGGGCATCGGAGTGCTTGCGGGATACCAACCGGAACGAATTACGGATCAAATGGATGATGCACGTTTGTACAATGGCCTGCGGCCACACGTTTTCCACGACCTCGGGCAGGCCCTTGAGGCCGTCGCAGACGAGGAAGAACACCTCCCGCACGCCACGGTTTTTCAGGTCGATCAACACACTCATCCAGAACTTCGCGCCCTCGCCGCCGGTGCCCATCCACAGCCCGAGCACGTCCTTGCGTCCGTCCACAGTGACACCGATGGCGGCGTAAACGGGCTGGTTGGCGACCTGTCCGTCGCGGACGGTGACCATGATCGCATCGATGAAGATCGCACAGTACACCGAATCGAGCGGGCGAGCCGACCACTCATCCATCTCGGCGACGACCTTGTCGGTAATCCGCGAAACGGTATCTTTGGATACGGATGATCCATAGATCTCGGAGAAATGCGCCGAGATCTCGCCCGTGGTCAAGCCCTTCGCGTACAGCGACAGCACAATCTCGTCAACGTTGCCCAGACGCCGCTGCCGCTTACGCACGATCTGCGGCTCGAACGTGCCTTCCCGGTCACGGGGAAACCGCGATCTCCACCTCGCCTGCGGCAGCAGAGATCACCGTTTTCGTGCGGGTGCCATTACGGATATTGGTCGATTCCCGCGCGACATCGGCCCGGTTCGGTTCATGACCGAGATGTTCGGTCATTTCCTCATTCAACGCCGTCTCAAGCACATTCTTGGTGAACAGCTTCAACAGGCCCTCCGGGCCGGTCAGCTCCAGGCCCTGCTCCCTGGCCTGGGCCACCATCGCCGCCGCAGCGGCCTGCTCCGGCGACAACCGCCGCCCTGACCTCTCGATCTGCTCCAGTGCACTCACAGCATCAGAGGTCATCACTCACAACGCCCATCCCACCGGGTCAAGCCCGGCGCGTCGGACCAGAAACACCGATCAAGCGACAGTCCCCCTGAGCGACATCACCTCACTAAGAGGTCCTAACATAATGATCTTGGATGTGGTTTGATCTTGGTGTCGTCGTTGGATCGTCTGGTTGGGGTTGGTGTTGGCGCAGCGCAGACCGTGGGAGGTCGAGGATGGGCTGTGGGAACGGATCGAACCGTTGTTACCCGTGGTCGAGCGGCGGTTTCGACACCCGGGCCGCAAGCGCCTGGACGACCGCAAGGCGCTGTGCGGGATCTTGTTCGTGTTGTACACGGGGATGCCGTGGGAGTTCTTGCCGCAGGAACTCGGGTACGGATCGGGCATGACGTGCTGGCGACGGTTGCGGGAGTGGACCGAAGCCGGGGTGTGGCAGCGGTTGCACGAGGTGCTGCTGGCCGAGCTGAACGCGGCCGGGTTGATCGACTGGTCGCGGGCGGCGGTGGACGGCTCGCACATACGGGCGTTAAAGGGGGGCCCAAAACCGGCCCCAGCCCGGTAGATCGAGCCAGAACAGGCTCGAAACACCATGTGATCGTCGACGGTGGCGGTGTTCCGCTGGCGGCCACCCTCACAGGCGGTCAGCGACACGACGTCACCCAGCTGATGCCTCTGGTGGAAGCGATCCCGCCCGTGCGCGGGCGACGAGGCCGCCCACGTAAGCGGCCCGACGTGCTTTATGCGGACCGGGCCTACGACTACGACAAGTACCGCACGCTCGTGCGAGCCAAGGGAATCCAGCCTCAGTTCGCCGAACGCGGCACCGAACACGGCTCCGGGCTCGGCGTGTACCGGTGGGTCGTGGAGCAGGCCATCGCATTGCTGCACTGGTTCCGACGCCTGCGCATCCGCTGGGAGATCCGCGATGACATCCATGAAGCCTTCCTCAGCATCGGCTGCAGCATCATCTGCTGGCGCAAACTCAAGAACAACTCAATCTGTTAGGACCTCTAAGAGCGTGTCTTATTTGGTGAGTTTTTTTGTAGCAGGTGAGTGCGGCGGCGAGGGTGCGGAAGCCGCAGAACAGGGTGCCGTGTCGTTCGTATCTGATGGTGAGTCGGCGGTAGCCGAACAGCCAGGCGATGGTGCGTTCGATGATCCAGTGGTGTCGGTCGAGTTTCGTGCTGGATTCGATGCCTTTGCGGGCCAGTCGGGGGACGATTCCTCGGCTGCGCGGCCAGTCGCGCAGCTCGGCGACGTCGTATGTCTTGTCCGCGTGGAGTTTCGCGGGTCGGAAGCGGCGGGGCCCCGGCGGGAACGGATCGCGGGAATGGCCAGCACGAGCGGTTTGAGTGCGGCGTTGTCGTGGATGTTCGCCGCAGAGATACCGACCGCGAGCGGGATGCCTGAACGGTCGGACAGGCGTGGATCTTGGAACCGGCCTTGTCTCGATCGACCGGGTTCGGGCCGGTTACCGGTCCCCCCGTTTTTGGGTACCGCGACCACGTGGGCGATCTCGTGGGATTCCAGCCACAGCCGGAACCGGGTGTCCTGCCCATAGGCTTCGTCGCCGGTGACCCACCCGAACGGCACCCCGGCGTCCAGGGCGCGTTCGCCCTGCGCCTGGCCAGCACCGGTTTGGTCGCGAACTCGACCTCATCGCCGATCCCAGCCGCCCGGCACCGGTCACGATCAGCGATCCACTCCATCGGAAGATAGAGCTCCCGATCGATCAACCCTCGGCCATGATCCGAGGCATACGGCAGAAAAACACCGATCTGAGAGTTCTCAATCCGCCCCGCCGTGCCCGAATACTGCCGGGCCACCCCCGCAGATTTGGTGCCTTTCTTCAGAAAACCCATCTCATCGACGATCAACACACCATGCTCGGCATCGCCGATCGCCTCCACCACCGTGTCCCGCACGTCATCCCGCAGCCCATCGGTATCCCAGGCGTAGAAGTTCAACAGCCGCTGCATGCCCTCCGGCCCCGCGTCCCCCACAGCCTCCGCCAGGGTCCAGCCGTTCTTGCGTTCGGCCTCGCTGAGCAGCCCGCGCACGTACGACACCATCCGCCGCCGCGACTCCACCCGCGGAAACCGCCCCGCGAACCGAGACACAAACGCCGCGAAACTCGCCGACCACCCCTGCACCATCTCCGCCAACACACAAGGTCAACTACCAGGACCCGACCCCAGATCGCAACCTGTCGTTGCAGTACTAAGAGTGCTTGCAACCGCACCGCGAGTCCCAACATCAGTTCGATGTCCCCGCGCGACCCACACGTCGACAACAACACACATTCCGCGACCCCCATCTCCTCAAGTTCTGGTTCTTGGCCGGGGATTCTGCGGCACGACCTGGGTCTTGCCGTAAGCCGCCCAGTGCGTATAAGAGGCTCCGGCGATTGGGTTATTTGAGGCGTTGGGTGGTGGGGCGTGTGTGCCAGCGGTAGAGGGGTCTGGCGCGTTGGATGAGTTGACGGACGGTGATGATCGCGGCA
>NZ_JALBWV010000138.1 GCF_022678645.1 Saccharopolyspora soli | reverse complement strand
AACCCTCCCTGTTCAGCATCGAGAACCCGCCACGCCGCCGAGTTCGACGGCGGCCTTGTACGGCATGAGGTGATCCGGTTTCCAGCAGGTGCCGAGGCGGCAGTTTGCGGGGGGTGCCTACGCGGCCGTGCCGGACTGGTCGGCGCCCACTTCTTTCGCTGCCAGCTGGATCCACTTCTTCCGGCTGGAGAAGCCGCCACGAGCCCAGCCCTTCTTTTCCAGCTCGTAGCCGAGGTCGTCAGCGTCGCTGGAGTTGTAGAACTCGAACGCGAGCGCGAACTCCTTGCCCACCTGCCAACTCGGCGTGTCGCCCGACTTCGGCGCCCGCCGCAGGTTGGCCTTGGCCTGTTCCCGCCGCATCTGCTCCGCGGCGACCTGCTTCGCTCGGCGGGCTTTTTCGCGCTCCGCCGCGGCATGTTCCTCGGCTACGCGGCGGGCCGCTGCGGCTTCCTGCTGCTTCTCCTTCTTCCGCCACACCAAAAACGCCGAGAGCTTCTTGAGGAAGACGTGCAGCAGCAGAGCCATCCCGGTCGGGACGAACACGGAGAACACATCGCCGACCCACGACCACTCGGCGGGCAGGCGGAACAGCGTGGAGCCCATTCCCCGCCAGATCGCGTGACCGGCCAGGTTGCCCAGGATGGACATGCCCGTCGATGCGATGAGCAAGAACCAGGCCAGCCCTCGCTCGGTGCGATACACCAACAAGGCCGCCGCCGCGGCTGCGGTGACGTCCGGAACGACCGGACCGATCCGGCCCACCCAGCCCGTCCACCCCACTGCCTGAGTAACGAGGTGCAACATCGTGTACGAGAGGATGAACGCCGCCGTCACAGCACTCACGGCCAGCACGCCGATCGTCACCAACACGACCCGCGCTGGGGGCTCGTCGGGTTCGGTCTTCGGCTGCAGCCGCTGGATGACAATCTCCCGCAGCCGCTGCATCACCACATCAAGAACCCGACCCTCCGACCGGAGGTTGGGACCAGAATCCGCCGCCACCGGCGACTGCGGGTCGCCGTCCACTTCGTGAACGGCAGTGCGCGGGCCCTGCGTTCCCGCCGGGAGCGCAGCCTGCTCCCCCAACGTCACATTGACCGCAGCGGCCGTCGGCCGCTGCGGCTCGATTTCCTTCTTCGTCTGTTCCGGTATCGCGATCTGGCCCGGAGGGGCCAGATTCACTGCGATCCGGTCTGCGGTCCGTTCCGGCGCAGTCATGTGATGCCTCCTTCCGGGGTTCGTGACTTCCCGCAGACGCCCACCAGCCCAAACACCACTGAGACGCGGCGTGGCCTGGTGAGCGACCGGCAAACCACGAACGGTTTGCAAAAGCAGCAGTCGACGCCCATGTCGTGCGCGTGCCCCCCTTTTCATCAGGGGGCCTACCTGGGTGGCGCGCGGCTCGTCCTGGTTGGATCCCCCAGGAGTCATCGCCAGCCCTTCGCCCGCCGGGCACACGAGGCATCGATGTCGAGTTAGGACCAATCGGCGGGATCGACCGCTCGACCGGCATCAGCCTTACTGGTGACTTCCAGCGGCCTGGGAAAAACCCGGAAACGGAAGCTGACCCTGGGAGCAAACGGGCCTGTTCCGGGTTCTCCCCCGGTGCTGGACACCGGACCTACAGCGCGCTGCACACCAACTCAGGCGGCGCTGCGCAGGATTGATCAGCGAGCTGCGGCACGAACGCGAACAACTCGGCAGCAAGATCAAAGTCATCGACCGCATCAAGGCCGATCCGCGCCATACGTTCAGCCAAGACCTGCGTGTCCTCGTCATCAGCCACGTACAACTCGAACTCCAAGACATCGAGCGGGTCGTATGCATCGCCACTCATCACTTCCAGACCCCTCTTCCACTGCCACGCTCGCTGCCCGAGCAACTCCTCTTCACCGCCACAACGGGAGTGAAAGTCGCCCTCAGTGGCACCATGAGACACATTAACGGTGTCCTAGGACATATGTCAACTAGCGACCTAGTACATTCATAGTTGAAGTGGGTTGACCTGCAGTTTTTGCCGCCAGTTGCGAAGCGTGTTAGAACACTGAGAGTTCAGAGGAGTCGAACCGTGCCCCAGATCAATCGCGAGGACCCGCCGTACCTGCAGGTCGCTCGACACTTCAGAGAGAAGATCCAAAGC
Organism: Saccharopolyspora soli; assembly: GCF_022678645.1. GTDB lineage: Bacteria > Actinomycetota > Actinomycetes > Mycobacteriales > Pseudonocardiaceae > Saccharopolyspora > Saccharopolyspora soli. Next base: position 4,706 of record NZ_JALBWV010000138.1, on the reverse strand, counting down.
GGCGTGCTGGCTGACGGTGACATGCTGCCTTCAGCGCGGACCATCGCCCGCGATTGGGACATCACGGTCGCCACAGCGTCGAAAGCACTGGGGCAACTTCGATCGGAAGGACTAGTCCGTGGCGAACCGGGGCGGGGCACGATCGTGCAGACCCGCAGCGGTCTGCATCACTCGGCTCACGACCGAGCGATCTCGATCGACCGCACCGGAAAGATCTACCCGCCTGGTCATTACGCACGGATCCACAGCGCGGAGTTGACGGCGTGCCCAGAACATGTCGCCGACGCGCTCAGCATCGCGCCCGGCGCACCGGTGATCCGCCGTCGCCGCACCACCTACAACGCCGAGGGCGACGCGCTGTCCACGTCGGTGTCCTGGTTCGACGGATCCCTCGCCCGCATTGCGCCTCGGCTGGTTGAGGCAGAGAGAATCCCGGCTGGGACACCGGGTTACATCACCGAGATGACTGGGCGAGTCGTCGCCGCCACTCACGTGCAGCACGCCGCTGGTGCCGCTAGCGAGGACACGGCAGCGCAACTGCGCATCACGCCCGGTTCGCCAGTGCTTCTCAGTCGCAACCGGTTCATCGACCAGCATGGCGATGTCATCGAGTACGGCGAGTCGACCGCCCTGGCGGAACACTGGGTTTTCTACGAATACAGCACCAAGGGAACAGAATGAACCTGCTTCACTCAGGCAAGGTCCGCGACGTATATGAGCTCTCCAACAGGGAGTTACTCCTGGTCGCCTCCGACCGAATCAGCGTCTACGACGTCAGTTTGCCGACGCCGATCCCAGAGCGCGGCGCGCTACTTACACAGCTGTCAGTGTTCTGGTTCGGCAAACTCGCAGAGGTGGTGCCCAACCACCTCATCTCCGCCACCAACGTTCCCGCCGAGTTCGCACGCCGCTCGATCCGGGCAAAACGCCTAGACATGATCCATGTTGAGTGCATAGCCCGCGGCTACCTCACCGGCCTCGGCCTTCGCGAGTACCAGCGGACTGGCGCAGTTTCCGGCGTAGTGCTGCCGCCGGGCCTGGTGGAAGGAGACAAGCTACCCGAGCCGGCGTTCACCCCGACCACAAAATTCAGCCCCACTGGCCACGACGAGTTCATCACCTTCGACGACGTTGTCAGCCAGGTTGGCCAGTCAACTGCAGAACGGTTGCGCGAACTGACCCTTGAGCTCTACACGCGGGGAGCCGAACACGCCGCGCGCAATGGCGTCATCATCGCCGACACCAAATTCGAGTTCGGTTGGGACAGCAACGGAGTCTTGACTCTCGGCGACGAGGTGCTCACCTCGGACTCGTCCCGGTTCTGGTCTGCTGATGAGTGGGCACCAGGCCAGTCGCAGCGCTCGATGGATAAGCAGTTCGTGCGCGACTGGTCGAGGAGTACTGGGTGGGACATGACCCCACCCGGTCCCGACATTCCCGACGATGTGGTGGCTGCGACCCGCGCACGCTACATCGAGGTGTACGAGCGAATCACAGGGGAGAAATGGCAATGAGCAGCTTCAGCAGCAGCTACAACATTCACACCCTCATCAACGAGGTCACCCAGCTCCTCGCCGACCGCGGCATCGAAGTCGATGTCACGGCCGATCCTGCACGCAAGGTTCAGCGCAGCCAAGGCGCCAGCAACCTACTGTCCGGCCTCGGCGTCACGCCCACGCTCGCTCCTGAGCAAGGTGGTGTCGATCTGGATGGCCACCTTGCCTACACCGCTCGCATTCACGGAGACTGAGGGCGAGCAGCTCGACTCAGGAAGTGGGGGGGCCCCCCCCCCCCCCCCGGGGGGCCCCCCACTTGTGCTTTACGTGCGTCTTGCGGCCCCAAGGGAGCCTTCATGCCACGGCACGACCGGACAGGAGCCGGACTGGGAGCCGCGCGAGCTATCGGCGAGCCTCATCACGGCACCGACGAGCCGCTGGCTGACCGGGGTGGCCACTGCGCGCCTCCCCCGAGTGCCCACGACCAGCCCCCAGAGCCCCCGCAGCTAACCGACATAGCCCGTCAGAGCCATTCCCGAGCCTTCTGTAGCTGGCGAGCGAAGGACCCGCTCCGCTGGACAGTAATGGCGACCGTAGAGGCTCGTTCGCGGGACGCCCTACACCCAGCGTGGTGGCCGTAACAGAGCCGACGTTGACCCCCGTTTTCGCAGGTCAACGTCATTTAATGCAACGCGCTGCGGTTCTTGACGGGTAGCGGAGGAGGCTTACCCCTGACTCAACAGAGCAATCCTAGGAGCGGCTACGCGGTAGCTACGAAAGGCTCTGGGGAGCGCCGGATGGGCCGCGCGCTTCTTGGATGGCGCCTCTGCATGGAGGCTTGGCCTGGTTAACCCGGAGCTCGTCTGCTACGCCACGGCCACGGGTCGCTCCACGGAAGGCTCCGCGTCAGCTGCGTCGAGGCTATGAGCAACGAGGACCCGACACGGAAACCCCGCGAGGCAGCCACCAGTAGACCGGCGGGCGGGGCGACCGCGTGCTGAGGAGCAGCACTTGATCTGGGTGTGGTTGCAAGCGCGACTTGGCCGTACGGCGGCTCGGACTGGGCTTCGCTCGCAGGGGCGCCGAAGCGGTGCCAGCGGCGCTGAGCAATTGGCGAGCGGGGCACGATCACGGGGTGTAGCGGATTTTGTGCCACCGATCTGTGCCAGATGTGCCAGCGGCACAGTCCACTGGGGATCCTCTCGCGCGTGCGCGCGCGCACGCGCGTAGACCGATTCCAGACAGCGCCGCGGGTGTCAGGAAGCCACGGTTGGCACAACATCGTTTCGATCACGCCCCGTGGTCCACTTCGGACGCAGGATTCCTAAACGGCCAGCTCATGGACAGGCCCCTCGGCCGCCGGATAGGCTCAACCAACTGCAGACGACCCTCGGCGACACGAGTCTGGTAGCAGTGCCGCCGAGCCCCAGCAGCACTCTCAGATCCACCCCGGCAACGCCGCCGAGCGCCTGGCGCCGAGGCGATGGGAAACCCAGCGCTGGAAGCGCTTCGCTTGAACTGCTGTCACAGCGCAACTTCTGAGCAAGTTGGCACCGCACCCACTGAGCTGTACCGGAGGGCAGACGTGATCCCCGACGACACGAGCGAACTCCGCGCGAGAATCCGAGAAGACCGCGAGATCCGGGATGCACTCAGCCCAGCGCACCCGGACAGAGACGTGATCCAGGCGCGGATCGACCTTTTTGGCAGTCGCTTAACCGCGATGGAGCGAGCCGCCGAGCAACAAGCAGCCCGCGATGCCCGAGCCCGACGGCTCAAGTTCGCCCTCTTCCTAACTGCCGCAGGCGCCCTCGTCACGTACGGAACCTGGAATACCGGATGGGGCGTCGTCTTCGGCATCGCCATGGCCATAGCCGGAGTGGCTATGTTCGCCCGGCGCATGGCTTGAATCAGGAAACGATGGTCAATCTGGCTGGGCATTTGCGCTGTGAACTGCGCCGAAGCACCCAGTGAGGAAGCTGCGCAACACACCGATCTTCGAAGCCTCACGATCGATATTCGAAGATCCTGTTAGGATCGTGGCTGACACCCACGAGGAGAGGCACCCATGGAGCGATACAGCGTTCAGGGCTTCACCCGATCGTCGTCGCACGTACTTGCTGAGGCTGCAGCCACCAACGAACCGATCGCCGTTGACAAGCAAGGTAAGCCCTACATCGCAATCATCAGCGATGAGCGGCTTCGCCAGTACATGGAGGCGGAGGACATCGTGCGGGGACTCGTACGCCTGGCTCGTCGCGGCGGGACGCGGGGGGACTTCGCGGGGTACGCCGACATGCTTGATGAGCTGATCAGACAGCGAAAACTGAACGTCCGGCAACTGGAAGAAGAACCACAAAACGCTGCTTGACATGCGAAAACCCCGCCAGGGCTCCCAACCATAGACGGGGTTTCGCATCGCGCGCAGTGAGGGGATTCGACCCTTCACCTGGCTTGCAGAGCCGAACCTTCAACGGCTCTCCTGCTTAGGGTAGCGAGTTATTGCGCCGAACACGAGCCCGGTACGCTCGTTTCGTGGAACCGCTCACCCAAGGCGACGGATCGACTCCCCTCCGTTAGGTCAACGGAGGATGGGATGGCCAACTTTAAGGCCCTCGGGTGGGCCGAGGCCAGCACGAAGACCGGTAAAGCCCCGGCGCGGCAGGTGCTCGACAAACTCTGCCTGAAGTGCGATGACGACGGTCGTGTCTTTCGTGACACTGAAGACATCGCCAAGCTGTGTGAGATGGGCTACCGAACCATGGTTCGGTGGCTTGACTACCTCGAAGACGCCGGGCTCATCGTTGTGGTCCGCCGAATCCGACCAAACGGATCCGAGGCCAAACCCGTCGTTCTGATCAACTACCCCGAGGCTGCGCACCTCAACGGCGCGGTCACGATGCTCGACTACCCCACGCCCACCGGCACGCGGGTGATGTACCCGAGGGACCCGATCACGCTGCTCGAACGACGCATCCAGTGGTCGAGTAACGGTGAGATCGGTGGCGTACACAAGTCGCACGCGGCAAAGGTCACGGAGTGGCGGGAACAGCAGGTGGACCAGCCTGCCAATCTGGCAGGCTGGCAGCCTGCCAATCTGGCAACCAGCACTACCAGCGGAAACGACGAAAACCAGCAGGTGGACCAGCCTGCCAATCTGGCAGGCTGGCAGCCTGCCAATCTGGCAACCAGCACTACCAGCGGAAACGA
>NZ_JALBWV010000137.1 GCF_022678645.1 Saccharopolyspora soli | reverse complement strand
TTGCACAGCAGTGGGGGGCCCGCGGGCGGGGGGCGGGGGGGCGGGGGGGGGGGGGGGGGGGGGGGGGGCCGTGGGCCCCCCCCCCCGGGGGGGGCCCCCCCCGCCGGGGGGGGGCGGGGGGGGGGGGGCCCCGGGCGGCCGCACCGGTTGGTCAGTCGATCTGCTCGTAGGCGGGCAGCGTCAGGAAGTCGACGAACTCGTCGGCCACCGCCACCTGCTCGAACAGGTCGATCGCCGGGCCCAAGTTGTCGACCGGGAAACCGTCTTCGGCCCGCAGCTGCTTCTCGGTGTCCGCCAGCACCTCGCGGACCAGGTCCGAGGTGACCCGTTCGCCACCGGCCAGCACCACGTCGTTGTGCAGCCACTGCCAGATCTGCGACCGCGAGATCTCGGCGGTCGCGGCGTCCTCCATGAGGTTGTGGATCGCGGCCGCGCCGTTGCCGCCCAGCCACGACACGATGTAGCGGACGCCGACGTCAACCGCGGCGCGCAGGCCCTCGATGGTCTTCTCACCAGGGGTGTCGGCCACCGAGAGCAGCTGGTCGGCGGTCACCGAGACCTCGTCGCGGGTGCGGTCGATCTGGTTGGGCTTGTCGCCCAGCACCTTGTCGAACTCCTCGAAGCAGATCGGCACCAGTCCGGGGTGGGCGACCCAGGAACCGTCGAAACCGTCACCGGCCTCGCGCTTCTTGTCGTCGTGCACCTTGGCCATCGCCGCCTCGTTGGTGGCCGGGTCCTTGGTCGGGATGAACGCGGCCATGCCGCCGATGGCGAACGCCCCGCGCTTGTGGCAGGTGCGCACCAGCAGCTCGGTGTAGGCGCGCATGAACGGCGCGGTCATGGTGACGGAGTTGCGGTCCGGCAGGATGTACCGGTCGGAGTCGCGGAACGTCTTGATCACGCTGAACAGGTAGTCCCAGCGACCGGCGTTGAGGCCTGCGGAGTGGTCGCGCAGCTCGTAGAGGATCTCCTCCATCTCGAACGCGGCCGGGTAGGTCTCGATCAGCACGGTGGCGCGCACCGAGCCGTGCGGAACGCCGAGCTCCTGCTGAGCGTGGGTGAACACGTCGTTCCACAACCGCGCTTCCAGGTGGCTTTCCATCTTGGGCAGGTAGAAGTACGGTCCGCTGCCGCGGCGGAGCAGTTCCTTGGCGTTGTGGAAGAAGTGCAGGCCGAAGTCGACCAGCGCACCGACCACCTGCTCGCCGTCGACGAGCAGGTGCTTCTCGTTGAGGTGCCAGCCGCGCGGGCGGACCAGCGGGACGGCGTGCTTGACGTCGTCGCGCAGCGCATAGTGCTTGCCTTCCGGGGTGGTCAGCTCGATCTGCTTGCGCACCAGGTCGTAGAGGTTGACCTGGCCGGAGACCACGTTGCGCCAGTGCGGGGTGTTGGCGTCCTCCAGGTCGGCCAGCCAGATGCGCGCGCCGGAGTTCAGCGCGTTGATCGCCATCTTGCGGTCGGTCGGGCCGGTGATCTCGACGCGGCGGTCGGCGATGTCGGCGGGCGGCTCGGCCACCTTCCAGTCGCTTTCGCGGATGTGCCGGGTCTCGTCGAGGAAGTCCAGTCGCCCCTTGCTGGCGGCTTCCGCGCGGCGCTGCGCGCGGCGGGCGAGCAGTTCGTCGCGCCGTGCGCCGAAGGCGCGCTGCAGGCCAGCGACGAATTCAAGCGCCTCCGCGGTGAGGATTTCGTCGCCGCGTTCGACGGCGCCGCCGAGCACTTGCACTCCTGCTGCCGAATCGGACATGAGAGGTCCACCTCTTTCTGCTGCCGGGTTCAGACGGTGGCTGATGGCCCACCTTGCCGCGTGCTGGACCACCGCGCACCCGACGGCGCGCGGCAGCCGTCCCGCTAGCGGTACGCCCGTTATGTTTTCTGCATCGTGGATGTTAGTTTCCATATCGCGTTCGAAGCAACATGAGCTGACGCACCCGCCACGGACTAGACTCCGGCTCAAGCACAGGTGCACGAGGGAGTTCTGCGATGACCACTGGCCCGCAGCGGGCGAACCAGGGTGGAGGAGTGCAGTCGGTCGAGCGCACTTTCGAACTCCTGGAACTGATGGCGGACGCGGGCGGCGAGGTCGCGCTGTCCGAACTGGCCGAGAAGTCGGGCCTGCCGCTACCGACCATCCACCGGATCATCCGCACCCTGGTGAGCAGCGGCTACGCCCGCCAACAGCCGTCCCGGCGCTACGCGCTCGGGCCGCGCCTGATCCGGCTCGGCGAGACGGCCAGCCGGGCACTCGGCTCGTGGGCCCGTCCCTACCTCGCCGAGCTCACCGAGGCCACCGGCGAGACCTCCAACATGGCGGTGCTCGACGGCGAGCAGATCGTCTACGTCGCGCAGGTCCCCTCCCAGCACTCGATGCGGATGTTCACCGAGGTCGGCAGGCGGGTCGACGCGCATGCCACGGCGGTCGGCAAGGCCGTGTTGGCGAACCTGCCGCCGGATGCGGTGGCACAGATGCTCAACCGCGCCGGGATGCGGCCGCAGACCGAACGCACCATCACCACCGTCGAGGCGATGCAGGAGGAGCTCGGCCGGGTCCGGCAGCAGGGCTATGCGCTGGACGACGGCGAGCAGGAGGTCGGGGTGCGCTGCTACGCGGTCGCGGTGCCGGGTGCGCCAGCGGGTGCGGCGATCTCCATCAGCGGGCCGGAGGCCCGGATGACCCGGATCTCGACCGACGAGGTCATCCCGCTGATGCAACGCCTGGCCCACGACCTGTCCGCCGAACTCAGCGTCAGCAACACCGCCTGACCTTCCACCAAGCGGAACTCCAGTTTCACGGCGATCCTCGACCCGCTTCGCCGTGCTTCCACCTGCGGGGATCCAGCCGCACGAAGTCCCAGACAGGTCAAGGCTCGCGGCAGGCGGAATAAACGTCCGTTCGATGCGGCTGGGGTTGGTGGATTCGACGGGGAGGAGTAGAGGTGGGTACCGAGGTGCAGCGGTTGGTGGCGTTCAGCAGCGATCCGCGTGGCGGGAATCCCGCCGGGGTGGTGCTCGATCCGTCGGGGTTGGCCGAGCCCGAAATGCTGCGGATCGCCGCTGACGTCGGATATTCCGAGACCGCGTTCGTGTTCCCCCGCAGCCCCCGCGAGTACGACATCCGCTACTACAGCCCGAAAGCCGAGGTGCCCTTCTGCGGGCACGCGACGATCGCGACCGCCGTCGCCCTGGCCGAACGCGACGGAACCGGCCGGATCGAACTGCACACCCGCTCCGGACCGGTCACCGTGGACACCCAGGTGGACCGCACCGGGCGGCACACCGCAACCCTGACCAGCGTCGCGACCTCGATCGCCGCGGTTGAACCGGCCGCCCTCGCCGAAGCCTTGGCCGCGCTCGGCTGGACCGACACCGACCTCGACCCGAACCTACCGCCACGCGTCGCCTACGGCGGTGCGCACCACCTCGTCCTCGCGCTGTCCACAAGGGACACTTTGGCCACGCTCTCCTACGATTTCGACCGGTTGGGCAAGCTGATGTCCGAACAGGACTGGACGACGCTGCAGCTCATCTGGCGCGCGGGCCCCGATGTGTTCCACGCCCGCAACCCGTTTCCGCCGGGTGGTGTGGTGGAGGACCCGGCGACCGGAGCTGCGGCCGCGGCATTCGGCGGCTACCTCAAGCACCTCGGCCTGATCAGCGCACCGGCCGCGTTCCGCATCCACCAGGGCGATGATCTCGGCCGTCCAAGCGTCCTCGATGTCGAGGTCTCCGCAGCGGATGACCGGGTCCGCGTGACCGGCACCGCCGCGCGGATCGAGCCGTGAAAGCGCTCACCGCAGCTGACGGAGCTGCTTGCGGCGGCGGATCCACCACGCGGCCAGCACGATCAACGCGGCGATGCCGAGCAGCGGTAGTCCCATGAATCCCACGATGGTCTGCACCCGCTCGTACGCGGCGCCCGACCAGGCACCGAGCAGCACCAACGTAGTCGCCCACGCGGCGGCCACCGGGACGTTGCAGACCGTGAACCGCAGGTGAGTCATCTCGGCGCGACCGGCGAGCCGGGGGACCAGCGTCCGCACCACGGCGAAGCACTGCGACGCCGCCACGGTCACCTCAGCGCGTCCGTCCAATGCGGACTCAACGCGGGCCAACCGCTGCTCGCCCAGCCGCTGGACCAATTGGCGCCGCAGCAGACCGTCGCGTCGGCCGCGGAAATACCCGTGCTGGCAACCCGAAGCCGTCGCCGCGAAGGCGCTGACGGCGGCCACCCACACGTCCACGACCCCGTGCCCGGCCAGCCAGCCGAACGCCAGCACCGCGCCCGAGCCAGGTAGGAAAACCCCGATCAGCAGGCCGGATTCGGCGAACAGCAACGCCACCACGGCCACCACCGCGAGTGGCCCGGGGATCCCGGCCAGGAAGTCCGTCACCGGGCCAGGACTTCAGCGAGCCTCGGACCCCAGGTTTCGCCGTGCGGCTCCAAGGTGATCTCGCGGACGTCGTCGTCCCGGCGACGGATCCGCAGCAGCAGGTAGGCATCCGCGAGCCGCTCCGCCAGACCCTCGCCCCACTCGACGACCACTGCGGCATCGGTCAGGTCAGTGTCCAGGTCCAGGTCGTCGATCTCGTCAAGTCCGGCCAGCCGGTAGGCGTCGACGTGCACCAGCGCCGGGCCGTCTCCGGATTCCGGGCGGTGCACCCGCGCGATCACGAACGTCGGCGACGTCACCGCGCCGGTGACCCCCATACCGGCCGCGATCCCGCGCGCGAGCACGGTCTTTCCGGCGCCGAGCGGCCCGTCCAGCAGCACCAGGTCGCCTGCGCGCAGCGCCGCCCCCAGCTGTCGGCCGAAATCGAGCGTGTCGGATTCTTGCGGCAGCTCGACGGTCCGCAGTGCGGAGCTCAACTCGCGGTCACCTCCCCAACCGCCCGGCGCAACAACGCGCTCAACTGATCGGTGACCAGCTCGGGCTGTTCCAACATCACCGGATGTCCGGCGCCCTCGGCCCGGACCAACGTCGCAGTCGGCAGCTCCGCGGCGAGCACTTCGGCGTGCGGCGAATACGGGGTGACCCGGTCGGCGTCACCGCTGAGCACCAGCACCTCGCAGGTCCGCAGCGCGGCCAGCGCGGTCTTCCGGTCGTGCAGGCTGATCGTCTCCAGGAAGTCGGTGACCACCTCGACGGTGGTGGCGCCGATCATCTCGGCCATCAGGTCCACCACCGCGGGCGAGATCTCGCGGTCCCCGAACGACAGGTTGCGCACCAGGTTCCAGGTAATCCGATCACCGATCTTCCGGGTACGTTCCACCAGGCCGGGCTGGAGATCCGAGAGGAGCGCGAGCCCGCGCGGCACCGGATTGGCGCGCGACAGCCAAGGTCTGGGCAGCCCGGACGCACCGACCGCACCAGCGGCGGTGCTGATCAGCGCGACCGCCCGGACCCGGTCGCGGAACAGCTGGGGGCGCTGTTCGGCGAGCGCCATGATCGCCATCCCGCCCATCGAATGGCCGACGAGCGCGATCGGCCCCTTGCGCGCCATCGCGCGCAGCACGGCGTCCAGGTCTCGGCCGAGCTGCTCGATCGTGCTGTTGCGCTTGGAAGAATGCCCGGAACGGCCGTGGCTGCGCTGGTCGAAGAGCACCAGCCGGACCTTCGGTTCGGCCAGTTCCGGCAGGTCCCGGCGCTGGAAGTGCCAGCAGCGCGAGTCCAGCGCGAAACCGTGCACGAGCACCACGGTCAGCTCCGGTTCGCCGCCATCGGCGGGCTGGATCTCCTGCACCGACAGCGGAACTCCGTCATCGGCGGCCACAGTGGACTGCCGGTCCGGGCGGAGCCTGCCCAGTGGTTCGTCGGCATAGGGGTCCTCGACCTTGCGCTGCGCGGCGACCCGCGAGCTGTGCGCGGCGACACCGACCGCGGCACCGGTGATCGCGGCACCCAGCACCCCGCTGGTCCAGGCCAACGCCTGCCAAACCGGTTTCACGACGTCTCCACGAGAATCGGAGCCGGGCGGCCTTCCGGAGCCGCAGGGACGAAACTGTCGGTCATGACGCCTCCGCACCTACGACGGTACGCGTCACCCGCGGGCGGTACATGCCGGTGACGATCTCGTAATGGATCGTGCCGATCTCCGCGGCCCACTCCGCGGCCGTCGGTTCGCCCCGGTCGCCCGGACCGAACAGCAGCACCTCGTCACCTTCGCCGATCTGGTCGTCGCCGCAGTCCACCACCAGCTGGTCCATGCACACCCGGCCGACCACCGGCCGTCGCTTGCCAGCCAGCCACACCGACATCCGGCCGGATAGGGTGCGCGGCACGCCGTCGGCGTAACCCACCGGCACCAACGCGAGGTTGGTGGGCCGCTGGGCCGTCCAGGTGTGGCCGTAGGAGACGCTCTCGCCCGCCGCGACGCGCTTGGTCAACGCCACCGACGAGCGGAACGTCATCGCTGGTCGCAGGTCGTGATCCCCGTGCTGCGGAACGGGATCCAGGCCGTAGATCGCGATGCCCGGCCGGACCAGCTCGAAGTGCAGATCGGGGCGGGTCAGCACGGCCGCCGAGTTGGCGAGGTGCCGGATCGGGTTCAGCCCTGCGGCCCGCGCCTGCTGGTAAGCCCGGTGGAAGCGTTCGGCCTGCCGGTCGATCGAGGCGTGGTCGAGCTCGTCGGCGCACGCCAGGTGCGACCACACCGCCACGACCTCGACGTGGCCGTCCGCCTCGGCCTTCGCCGCCTCCTCCACCAGCGCGGGCCACTGCTCGGCCGGGCAGCCGTTGCGGCACAGCCCGGTGTCGATCTTGAGGTGCACGCGGGCGATGCGGTCCTGCTGTTTGGCAGCAGCGACCATCCGACGAAGGCTGGCCCGCGAAGACGCGGACAGTTCGATATCCGCGGCGACGGCCGGGGTGAAGTCGTCGCTTTCCACGTGCAGCCAGCACAGCAGCGGGGCGACGACGCCTTCGGCGCGGAGTCGCAGGGCTTCGTCGAGCGCGGCGACGCCGATGCAGTCCGCACCCGAATCGAGCGCCGCAGCGGCGACCGTCAACGCGCCATGTCCGTAACCGTCGGCCTTCACGATGGCCATCGTGCGAGCACCCGAAGCGCGGGCACGCGCCGAGAGCACCCGCACGTTGTGGCGGATCGCGCTGACATCGATGCGCAGGTCGGCGCGATACGTGGGCTGGTCACTCATGGCAGGGCCATGTTCCCACATCTCCCCGGCCCCCCGTCGCTCCACTCGTGAGTGGGGCCCCCGGGGGGGGGCCCGGGGGGGCCCCCCCCCCCCCGGGGGGGGGGCGGGGGGGGGGCGGGGGGGGGGGCCCGCGCGGGGGGGGGGGGGGGGCCCCGGCCCCGGGG
>NZ_JALBWV010000136.1 GCF_022678645.1 Saccharopolyspora soli | reverse complement strand
GACCACGATCGGTGACAGCACCCCCTGCTCCCACCTCGAATACAGGTCGCTTGATTACGAGAGCTCACCAGACTCAACCCCCGCCTCGCGCTGACCACCGCAGCGCCCCGCCCCGGACCACGCTGGAACAAGTGCGGGCCGCCGGCGGACTCCCGGAACGCGGCGGCCCGAATGTCTGGCAAGCCCTACGAGCACTTGGACTGGGACACCCCGCAGGCGACGCTGCACGCCGCCGCCACCGCACTGCATCTGGCCGTCGAAGGCCGGATCATCGCCCGCAGTCGGCTCGCTTCCGCAAACCCACGACGTTGTCACCGAGCTGGAAACCATCAGCCACCGGCGGTCCGTGGCGTTCCTGCGCGATCTGCTGTTTGAGTCTGCGCAGGCGGTGGTGGAGGCCGCCGAGCTCAACGTCGACGCGGCGGCCGCTGGACTCACGCACCGGAGGAAGCGCAGCGCACGGTGATGAACTGGCGTGCCGCCCGGCTACGCAACGCGCTCGCGCGTGCCGTAGACGAGGCCGGGGACGATCCCACCTTGATTGCGGCCCGCGACGCGGCGACCTTGACGCTGGCGCTGCTGTCCTACCGATCAGCAGCGGAGTTGTCGCTGACCACGCCCGAGCTGGAGGACGCACCGGAAACAGCGCTCGATGCCGCCCGGCTGCTGCTCGCCCGGATCGACGACACCCTGCGCGGCCTCACCGAGTGACCGTAGGCGCCGGGGTGATCGTGTAGAAGCGCTCGGCATTGCCAGCCAGCAGCACGGCTTCCAGCAGGCGCTGCACCCCAGCGCGGTCGGGCTCGACGGGGGGATCCGTTGGCCAAGCCCGCAGCGAGCGCGAGTATTCGCCGGTCGGTCCAGTCGCGGACGAAGGCCGCCAGCACAAGGCGGGGTCCAGGCCCGCGTCCTCGCGCACCTTCCACCTGGGCGGCGAAGTCACAGCGACCCGGAAGCCCGGTGCCGGTCAGCAGATGGATCGCGGCGTGCGCACCGGCGGTACCGATCACGTAGGCGCCGGTGCGCAGCAGGTCGCACAGCTCGGTTCGGTCGAAGTCCTGCGCCGCCATGCCGCGAAGTGTGGCAGCCCTGATCCCTCCCGCCCCGCAAGCAGGTGAGGTGTTGAGCATCCTGTTCGGCTGCTACTCACGCACACTTCAGACGGGGACGAGCTGACTGACCATGCTCGTCCTCGTCTGAATCCAGCGCGCGCAATCGCTTCAGTGTAAATCGAAACCAACTTGGCCTTAGATTTCCAAACCCACGAGGATCACGTGGGATGACAGGGGCCTGACGCATCCTCAAGACCGTGGTCGATGAGTTGAAGGTGGCGTGGGACGAGGCTCCGGTTCCGGCGGGACCCCAGCGGGTCGTGGTGTGGCTGAACGGGCACGGGATTGTGGGTGATCTCGATGTGCGGGTCTGCCATGCGTGCCGGACGGGCGTGGTCGAGCACGTTCGCATCGACACTTCTTTCCGGCGCCGCGGCCTGGGCTGCGCCGCCCTGTGCGAGGTGGTGTCTGGTCTCGCTGATTACGGCTGGACCACCACCGCCATCGAGCCCGCTGCAGCAGGGTTCTGGGATCGCCAAGACCGCATTCCCGCCGCTGGGCTGGGCGCGGCCCGCTACTGCGATCACATGCACGAGGCTGAGTCCCTGAACGGCTGCGAATGACCGACCGGGCTCCGTACTTCCTGAGTTCAGCACTGTCGAACACCAGCTGACCGTCGTCGATCTCGTAGCAGATCCGGTAGTTGCCCACCCGGTATCGCATGACGCCGGGGTAGCCGGTCAGTGCAATGCAGCTTGGGCGGCGCGGGTTGGCCGCCAGTTCCTCGATGGCGTCTTCGGTCGCCTCGACGGCTCTGCTGGATTACGGCCTGGGGTGCGCGACCCCGCTCTTGGGCCCCCGTCCAGCACGACGAGCCCCCGACGTCGGTAGCGCCGGGGGCTCGTCGTTTGATCAGCAGAAACTCGTTAACAGCCTACCCGAGATCACCAGTGGTTAATCACCGCTGATAAGGTCTTCCGTGCGACAGGTAAGGCCCAATCGATCCCAAGTAAGGAGTTATTGAGTTGTCGATCAACGTTGACCCGGGGCGTCTCCAGCGCCCAACGGGCATGACCTATCTTGCCATGCGCAGTAGGCAGGGAAACCGTGACGTCTACACCGTCCGCGTCAAGCTCGGCGAACTCCGCGACATCCTGCCAATCCCGCACCCCGAACGGCCGCAGCCCGGCAACCGCCGGATCAGCGTCCCGCACGCCAAGGGCTTCGGCCGATACATCCGTACCCGCAAGAACTGGACTGCGCCGAGCCTGCTGGTCCGCGACCCCGGCGTGTGCACCTTCACGCCGCTGTCCGACGGCGACGGCAACGAGTTCAGCGACGCGGGGTATCTGACCATCCCCTACACCCGCCGCGAAATCCCGTTCTGGGAGACCAGCGACGGCGAAGCGCCGCCGCCCGCGACCCCGCCGTCGAAGCAGCTGTTCACCATCGACGGGCAGCACCGCATCTTCGGCGCGGCCTACGAACTCGACCGCATCGAAGCCGAAATCGCCGCGTGCGAGGCACGGCTGAACTCCAGCCGGGAAGGCACTCAGAAGCACCGCGAACTGTCCGGACGGCTCGAAGAGCTCAACGAGCACTTCTACCGGCTGCACAACGAAAGCATCGGACTCGACATCTACGCCGAGCCCGACACCTCCCGCGGCATGCAGATGTTCGTCGACGTCGCCGACAACGCCCGCGGCATCACCGCGGCGATCCGGGCCGAGCTGGACATGAGCAAGATCGTCAACCGGACTCTGGCGAAGGTGACCGAACACCCGCTGCTCGACGGGTTGGTCGACCCCGAGCAGGACCGGATGAAGGACGGCAGCGACATGCTCATCGGTGCCAAGCATGTCACCGACATCACCCGCGCGCTGCTGGTCGGCGTCGCCGGGCGGATCAGCGTCGCCCGCGAAGCCGAGCTGGATGACCACGAAGTGGTCAAGCTGACGCACTCGTTCCTGGATCTGCTCGTCGACGCCTTCGGCGACCTCAAGTCCGTGCGTGACCGCACGATGCTTCCTCAGAAGCTGCGCGACAACTCCCTGCTCGGCTCGGTCGGCATGCTGCGGGTGCTCGCCGGAACCTACTACCGGCTCACCGAAGACGGCGCCGACCACCACAGCATCAGCGCGTTCTTCGCACAGCTCAACAGCCACATGGCCGCCCCGGTGGCCGAAAATTCGATCTGGCGCACCGACTCCAAGGTCAAGGAGTCGTTCGAGTACGGCGCATCCGCGCCGGTGATGCGGACGCAGAACCTCGGCTACATCGTCGACGCGCTCGTGGCCTGGTACGCCAACCGCCCGGCGCAGCTGACCGCCTGACCCACTGCGCAACGAAGGGCCCCGGCACCTCTTTGAAGGTGCCGGGGCCCTTCGTGCGGAAACCCTCGTCCGACTCAGTCGAGCCGCCAGTTCGGTCAATGGTCAACCACGAAACCCCATCCACAATCTGATGACCCTGTTGTGGCCGGATGAGGTGCGGGAGCCGGATTTCGCGCTCGCTCGACGGAGTCGCGCCGCCGCGGGAGCAGGAACGGGACATGGCCGAGCAGCTGGTGGCCTCCCTGGCAGTCGAGACTTTCGACCCCGCCGCGTGGCGGGATCATTCCCGGGAGGCGGTGGAAGCGCTCATCGACGCCAAACTTGCTGGTGAGCAGATCACCGTGCCACCCCCGCGAGCCGAGGAACCGTCCGCTGAGCTGGCCCAGGCGTTGCGGGCCAGCCTCGACCAGGCCCGGCAGCGGCGCGGCAGGCCCGACTGAAATCGTCGTCGGTGTCGGCGCTGCTGGCTATCGGTCGTGCGCGGTCGTGGGGAACAGCGTCGTGCTATCATCCCATCCGGGCTAGGTGGTGGCCCTGTTGGCGTGCCGTACCCGGCTTCACACGGTGCACGTAGGCCGACAGAACTGAGCCTGGGCTCAGCCAAGTATCGTCATGCATCGTAGAGGACTTTTCGACGCGCTGGGCCGGGCGGCGATGTCGAGAAGGGGCATGGCGATGGCCGATCACTTCCCGCTTCGCGAGCGCGTTCGAGCACGTATGGAATATACGGGCGAACGTTTTCAGACCGCCCGACGTCACCTGGAGATAGGTTCAGCATTCGATCCAATCGTTCCTGATGCTGGCCCCTCCTGGGATCAAGTACTTCTGGAGGAGAAGTTCCTGTCGAGGCTTGCTTACCACGTCGGAGCGCACAGCCCCGCCCAGTTCAACAACGCTGCCTACGGCATTCGTAGCGTTTCTCCGTTGACCGCCGGGTGTGCGTTACTGCTCGACGAGCGCGTGCTCGCGCTGGTAGCCGCCAAGATCCTGCCGAGATGGACTGGGAAACATTTAACAGGAATACCAGGGCTGCGCTATCAGGCCGACTCGCGCAGTCGGGTCATCCTCTACCAGCACGCCAGGCCAGCCTCAATCACCCTCGAACGGGCCCATGGCTGGATACGCTACGTCAATGCCGCTGAGCGGCGCGCCCGCGAGGAGGCTCCACTATGGAATGGACCTCAGTGGTCTCACGACAAGTTTGAAAAGCACCGTTCAATACCCGATGAAGACGAGGTGCGGCGCTGGAGCACGGCGCTGCGCCGAATCGCTCTCTGGTCCCAGGCACACGAGATCGACTTTCATACCGCGCTGCCCGAGATCAGGGAGATGGCTGGCAGCCGGCCAGATCTCCTTCGCCCCCAACGTGTGAGGTTTCCCCGCTTTGCCGGAGACTGATTATCAGGATTCGTCCCCGGTGGGTTGGGATAGAACCGGGTCGGATTGCCAGCAGATATCGGCGGGGCGGATCCATCTGGCGGCTACGCAAGTAGTCGAAGTCGCGGCGCCGGATCTCCAGCGTAATCGTGCTGGCCGTCGGCGAGCCGGGGATGAGCACCGAGCTCGCCTGGGTAGGCGACAGCCACATCTACGCTTTATGTGGAATCTGATTTGTCAAGATATCCCCCTGGAAGTCGGCTACCTCGCCTCTGAACGAGCGGCTTGAACCGGTAGGTTGGCGCGGGCATGCGGCTCATCGGCCCCTGCACCTCGACTAGTACGACAGACAAAGTAGGAGCCTCTATGGACGAGCTAGAGCAGGCGATCGTGCTCCCGGGGGAGGCGGAGCTACGAGCCCGCCTGGCCACAGCGGACAACGTCGATCCCCATCTCGCAGAAAAGACATTTCCGGAGATCGTCGCTCAACTCCAGGGCCAGACAAAGCACCCGATGGGCGTCGTCAATACCATCGTTGTGTGTCTGGAAAGCTACCGTCAGTCCACCGGACTCCCGGTAGCCGTCGAACCCGCGCTGATGGGTAATGTGCCCCCGTTGTTGGCAGCGATCGCGAGCAGCGACGAGGAGAAGAAGCAGCTCAGCGCTCAGTGGGCTAGGGTGCAGCAACTCCTATGAACCCGATGGTGCCAGCGAACGGGCCCATCGCTGCGCTCGCTCAGGAATTGAACCCCTGGAGCACGGTCAACACTGCCTCGTTCGCTGCCCGCTGGTGGACCACGTACCTTTTCGCTCCGATCACTGACCCGCTGGGCCCTACCGGGACCCCGTCCAGCCTCGCGACATCAGCGCTGGACACGTGGCTGAACCGAGGCCGCCTAGACGTCGCAGCAGTGCACGCCTTCGCCCGCGCCGCCGAAGAACGGATCGCCGCCGCCCTCCCAGACCTTGACGAGGTCCTCGTCGCCGTCGTCAATGACGCGCCCTGCTTGTTCGACCCCATCGTGTGCCTCGGCCCCCGGCCCGCTGGCCGAGGTTCCCACCGAGGTGGCAGGAGTTGCCGACTGGCCCGTCATGACCCGAATGCGGATCAGCCCTTCCGCTATCACCACGCGCCGGGACGACGAGCAGTCTTGGATTCCCCTGTGGCCCATCGCCCGATTCGATCTCGCGTGAGAAGACCGCCTTCTGACCACCAACGCACTCGGGGTTGCCGTAGTACTGGCGAAAGATCGGGCGAATATGCCGCTGAGCTGTCGTGATCAGACCCGTTGGCCGCGCAGTCGTCGTCTCAGGGCTGCTGCTGGGCTTCGGTCTCGGCGGCTTTCACCTCGCCGTGCACCACGGCGAGGCTGACCCCGACACCTCGCGCGATCTCGCGCAGGGATTGGCCCTCGGCGCGGCGGGCGAGGATCGCCCGGCGCTTGTCGTCATCGACTACGCGTGGGCGCCCGCCTTTGCGTCCGTGCCGGACTGCGGACTCCAGGCCGTTGCGGGTTTTGCGGGCGATGTCGCGGCGGCGGTCCTCGGCCAGCGCGAGCGCCAGGTCGAGGATCAGGTTGCGTTCGGTGTGCTCGCCTGCGGCGATTCCTTCCAGGATCTTCACGGCCACGCTTTGCTCGAACAGGTCGTTGAGCACGATCAGACCTTCGAGGAGGTTGCGGCCGAGCCGGTCGGCTTCCTGGACGGTGAGCATGTCGCCGGGCCGCATGTAGTCCAGCGCGGCTTGTAGGCCGGGCCGGTCGGCGACGTTCAGCTTGCCAGTGATCTTTTCCTCGAACACCTTCACGCAGATCGGGTCGAGATCGTCGTGCTGGCGCTGGGTCTCGGCGAGTGCGCGGTAGATGCTGGCTAGGCTGGGGTTGTCGCCTTTGCGTTTGCCGGTGGGGATGATCAGATCCTTGCGGATGGACTCGACGGATTCTCCGCGGGCGCGGCGGCGGAGCACGGTGTGCAGCATGTCCTCGGTGATCACCGGCGGTCGGCCGCCGTGATTGCCCTTGCGGGCAGCGGCATTCAACCCTTCGAGGGTGGCCTCGCGGATGTTCTCGCGTTCAGTCTCGGCCATCGCGGCGAAGAACGCGAAAAGCACCCGGACGGTACCGGACGGGTCGTAGATCCCGGTCAGCGGGCCGGCGAGCATTTCCAGCGGGATGCCGTGCGAGGTGAGGTGGTCGGCCAGCGCGGTCAGCTCGGCGGAGTCGCCGCGCAGCCGCTTCATCTCGTACACCGTCAAGATAACGCGGCAGTGCGGGGCGAGGGCCTTGATCTCCCCGCACGCTTCCAGGGCGGCCTCGAACTTCGGCCTGACCCGCACGCGGGTGGAGACCTTCTCGCCCTGGATGCCGTGTGCGGCCAGGGCATGCGTGAGCCGTCCCGGATCAGGGTTGGCTGTCGCCGTCCTCGGCTTGGCCTTCTGAGCCTGGCGGGGCCTCGACGGTGCGGCGGTCCAGCCGGTCGACCGCGGTCACAAGCACCTCGGCCACATCCATCCACGAGTAATGGTCCCGGAAGTGCATCAAAAACGTGTAAAACGCGTCCTTCCGGCCCCGCTCTGCCACGTCCCGTCCGTATGCGGC
>NZ_JALBWV010000135.1 GCF_022678645.1 Saccharopolyspora soli | reverse complement strand
CCCCCCCCCCCCCCCCCCCCCCCCCCCCCCCCCCCCCGCGGGGGGGGGCGGGGGGGGGGGGGGGTTTGCGCGCGGGGGGGGGCGCCCCCGCCCCCCCCCCCACGACCGTTGAGCAGGGCAGACGAGCCGGGTGCGGGCGGTATCGTTTCAGCGTGGTAGCTGATCCTGCCGATTCCGCCGCCGAAGTCACGCATGCGCTGGCCAGAGCCCGGCTCGATGACGTGCCGACCCTCACCGAGCGGCTGATGGCCGCCATCTTCACCGACAACCCCGAGTGGACCGACTACAGCCCGGTGCCCAAGGAAGATCTGTGGGAGGGCTGTCGGCAGTACCTCGAACGCATCTTGCAGATCCTCAGCGGCGAGGTGGCCGGACCGGACGGCGACGACGTGGCGGCCGCCATCGGCCGCCGCCGCGCCGAGCAGGGCGTGCCGCTGGAGGTAATGCTGCGGACCTTCCGGCTGGGTGGCCGGATCGCCTGGGAGGCGCTGGTCGACCAGGCGCACCAGGACGGCGCCGACCCCGACTCGGTGCTGGGCGTCGCGACGTCGATCTGGACGGTCATCGACGGGTTGTCCTCGACGCTGTCGACGTCCTACCGCAACACCGAACTGGAGCGGCTGCGCCGCGACGACCAGCGGCGGCACGCCCTGGTGGAGGACCTGCTCGCCGGTCGCGCCCGGGACATCGCCTTCGCGCAGCGCACCGCGAAGGAGCTCGACCTGCCCACCGGCGGGCCCTACCTGGTGATCGTCGCCGAGATGACCAACGACGGCGGTTTCGCGCTGCGCGGCCACCAGGATGCTTTGAGCGCACTGCACTTCCGGTCCGTTTGGCAGGTGCGCGCCGATTCCCTGGTCGGTTTGGTGGCGTTGGAGCAGCGGAACAAGAACCTCGCGCTGGACGCGCTGCGGCCGCTGGCGCGGGGTCGGGTGGCTGTGTCGCCGACGGTGCGCGGCCTGGCGGAGATCGGGCTCGCCCACCAGCTCGCGCTGACCACGTTGGGCACCTCGTCGTACGGGGTGGCGGAGCTGGTGACCTTGGAGGAACGGTTCCCGGAAGCGCTGCTGG
The DNA here is from genome assembly GCF_022678645.1 of Saccharopolyspora soli. Taxonomy (GTDB): domain Bacteria; phylum Actinomycetota; class Actinomycetes; order Mycobacteriales; family Pseudonocardiaceae; genus Saccharopolyspora; species Saccharopolyspora soli. The sequence goes on along the minus strand of NZ_JALBWV010000135.1, from coordinate 6,500 downwards.
TGCAGTCCCCGGACCTGGCGCAGCGGTTGTTGGAGACCCAGCTGGGCCCGGTGCTGGAACTGCCGGTCCGGGAACGCGACATGCTGCTGGACACGCTGACGGCCTGGCTGGAGGAGAACTGCTCGACGGCCAACGCGGCGGTCCGCCTGCACTGCCACCGCAACACGGTGCTGAACCGCCTGCACCGAATAACGTCCCTGATAGGCCAACCCCTCTACGGCCGAACGGCCTACGTCTCGCTGTCCCTGGCGCTGTCCGCGCTAAGACTCCGCGACGGCCTCCGCGACTGACGAGCGCTGTCAGGGGTGCAGGCCACCATCGACTCACTGATCAAAAGGGGCCGACAGCCACCCGGCCCCGCTCCTAGGTGGGTAAGCGAGGTGAGATGTCGGCGGGTGATCTTGACCAAATGTTGGCGCAGGTGTTGGCCAAGCATCTCCGATGCCCTCACTTCGATGGCGACAGCGCAGGACGCAGTGGATGAGTCCGCACAGGCGCTCCGCGGCACCAACGAGCCGGACACCCGGGAACTGCTCACCGGGTATGGCTCGGTCGGCGAAAAGATGGCTGGTGCTCGGCAGGTCATCGATCGAGGCGGCGAAATCGTCGAGGCATACCTGCCCCTGGACCGAGTGCGTCAGGCAGTCGGTGAGTTCTGGCGGACGGGGGCGCGGCCGACGTGCGTGCGGTGGCAGCCTGGGCAGTGGTCTTAGGGGTTTGGCTGTGCAAAGTTGACAGTTGGACATCTGGGGCTTTTCGGGCTTTCGGGGTGGTGTCGGTTCCGAATTGGCGCCGTCCCTCGCGTTTTCCCGCTCGCGCTCGCTCGCGGGATGTGACGGCCATCTCGGACACGATCGGTGACGATCGCGTTACATGTTGTGTGCGTCACGTATGGCAATGTGCGGTCTGCACAGTTGCGGTTGGTCAAGTCTGGGCGAGCGGGCATAGCGGAGAAGTGGTCGCGCTCACGACACTCGCAGTGAGAATGCCCGCTCGATCCGGGCTTTCGGTTACCGGCGCGTGCAGTCAAAGGAGCACAGCGAAGTGCAGGAGTTCGACGTTCTCGTGGTGGGCGGCGGTCCCGGCGGATACGTCGCCGCGATCCGCGCTGCGCAGCGCGGCCTTTCGGTCGGCGTGGTGGAGAAGGAGCGGCCCGGCGGGGTCTGCCTGAACTGGGGCTGCATCCCGACCAAGGCGATGCTGCGCTCGGCCGACGTGTACGAAACCGTGCTGCACGCGGCCGATTTCGGGGTGAACGTGGAGAACGTCAGCCTCGACTACGACGCGATCACGCGCCGCAAGAACAGCGTCGTCAAGGGCCTCACCGACGGCGTGGCAGGTCTGCTGAAGACCAATGGCGTCACCGTGGTGAACGGCCACGCCCGGTTCACCGGACCGACCACTGTGGACGTTTACGCCACCGGTGACTCGCCGCTGGGCGCCGACGGCCCGCGCTACGCCGCCGAACCGGCCGGTGCGCAGCCGATCGAGCAGGTCTCCGCCCGCGACGTCATCATCGCCACCGGCTCCGTCCCGGTGCAGCTGCCGCTGCCCGGTGCGGACCTGCCCGGAGTGATCACCTCCGACGGTGCCTTCGGGCTCACCGAGGTCCCGAAGCGCATCGCGATCATCGGTGGCAGTGCGGTCGGAGCGGAGTGGGCGACCCTGTTCGCCACCCTGGGCAGCGAGGTCAGCATCATCGAGATGCAGCAGACCCTGGTGCCCGCCGAGGACGTCGAGGTCGGCAAGGCGCTGGGGCGTTCGTTCACCAAGCGCGGCATCAAGGTGCTCACCGGCGCGACCGTGTCCCGGATCGACCAGGGCGCCGACGGCCTGCAGGTCAGCGTGGACGGCGCCAAGCCGCAGCAGATCGATGCCGACGTGGTGCTCGTCGGCGTCGGCCGCAAGCCCAACACCGCCAACCTCGACCTGGACAAGGCCGGGGTGGCCACCAACGAGCGCGGCTTCGTCGGCGTGGACGACAAGCTGCGCACCAACGTCGAGCACGTCTACGCGATCGGTGACGTCACCGGCAAGGCGCTGCTCGCGCACGTCGCATCGCACCAGGGCGTGGTCGCCGCCGAAACGATCGCCGGGCACCACGCCGCGATCGACTACAACGTGATCCCCGCCGCCACCTTCACGCACCCGGAGATCGCCAGCGTCGGACTCACCGAGGCCAAGGCGGTCGAAGCGGGCCACGAGTTCGTCACCGCCAAGTTCCCGTTCGCCGCGCTCGGCCGGGCGCAGAGCTACGGCGACACCGAGGGATTCCTGAAGATCGTCGCGGGCAAGAAGTACGGCGAGGTGCTGGGCGTGCACATCATCGGCCCGTCCGCCAGCGACCTGATCACCGAGGGCGCCCTGGCGATGGCGCTGGAAGCCACCCTCGACGAACTCGCCGAAACCATCCACGCGCACCCGACCCTGGGAGAGGTCGGCATGGAAGCGGCGATGGCCGCGCTGGGCCTACCGGTCCACATCGCACCGCCGAAGAAGCGCTAAGAACATGCGCGGATTGGGCGTGACCGCAGGTGGCCGTCAGGCAAGCGGCGTCAGCCGCTTCCGCCGCTCTCGCAGCTCGCACCGCTGCGGGTTCTCAGAGGTTTTCTCGCGAGGACAGCCCCGACGTCGCGTATTGGTCATACGTAAGTCGGGGATCCCGGAGACGAGAAGACCTCTGAGGTTCCGCCACTGGCACCGCTACGCAAGCCAAGCCGCGCACCCTCCAAGCCGAGCTTTTCCGAAAGGGGATCTGTGATGGCACAGACTGCTACCCGCAGCAAACCGGCCAGCCGAGGCGGTACCAAGTCCCGGCGCGGTTCGGTACGCGGCTCCGGCGGCGGACAGTTCGCTGGTGAGTCGCCGGAGCTCCTGCAGGACTACTTCCACGAGATGACCCTGATCCGCCGCTTCGAGGAGCGCGCTGCGCAGGGCTACACGCAGGCCAAGATCGGCGGCTACTGCCACCTCAACCTCGGTGAGGAGGCCACCGTCGTCGGTCTGATGCGGTCGCTGCGCTCCAGCGACCTGCTGTACACCAACTACCGGGAGCACGGCTACGCGATCGCCAAGGGCATCGAGCCCGGCCGCGTGATGGCCGAGCTCTACGGCCGCACCACCGGTACCTCCAAGGGCTGGGGCGGCTCGATGCACATGTTCGACGTGGCCGCCGGGCTGCTCGGCGGCTACGGCATCGTCGGCGGCCAGGTCCCGCTGGCCACCGGTGCCGCGCTGGCCATCGACTACCGCGGCGGCGACCAGGTGGTGATGTGCCAGATGGGCGATGGCACCACCAACATCGGTGCGTTCCACGAGGCGCTGAACATCGCCGCGCTGTGGCAGCTGCCGGTGGTGTTCGTGGTGGTCAACAACCAGCTCGGGATGGGCACCACGGTCGACAAGTCCTCGGCCGAGTCCGACCTGTACAAGCGCGCGGCGGCGTACCGGATGCACGGCGAGCGGGTGGACGGCAACGACGTGCTGGCGGTCCGCGACGCGGCGACCCGGCTGGTCGAGCAGGCCCGTTCCGGCGGTGGCCCGGCGCTGCTGGAGGCCGTCAGCGAGCGGTTGAAGGGCCACTCGGTCGTCGACCCGGCGAAGTACCGCAGCGAGGAGTCGGTGGAGAAGGCCAAGCAGGCCGACCCGGTGGCGAACTTCCGCGCCCAGCTGATCGAGGCGGGCATCGTGGACGAGGACGCCGCGTCGGAGATCGAGCGCAAAGCACAGGCCGAGGCCGACGCGGCGGTCGCGTTCGCCGACGACAGCCCGCACCCGGACCCCTCGACGCTGTTCGACTACACCTACGCCACTCCGGTTGCCAACGACTCGCGGCGGCTGCCCGCCGACCCCGTTTTCTGAAGGCACCCCTCGCGACACCCCGCCACCTGAACCGCGCGTTCGCCAACCCGCCGGGCTCGCGGTCCCCGATGCCTTTTGTGCAGGAGAAACACCCTTGGCCGTCATCACCTATCGCCAGGCGTTGCACGACACGCTGCGCGAGGAAATGCTGCGCGATGAGGACGTCTTCCTCATCGGCGAGGAGATCGGGGTCTTCGAAGGCTCCTACAAGATCACCGCTGGTTTGCTGAAGGAGTTCGGCGAGAAGCGGGTGCGCGACACCCCGATCGCCGAGGAGGGCTTCGTCGGCGCCGCGGTCGGCGCGGCCATGCTGGGGCTGCGGCCCGTCGTGGAACTGATGACGATCAACTTCTCGCTGATCGCGCTGGACCAGATCGTCAACCACGCGGCCAAGATCTACGGCATGTTCGGCGGCCAGACCAGCGTGCCGATGGTCATGCGCACGCCGGGCGGCGGTGGCCAGCAGCTCGGCGCCACGCACTCGCAGAACATCGAGCTGTACTACGCGTTCGTGCCGGGGCTGAAGGTCGTCGCGCCGAGCACCCCGGCCGACGCCAAGGCCCTGCTGCTGGCGTCCATCCGGGACAACGACCCGGTGCTGTTCCTGGAAAACCTCGCGCTCTACAACACCAAGGGCGAGGTCCCGGACGTCGTCGAACCGGCCGAGATCGGCAAGGCGAAGGTCACCAGGCCGGGCACCGACATCACCATCATCGGGTACTCGCGGATGGCGATGGTCGCCCACCAGGTCGCCGAGCAGCTGCAGGCCGACGAGGGCATCAACGCCGAGGTCATCGACCTGCGCAGCTTGCGGCCACTGGACCGGCAGACCATTGTGGACTCCGTGCGCAAAACCGGCTGTGCCGTGGTCGCCGAGGACGACTGGCTGACCTACGGCATCGGTGCGGAGATCGCCGCGTCGATCTCCGACGGCGCGTTCGACTACCTGGACGCCCCGGTGCGCCGAGTCGCCGCGGCCGAGGTGCCGCTGCCCTACGCGAAACCGCTGGAGCGAGCCGCGCTGCCCTCCGCTGAATCCCTTACCACTGCCGTTCACCAGACGCTGGAAGCGGTCGGCCGCCGCCGTTGAGGTCTGCGCTCACCCGAGGAAGACGATGACTGAGATTCAGATGCCGAGGCTCTCCGACACCATGGAGGAGGGCGTCATCTCGACGTGGCAGAAGAAGGTCGGCGACCAGGTCAGCCGCGGTGATGTGCTGGCCGAGATCGAGACCGACAAGGCCCTCATGGAGCTGGAGGCTTACGACGACGGGGTGCTGGAGAAGATCCTCGTCGAGGAGGGGGCGACGGTGCCGATCGGCACCCCGATCGCGATCCTCGGCGATGGCTCCGGCGCTGCGGCGCAGACTGCTCCGGCACCGGCCGCGCCCGCTCCCGCGCCCGCTCCCGCTGCTGAGCCCGCCCCAGCACCCGCAGCCGCGCCGACTCCAGTTCCCGCTGCGCCGGTGGCCGAGCCGGGTGCGAAGCCGAAGGCGTCGCCGCTGGCCAGGGCGGTCGCCAAGGAGAAGGGCGTGGACCTGGCCGCGGTGCAGGGCACCGGGCCCGGCGGGCGGATCATCCGCGCCGACATCGAAGCCGCGGCGGCCCAGAGCACTCCGGTGGCTCCGGCCCCGGCCGCTGCTCCTGCGGTGGCCGTCAGCGAGGACGTCGAGGAGATCCCGCTCAACAACATCCGCAAGGTCACCGCGAAGCGCCTGACGGAGAGCAAGCAGCAGGCGCCGCACTTCTACCTGACCAGCGCCATCGACGTCACGGATCTGGTGGCGTTCCGGGCGAATCTCAACGAGCGCCTGCAAGCCGCGGGAGGTCCCAAGGTCAGCATCAACGACTTGGTCGTGAAGGCCGTCGCGACGGCACTGCGGGCGAACCCGAGCGTCAACGTCTCCTTCGGCGGAGACAAGCTGTTGCGGCACAAGCGCATCAATCTCGGCGTGGCGGTGGCGATCGAAAACGGCCTGGTGGTGCCGGTGATCAAGGACGCGGACCGCAAGAGCGTTTCGGAGATCGCCGTCGAGAGCCGGGAGAAGGCCGGGCGGGCCCGCGAGGGCAAGCTCAAGCTGGACGAGATGTCCGGCGGCACCTTCTCGATCTCGAACCTGGGCATGTTCGGCATCGAGCAGTTCAGCGCGGTGATCAACCCGCCGGAAGCGGCGATCCTGGCCGTCGGCGCGGCCCGCGACGAGGTGCAGGTGCGCGATGGCGAGTTCGTGGCCCGCAAGATCCTGCGGGTGACGCTGTCGGCGGACCACCGAGCGGTGGACGGCGCGGTCGGTGCGGCGTTCCTGCAGCAGCTGACCGGCCTGTTGGAGGACCCGATCCGAATCATCGCCTGACGATCGCTGACTCGGCCCCTTCCACGACGACCTCGACTCTCGTGGGAGGGGCCTTTTCACGCCCGGAGCGTGTGCGGCTGCGAAGAGATCGGCGAAATTGGAGCGGATCCGGGCTGCCCTGCGTCTCAGCGAGCAGGTGGAAGTCCTCGGATGACCACCGGACTTCGGCGCGGGGGGGGGGGGGGGGGGGGGGGGGCCCCCCCCCCCCCCCGCCCCGGGGGGGGGGGCGGGGGGGGGGGGGGGGGGGGCCCCCCCCCCGGGCGCGCCCCCCCCCCGCGCGGGGGG
>NZ_JALBWV010000134.1 GCF_022678645.1 Saccharopolyspora soli | reverse complement strand
CCCCCCCCCCCCCCCCCGCGCCCCCCCCCGGGGCGCGCCCCCCCGCCCCCCCCCCCCCCGCGCCGCCCCCCCCCCCCCCCCCCCGGGGGGGGGGGGCGGGGGCCCCCCCCCCCCCCCCCCCCCCCCCCCCCCCCCCCCCCCCAAGGACCGGCTCACGGGCGGCCGAGTGGCAGGGTGGTGAAGGTCGCGCCGAGGTAGTCCTGGTCGGGGCCGGGTTTGTTCGGTGCCACCTCGGCGGCGAAGATCTCGGCGTCGTCCTGGGCGTCGTAGCCCAGTTGCTCGGCCTCGGCCAGCGACACCAGCCGCCGGGTGTTGTTGGAGACGCCCCACACCACGCGGTAGCCGGGCGACGGGGCGGTCAGGCATGCCTCGAACAGCCGCCCGGCGTCGTCCGGGGACAGCCAGATCGACAGCCCCCGCACGTCGGAGGGGCGCTCGGCGCACGCGCCGATGCGGAGGCAGATGACGTCGATGCCGAACCGCGAGTGGTAGAGGCTGCCCAGCGCCTCGGTCGCCACCTTGCTGAAGCCGTAGTAGGTGTCCGGTCGGGGCACCGTCTCGCCGGGAAAGCCGTCCGGACCCGCGTCGGCGACCGGGTGGAAGCCGACGGCGTGGTTGCTGGAGGCCAGGATCACCCGTCCCACACCGGTTTTCCGCGCCGCTTCCAGCACCGTGCGGGTGCCGTCCACATTGGCCGACAGGATCTCTTCCCAGGTGTCCTCCCGGCTGTGCCCGGCCAGGTGGATGATTGCCTCGACGTCCTGGCAGGCGCGGACCATCGCGGCCTCGTCGGTGATGGCGGCGGTCTGCGTCTCGACGGCTTCACCGGGCTCGGCCGCGGCGGGTGGCTGGATGTCCAGCAACCGCAGGATGCGACCCGGTTGGCGCAGCCTGGTGCGCAGCATGACGCCGATGCGTCCGGCGGCACCGGTTACCAGAATGCGCTGGGATGGCATGACTTTCCTCCCGTCGGCGAGTGATGTCCACGCCGAACTCTATACGGGAGGTGGCCGGGATGGGGGCCCGCTCCCGCCGCCAGACATGAGCGAACCCCCGGCTGGTGGGCACGGAATGCGTGCCGCGTCCCGGTCTGCGTCGTCAAAACTAGGGCAGTCGATCATCCCCGTCAAGCACATGAGCGATGTTCAAGAATGTGAATTCTGGGAAATGGTTGGGAAATCGTCCCGATAATCTGTCCAATGTGGAGTTCGGTAGCCTGTCTGCGCAGGTGTGATGACCGATTTGCCCGCATCGCTGCGCCGGTACTTCTGTTTATTCCCCGACGCGATCTGGGGCGGGAGGAGCCGCGCTGGGTTCATTCCTCGCTGTTGGCTGTTCGGAGGGTCCGCATGGCCTGGGCGAGAGCAGCCGAGTCGGCCTTGCCCAGCGGAGCCAGGACGCGCCTGCGCAGGATTTCGGCACCGGCCTTCCGGGCGCGCTTGGCGATGTCCAGGCCGTGGTCGGTGAGCACCGCATACGTGACGCGGCGATCGGTGTCGCACGGTTCGCGGCGGATGAGGTCGGCTTTGGCGAGGCGGTCGGCGACCTTGGTGAAGCCGCCGCTGCTGAGCGCGGCCTCCCGAGCGAGCTTGGTCATCGGCATCCGGTGCTCCGGGGAGCGGACCAGGCGGATCAGGATGTCGAAGGACGCCGGGGCGAGGTCGAACTGCTCGCTGATCTCGGCGCCGATGCGTTCCTGCGTGACGTGGTAGCCCTCGATCACCAGGCCCCACCAGGTGATGATCTCGTCGTCGTCGGTGCACGGGTCCGGGTCGGTCTCGTTGCTCACCGGGCTACTCCTTTTCCTGCGGGTACTGCCGTACCAGTCTACCTGAAACAGCTCGCAAGGAAATCTCTTGCTGAGAAGAGTTCGACTGAGTACTGTCTTCGTTGGAAGAGATGAGCGACTGTTGTCGACACAGCCGCCCCGTCCCGCGAACAGGAGTTCCGACCGTGAGCAACACCGTGAAGGTCAGCGTCATCTACTACTCGGCCACCGGCGTCGGCACCGAGATCGCCAACACGCTGGTCGCCGAGGCCGAAGCGGCTGGTGCCGAGGTGCGGCTGCGGCGCGTCCCCGAACTCGCGCCCGACGCGGCCATCGACAGCAACCCGGCGTGGCGCGCCAACGTCGAGGCCACCCGGACCGTCCCCGAGGCCACCCCGGACGACGTGGTGTGGGCCGACGCGGTGATCTTCGGCTCGCCGACCCGGTTCGGCAACATCGCCTCGCAGCTCAAGCAGTTCATCGACACCCTCGGCGGGCAGTGGGCGCAGGGCCAGTTGGCCGACAAGGTCTACAGCGGCTTCACCTCCAGCTCCACCGCGCACGGCGGGCAGGAGTCCACGCTGCTGGCGCTGTACAACACCTTCCACCACTTCGGCGGCATCGTGGTCGCGCCGGGCTACACCGACGGTGCCAAGTTCGCCGACGGCAACCCGTACGGCACCAGCCACGTCGACGCGCAGGGCGCGAACAAGGTCGACGACGTGACCCGCACGGCGGCCGCCGTGCAGGCCAAGCGCGTGGTCGCCGTGACCCAGGCCCTGCAGAACGGCCGCGCCGCCTGATCACCGATCGAGTCGTAGGTGAAGGGCACCTCTTACCAACTTGCTTGGTAAGAGGTGCCCTTCACTCATCAGGCGATTCGGTTACGGGCAGGGCAGCGCGATTGCGCTCACCACTAGATCGTCGCGGACCAGCCAGCGCCCGGTGAACTCGGTCAGCGGGCGGCCCGCCAGCTCGGCGCCTTCCTTGAGCAGGTGCGCGGTGAACGTTCCGCGGCCCAGTTCGAGCCTGGCGTCTTCGAAGCCCAGCCAGTCTCGGGTGATCGGGAACCACGCCTTGTAAACGGTTTCCTTGCAGCTGAACAGGATCCGGTCCCAATGCGTGTCCGAGTCCACTGCGGACAGTTCGGTGAGGTGGCTGCGTTCCTCGGCTAGGGAAACGACGTTCAGCACTCCGTCGGGTAGTGGCCGGTGCGGTTCGGCATCGATGCCAACGGTGTGCACCTTGTCGGCCTGCGCCACAACGGCCGCCCGGTAGCCCGTGCAATGCGTGATGCTGCCGATGATCCCGCTCGGCCACTGCGGTGCGCCGCGCTCGCCCCGCAACAGCGGCGCAGGCGGGACGCCGAGCCGCTCCAGCGCCCGGCGCGCGCACCACCGGCCGGTCGTGAACTCCCGGCGCCGCTTTTCCACCGCGCGTGCGATCAGCGCTTCCTCCTCGGGGAACAGCGGCACGTCGGGCGGATCGGTGAACGCCTCGGCGGAACTGACCTCGGCGGGCAGCAGATCCTCGATCACCAGCGAAATCCCAATCTGTGGAGTTGGGTTTACACGTTTCCAGCACGCCGCTACCGTCGGTGGCATGTTCCGGACAGCGGCGCTGACCACACGAGGTTACGTGGACTTCGTGCGCGTGTCCTCCGCGCTCTGTTGCCGGTAACGGATCTTCCCCGCGGCCGCGTGTCGTCGTAGTAGCGCGCGTCCAGCCGATCACCTCCTGATTCCGCGATTCCCAGCGCGGCCGGTTCGTCGTGGCCGCGCTGCGCCCTGCCCTGCGGAGAGTGCAGATGACTGTGTCCACCGAACGCGCACCCACCGATGCGCCGACCGAACGAGATCCGATCGCCGTCACGACCGTGCAGACCCGCACGGCGCGGCGCGACAACCGCGTGCCACGTTGGCTTTTCAAGCTGATCAGCCCGATCGGCCTGGTGGTGATCTGGCAGGTGCTCAGCAGCACCGGGGTGCTCAGCGACGACACCCTGGCCTCGCCCGCCACGGTCGCCGCGACCGCGGTGGAGCTGTGGGAGGAAGGGCGGCTGCAGGAAGCGATCGCCGCCTCGATGCAACGGGTCGGCGCCGGTCTGGCGATCGGCGTCGTCACCGCAGTCGTACTGGCCACGCTGTCCGGCCTGTTCCGGCGCGGCGAGGACCTCATCGACGCGCCGATGCAGATGCTGCGCACGGTGCCGGTGATCGGCCTGATCCCGCTGCTGATCATCTGGTTCGGCATCGGTGAGCAGCCCAAGATCGTGCTCATCGCGCTGGCCGTGACTTTCCCGCTGTACATGAACATCTACGGCGGCATCCGCAACGTCGACGCCGGGCTGGTGGAAGCCGCCAAGACGCTCGGCCTGGGCTGGTTCGCCCAGGTCCGGCACATCATCCTGCCCGCCGCGATGCCCAACGCCCTGGTCGGACTGCGGTATTCGCTGGGTTCGGCCTGGCTGGCACTGGTCTTCGGCGAGACGATCAACGCCACCGCGGGCATCGGCTACGAGATGAACATGGCCCGCGAGTTCTTCCAGACCGACGTGATCGTGGTCTGCCTGGTGCTCTACGCACTGCTCGGCCTCGTCGCCGACTTCATCGTCCGACTCCTGGAAAGGACCGTGCTGGCATGGCGACCGGCGTTCAGCGGAGCGTAGTGAAACCCGCGACGGTGCGCGGCTTGAGTCGCAGCTTCGGCGACCGCACCGTGCTCGACGGGCTCGACCTGGAGATCGAGCCCGGCCAGTTCGTGGCGCTGCTCGGTCCGAGCGGCTGCGGCAAGAGCACGCTGCTGCGCATCCTGGCCGACCTCGACCGCGAAGTGACCGGCGAGGTCGAGGTGGCCGTGCGGCGCGCGGTGGCGTTCCAGGCACCGCGGCTGATGCCGTGGAAACGCGTGTGGCGCAACGTGGTCCTCGGTCTGCCGGGCCGTCCGGACAAGCAGCGCGCGGTGGCTGCGCTGGAGGAGGTCGGCCTCGGCCACCGCGTGTCGGTGTGGCCGAAGGTGCTCTCCGGCGGCGAGGCGCAGCGCGCTTCGCTGGCCCGTGCGCTGGTGCGCGAACCGGATCTGCTGCTGCTCGACGAGCCGTTCTCGGCGCTGGACGCGCTGACCCGGATCAAGGCGCAGCAACTCGTCGGTGAGCTGTGGCAACGGCACAAGTGCGCGATCCTCCTCGTCACGCACGACGTCGAAGAGGCCCTGCTGCTGGCCGACCGAGTGCTGGTGATGAGCGACGGTCGCATCGGCTACGACAAGGTCCTCGACCTGGCCCGGCCGCGCGACGTCGCCGATCCGGCCTTCCTGGAGCTGCGCGCCGAACTGCTGGCCGGGCTGGGCGTCGGGCCCGGTGAAGGAGCTTCGTCATGACCGTCGAGTTCATCGGGATGATCGGGGCCCAGCACGTCTCGGAGATCCACGCGGCCGACGGTCCCGCGATCGACCCGGATTTCCTGCGCCGGTTCGCCCAGGCCCACGAGGCAGCCGGGTTCGACCGGGTGCTGATCGGCTACGGATCGAGCAGCCCGGAGAACACCCAGCTGGCCGCGCACGTGGCCGCGCACACCGAGCGGTTGGGCTTCCTGATCGCGCACCGGCCCGGTTTCGTGGCCCCGACGTTGGCTGCCCGCACCTTCGCCACCGCCGACCACCTGACCGGTGGTCGGATCGCGGTGCACATCATCACCGGCGGCAACGACGCGGACCAGCGCCGCGACGGCGACTACCTGGACAAGGACGAGCGCTACGCGCGCACCGACGAGTACTTGGACATCCTGCACCGGGTGTGGACCGCCGAGGGGCCGGTGAGCCACCACGGCGAGCACTACCGGTTCGAGGACTTCAACACCCCGGTCCGCCCGGTGCAGCAGCCCCGAATTCCGCTGTACTTCGGCGGATCTTCGGACACGGCGCTGCGGGTGGGCGGCAAGCACGCGGACGTCTACGCGATGTGGGGCGAGCCGCTGGCGCAGACCGCCGAGCAGATCGAGGCCGTGCGGAAAGCCGCCGCGGCGGCCGGGCGTACCGAACCACCACGGATCAGCGTGTCGTTCCGGCCGATCCTGGGCGCCACCGAGGAGCAGGCGTGGGAGCGGGCGCACCGCATCCTCGACCAGATCAACGCGGCACGTGGTGGGCTGGCATCCTTCACCGGGCCGAAGACCCTGGAACCGGGCCAGCAGGTCAGAAACGTCGGGTCGCAACGCCTGCTCGCCGCCGCAGCGGCGGGGGAACTGCACGACCGTGCACTGTGGACGCCCACGGCGGCGGCCACGAACGCGGCCGGTAACTCGACCGCGCTGGTCGGCACGCCGGAGACGGTGGCAGCGGCCCTACTGGACTACGTCGACATCGGCGTCACGACGCTGCTCATCCGCGGCTACGACCCGTTCGACGACGCCGTCGACTACGGGCGAGAGCTAATCCCGTTGGTACGCCAAGAAATCGCCCGCCGCGACTGAAAACTGTCTTCGAACTCGTCTGGCGTGGCGGTGCGGATAGCGGAACCTCAGAGGTCTTCTCGCTCTGGGATCCCCGACATCATGTATGTCCGTCCGATACACGACGTCGGGGCTGTCCTCGCGAGAAGACCTCTGAGAACCCGCGGCGGTGCCGGTTGCGTAGTTGGGCCAAGCGGCTTCGCCGCTTCGAAAACGAGATCAAAAACAGCGTGATTCCCCGTTCCGGCGATGATCGGAGTTGATATGACCCGGACCTGGGCTCCGGAAGGGGCCTGCCGCGGCACCGTCGTGGTGCTGCCGGGCAGAGGCGAGAACCCGTCCGTCTACCAGCGCTTCGGCCGACGGCTGGCCGCCGACGGCTACGCCGTGGTCGTGCCGGAGGCGTCCGACGACCCGGCGACGTGCTTCCAGCCGGGAGTGGCGCGGTTCCTGGCGGGCACCGATGTCGGGGCGCTGCGAGCCTGGGAGCTCGCGCTGGAGATCGAAGTGGACGGCTTGATCCTGGCGGGCACCCCGCTGGCACGGGGGCAGCGCCCCGCCGACCGGGCCGAGGAGATCGGCGTGCGCACGTCGTGCCCGGTGCACCGGGAACTGCTGGACAACGATCCGGAGTTCGAGTGGGGCCAGCTGACCGGAGACGCGCCGGAGCCGCCGAGGCGACTGCCGGACGTGCCGACGCTGCTGTTGCACGGCGACGCGGACACGCTCGCGCCGGTCGCCCCGGTGACCTCGCTGGCCGCCCAGCACCCGCAGAGTTCGCTCGCGGTGTTCAAGGACGGCGTGCACGACATCCTCAACGACCGGTTCCACCGCAGCGTGGCCGCGCGCATCGTGCTGTTCTGCGAGGAGATCGCCAAGGGCGCGGTGCTGCTGCCCGAGACCTCGGCCGCGCCACGTGCCCGCCGGTCCGCGCCGGTGCACGTGTCGGCTCGCGCCGACTACTCGGTGCGAGCGCTGCGGGAGCTGGCCGGTAGCGGCCCTGAACCGGTCACCTGCGAGGTCATCTCCCGCCGCCAGGGCATCCCGCTGAACTCACTGGTCAACCTGATGATCGAACTGCGGCGGGCGGGGCTGGTCAGCAGCCAGCGCGGCTGCGAGGGCGGCTACTGGCTGGCCCGACCGGCCGAGAAAATCACGGTCGGCGAGGTTGTGCGCGCGGTTGAAGGTGGGGTTACCTCGGTACACAGCGGTTCACCCGGCGCCGAGGTCTGGCGCGAACTCGACCGGCGGGTCACCGAGTACCTCGACGGTGCGCCGCTGGTGAGCGAGGGAGGATCCTGATGACCGAGCACGACGCGTTCCACCCGGATTTCTCGACCGCGGTGCCAGCCGAGCAGCGCCGTGCGCTGCGCACCCGGGTGCACCACGTCCGGGCCGCCGACCTCGACGACCGGACCGCGCAGACCCAGGGCATGCGGCGGCTCGCCGCGATCAGCGGTGACCTGGTCGGCTCGGAGCGGATCTGGATGGGGGAGACGCACGTGGGCCCGTCCACGGCGTCGGACAACCACCACCACGGCGAGTCGGAGACGGCGATCTACGTGGTCAGCGGTCACCCGGAGTTCGTCTTCCACGACGGCTCCGAGGAGGTGCGGATCAAGACCGAGCCCGGCGACTACATCTTCGTGCCGCCGTTCGTCCCGCACCGCGAGGAGAACCCCGACCCGAACGACCCGGCGGTGGTGGTGATCGCCCGCAGCACCCAGGAAGCCATCGTCGTCAACCTCCCGGAGCTCTACCACCTGGAGCCCTGACCGGCGGTGGGGGGGGGGGGGGGCGCCGGGGGGGCCCCCCCCCCCCGCCCCCCCCCCCCCCCCCCCCGGGGGGCGGCCCGCGGGGGGGGGGGGGGCGG
>NZ_JALBWV010000133.1 GCF_022678645.1 Saccharopolyspora soli | reverse complement strand
ATACGGCATGATCACGCTGGGGTTGCCTTGGTAGCCGTCGGCCATCACGTGCGCACCCGTGCAGTGCTGGTCGACACCGGATTCGGTGTAGGCACGGCAGTCATTGCGGTTGCCGGGCAACGGCGTACCGATCGCGACGGTCAGGCGGGTGTTGGCGTCAATGACCACCTGCAGCACGTCCAAGGGCCGTCGCCGGCTCAAGAGGCCGGCTCGTCAGGTGCATGCTGGAATACACCGCCGCTCAGCCCCAGGTGACGGATCAGCTCCTTGGCGCGCAGGCGGTGAGGGTGCCGGACTACTCGGCGACGGATTCGTTGGTGGCGGCGGCGACCGGTCCCCCGCGGAGGTTGGCCCGCGTCAGTTCGGCGATGACCGCCGAGACGGCACTGACCAGCGCAGCACGGTGTCCGGCCTGCCGGTCCCCGGAGGTGTCCTGCAGTGGGTTGCGGATCACGTCGGCCGTCATGTTCCAACTCTGGGCGGCCGAGATCGCGAACATCAGTACGTCCATCGCCACCGGCATCGTGACCCCGTAGTGCTTGGCAAGCTCTCCCGCCTTGGACAGGTGGGCGTCCCTTTCCTGGTCCGAGGCTTCCGGCCGTTCCAGCATCTTCCATTGGGTCAGGCGCTGCAGCGCCGGGTCGGCAGTCAACGCGTCGAACAGCGCGCCGGTGTAGTGGGGCAGGTCGTCCGGGGTGAAGGGGACGGCGTCGGCCAGGATGCTCAGGCGGTCGCCCAGGACCGCGTCGAACAGGGCCGCTTTGGAACCGAAGTAGGCATAGATCGCCTGCTTGTTCACCGAGGCGGTGTCCGCGATGCGGCCGACCCGCGCGCCGGCGAACCCCAGACGGACGAACTCGTCGTGTGCCGCAGCCAGCAGTCGCGCGCGGGTGGCAGAGGAGTCGTAGGTCATGCCACCAGAGTAAAACAACCGGATGGTTTGACAGGAGAGGTCGCCGGGTCTAAAAATAAAACATCCGGTTGGATTACATTTGAGGGAGTACTCATGACCAACCCGTCTTCCTGGCTCGTGACCGGCGCGTCCGCCGGCATCGGCCGCGCCGTCACCCGGCACCTGCTGGCACAGGGCCACCGCGTGGCTGCCCCGGTCCGCGCCCCGCAGCGGCTGGCCGACCTGGCCGATGCCTACCCAGATCTGCTGTGGACCACCGAGCTGGATCTCCTGGACACGGGTCGGCTGCGGAAGGTGGTCGAGGAAGCCTTCACGGCCTTCGGCCGCATCGACGTGGTCCTCTCCAACGCAGGACGCGGGGCGTTCGGTGCGGCCGAGGAACTCTCCGACGAGGCTGTCGACGAGCAGATCGCCCTCAACATGACCGCTCCGATCCAGCTGCTGCGCGCTGCACTGCCCCACCTGCGCGGCCAGGGCGGGGGCCGGTTCATCCAGACCTCGACGATGGGCGGCCAGATCTCCAGCCCGGGCGGGAGCATGTACCACGCCTCGAAGTGGGGCGTCGAGGGCTTCCTGGAGTCCGTCATCCCCGAGGTCGCCCCGTTCGGTATCGGTATCACCATGATCGAGCCCGGCAACATCCGTACCGGCTTCGGCGCCGCCCTCTCGATCTCCCCGGCTCTGGACGCCTACGCCAAGACCCCCGTCGGCCAGGTGCGTCAGTTCATCGAGAAGTCCGGTGGCAACCTCACCGGCTCCGCACCGGGCGACCCGGTCAAGGTCGCCGCCGCCATCATCGACACCGCCACGCAGGAACCCGCGCCGCGGCGCGTGGCGCTGGGCAGCGATGCCTACGACGCCATCCGCTCGTCCCTCACCGGCCGACTCGCCGAACTCGACGCCGGGCACCAGGTTGCCCTGTCCACCGACTTCGCCTCCTGAGCCGCCTTCGCCCCGCACACGGGGCACCGACCCTCTCCACCTGCACACCGTTACCGGGAATGGAATCGTCATGGATCCGAAGGCCGTCGTCCGTCAGTTCTGGGCCAGCTATGAGAAGGGAGACCTGGACATCACCGGGGACATCTACGTGTCCCCGGACCTGGTGATCCACCCGTCATCCGGATTCGAGTTCACGCGGGAGAGCTGGCTCGCCATCGAAAAGGATCTGGTCGCCGCGTTCGACGACCTCAGCGTCGAGGTACTCGACCAGGTGGCCGAGGGCGCCAAGGTCGCCACCCGCTGGAAGGTGACCGCTACGCAAAAGGCCGAGTTTCTCGGTGTCCCCTCTCAGGGCCGCACCGCGACGCTCCACGGCACGACCTTCGACATCATCCAGGACGGCCAGCTCGTCGAGCACTGAGCCGAGGTCGGCACAGCGGTGTTCCTCCAGCAGCTCGCCTCCTGACTCCCCCACCGGACGGGACACCCCGTCACCTGAACCTCGGGAAAGAAAATGAATCTGCTCGCGATCGATGTAAGCCCTCGGCTCGACAACTCCTACTCGCGAAACGTCTCATCACACCTTGTCGCATCTCTGAGCAGCCCGGACACGGTCGTTGTTCGGCGTGACCTCGCGGCAGAGCCGCCACCGCATCTCGATGCCGTCTTCCTTGACGCCTATCTGACACCGTCAACCGCGAGGACAGAAGCACAGAGAGACGCCCTTGCCTACTCCGACATGCTGGTCGACGAATTCCTTGCCGCGGACACGATCGTCATATCGACACCCATGTGGAATTTCGGAGTGCCGTCAACACTCAAAGCCTGGATCGATCACATCGTGCGACTCGGCCGAACGGTTGACATCAGAAACGGCTCGTTCGAAGGCCTTGCCTTCGGAAGAAAGATGTATGTCGTGGTCGGCAGTGGCGATCTCTACACGCGAGGGCCCCTGGCCATGATGGACATGCTCACCCCCTCGATCCGCGCGGCCTTCTCCTTCATCGGACTTCACGACATCGAATTCATTCGGGTCGAAGGAACGAATGTTCCCGGCAGCCGAACCAACGCTCTCCCCCGGGCCATCGCCGAGGTCGACCGGCAGACCGCGGCCTAACCGACCGAAACCAGGGCCTCGGGGGCGGCACGGCTTCGAGTTCGGTCCACCGCTACCGCGACTCGCTGGAGAAGCCGGAGCTGATGGAGTCAGGAGTCGTCTACGAGATCACCGTGGACCTCGTCGCCACGGCCAATGTGTTCATGCCCGGCCACCGCATCCTTCTGGAGGTGACGGGCAGCAACTTCCCCCGTTACGACCGCAATTCACACACCGGAGGCGTGCTCGTCGACGAGCACGCCTCCGCGATGGCCGTCGCGGTGAACCAGCTTCATCGAGGCCCCGCACATCCGAGCAGAGTCACTCTCCCCGTCATCAGTCGCTGCCGGCCGGCTTCATAGCTCCCCGAAGGGAAGGAAGTCCCATGACGAGCCAGACCCGGGATCCGCGGGTGAGCCCGCTGCTGCGCGAGGCGCTCGAAGCGCACGGAGGGCTTGCTCGTTGGCAACAAGTGCAGGCGGTGCGGGCCACAATCGTCACCGGCGGCCAGCTGTGGGGCATGAAGGGGCTGGTCCAGGACCCGGATCCCCGCGAGATGACGGTGGCCGCGCATACCCAGCACGCCTCCGTACATCCGTTCGGTGCGCCGGACCAGCGCACCGACTTCACCCCGGACCGCATCGCCATCGAGAAACTGGACGGCCGGATCGTGGCGGAGCGGATCCACCCGAGGTCGTCTTTCAACGGCCATGAGATGCGTACACCCTGGAACCCGCTGCACCGCGCCTACTTCAACGGCTACGCGATGTGGACCTACTTGACCACACCGTTCCTCCTCGCCATGCCCGGCTTCGAGACCACCGAGACAGAGCCGTGGTGGGAGAACGGCGAACGCTGGCGCGGTCTGCGAGCCACCTTCCCGGCGCACATCGCCGGACACAGCGCGGTCCAGGACTTCTACTTCGACCAGGACAACCTGCTGCGTCGGCACGACTACCACGTCGACGTGGCTGGCGGGTTCGCCGCCGCGCAGTACGTGCACGACATCGTCGAGGTGGACGGGCTCCGAATGCCCACCGTGCGCCGGGCCTACCGGCGAGACGCGAACGGATTTCCGATCCACGACGAGCTGATGGTCGCGATCGACATCAGCAACCTGCGATTCGAAGGAACAGCAGCCGATGCAGTACCTGACGGACCGGCGCATGACCCTGGCCCGTGAACACCTACGCAACGGTGAACTGGGCCTGGCAAAGATCGCCGACCTCGTCGGTCGGCTACGGCTCACCCTGCGCGTTCGCCGCAGGCTTCCGGCGCCATCACGGAGACCCGCCCCGGAACATGACGGCAACGGGAGTCGACCCACACCAGCAGTCCGAGGCTCCCGACCGCACCCACCACCCGCTGGCTTGATCTTCGACCTGTGCGGCGCTGCCGCGGGCGTCGACCTCTTCGTTCGCCGTTCTGGGAGCGTCTGGTTGCGGACTGCGCGCACGTCGCGGCAGTGCCCGCTATAGCTCGGAGCCCGCCCGCACATGGCTGCGACGCCGGGGCATCGCCACCTGCTACGGCAAGGCAAGGCTGCCGAGTCCCACTGTGCGGCTGCCCGCCTCGTATCGCTCCCGCCGTATGCGGCTTTCGAAGACCTCGCATACGGCGAACCCGCATGAACGCTCGTCAGACCACGACGTCGACGATGACCTTCCCGTTGGCCGTACCGCCCTCTACCGCATGGTGCGCGTCCCGCGCGGTCGCGAGGCCGTAGCGGGTCGCATCCCAGCAGGGGACGCAGTTTGCCCTCGTCCGCCAGAGACGCGGCCTCGCGCAGAATCTCGCCGTGACGCTCCCGGCCCTGGCCGGTCAGCATCGGCAGCAGCGTGAACACACCCGAGTACGTCGCCCCCTTGAACGACAGGGGCGCCAGCGCGTGAGTGCCCCAGCCGAGCGAGCTGACCACATGCCCCGTGTACGTGCGCACCGCCTCGAACGAGGCGTCCAGGACCGGGCCGCCGACCGTGTCATAGACGATGTCGAAACCGGCGCCGCCGGTGTACTCGGCCACGTATCTCTCCACCGGCACCGTGGCGTGGTCGATCGCCACCGCTCCCAGACGGCGCACGACGACCCCCCTTGGCCGCCGACTCGGTCGCGCACGCCTTCGCCCCACGAGCCGTGGCGATCTGAACCGCAACGCTGCCCACGCCGCCGGCGCCGCCGTGCACTAGAACCTTCTGACCAGCCCGCACCCCGGCCCGGTCCACCAGCCCCCCCACGCCGTGACCGCCGCCAGCGGCAGCGCAGCCGCCTCACGCATCGACAGCGCGGCTGGCTTCGGAGCCAGCAGACGGGATCGACCGCCGCGAACTCCGCGAGCGAGCCTTGCAGGTCACCCACCGCCGGTCAGCCCGTACACCTCATCCCCAGCCGCGAACCCCTCCACACCAGGCCCCGTACCCACCACCACGCCAGCCAGGCCCATGCCCAATACGGCCGGGAGCTGCGCGCGGGCGTGTGCCGCCCTGCCAGCCCTGATCTTCGTGTCCAGCGGGTTCACACCGCTGGCATGCACCAGCACCAGCACCTGCCCCGGCCCGGGCACCGGCCGGTCGATCTCCCGCAGCTCAAGCGAACCCCCGAACTCTTCCAGCACCACCGCACGCATCACGGCACCGTCCCTCACACATCGTTCGAAGCGACGGGGTTCCCACCACTAATAAAACAGACTAGTCCGTTCGATTAATGCGCGGACGAACGAACTAGTCTGTCTTGCATGGCTACACGCGTACGCAAGACGAACACCGAGCAGAAAATCCTCGACGCGGCGGCCGGCCTCTTCCATCGGCATGGCCTGCGCGGAGTGGGGGTCGACCAGGTCATCGAGGAGTCCGGCGTGGCCAAGTCCACGCTGTATGCCCACTTCCGCACCAAGGACGACCTGATCGCCGCCTACCTGCGGCGCACGGACGACTCCTGGATGCGGGAGTTGCAGACGGCGGCCGAGGCGGCTGGCCCCGACCCCGCAAAGCAAGTGGTGGGCCTGTTCGACGCGCTACTGGCCTCCTTCGACCGACACGGGTTCTTCGGCTGCCCGTTCATCAGCGCCGCGGTCGAAGCAGACCTCGGTACCAAGGCGCATGAAGCCACCATCGACCACACCCAGCGCCGTCAGGAGTGGCTCACCGGCCTCGCCCGCACTACGGGCGCCGCCAAGCCGGCCGAACTGGCCGCGCATCTGGGGTTGTTGATCGACGGGGCCCTCGCCTCCGGACGCCTGCTGCAAGACCGCGCGGTCGTAGACGGCGCCAAAGCGTCCGGCCGTGCGGCCCTCCTCTCGCACACCCCGCAAAACATCACCGCCCCGCCTGACTCCTGACAGGAGAGCCTGAGCACCGGGCCCGATAACCCGCGCCGCGCGCGGCCCCAGCACCCACCCCATACAGCACGACCTGCCCGCCGGCCGCAATCATGACCACGGCACGCAAAGCCGGACACCGTTACCGCCACGTTCGCGGACACCGACCCGAGCGACTGACAGCCGGCCCGTTCGACGTCACCCGCCCGGCTCAGGCCCACGCGACTGTCACCGCCGCACAGGAGCGTTCCGGAGGTCGGCCTGGCTGCCGATGCCTCCGGACGCGGACTGCCAGGGGCCGTCAGGGAATCTGACACCGAAGCGCGTGCCGTGTTCAAAACCCATTCATCGGCTCACAGATCAAATAGGTGAGGTCTCCAGTAGATCGATCAACGACCAAGAAGACCTACATACCGGAGACCTCTCCCCGCTGAGCCTTGAGCTGCGGACGCTACGTCTGGCCCAGGCCTGGCCCCACGGAGTGGCTCCGATTGCCGGGGTGGGTGGAGAGGGCGAGCATGAGCGAACAGCGAGCCTGAGGGAGGACGAATGGCTTCTCCCGAGTCGTTCGACTACATCATCGTGGGGGCCGGGAGCGCCGGGTGCGTCCTCGCCTCCCGACTCAGCGAGGATCCCGCCGCCCGGGTGCTCCTCCTCGAGGTCGGCGGTGAGGACACCAACGAGAACATCAAGGCGCCGGCGGCGGTCGGGTTGCTGTTTCACTCCGAGGTCGACTGGGACTACCGGACGGTCGAGCAGGAGGCGGCCGCCCGGGCGTTCTACTGGCCGCGCGGGAAGACTCTCGGAGGCTCGTCCTCGACCAACGTGATGATCTACGCCCGGGGCCAGCGCGAGGACTACGACGGCTGGCGGGACGAACACGGCGCCACCGGCTGGGGCTTTAAGGACGTCCAGCCGTACTTCGTCCGAGCCGAGCGGAACAACCGACATGGCCCGCCGTCCCACGGGACCGGGGGACCGCTCCACGTCGAGGACCGGCGCTACACCCATGAACTGTCCCACGCATGGGTGGACGCCGCCCTGGCCTGGGGCCTGCCGCCGGTCGGCGACATCGCCGGTGCCTCTCCACAGGGTGCGGGGCTCACCCAGGTGACCTGCCGGGACGGTCGGCGCTGGTCCACCGCCGATGCCTACCTGCGGCCCGCGCTCGACCGGGAGAACCTGACCGTCCGCACCGGGGCGCTGGCGACCAGGGTGGTCCTGGAGAGGACCAAGGCCGTCGGCGTGACGTACCTCCGCGACGGCACCGAACACTTCGCCCGCGCCGACAGCGAGGTCCTGTTGAGCGGAGGCGTCGTCAACTCGCCGCAGCTCCTGATGCTCTCCGGCATCGGCCCCACCGAAGTGCTCCGGGAGCACGGCATCGATACCGCCGTGGTATCGCCGGGGGTGGGCAAGAACCTCCACGACCACGTCCTAGCCCCGATCGTGTGGGAGACCCGCGACACCAGCGACGTGATCCTCGACCTCCTGACCCCGGAGAACCTCCAGCAGTGGACCAAGACCAGCGATGGGCCGTTCGCCTCCAACTACGCCGAAGCGATGGCCTACCTGTCCGTTACGCCAGGCGTCTCCCGGCCCGACACGCAGCTGACCGGCGGGCCCACCGCGTTCATCCTGAGCGGGCAAGAGATGCCGGCCCGACCCGTGTTCACGATGAATGCCACAGGGCTACAGCCACGCAGCCGCGGGCAGTTGACGCTCGCCTCCAAAGACCCCCAAGAGAAGCCACTGATCGATCCACGCTACTTCACCGACCCCGAAGACGTGACCACGCTCCTCCGCGGACTGCGCACCGTCATCGAGATCGGAGAACAGAAGCCGCTGGCAGAATTCCTGGCCCGCCCCTACATGCCGGACAGCACCGATCTGGCGGCGCTGGACGAGGCAACGCTGGCCAACCACATCCGCACCTGGAGCGGCACCTGCTACCACCCAGTGGGCACCTGCGCGATGGGTGACAGCGACGCCGCCGTGGTCGACCCCGAGCTACGGGTACGCGGCGTGACCGGACTCCGAGTCGTGGACGCCTCGGTGATGCCGACCATCACCAGCGGCAACACCAACGCCCCCACCATCATGATCGCCGAGAAGGCCGCCGACCTCATCCGCCGGCCCCTAACGTCGTAGTTGTCCGGGGCGGGAGCGTCAGATCAAGGGCTCTGGCCCAATATATTTTCGGCTCTGGCCCATTTTCGGTGGTGACGTTCGGTGTCAGCCGAGGAGGATGCGGTGGCGGAGGAGGGGGTAGCCTGCGCGTCCGTACATTTGTCGTTTGATCAGCTTGGTTTTGGTGT
>NZ_JALBWV010000132.1 GCF_022678645.1 Saccharopolyspora soli | reverse complement strand
GCGCCAGCGAAGATCCTCAAACCTGGTCCGTTTTGGCCACCGGGCCAACTCTGCTGACAACTGTTCACAAAGCACTGAACGTGCTGACCACTGGCGGATTGGTCGGCGTTAGTGGTTGGTGAGGGTGGTCAGGGGGGCGATTTGCCAGTGGTCGCTGTCGGTTTGGGTTTGGGTGAGCCAGTGTTGTGCGTCGCGTTGTCCCATGGCGATGAGTTCGTCGAGGAATTCCGGGTCGAAGAACAGGTAGCTCAGGAGTTGGCCGTGGGCGGGGCTTTCTCCGCCGAGCAGTTGGCTCTGCAGGCGTTGTCGTAGTGAGCGGAGGCTGATGCTGCGTCGGCGGGAGCGGAAGACCTCCAGGGCGTGTTCGCCGATGGCGCCGCGCCGGTCGGGTGCTACGAAGATGTAGGGCACGCGGCGGTACGGGGGTTTGCCGCGTGCCTGGCGGTAGCGCGTGGTTGCGGGTGCGTGCTGGGTGTAGAAGAGGTTGATGTTGCCGAGCACGACGATGTCTTCGGCGAGGGGGTCCACCAGCGCGCCTTCGAGCAGGTGGAGGGCGCCGTCAACGAGGTCGGGTGGTTTGCCCTCGTGGCGTCCTGGTTCGTCGGAAGGCGGGGTGATCGCGTCGGTGCCGATGACTACGATGCGGTTCGCGCCGAGGTCTAGTGCCGGTTTGATCGGGGTGTTCAGGCGTGTGCCGCCGTCGACGTACCAGCCGTGGGCTTCCGGCGGTGTCTCGATCCGGACCGGTGGGAACAGCACGGGCAACGCCGCTGAGGCTCGCAGATGCGCGTGTTGGATCCAGGCGGGCATGTAGTCGATCACGTGCGAGCGATGCAGGGCGTGGTGTTGCGAGCGTTCTACGAAGACCACCGTGCGGCCGCTGCGGACGGCGGTGGCCACGACCGCCAAGGCGTCGACATCGCCGTCGGCGACGTTGCGGTGCGTGCGTGAGAGGTCGATCCAGCGCTGTACCCCGCGTTCGAGGGGAGTTGGATCCAGCAGGCTGGAGAATTGGAAGCCCGGCAGGGACAGCACCTGCCCGAGGTACTGGGCGGCCGCGACTGGCAGCTGACGGTACATCGGGCGCGTGATGCCCGTGCGTCCGACTTCGCGCCAGCATTCCAGCAGTCCTGCGGTGGCCTGTTCTGCGCTTTGGTCTTGCGTGGCCGCGAAATAGGCGGCGTTCATGGCGCCGACGCTCGTACCGACGAACAGCGACGGCCGCTGGCCCAGCCGATCCAGCTCGGGCAGCAGTACGGATAACGCTCCGGCCTCGTAGGCCCCGCGCGCCCCGCCTCCGGCCAGCACTAGCGCAATTCGCTCGCGACCGGCGCCGCCCTTCGGCGCCGGCTCACTGGCGCCACCTGGAGTCGGGTGCCGTTGTTGCCCTGGATGCGGCTGTTCCGGCGTTGACATGTCACACCGGACCGCTGCCCGCACCACCCGCCGCTGTCCCCAAGAGATCCACATAGGACAGTTGAGAGAAGGTCTTGTGCTCCAGATTGGTTCCCGCCTCGTGCTGCTCCAACACCCGCCGTCGCACATCCTCGGCCCTCGTGTGCTGGTGCCAGGTGAACCGGCAGTACCACGACATGGTCGTCCCTCCTCAAAAGATCATCAGAACAGGCGCAAATCCCGCTACCAAGAACGGAAAACTTTGCCTCACACCAACAAACACTAACCCGCGCACTCGTATCCAGCAGACGATCAGCACGCCAATGCAGGCATGCCAGCGATCTCGAAGAGCGCGGCTTCCGCTGGGCACGGCCAACTTTCGTGCCATCAGAAAAGAACCGTCGCACTCCCACTGCGGATGCCTGCTGTTGGGCCTCGAAGCGCGCCTCGTCGACAGGCGGGTGCCGCTGTCCGAACGCGTCCCTCACGAACGGCACCGCACACTGACGCACAGCTGACTCGCTTCGGTGTGCTGATGCGGGCGAGGAGCGGGCAGACCATGCTACGGCGATCGCCTTTAGAAACGCTCCTCCGATCTGGTAGCGGACTTCGAAGAGCTCTGCCGCCAGACCGCGACCGGAGGTTCCCTGCACTCACAAGCACCGCAGATGCTCGTTGCATCGCCACCGACTCGTCTGCCACGGAGCCGAGGAAATCAACGTACGGATGGCTTCAGCTCTCGGCGGCCGACTCGACGATGGTCCGGCGCTGTTTGTGGCGACGCTCGTAGCTGGCCAGGCCCACCTGCTCCTCCGGTGGCATCGACCGCATCCGTGGCAGGATCTCGTCCACGGTCATCTCATCGTAGCCAGGCCAGGGCTCCTGACCGCGCAGTTCGTCGATGCGGGAGAGGATTGTGGCGCGAGCTCGGTTCCGGGCTTCGTAGCCCTCGACCTGGTGCAGCCCCTGCTGCGTCAGACCTGGCAACTTCTGGACGATCTGGGTAGCCCTGAGACTGTCGTAGTCAGCAATCGGCAATTCCGCTTCCTCGGACTGCAATCCAGCGACTTCTCCTTGCAGCGCTGCGACACCGGGAACCTGGCGGATCCTTCGGCCGACCTCGCGGACGCCGTGACGGAGGTCCTCCCGGGCGCTGCCCATGACGGCCTGGCCGCGCCCGGCAAGCGCGTCATAGGCGTCGCCAGCACGGTGCAACCACTGCTCGCGCTCCTGCCACACGTGTTGCACCTGTCCAGGCATGGCGCGCAGCGAGCCAACCGCCCACGCCCCAACACCCACAACGGCAAACAATGATCGCTGCGTTTGGCTAATCAGGTCCACTGCAACTCACCTTCCCGCACTTCGGCCCAACGACGGCACCTCCGGAGTTCCCCAGCTCCGGAGCCAAGAAAACGAGCAGGTTCACCACAACGGACAGCCCGGCATCGTCGAACCACACGGACAGACAAGACACGGCGCGCTAGGACAGATCATTGTCGGCCTGGGCTGCGCTCCGCTTGATCGCCTCGGGGGGCTTTGTTCGTGCCGCGGGCGACGGGGCAGCGGAGGGAAACTGAGATGCGAGCCTACATCGCCCCATGCAGGGGGACGCACGCTCACAGCAGTTGCCGGTCCACGACCGGCACGCCACACCGTGCGGTACCGTGCGCCGTCAAAACGACAACGCCGATAGGGCGTCCAGGTTCGCGTTGAGGGACGGGCGGCATTCAGGCCTGGCAACGGCAGCCGACCGTGGATCTCATGGCGCGAGGGCACGAACGACGGTGAACAGGACCACGCCGCACGCGAGTAGCAGCACCCCGGTGACCATTCCGACACCAGTTATCAACACGGCGGCATTGAACAGAGAACGCATGTCCGAACCTTTCATCGCGGTGAACGGTTCCCCAGTTGACCATCTCCGAGGGTTCAGCGCCGGACAAGGTTCGCCCAGTCAGGGATCACGCCTCTGGCAGAACCCTCCATGGTCCACATGGGCCATTCAGGACCAACAGGGCGGCGCTCCCATGTCCAATGTCGAGGCCTTGGGGCTCATCAGCCTCCTTCTCGGTTTTCGCAGCGGCCAGTCCTTGAGCAGGTAGGAGCGCACGATCTCCACTCTGGACGGACAGCCTTCTCGCAACTCGGCGAAACACCCCGTTTGAGACCACAGACGGAACCGTCACGGGCATGGTCGCCGAGGTCGACTACCGCGTCCTGGAGATTCCAGCGCTGCCCTCACCCGGCTGACCAGACACGGGACCAGCGTCGAACCAACCTCTTGACGAATCGACCCGCAACCTCCGGTCATCGGCATGAGCGGACGTTGAGTGCCCGAACTTCGCACGAACGATGGCAGCACACCTGCCTTCGCCAGCGTTATGCGTGATCAACTTGACAAGTGCAGAGAAACTTCCAGACCTGCAAGCTCGAACTCGGAACCTGCGGCCGCCCCTACGGAACACCCTGCCGCCACGAACACGCCTGTTTCTCTGAACTAACGCCCGCGCGCCCAACCGACGTCGACCAGTGGCCGTCCAAGTTCGTAGAACGCGTTGTTGGCGGCATGAGTGAACATTGGGACGCTTAACCCGCGTTGGCGCGGCGGGTTGTGCTGAACCGGCGTTGGTAGGCGGCGGGGCTGATCGACAGCTTCCTGGCGAAAACCCGTCGCATGCTTTCGTAACTGGGGAACCCGGCGAGGGTCGCGGCCTGCGTCGCGGTGTGTCCTTGGTCGAGCAGTGCCCTGGCCATGTCGAATCGGATGTTTTCCACGTAGCGGGCCGGTGTCGTGGACAGCTCGCCGTGGAAAAGCCGGGTGAGGTGCCGGGTGCTCACGTTGAGGTGTTTCGCGAGTTCACCGAGTGAGTGGTCCGCGCGGGGGTTCGCCGTGACCAAGTCGGTGATTTTGCGGAGAGCCGCCGAGCGGGGCGGCGGTCCTTGCAGCGGTGCCGAGAACTGGGACTGGCCGCCCGCACGCTGCATGTACACCACCAAGGCGCGGGCGACGTCGCGCGCCAGGTCGGGCCCGTGGTCCTTTTCGACAAGAGCGAGCGCCAGATCGATGCCTGCCGTCACCCCTGCCGTCGTGTACGTGGTGCCATCGCGAACGTAGATCGCGTCGGGCTCGACGCGGCACGTCGGACACCGGGCGGCGAGCTCGTGCGCGACCTGCCAGTGCGTGGTCGCGCGCTTGCCGTCGAGGAGGCCAGCGGCGGCGAGGACGAACGCCCCGGTGCAGATCGACGCGACCCGGCTGGCCACAGCCGCCGGTATTCGCGCGGCGTCCGCCAGGTCGCTGGGGACACGGGCGCGCGGATAGAGATCGGACCCGGCCACCAGCAACGTGTCGAAAGCTGGCTCCGAGGCGGCGGCGCCGTCGACCGCGATCCCGACCCCGAGGTTCGACGTGACGTCCGCACCGGTCGGCGACAGCAGCACGATCCGGTAGTCGGCACCGAACCGGTTCGCCTCCTTGAACACCTCTGCGGGACCGGCCACGTCCAGCAACGTCACTCCGTCGTAGACGAGGATCGCGACGTGATGGGGGGCAACGTTCACCATTCCGGTCCCTCCGGAGCCGGATCCGCGCACTGACCGCCGTCGGGTCGGCGACGCGGAAGGCATGGACACCGTTCATTGGTAGCACACCGTTACGGGAGATGACGGGGATCCTCAACTCGCCGTCGCCTTCGGCTGATCACGCGCACAACCTGGCCGTGAGCAGCGAGGAGCCACGCCGGAGGCGTTGCGAAGGCTGGTCCACGAAATCCTCGTGCCGCGACCGATGCCCGGTTGACTCACGCGATGAACCCCGACATCAGGTATCGCGCGGAACCAGCTGTGA
The DNA here is from genome assembly GCF_022678645.1 of Saccharopolyspora soli. Classification (GTDB taxonomy): domain Bacteria; phylum Actinomycetota; class Actinomycetes; order Mycobacteriales; family Pseudonocardiaceae; genus Saccharopolyspora; species Saccharopolyspora soli. The sequence goes on along the minus strand of NZ_JALBWV010000132.1, from coordinate 3,437 downwards.
CGGACGACGTGAAGTCGCGGGCCACGCGCTGGTCCCGGCTGCGCGACGCGGTGGAGCACACGGCTGCGATTTCGCCTGTCCGGATATCAGTGATTCCTGGCTGGACGAAGGCAGCGCCGCACGCCGATCGGTGGGCAGCATGGAAGTCGGACACGCGGTCCACAATCGACACACTTCCCGGAAAGTCAGAAATCATGCCAGAGGCCATCGCGGGACTGGAGATTCCTGAGACAGCGGCGGTCGCCGAAGCGACCGGGCTCATCCAGGAGACGACCAGCCCCCTCATCTACCACCACTCGCGGCGGATCTTCTTCTTCAGCCTGATTCACGCTCAAAAGCTCGGCGTGAAGCCGGACCCGGAGCTGCTCTACTTGGCGGCCATGTTCCACGACACCGGCCTCCTGACCCCCTTTTCCGACGTCGAGCAGCGCTTCGAAGTCGATGGCGCCGACCACGCGCGCAAGTTCCTCCTGGACCGGGGTTTCTCGACGGCCGCCGCCGAGACCGTCTGGACGGCGATCGCGCTGCACACCACGCCAGGCATCCCCGGCCGGATGGCCCGGAAATCGCGACCACGCACCTCGGCGTCTTGACCGACGTGCTCGGCTTCGGCCTGGACGGACTGCAACACGATCAGCTAGCCGAAATCCTCGCCGTCCACCCACGCGGGGACTTCAAGAACGAGTTTCTGCGAGCCTACGTCGACGGGCTCAAGAACCGCCCCGAAACCACGAACGGCACCGTGAACTCCGACGTGCTCGAACACTTCATCCCCGGCTTCCAGCGCACGACGACGGTCGAGCGCATCGTCGGCTCGCCCTGGCCGAGCTGACCGGACCTCACACGAGGCCACGCGATGAACGGTGTGAGGCACTTCGACAACGGACGTCGTCTCGGACGTCGTGCTTCGTTCGTCCTGCTCGTCTGCGCCAACGTGCTGATGATGGCGACCGCGAGCGCGCCGTCCCCGATCTACCCGCTGTACCGGGAGCGCACCGACGACGGGCGATCCGCGACCTCCGCGGCCGGGAGCCTGCACCACGAGCGGACCCCGTGCTGAGCCCCTACAACTACCCATACCGACGAACGTTCTGGAAAGGATTCGAGCATGCGAGCGATCATCGTGCGAGACCGTGACGCGGGTGTCGGCGGCCTCACCCTGACCGACATGCCTTACCCCCACGCTGCGGAAAACGACGTCATCGTGCGCGTGCACGCCGCGGGCTTCACCCCCGGAGAGCTCGACTGGCCGGGAACGTGGTCCGATCGCGCCGGGCGCGACCGGACACCCAGCATCCCCGGGCACGAGCTGTCCGGAGCCGTGGTCGAGCTCGGCTACGGAACCACCGGCCTCACCGTGGGTCAGCGGGTGTTCGGACTGACCGACTGGACCCGCGACGGATCGCTGGCCGAATACACCTCGGTGGAGGCTCGCAACCTCGCCCCCCTCGCGGCCGACATCGACCACACCGTGGCCGCCGCGCTGCCCATTTCCGGACTGACCGCATGGCAGGGACTGTTCGACCACGCCCACCTCACGACCGGCCAGACCGTCCTCATTCACGGCGCCGCGGGCGGCGTCGGCTCGATCGCCGTCCAACTCGCGCGAGAGGTGGGCGCCCGCGTGATCGGCACCGGCCGAGCCGACGACCGCGATGTCGCGCTCGGCCTCGGCGCGCAGACCTTCCTCGACCTGGACGCCGACGATTTGCAGAACGTCGGCGAGGTGGACGTGGTGTTCGACGTCATCGGCGGCGACATCCTCCAGCGATCGACCGAACTGGTACGTCCGGGCGGCACCCTCGTCACCATCGCCATGCCACCTGCCGTGCAGCCCAAGGACGGGCGAGCCATCTTCTTCGTCGTCGAACCCGACCGCGCCCGGCTGACCGACCTCGCCCAGCGCCTCCGGGCCGGACGGCTCAACCCCATCGTCGGCGCCGTGCGACCGCTTTCCGAAACGGCCTCCGCGTTCGCCCGCCACCGCCGCACGCCCGGCAAGACGATCATTCAGGTCGCGGACGAAAGAGGAGCGCAACAGTCATGATCAGTGTGCGAATCGCCAGCGGCGTGCTGATCGCCAGCACGGCTGCCGCGGTCGTCGGATGCGCCCCTGCGACGGAGCGTCCGACCACCCCGGCCGTGGCTTCGGAACACCCTTCCGAGACCCTGACACTCCTGATCCAGCAGGCGCTGCCGAACATCCAAGGAAAACCTTCACCTCGGCGACCGTGACCTTCCCCCCGGACGCCCGAGCGATGCCCCACCGACACGGCAACGCGTTCGTCTACGCCTACGTGCTCGAAGGCGCTGTACGCAGCCAGCTCGAAGGCGAACCGATGCGTACATACCACCAAGGCGAGAACTGGATCGAGCAGCCAGGTGCCCACCACGTGGCCACAGAAAACGCCAGCAACGCAGAACCAGCCGAGCTCCTCGTCGTCTTCGTCTCCACCACCGGAGAACAGCTCAAGACCGACGACCCGCACCAGTAGCCCCGTCGCGACAGCGTGATCAGCCCGCAGGACAACGCGTACCGCCAGATCGCCAAACACCTGCGCCACGTCCTGCTGTCCCACACCCACTGCGAAGCGGGCCACGCCCCGCGTCGCACCGATCGGGACTGTCCGATGATCGGTGGATCTGGCTTGGCATGGTTTAGTTTCCGGTGGGTGTGATGCGGCCTTCGAAGGTGATCGCGAAGGCGTTGAGGGCTGGTTTCCATCGCATGGCCCATCGTGCCCGGCCCCGTCCGGTGGGGTCCAGGGAGCGGGTGGCCAGGTAGAGGCACTTCAGGGCGGCCTGCTCGGTGGGGAAGTGCCTGCGGGCGCGGATCGCGCGCCGGTAGCGGGCGTTGACCGACTCAATGGCGTTGGTCGAGCAGATCACCCGGCGGATCTCGACGTCGTAGTCCAGAAACGGCACGAACTCCGACCAGGAGCTCTCCCACAACCGGATCACCGCCGGATATCGCTCGCCCCAGGTCGCGGTGAACTCGGCGAACCGCTCGCCGGCCGCGGCCTCGGATGGGGCGGTGTAGACGGGTTTGAGGTCGCGGGCGATCGCGTCCCAGTACTTGCGGGAGGCATACCGGAAGGTGTTGCGCAACAGGTGGATCACGCAGGTCTGCACGATCGCCTGCTCCCACACCGTGGTGATCGCCTCGGGCAGGCCCTTGAGTCCGTCGCAGACCACGATGCACACATCTGCCACACCCCGGTTTTTGATCTCGGTCAGCACCGCCAGCCAGAACTTCGCGCCCTCACCGGCCCACAGCCCGAGGATGTCGCGTTCGCCGCCCACGGTGACTCCAATGGCCACGTAGATCGGGCGGTTGGTGACCTGCCCGTCGCGGATCTTGGCTCTGGCGCAGTCTCCGTGATGACGTCTGGGGCGGTCGTCGAGGTCTTGTTCGCTGGTGGTAGGTGACGCCAGTG
>NZ_JALBWV010000131.1 GCF_022678645.1 Saccharopolyspora soli | reverse complement strand
TCGACTGGGACGAGGTCGGCAAGCGCTTCGCTGATGCCCGCGCGGGCTACAACGGCCTGCGGCTGCCCACCGCCTGAGCGGGAGTTCTTCCCAATTTCAGGGAAATTCGGGGAAACAGGACTCGGTGGTGAGTGCTCCGACAAGCCCACTGCCGACGCTTCGGGGCCCCTTCCTCCGGGAGGGGCCCCGAAGTTTTGAACGCGTCGGGAAGTACCCGAGGTCCACAACGTGATCGGGCCCCGGCCTCCCGCAGGAGGCCGGGGCCCGATCTGTTCCCGAACTGACTGCCGCTCCCACCACGAAGCGGACGAGATTTAGGTTAGCCTAACCTGTCAGCCTCGGCAACCCTCGACTTCCGCCGCCAAGCCAGCACCGCCACCCCGACGAGCGCGGCGACCAACGACGCCACCCCGCCCAGCAAGATCGGCCACCGCGGTCCGAACACCTCGGCGAGCCACCCGGAAGCCAGTCCGCCCAGCGGTTTTCCGCCCAGGAACACCAGCATGTAGAGGCCCATGACCCGGCCGCGCATGGTTGGCTCCACAGCCAGCTGGACGGTCGAGTTCGCACTTGTGGTGAAGGTCATGATGGCCACGCCGACCGGGATCAACGCCGCCGCGAACAGCTCGTAGGTCGGCATCAGCGCCGCCGCCACCTCCAGCACGCCGAAAACTGCGGCGCCCAACAGCATCAGCCGCATTCGCGGCCGCCCGCGACCACTGCGCCGCGCGGCCAGCGCCGCCCCGGTCAGCGTCCCGACCGCCAGCATGGTGACCAGCAGACCGTAACCGTCGGCGTTGCGCCCGAAGACGTTGCGCGCGATCACCGCGAGAGTGCTCTCGAAGTTCATCCCGAAGGTGCCGATGAAGAACGCCAACGCCATGACCACGATCAGATCCGGCCGCCCGCGCGCATACCGCAGCCCGGCCCGCAGCTGGCCGCGCTCCTTCGGCGGCAGCTTGGCCCGGTGCAGTGCCGCGGGGTCCATCAGCGCCAGCCCAGCAACGACGCCGACCGAGCTGACTCCGTTGATCAGGAACACCCAGCCGGTCCCGATCGCGGTGATCAGCACGCCCGAGATGGCCGGGCCGACGATGCGGGCCAGGTTGAAGTTCATCGAGTTCAGCGCGACAGCGTTGGTGAGCTGCGCGGGCCCGACCATCTCGACGACGAACGACTGCCGCACCGGCGCGTCCACCGCGGAGAAGCACCCGAGCACGAAGCACAGCACGTAGACGTGCCAGAGCTGCACGACGCCGGTGACGTCGAGCGATCCCAGCACGAACCCGCAGGCGCCGAGCGCGCTCTGAGTGCCGATCAGCACGCGCCGCTTGTCGAAGCGGTCGGCGACGACACCCGCCCACAGGGTCAGCAGCAGCGTCGGGATGAACTGCAGCGAGACCGCCACGCCGAGCGCGGCCGGGCTGCCACCGGAAAGCTCCAGCACCAACCAGTCCTGCGCGGCGCGCTGCATCCAGGTGCCGGTCAGCGATACGACCTGGCCGGAGGCGTAGAAGCGGTAGTTGCGCTCCCGCAGCGAACGGAACATGCCGCCGCCGGAGTCCACTGAACTGTCTGATGTGGACGATGGAGAATGGTTGACCGGATCCCCGCTGGGGTCGATTCCTGCGCGCGATCGGGATTGGTCAACCACGCTCCTACGTACCGCCTCTCAATGGAATTCGGTCATCGACTGGCCAATCGGTCGATGATCTCGGCGGCCTGGAACAACACCGCCCGTTCGTCTTCGTCGAGATCCGCGAGCTGCTGGTCCAGCCACCGTTCCCGGATCGAGACCTCTTCATCGACCCGCGCCCGACCAGCCTCGGTCAGTTCGACGATGGCCTGCCGACCATCGGTGGGGTGCGCCCGCCGCGCGACCAGCCCGGCTTCCTCCAGGGCAGCGATCACCCTGGTCATCGAAGGTGGCTGGACGCCCTCTCGGGCTGCCAGCTCGCCCGGCGTCATCGCTCCGGTCTTGTGCAGACAGGACAGCGCCGACAGCTGGGACAGCGTGATGGTCGAGTCATTGCTCTGCGCGCGCAGCCGCCGGTTCAGGCGAACGACCGCGAGTCGCAGCCGACTCGCCAGGGTGCGCTCGCGCTCCGCGATATCGGACACGTCGTTAGTCTACCAAACTATCTAGGGAATCCGGACAAACTGATCCGACGGATCAGTAGCCGTCCACCCTAGTGAGCCCCCACCCCCAGGTCCGCTATCGCAACCCAATCGACGCACTACGAATGGGTTCAGACCAGGTCAGATGCCGAAGACGGCGCTCAGCGGGTCGGCGACGAAGTAGAGCACGAAGGCTGCCGCCACGACCCACATCAGCGGGTGGACCGTGCGGGCACGGCGGGTGAACACCCGCAGCAGCACGTAGCTGATGAAGCCCGCACCAATGCCGTTGGCGATCGAGTACGTGAACGGCATGACCACGATCGTCAGGTAGGCCGGTAGCGCGATGCTGAAGTCCGACAGGTCGATCTGCCGGATCTGGGTGAGCATCATCGCCCCGACCACCACCAGCGCCGGGGCCGCCGCTTCCACCGGAATTACCTGGTAGAGCGGGGTGAAGAACATCGCCGCCAGGAACAGCAACCCGGTGATCACGTTCGCCAGCCCGGTGCGCGCCCCCTCCGCGATGCCGGAAGCCGACTCCACGAACACGGTGTTGGAACTCGCCGATCCCAACCCACCGGCGACCGCGCCGACTCCCTCGACGGCCAGCGCCTTGCCGATGCCGGGCAGGTTGCCCTCCCGGTCGGCGAGGCCGCCTTCCTTGCCCAGCCCGGTCATGGTGCCCATCGCGTCGAAGAAGTTGGCCAGCACCAGCGTGAACACCAGCATCGCCGCGGCCAGCGCGGGCAACCGGGTCCACGCGCCGAAGGAGATGTCGCCGACCAGCGACAGGTCCGGCAGCCCGATGATCTGCTCCGGCACCGCCGGGTAGCCCAGGTTCCAGCCGTAGAGATCGGTGCCCTTCGACGGACCGGGGTGGAAGACCGACTCGACGATGATCGCCAGCACGGTGGTGACGGCCACGCTGATCAGGATCGAACCCCGCACCCGCCGGGCCACCAACACCGAGGTGAGCACCAGTCCGAACACGAAAACCGCGGTGGGCCACGAGGCGATCGAGCCGTTGATGCCCAACCCGACCGGCACCGTGGTGTTGGCCGCATCCGGCAGCCGCCGCACGAAACCGGCGTCGACCAGGCCGACGAAGGTGATGAACACCCCGACGCCGACCGCGATCGCGGCCTTCAGCTCGGGTGGCACCGCGTTGAACACCGCGGTGCGGAAACCGGTCGCGACCAGGATCAGGATGACGATGCCGTCCACCACGACCAGGCCCATCGCCTCCGGCCAGGTGACCTGCGGTGCGATGGTCACCGCCAGCAGCGTGTTGATGCCCAGCCCGGTGGCGATGGCGAACGGGTAGTTGGCGACCAGCCCGAACAGGATCGTCATCACGCCCGCGACCAGCGCGGTGCTCGCCGCGACCTGCGAAACCGGCAGGATGTTGCCCAGCACGTCGCGCTTGGCCCCGGCGTCGTCGGCGGAGTAGCTGCCGATGATCAGCGGGTTGAGCACGATGATGTACGCGACGGTGACGAAGGTGACGATGCCGCCGCGAACCTCCCGCCCGACGCTGGATCCCCGGTCGGTGATCTTGAAATAGCGGTCCAGCAGCGACTTCTCGGTTCCGGTTCGATCCACCATCAGTACTTCCCGATCACCGCACCCACGCGCGCGTTCATTACCGGGAGTAGCCTGCCTGACGTGGCACAGGACAGTGAACCCACCCCCTCCGCAGCCGGTCACCGGCCGGTCCCGCACCTGCCGCGCAGGCTCGCGGACCCGACTCCGGTGGTGCTGGTCGGCACCGCGCTGTGGTTCGTCGGGCTGATCCTGTTCGGCATCCGCGACTGGGCGGACGGCAGCTGGGACATCCAGTTCTGGACCTGCGTGGCTGGTACCGGGCTCGGCATCATCGGCTACGGCGTGTTCCGCTGGCAGCGCTCGGCGGCCCGCCGAGGCGCCCGAGGAGCCTGGCAGGGGCTCTCCGGCCTGGACAGCTGACCTTGCTGGATCCTGGTTGGCCGGGCCCTGCGAAGGACTAGTGTCTGCACAAGTCGAAACCGACCTGACGCGGGAGTGCAGGACCAGTGGCCAAGCTGGACGTTGACCGACTCGAATTCGCGATCCTGGCCGAACGCGCCGGGCTCAGCCGCATCCCGATGATCGCGTCGTACAGCAACTACGGGACGACCATCGAAGACCTGCCGAGCGAGTTCGAGGCGGCCGAGCAGCGGGCCCGCGACCGCGGGCTGATCAGCGCCAGCGGCGTGAACGACCGCGTCATGGAACTGCTGGGCATCTACCCGCACGCGGCGATCGAGTACGACCTGCGGTTCTCCGCGAAGAAGGGCACCGAACTGCGAGCTGCGGTGTCCAAAGTCGGCAAGACTGCCGTGCGCACGGTCGTCGACGGCGACCGGATCATCCTGGAGCCGGTGCATCCCAACGACGCGATCCCGGCACTCGTGTCGGTGCTCCCCGAACACCCGCCCGCGCGCATCCGCCCACCGCTGAGCGTCGACCTGGCCGAGATGCGCGGTGCCATGATCGAGGTGCGCCGCCGCGGCGACGAAGACCCGCACGCGATCGAGCAGAGCCTGCGCGCTCGCGGTGTGAACATCGGGGCGTTCCGCAAGATGACGCAGCTGCTGGACGGCCCGCGACTGGGCCTGGGCGAGGTGGGCGTCACGATCTGGGACGACCGGCGCAAGGAGTTCCGCGGCGACCAGACGATCCGCATCATCGATCTGCAGGTCGGACGCACTGCGGTCTACAACAGCGGCGCGCAGCGCATGTTCGCTGGTGCGGATATGAGCACCTTCACCCGCGTGCTCGGCGAACTCACGACGAAGACCCAGCGCGAAGCGGCGTGGCAGTAGGCCATTCGGCCCAATCCGACTACAGGTGGGGAACGGAACACGGCCGAGCATCGTCACACCCATGCGCGGACGAACGACGACCTGGCAAGCTAAGCGCGACGTGCACCTGATCGAGCAGACGAGGGGATAGCTGAAGGTGGCATTCTTCGACGGAATCGTCAGTGCGGTGGACTCGGCCAGCCGCATGGCGACCATTCACACTGCGATCAACTCCGGCGGAACCGCGAAAGCGGCGTCGTTCTCCGTCGACATCGAGCAGATTCCCGGACTGATCGCCAAGTACGAGGAAGCTGTCGAGAAGCTTGAGCAGATTCTGATGAAGGCTCAGCAGCTCCGGAAAGTCGCGCCTCCCGGCGACGACGAGGTGAGCAAGAAGCTGGCGGACTCCCTGGGGGAAATGGCAGGGAACAACGAGGGGTGCCTCTCCTGGGCCGTCAACGATGCTCGCAAGCGTCTGCAAACACAGATCGACCAGCTGAAGGCTGCTCAGGGCACCTACCAGAGCACCGACGAAGCCGCCACGGCCCGCCAGGTTTAAGGAAGATTTCACGTGCTACGTCGCGCAACTCTGACCGCAGTGTCACTTCTCGCCCTCGTTGGCGCAGCCGCCTGCTCGCCGGGCGGATCGACCACTCCGCCTTCGTCATCGAGCGACGAACCGGCTGCTTCAGCGTCGGCCGCTCCGAAGGTGGAGAACCCGAAGAACCTCAAGACGATCACGAATGCTTGTCAGCTGCTGACCACGGATCAGTTGGCGCAACTCGGCGCTACCGGTAGCCAGGCCCCCGAGCAGAGCACGTCGCAGTACGGCGAATCCCAGTGCCACTTCCAGAGCGAACCGTTCTCCGCCTACGTCGCGATCAACACCAAGTTCGGCGGCTTGGAACGGCTCACCCAAGACGCCTCGTCGAGCGACAACTTCAAGCCCACGCAGGTCGATGGTTATCAGGGAGCGCGGATCGACGAGCAGAGCGATCTCTGCAAGGTCGAACTCGCCATCGCCGACGATCAATCGGTTGAGATCAACTACTTCAAGAACTCCGGGGGCACGCCGGAAATGGACGATCCGTGCGGATACGCCGAGAAGATCTCGAGCGAAGTCCTGAAGAACATCCCGGATGCCTGATCGCGTCCGCGCATACCACGACCATTACTGACAAGGGGGTGTGATCATGGTCTTGCCGTTCCTGGTCGGTGGCTATCTGCTCACGCGTGATTCGGACCGTGGCAACACGGACGAGATCATGCAGCAGGTGGGCTTCAACCACCCGGAGAAGTACAAGCAGATCCACGGCGGCCGTGGCACGGACATGCTGGTCAACAACGTGCAGAGCTGGAAATCGAGCATCTCCGACGATTTTGATGCCGTCGCGAGCCTGCTCGATGAAGCCAACAGCAAAGCTGGGGTCGCTTGGACCGGTCAGGCTGCGGAGGAGCACGGCAGCAGCCTTGCTCCGATGACGGAATACATTCGCAACGCCAAAGACGTCTCGACTTCCGTCGGCGACTCTGCTGAGCAGCAGGTTCAGAACTTCAGCCAGGTCAAGAACAGCATGCCTGAGCCGGTGAAGGTCGATGCGACCGACAACCTGCTTGAGAAGGGCGGCGCTTGGCTGGTCGGCGGGGAGACCGACCTGCAGAAGCAGGAACGCGAGGCCACCGCCAAGGCCGAGGAAGCCAAGCAGTACTACAACAACTACAGCGATAGCACGCGAGACGTTTCGCAGGGCCTCGCTTTCTACCCGAAGGCCCCGGAGATGGCCTACGACCAGGGCGAAGGCAGCACCGGTACGAACCCGACGGTTGGCAGCATGCCGACCGGTTCCGGTATCGGCGGCAGCGGCAGCACGTCGGGTGCCGGTAGCTCCGGGATCGGTGACGTCGGCAGTGGTTCGGGCTCTGGCTCTGGCACACCGTCGCAGACCGGGTCGCAGTGGTCGACTCCGCCCGCCAGTACCGGTAGCACCGGGCTGCCTGGCGGTCCCAGTCCCGCCGGCACCGGTCCGGGCGCAGGTGGTTCCGGTGGGTTCAGCGGCGGGCTCGTGGCCGGTGGCCTCGGTGCTGGTCCTGGAGTTGGCGCTGGCTCTGGTCGTGGGGCCGGTGGCGTCGGGGGCCGTGGCTTGGGTGCCGGTGGCGCTGGTCGCGGACCGGGCATGGGTGCTGGTGGACGCGCTGGTCTTGGCGGTCTCGGCTCCGGCGGTGCGGGCGGCGCTGGGGGCGCTGCCAGTGCTGCGGGTCGTGGCGGCGCGGCAGGCGGCATGGGTGGCGCTGCTGGTCGCGGCCAGGGCAAGGAAGGCGAGGAAGACCTGGAGCACGAGAACAAGTACTGGGTCGACACGGACGAGGCGTGGGACGAGCTCGGCCTGCCCAAGGTCGCCCCACCGGTCTTCGGCGAGTGATCGACTGAAGTCGCCCAACGGCGGACTGGCCGCGCACCGGGCTCGGTGCGCGGCCAGTTCCTCATTCGGAGACTTTGCGGTAGATCTCGCCGAGAGCTGTCATGGCCTGATCCGCTTTCGCCTGATCCGCCGGGATGGAGCCGAGATCACCGATCCCGGCCATCCCCTTGTAATCCAGGACGAGCACGTTGTTCCCACCGCCGGGAATCTCCATGATCCAGCTGCGGAAGGCGCTGTAGGGCTCCTCGACATCGTGGTCAACGATCACCCGACGCCCGTGGAAGTCGACGACCTCCGCCTCCGGGCTGATATCGGTCCAGCTCTCGAAAGTGCCTGATCCGACGTAGACATCGAACGAGATCCGCATGTCCGGATTCGGTGATTCGTACGAGCAGATGAACCCGTTGATCACCACGCGCCGGAAATCAGGGCCCATGAACTGGTCGATCAGTTCGTCGGGTGGGTACGCGCACAGGTACAACGGTGACCACCTGGTAGCGGGCGGTTGCTGCGGTTGGCCGTCCAGGCGGAGAACGTCTCGGAACGACCGAGGTTCGGGTCGCGCCCATTCGGCGCAGTCCGAGGCCAGTTGATCGACCAGCGCACATAGGTTGGTATCCGCCGTGGGAATCGGTGGCACGACAACGTCTGCCCGGTCCCGGCTGCCGCTCGGACCGCTCCTGGCGAGCAGCACCCACATCCCCGTTGCGACGATCAGCGAAAGCGCGAGGCCGGCGATCAACACCGGAATCCACACGTAGGACTTCTTCGGCGACTTCTGCCCTGGTCCGGCGGGGTATTGCGGCGGCAGCGGTCGGCTCGGCCAGCCTTGGTACGTCATTGAGCATGCTCTCCTAGGCATGAACGCGCTCGCGGAATCCGAAGCACTCCCCAACAGCCCGTGCGACCAGCCCAAACGGGATTGCGAAGGACCTGGGATTCGGCCTTCAGTCGGAAATCACCGCTCGCACTTCGACACGTCCACTTCGGACTTCTGCCGAGCAGATGCAGCATGTGGGGCGGGCGTCGCGGGGGCTGATGTCTTCGGGGTCGGTCATCACGCCGCAGAACGCGATCAGCTCGGATCCTTCCCGGCGTGGATCGTCGACTGGGATCACGTGGTTCTGGTACCCGAACGCCGCCCAGTAGCCAGCCCGGACGGCAGTCTCATCAGTTTCGTCCGCTGCGGATCGAGGCACAACGTTCTCCCTGGGTAGTTGGGGTTTGCCGGTGACCGGGCGCGGGCGGGAGGGGTTTGGTATCGCGCCCGGTCACCGGGGTGGGGGGGGGGGGGGGGTTTTTTGGGGGGGGGGGGCCCCCCCCCCCCCGCCGGGGGGCCGGGGGGGGGGGGGGTTTTGTTTTGGGTGAGTTGCACACACCCCATATAACCCGCCGAGATTGTGGGGGC
>NZ_JALBWV010000130.1 GCF_022678645.1 Saccharopolyspora soli | reverse complement strand
ACGCCGTTTCCAGCACCGTTTTCGTCAGATTCCGCAGCACCCCGCCAGGGCCAGTCAGCGACACGCCTTCCGCGCGGGCCTGCTCGACCAACCCCTGGGCGATCCGCAGATCACGATCACCACTCTCATCACCCCCCGACACCACCACTGGATCCTTGTCCGTCAACCTTGATCCTTTCCCACCGAAGCGTCCACTCCACCATGGTCAAGATCACCCACCACCCACAAGATCACGGACAGTCCCTGTCGCGAGGCGGCCTGCGGATGCTGAGGTGGAGGTCTTTGAGCCGATCCTCCGTTACCTCGCTCGGTGCTCCCATGCGCAGCTCTTGCGCGTTGTGGTTGAGCGGGAAGGCAATGGTCTCGCGGATGTCCGGTTCATCGGCCAGCAGCATGACAATCCGATCAACGCCCGGGGTGATACCCGCGTGGGGCGGCGCGCCATAGTGGAAGGCCCGCACCATACCGCCGAACTGTGGATCAACCTCATTCGTGGGGCAGCCAGCAATCCGGAACGCGTCATACCCGCACTGTGCTCGCAACGGTATTCAGTCCGGCATCCGCACATACCAGTCGAGGGGTTCGGTGCGGTCGTGTTCGCGGTGGCTGAAGCGGAACCCGGCCCTTCGCGCGACGGCGGCGGAGGCGTGATTGTCCGGGTGCGTTCGTATCACGACCTCGCTTGCGAGCCCGGTGTGGTGGACGTAGGCGCAGGCGAGGCGGACGGCGCGCACAGCGAGACCCCGGCGGCGCCACGCAGGATAGATGCCGTAGGCAAGGTTCGCTTGATCCCCAGCCAGGTAGGGTTCGTGGACTCGAAGATCCACCGTTCCCACAAGCACATCCGCTGCCACTTCGTGGATGCCGAACGCCCTCAGCGCTCCGTCGGTTGCCCACTGGAAGATACAGCCGTGTATGTAGGCGGCGACGGTGTCTCGGGTGCTGGGACCTCCGCTGAGCCAGCGGACGATCTCGTCGTCTTCACCGGCGTAATGGGCATCCACATCGGACATCGTCAACGGGCGGATCTCGACAACACCATCACACCACCCAGAACCGCTACGCATCCGCATTCACCGCCATCGCGTCCTGCCGTCGTGGCGGTGCGGGTTGGACGGCGATGAGGGTGTGGGTTCCGCCGTCGCGGGCACCGGGCTGCCGACAGGCGTCTTCTTCGTGATCGAGGAAGCGCCGCCACCGGTCGGGGTCTGCTTCGATACGGGCGAGCACCTCGGGGTCTGCCAGCGACGCCCAGTTGCTGGCGCTGCCATCCAGCACCACACCGCCAGCGTCGCGGGCGAGCGTGCTGATCTCGCTCCAGCGGAACATGCGGCACACGTGCGCGTGCTGATCGGTCATGGCCTGGCGGAAGTCCCCGGTGCGCAAGATGGCATCGTTGGCGTCCTCACCGTGAACCTCAGCCCACCCGGTGATCGCGGGCAGCAAGTGCCGCCAAGTGCCCACTGTGGACATCACCGACGCCAGCACCACCCCGCCGGGCTTGACGATCCGCAGCAGTCCGCGGACGGCGCCGAGGGCGTGGTCGAACGCGTATGACAGTGGACCGCCGTAGGCCACCACGGCGTCGAATTCCCCGCTGCCATAGCGGCCGGTGTCACAGATATCGAGCAGCTCGCGCCGCTGCACGTACTGCTCGGCGTCCGTTGCGGCCACATGCTGTGCGTTGAGGTCGAGCTGCACTCGCGAGAAGTCGGTCACCACGATCGCGCAACCCAGACCCGCCAACACCCGCGTGAACCGGCCGGGTCCCGCACCGATCTCAAGCACCCGCCCACCAGTCGGAATCCAGCGCCAAGCGAACCGTTTGTGGATTTCCCACGACACCCGCCCGGCAATCGAGCTGGTCAACCGATCCCATTCCGCATCGCCAAGCTGATCATAATGTCGACGCACATGGATCAACGCCTCATCGTGATCCACAGCAGAATCCTCCTGGAACTCGTGCCACCCCAGTCAGCGGAAGGCCGGATGCGCCACCGCCTTCAGCTGTATCGGTCGTGGTATTCGTGGTCAAGGATGCTCATCATGACGTCGTCATGCCACCTGCCATCGATCAGCGCGGTTTCCCGTTCCCGGCCCTCGATGACGAATCCGCATGTGGTGTAGCAGGCGATGGCGCGTTCGTTGAACGCCAGGACCCGCAGGTCGACCCGATGCAGCCCGAGCTCGGTGAAAGCGTATTCGAGCACGAGTTGGGTGGCTTCGCTGCCGAGTCCGCGGCCGAGCATCGCAGGGTCGAGAATGGAGATGGCGTAGCGCGCTCTTCTCCGAGGGAGGCGGGGCCTGATACTGGGCTCTTAAAGAAGTTAGTGCAGCTCAGCGGCTATTGATGGTGACCTTAGTGATCGCAACAGGTGTGGTGCAAGCCAAAGACTGATCATCCACCCCACTGTGTAGTTCCGTACGAGGATGCCGAGATCGTCGAGACCACCTACACCGCCTTCAACGGCCGCGCACCACCCGCATGCCCGTGACAGCTCGGCTGATCGTGCGCCGGGTTAAAACCAAAACGTCACCAGCGCCCAGGGCGAGCTGTTCACCGCCTGGCGTTATCACGCCTGGTTCACCAACACCGCTGGCGATCTGATCTCCGCGGAACAGCAGCGTCGCGGGCACGCCATCGTCGAACAGGTCATCGCCGACCTCGAAGGCTCCGCCCTGGCTCGTCGCCCATTAGCAACATTCGCCGCCAACGCCGCCTGGCTGACCTGCGTGGCGATCGCACACAACCTCACCCGCGCCGCCGCAGCCCTCGCGGGCGCCTTCCACGCCAACGCCCGCACCGGCACGATCCGCCGCCAGCTGATCGCGATCCCAGCACGCATCGCCGATCAGCGCGACGGCTCCCCCTTCACCTACTCGCTCACTGGCGCTGGCAGACCGCTGACAGCTGGCGGTTCGACGCCGTCGTCGAACTGGACACGGCCACCGCGCGTGGTGGGTTCGGTGACCGGCTTGTCCCCTACATGGTCATCAGGTCTCGAACGAGTTGGGTCATCTGTGCCGAGGGCGCGACGCCGAGCTCCTGGTGCAGGATCGCGCGGTAACGCCGGTAGTGCTTGAGCGCGCAGGCGAGATTGC
The DNA here is from genome assembly GCF_022678645.1 of Saccharopolyspora soli. Taxonomy (GTDB): domain Bacteria; phylum Actinomycetota; class Actinomycetes; order Mycobacteriales; family Pseudonocardiaceae; genus Saccharopolyspora; species Saccharopolyspora soli. Next base: position 6,196 of record NZ_JALBWV010000130.1, on the reverse strand, counting down.
CTTCAGCGATGTGTACATCGATGACGATGCGGTGAGCGGTGTCCCGGAGGGGTTCGATGGCGAGTGCCGCCAGTGCGGTGTTCAGTGCGGGCAGGTAGCGCTCGGCCGTTCGAAGCTGCTGTGCCAGATTCTCCAGGGCGTGCAAGCGCATTTGGTCCCATCGATCGCGTTCCAAGACCAGCCAGTCCTCCGACCAGCCAGGTAGAAGCTCCTGCGTCAGGTCGTTGATCAGCTCGTCGCAGCATTCCTGCGACGAACGGCCCACGTCGAAAATCTGCTGAGCCTGATACCACACCTGATGCAGATCAACGTGAGCCGCAGGCGAAAGACGCAGCCGCGAACCGACGCTGTCGATGACGGTCACGGGGCCCACCTGCCGCACTTTCCACAACGCCGAACGCAGGTTCGCCGACGCCCGGGACGACCCGCAGTCGGGCCACAGATGCTCGGCGGCGGCCACCCTGTGCGCGCCGTCGGTGTGCAGGGCGAGGAATGCCAGCAGGCGCTGGGCTCCGGCAGGTAGGGAGATACCCGTCCCCAGATAGGTGAACTCGAATCCTCCTAGCAGGACGATGCGAACGCCGTTCCAGGACACCCCCATGCTGCCACTGTGGAACCGACGGGCGTTCCGCGCACCTGGGACGCGTGGTGTTCCACCGAGTCGGGGAGGCGTCTGTTTTGTCTGTCAGATCGCGTTCCTGAAGCGTCGCGCGTTCGTCTCGGCAGCGTTGCAAGGCTGCTCAGGGCGATGCGTGCGGGCAGGTGTCGTCGGCCATTTCCTTGTGAACTGGAACGTGCCCGCGACGCGAACGTGACGCTGGATGAAAACGTGGCCGACACCAGCGAGACGGGTATGCAGGACCCTGGCTCCAGCCGGATGTCGAGTGCCATCAACGGATGTGGGGCCGGATGGAATCTCGTTCTGTGTTGCAAGGCGCGCTTGACCAGGACTCACTCCTGGGCGACGCCGAGGTGTGCGTCGCCGTGCTAGACGGACCGGTGGAGCTGTCCCACCCGTGCTTCGCGGGCGCCGATCTGACCAGGCTCGACACGCTTGTGCAGGAGTCGGCTGGTAGAGGGCCGATGTCACTTCATGGCACCCATGTCACAAGCCTGCTTTTCGGTCAGGTCGCAAGCCCGGTAGTCGGTCTTGTACCCAGGTGCCGTGGACTGATCCTGCCGATCTTCAGCGATGGCGGGGAAGGCCGGGTGCCGCAGTTGGACCTAGCACGCGCGATCGAGCAGGCGGTGCAGGCGGGAGCTAACGTCATCAACATCAGCGGCGGTGAACGCTCTCCGGACGGCAAGGCCGACGGCATGCTCGAACGTGCCCTGCGGCTCTGCGCCGACAACGGCGTACTGATCGTCTCGGCCGTCGGCAACGACGGGTGCGACTGCCTGCAGGTTCCAGCCGCCGCTCCGTCCGTCCTCGCCGTCGGGGCGGTAGGGCCTGAGGGCCAGCCCTTGGAGATCAACAATTGGGGCGAGGCATACCGCACCAACGGGGTTCTGGCCCCGGGGCAAGACATTGAGGGCGCCGCACCCGGCGGTGGCCGAGCGTCCCTGACGGGCAGCAGCTTCGCGACACCTTTGGTCTCCGGGGTCGCCGCGCTGTTGCTGGCCGTCCAGCGTCACAACGGACGAACTCCGGATGCACGGGGGGTCCGCGCGGCCATCCTCGAAACCGCTTCTCGGTGCTATCCCGACGAGGCCCCCGAGTGCCGTCGGCACCTCGCCGGCACCTTGAACTTCGCACGGGCATTTGAACTCATCGCTACAGGAGGGAGTACGGCTGTGACGAATTCCGACGAAGCTCAGATCGTGTCCCATGCGGTGCAACCGAACGCGCAGCACGGGGAGACGGGAGCCGAAGCCTCCGGGGAAGCTCGCACGTTCGATGCATCGCACTGCCAATCGAACGACGCAGAGCCCGTGTCCCCGGGGCGACCAGACGAGGGAGTCAGCGCCGCCGGGGAGCCCTGTGCCGCGCAGACTCCCTCCGAATCGGAAGGAGGCAGCATTGATACTGGTCGCACCCGGGGGACCGCAGAGGTGGCGTCGTGCTCCGTTGAGCCCAGGAGCCTGCCCGCTGGCAGCTCCTCGGAATCGGCTGTCGGCCCGTCGTCAGGTTGTGGGTGTCAGGGGAACAGCATGCGTCCTCTTGTCTATGCGATCGGTTCCATCGGGTTCGACTTCCAGACCGAGAGCCGTCGGGACGGGTTTCGCCAGCAGATGGACCGCGTCGAGGTCCGGACCCCGGACTCTGACGTGTTTACGACAGCTCCAGCGAATCCGTACGACCCACGGCAGCTCAACGCATACCTGGCGCGGAACCCCTGGGCGTCGGACAAGCTGACCTGGACGCTGGAGCTGGATCGCACACCCATCTACGCGCTGGAGGCCGAGACGCCGGTGGGCATGGACTGGGGCGAACCGATCCTCGATCCGTCCTGGGACATGGAGCGGACCGAGCAAGCGGCCGGGCGTCCGGCTGAGCTCGCGCAGTTGCTTACCCGGCTGTCGTCGAACCCGCCGGTGTCCGTGGTGCATCGGATCTTCCGGGACGCGATCGTGGGCCAGGTGCTCCCACCCGACAACGCGGATTTCGTCTCGCGGGTGTCGATTCCGGGAGTACTCACCGGCCGGACGACCCGGTTGTTTTCAGGACAGGTCCTCCCCGTCGTCGAGGTCAAAAGCCGCGGAGTCCACACCTGGAACGAAGCCGCGCTGGTCGAAGCAGCGGTGAACACGGTCAAGTCGGACGCCAACAACAGGGGCGTGACTGTTGAGGACGAGGTCCTCCGGAAGAACACCCGCGGATTCCTAGACAAGATCTACTACCAGTTCCGCAACCTCGGGCAGAGCCCTGGCGACCGGGCACTGAACTACGCCGCGACCAACGCGTTCATGTTCACCAACGAGATCAACGAGGGACTCCTATCCGGCAAATACGTGCCGGGGGCGAACGAGAACTTCTACACGCTGGACTCCATCAGCGTCTCGAAGAGCCCGTATTGCCGACCGGGATCGGAGTGCCAGGACGTCGTCCTGACCTTCTTCGATCCAGAAAACGAGCGGCGCGCGAAGGTTTCCTACCTGTTCACGATCGACGTCAGCGAATCCCCACCCGTCAGCCTTGCACCCGCCCACCGGTTCATCGGGGGCGTGTGAGCACTCCGTGAAACCAAGGAGACCACGATGAACGAACCGGACGGCAAGCCGAAGATCGCACCACCGACCCAGGCACGACCGGTGCATCAGGGCGATTGGGGGGCTCAGTCCGCGCACGGCACGGACGGGATCCAACCTGCCAAGTCTCCCTGCAGCGATCTGCATGGTTTGGCCCAGAAGCTGTGCTACGCGCGCTACGGCATCTCAGTGGACGCAGCACCAGGTCCTCACAGCGACGCCGCTGCCGACCCGCTCTAGTTGATAAGCGATCACAGACGCGCGAAGGCATCGCGCTCCATGTGAAAGGAGAAGGACATGATCGACCACAGTGCGCCAGGGACGACCAGGCGGAAAACAGGAGCACTGCATTTGCCGCCACAGGCCGCACCGATCAATCGAACAGGAACCGCATCGAACGACGCATCCAGTAACGCCGCGGGTATCGAGGGAAGCGGATTGCTAGATGACCTGCTGAAGCCAATGAAACCTGGCCTGCCGCCTCTTCCCCTCACGCCCCTGCCGTACCCGTCGCCCACGATCCCTGACCTCGACTGGCTCGACCTCTTCTAGATCGGCGTTGGCCCTGCGCGAGCAACGAGCGCGGAGCCGCGTGGCGACGATGCGCTGACGAAAGAAGGCCACAATGCAACTGAACCTGCCGATCCAAGGGGTGATCGACCGCGCAGAGCGGGACGAACCGTTCCTGGTACCAACGGTGATCATCAACCCGGGCACGGAGTTCGAGGAACTCCCTCTGAAGCGGGGTCCTGGCACCCAACCCGGCGATCCGAGCCCGTGGCCACGCAGCGACGTCCGGGGCTGGGCCTGCCAGCTCGTGCCAGGCACTGGGACCACCTGGTGCACCTGGATCGGTGTGCTCTGACGACCGTGAGATGCCGTCGGCACCTGGCGCGCAACCCAACCTGAGCAGGCCACGCGGAATCCGACGCCCCCACTTCGACGACGACGTTGCGGTTCCTACGAGGATCACCTCGGTCCTCTGAAAACCGCATCCGGAAGGAGACGGGAAATGACTGTCCGCACCATGCCAGACGCGACCACTCCCAAGACGGGCGCACTCCAGCTACCACCACAGGTAGCGCCCATCAACCGAACCGAATCCGCACCCGCTGGCACATCCGGGAACACCCAGGGAGTCGAACCGGATCAATTTCCCTTCGGGATCAACATCCCCCCCGAGCTTCTCGCCCTGTTAAAGGGCCGGGGATAGAGATCCCTCTGTCCCCTCACAACTCCAGGACGTGGTGCCGAGATTCATCGCACCCGCCGACATTGACAGCAGTTCAGCAAGGAGAGCAGGAATGATGAACCACACCTTGACAAAGGCAAGCAGACCGACGGTGGCCACTCTCCGGGTTCCGCCACAAACCCTACCCATCGACCGAGCCGAAACCATGCCTGCAAGCGAACACGGGAACACCCAGGGAGTCGAAGCGAGCGGCGTAGGCGACGTTATCAAGGACGCTGGAAAAGTGGTCGAAGGAGCCGGAAAGGTGATCTCGGATATCGGAAGCTTGTTCCCTAAGTAGAGATTGCAGCGTCGGCGGCAACGGGCCCACCGCAGTCGCCGACGCTACGGTTTTCCCGCCATTGACGGGTCTCGGCAGATCTCGACAGAGCCTTCGAAATTGTCCGACGCACAGGAATCCACGATGAGCGGCGACAACGGGACGAAGAAGGTGACCGATGATGAGCATACCGGCACGGGCCATGACCAAGCAGGAGGCATTCGACGAGATCGTCCAGCTCGCGGACCCCAGCGTCGGCTGGATCAAGTTGGAGGGCACCGCCACTCCGCAGCGGGTGAGCCTCGATGGCTGGGACCCGTTCAACGCGACAAGCCAGGCCGGCAACGTGGGAGGAATCATCATCCGCCACTGGCCATCCGGCACCCGGGCTCTGGACAACCGGGAACCGCACGGCACCGCCCCGGATCTGCTCGACCCCCGCCACGCACTCGCGCTGTTCCGACTGTGCCGCTGGCTATCGGAGAACTGGTCCGGCCTGACAGAGCTGTACCACGTCGGGATCTCCGGCGACGGCACCGGCCAGCGAATCGACTGCCACGGACAGGGACGCGCAGCGGACTTCATCGGCGTGGGCGGCACCAACGACGACGGAGACCGTTGGAACCGCACTGTCAACGATGACTGGGGCACCGTGTCCACAGCGCTCACTCCCGGTGGCAACTGGCCCGCCGGCACCGGCAGCAACGTGAGCTACCGACTTGCCGCCCCGGAGGCGGCAGCCGCGGACGAGTGGTCAGCCGGGTTCTTCCGCGAGCTCTACGCCTTCATCGCCTCGGAATGGCAGGACCGCTCAGACGACCCTGATGGACCGGCCGAACCGACCACCATCGGCGAACGCAGCTTCATCATGCACCCCGATCACCCGGCCACGGCCCCCGGAACTCCCCACGGTCGCGAAGCGCACAAGACCCACATCCACATGCAGATCGGCGCCACCGGTACCGAATGAGCAGTAGTCCCGTCGGAGCCATCGCCGGTGGTGACCATCCAGTCGCTGAGCCCAGGGGCGAACTCGGCACCCGACGGAAGAAAACACGCGACTGAAGGCCGATCACGCAAGCAGAAGGCCGGAAATCCCTCGCCTTTGGCAGGAGCTTGATTGTGATCCACTTGGGCTTGCTCATCTCGAAGTCGGAGAGCCAATTCCGCTGTTCAGGCGTGTGATCAGTTCCCGGTTGGCCGCACGAGCCGCGTCGAGTTCCTGGTCACGCTCAGCCAGATTTCCCTTCAGATCGACGACTTGTTGCTCAAGATCTGTGATGCGTCGTTGCATCTGCTCGATGTCGTGTGGCGCGCCGAGGCCGGATTCTCGCCATACTTGTTCGCCGAGCATGGCGGAAAGGGTGTGTAAAAAAGTTGGCTCTGGCCCATTTTCGGTGGTGACGTTCGGTGTCAGCTGAGGAGGATGCGGTGGCGGAGGAGGGGGTAGCCTGCGCGTCCGTACATTTGTCGTTTGATCAGCTTGGTTTTGGTGT
>NZ_JALBWV010000012.1 GCF_022678645.1 Saccharopolyspora soli | reverse complement strand
GTCGACGCGCGGACGGTCCGTCACATTCCCAGGTCCAGCAGTCGCAGCAGCGCCGTGGGGGGGGGCGCCCCCCCCCCCCCCCCCCCCCCCCCGGGGCGGGCCCCCCCCCCCCCCCCCCCCCCCCCCCCCCCCCCCCCCCCCACGCCGTTCGGGTGACGGGTGAGGGGCACCCTTTACCAAGTAAGTTGGTGAAGGGTGCCCCTCACCCCACTTCTCTGTTCCGCGGTCCGGAATTCTGGGTGTTGGCGGTGGATCGGCGGTGTTTGATACTGGCCGGTCCATGTGTCATCGGTCTTTTCCTGTTGGGTCAGGGGCTTTCGTGGGTGACGCGTCATGCTCCGGTGGTGTCGGGGTCCAGGGGTTCGTTTGTTCGGGAGTGGCTTCGGATTCGTCGCAGGACGAGGAGTCCGCCGATTCCTGGGATGACCGCGTACCACCGCGCGCTCGCCGCGGCGGTCGTTGCGAAGGTCATCGCGATGGTGACCAGGTATGCCATGCCGTGCAGCGGGCCGACGAGCGTTGTGATCGTCCGGACGTGCGCCGTGAGCAGGTTGATCAGCAGGACCGCGAGGGAGGCGGCCTCCGCGATGGCCGCGATCCGCAGGGTGCGCACGCCGGTCACGCTCCCGTGGTCGAGCCGGGGCGAACGATCATGAGGACGACCACGATCGCCCACAGGACGTTGAAGAGGCCGGTGAGCATGGTCAGTCGGGTCGCCAGGGCGAGCGGTGAGTTCTGCGGCGACGCCAGCAGGCGTCGCTGGTTGGGCAGGATGGCCAGCGCGAGGATCGCAGCGGCGATCGCGGTCAGCGCGACCGACGTGATCAGCCAGGCGTCGGTGAGGACGCCGAGTTGGGCCCCGGTGGCGATGCCGAAGACCGGAACCGCGATGCCGATGACGGCGTAGCCGCGGCAGATCCGGTGCAGCAGTGCGGCGATCCCGGCCGCGCGCCCGCTCGGATCGTCGCCACCGGTTGTCGACTGCCGCGCATAGCGGGGGAACAGCGAGGCGGCCACGGCGATCGGTCCGACCACCAGGATCGCGGCGAGCACGTGGATGGACAGCAAAACCTTGGTCACTGCGGGTCCCTCCCAGGCGGTACCAATATGTCGTCTGCCAATATATACGCTACCTACAGCACAACGGGTAGGCTGTCCACCTATGCGGACAGATGCGGTGCGGGGACACCTGGACGGGCTGCTGCTGGCCGTGCTCGAACCCGGCCCGCTGCACGGCTACGCGATCATCGCCGCGGTCCAACAGCGCAGCAGGGGAGCACTGGAGCTGCGCACGGGCACGATCTACCCGGCCTTGAACCGGCTGGAGCGGCTCGGGCTGCTGCGCAGCAGCTGGCAATCAATCGGTGAACGACGACGGCGCTGCTACCAGCTCACCGAAGCGGGACGACGCGGCCTGGCCACCGAGCGGACGGAGTGGCAGGAGTTCACCACGGCGATCGGGAGCGTCCTGAACCCCGACGGTGCCACATGACCGCGAGCAGTCGGCAAGCCGATCCCATCGAGAACTACGCCGCGGCACTGGCCGCCGCTCTGCACGGCCCGGCCAGGGCCAAGGCTCGGATGGTCCAGGAAATGCGCGACGGTCTCGCGGACACGGTCGCGGCGTACACCGACGAAGGAATGCCCTACCAACGCGCTGTCCAGCAAGCCGTGCGCGAATTCGGCACCGCCGAGGAACTCGTGCCGAGCTGCCAGCAGGAATTGACCGTCGCACAGACCAGGCACACCGCCCGAGCCCTCTTGATCACCGTGCCGTTCCTGCTCGCCTGCTGGAGCCTGATCTGGACCGCCGACCACGACCGGGGACTGCCGCCCCCGGCCCAGCTGCTGGCCGGTGTCGCGGTCACGGCCGCCCTGCTGGCTGCGCTGACCCTGGTCGCCACCGGAGTCCTGGCCCGCTGGCTGGACATGCCGCACCGCCTGCCGTTCGTGGTCGCCTGGTCCGGGACGACGGCCAGCGTGGCGATGGCGCTGGCCACCGTCACGCTCGCCATCGCATCGCCGCTGGCCGCGAACTGGTTCCTGATCGCGCTAGCTGGCGCGCTCAGCGTCGTGTCGCACGGCGTGGTGGCAGCCTCGGCCCGCGCCTGCCGCGAATGCGCCCGCCTAGACAGCTGAGCGTCTGTTTTTGTTCTTGTTTTTTGAAGCGGCGAAGCCGCTTAGCCCACCCTCGCAACCAGCACCGCCGCGGGTTCTCAGCGGTGCCATGCGGGGACACCCCGCACCCCGAGCTATCTCGGGAGGACAGCCTCGACGTGGTGTATTGGCATACGTGATGTCGGGGATCCCGGACCGAGAAGGCTTCTGAGGTTCCGCCACCGGCACCGCCACGCAAAACGAGTTCGAAGACAAGCTCTCTGAGGCTCAATCGCGCGCGATGTTCACGGCGGCGAGCCGTTCGTACACCCGCGAAAGCGCCTGGTTGCCGTTGGCTTCCTCGCCTTGCGCGATGGCCTCCAGGTACAGGTCCTGCACGCCGAACGCGCCGGGCAGTGGGGTCGCGGTTCGGGCCGCGGCGTCGGTGGCGATGCGAAGGTCCTTGACCTGCAACGAGATTCGGAATCCGGCGCGGTCGTCGCCGTCGATCATCTGCCTGCCGAGATTTTCCAGCACCCAGGAGGCGGCGGAGCCACCCAGCAGTGCCTTCCGGAGCAGTTCGGGTTCGACGCCGAGCTTGACGCCCAGGGTCAACGCCTCGCACACGGCCTGGATGTTGATGGCCACCGCGACCTGGTTGCAAGCCTTGGTCGCTTGCCCCGCGCCGGAGGGGCCCATGCAGGTCGGCGTGCCCATCGACGCCAGCACCGGCCGCGCCCGTTCGACGTCGTCCGGTGCACCGCCGACCATGATGGAAAGCGCGCCCGCGACGGCACCTTTCACGCCGCCGCTGACCGGCGCGTCCACCATCGCCATCCCGGCGTCGGCGAGCGTGCGGGCGAGTTCGACGGTCGTCAGCGGCGAGATCGTGCTCATGTCGATCAGCAGCGTGCCCGGTCGGCAGTTCGCCAGCACTTCTCGGCTCACCTGCTCGACGTGCGGCGTATCGGGCAGCATGGTGATCACCACGTCAGCGGGCGCGAGCGCGTCGGCCGCCGCGTCCACCACGGTGTGGCCATGTTCTCGCGCCGTTTCCCGTGCCTGCGGGGCCACGTCGAAGGCGCGCACGTCGAAGCCCGCGCTGGCGACGTTGGCCAGCATCGGCAGGCCCATCACCCCCAGACCGACGAACGCGACCGTCGTGTTCTGTCCTTCGGGGGCGGTCATGCTCGTGCTCCTTCGTCGGAGGCCGTCGCAGTGGTCGTGGTGTCGGTGAATGCCGGATTGTCGACGTAGTCGTCCACGTCGACGTCCACGTGCGTTGGATCCCAGCGGATCAGCAGCAGGCAGAGCAGACCGAGGAATGGAACGGCGGCCAGCCACAGCAGGGCATCGAGACCGTACGCGGCGGTGAGCACCGGCCACACCACCAGACCGGCAGTTCCGCCGACCCGGTTGCCGATCTGCGCGAAACCAACACCAGCACCGCGAATCGAAGTCGGGTACGACATCGTCGCCAGTACCACGCCCTGCGTGCCGGGGCCGGATGCGTGGGAGAGGATGAACATCCCGAGGAACAGCGCGGCGATCCAGATCGCGCCGCTGAACGGTTCCTCGCCGAAGAAGTTGACCACCAGCAGCGAGGTGAAGGTGCCGCAGAACCCGAACAGGGCGAGCCTGCGGACGCCGACCTTCGGCGCGAGGAGAACACCGAGCGCGCCGCCGCCGACACCGAAGATCAGGTTGAACACCAGCGGGCCGACGATGCCGGTCAGCACCGTGTCGCCGAGGACCTGCTGGGTGACCACGCCGATCGAGAAGCCCACGGCGTAGTACTGGCCGCCCTGGCAGAAATTCACCGCGAGCGACAGGATCGTGCGCATCCGGTACTTGCCCTGCCAGAGCCTGCCGAAGGCCAGCCGGGCCGGGAGTTTGCGGTCGGCGTGCGGCATCCGCAGGACGGCGTCCTCAGCCACCACGACGTCGATCTTGTAGGCGCGGCGCAGCACGGCGGCGGCCCGGTGCAGGTCGGCGTTCATCGCCAACCAGGTCGGCGACTCCGTCAGGTATTTGCGCCGCAGCACCAGCACGATGATCGTGGGCACGACCCCGAACGCCACGATGACCCGCCACAGTTCGCCGATGTCCCACGCGAACGCGTTGAACAGGAAGTAGCCCGCGAGCAGCAGGACGAACGTCGATCCCACCGCGACGTACCAGACGGGCGCGTACATGTTCAGCGCGCGGCCTTTGTTGCGCTGCGCCGAGTATTCCGAGACGAAGCTCAGCGCGACGGGGTAGTCGATGCCGACCGAAAGTCCCATGATGAAGCGCGCGATGAAGAAGAACCAGGCGTTGGGCGCCACGGCGCACAGGATGGTGGCGATGATCAGCACGATCAGGTCGGCGGTGAAGACCTTCTCCCGGCCGATCCGGTCCATCAGGATGCCGCCGGTCAGCGAGCCGAGCAGCGCCCCGACGAGGATCACGCCCGAGGTGAGTCCGAGCATCAACGGGGAGAGGCCGAAGTCCTCCTGCACGTAGCTGAGCCCGAACGCGATCGACGTGAAGTCGTAGGCGTCCATGAAGATTCCGGCCAGTGCGATGACGACGACCAGGTGCGATTTGCCGCCGCTGATCCGTCCGGAGTTGACCAGGTTGACTACGTCCTGCGGGTGCCGCAGCACAATTGGGGCAGACATATGCGTCCTCGCCTAGAGCGGCCGATGGGCTTGTTGCGGTTTCCGGGCAGGGGTCAACTTCCGGCGCCTTCACCGGAAGAAAGCTCCGCGGCGGCGTCCAGTTCCATCTGCCGCAGCTTGGCGACGCGACGCGCGGTGTCGGCGTCGTTGTCGAAGGTGGCGCCGAGGAACGCGGTGAGCACTTCGGTGGCCATTGCGGGCCCGATCAGCCAGGCGCCCATCGCGATCGCGTTGGTGTCGTCGTGCTCCACGCCCTGGTGCGCGGAGTACACGTCGTGGCCCAGCCCGCACCGGATGCCGGGGATCTTGTTCGCCGCGATGACCGCGCCCACGCCGGTTCCGCAGACCAGCACCGCGCGGTCGGCCTGTCCGGATCGGACGAGCTCGCAGGTGGCCCGCGTGATGTCCGGGAAGTCCACCGGGGCGTCGCTGTTGAGGCCCCGGTCGATCACGTCGTGACCGAGCTCCCGCAGGGTTCGGGACACGTGCTCCTTCAGCCCGAGCCCGGCGTGGTCGTTGCCGAGCGCGATCCTCATGGCGTCCTCCCGGAGGTCGGTCCTACGGCTGCTGCCGCCGATCGCGCCCTTCCCGCTCCTAATCCGGCAGTGCTGTCCAGCTCGACGAGTTCCACGGCAGCAACTCGTCGCAGGTCGCCGGAATCAGCGAGTTCAGCCCGCGCATCGACCGGCGCAGCTTAAGCACCCGAATGCGGGACAGCAATACCCTTTTCGCGGCTTCCGATACCGAGGTGTTGCCGGGTTTCAATCCTTTGCACAGTCGATTCTGCTTGTTGATTCCCGGCTGGCCGAATTCCATTGTGGATTCTCTGCATGGCCGACGTCATTCCGCGTAGCGCGGCGACCACGCCGCAACCTACGTTCGTGTCCCGTCCGATCGACCACGACGAGCTGTTCTTGGGCCCGGCACCCAACATCCCCTGAGCGGCGCCCGTACGTCCCCGAGCGACCTGCCGATTTCGCGTGAAGCCGGCGCTCCATGTGGGGGAGGGGTGGCGATTTCGCGCGAAATCGCCACCCCTCCCGCAGGCGTCGCGCTACTTCCCGAACCCCGCGCGCCGCAGCGCGTCCGCGAGCGCGCCTGACGGCGCGTCGCTCCGCTGCCCGCGCTGGCCTCCGCGGCCCTGACCGCCTCGGCCGCCTCCGCTACGGCCTCCGCCGCTGCCGCGGCCTCCGCCTCCCCGGCCACCGCCGCGGCCTCCGGCCTCGCGGTCCTGGCTGCCTCGGCCTCCGGCGCTCGGCTCGTCGTCCAGGCGCAACGTCAACGAGATCCGCTTGCGCGGGATGTCCACGTCGAGGACCTTCACGCGCACGATGTCGCCGGATTTCACGACGTCGTGCGGGTCGTTGACGAAGTTCTTCGACATCGCCGACACGTGCACCAGGCCGTCCTGGTGCACGCCCACGTCCACGAACGCGCCGAAGGCCGCCACGTTGGTGACCACGCCTTCCAACGTCATGCCCGGCTTGAGGTCCGCCAGCTTCTCGACGCCCTCCGCGAACGATGCCGTCTTGAACTCCGGGCGCGGGTCGCGGCCCGGCTTGTCCAGCTCCGCCAGGATGTCGGTGACCGTCGGGAGACCGAAGTTGTCGTCCACGAAGTCCTGCGGCCGCAACGATTTCAACACCCGCGCATTGCCGATCAGCCCGGTGATCTCGCTGCTGGTGCTGCTCAGGATCCGGTGCACCACCGGGTATGCCTCGGGGTGCACCGCCGAGGAGTCCAGCGGGTCGTCGCCGTCCGGGATCCGCAGGAAGCCCGCGCACTGCTCGAACGCCTTCGGCCCGAGGCGGGCGACGTCCTTGAGCGCCTGGCGGGTTCGGAACGGGCCGTTGGTGTCCCGGTGGTGGACGATGTTGTCCGCCAAGCCTTCGCTGATGCCCGAGACGCGCGTCAGCAGCGGCGCCGACGCCGTGTTGACGTCCACGCCGACCGCGTTCACGCAGTCCTCGACCACCGCGTCCAACGAGCGCGACAGCTTGGTCTCCGACACGTCGTGCTGGTACTGGCCGACACCGATGGACTTCGGGTCGATCTTCACCAGCTCCGCCAACGGGTCCTGCAGGCGGCGGGCGATGGAGACCGCGCCGCGCAGCGACACGTCCAACTCCGGCAGTTCCCGCGACGCGTAGGGCGATGCCGAGTAGACCGACGCGCCCGCTTCGGAGACCGAGATCTTGGTGAGCTTCAGGTCCGGGTTCTTGCTGATCAGCTCACCGGCGAGCTTGTCGGTCTCGCGGGAGGCCGTGCCGTTGCCGATGGCGATCAAATCGACCTGGTGCGCCTGCGCCAGCTTCGCGAGGGTCGCCAGCGCTTGGTCCCATTGGCGTTGCGGCTGGTGCGGGTAGATCGTGTCGGTCGCGACGACCTTGCCCGTCCCGTCGACCACCGCGACCTTCACACCGGTCCGGAAGCCGGGGTCCAGGCCCATCGTGGCGCGCGATCCGGCTGGCGCGGCCAGCAGCAGGTCGCGCAGGTTCGCCGCGAACACCCGCACCGCTTCGTCCTCGGCGCTCTGCCGCAGCCGCAGGCGCAGGTCCACGCTGAGCCGGGTCAGGATGCGGGTTCGCCACGCCCAGCGGACCACGTCGGTCAGCCAGCGGTCGGCCGGTCGGCCCTGGTCGGCGATCTCGAACTGCTGCGCGATGCGCAGTTCGTAGTCGCTCGGCCCCTCCTGCGGCGTCCCGTCGTCGGGTTCCAGGGACAGTTCCAGGACTTCTTCGTTCTCGCCGCGGAACAGCGCCAGGATGCGGTGCGAGGGCAGGTCGGTGAACGATTCGCCGAACTCGAAGTAGTCCGCGAACTTCGCGCCTTCCTCCTGCTTCCCCTCGCGGACCCGGGAGGCCATCCGGCCCCGCGTCCAAACCCGCTCGCGCAGCTCACCGATCAGGTCGGCGTCCTCCGAGAACCGCTCGACCAGGATCGAGCGCGCGCCTTCCAGCGCGGCAGCGGCGTCGGCGACGCCCTTGTCCGCGTCGACGAAACCGGCCGCGGTCTGCTGCGGGTCGTTGCTGGGGTCCGAAAGCAGTTGGTCGGCCAGCGGTTCCAGGCCCGCCTCGATGGCGATCTGCGCTTTGGTGCGGCGCTTGGGCTTGTACGGCAGGTAGATGTCTTCCAGCCGAGCCTTGGAGTCCGCCGCGTTGATCTGCGCTGCCAGCTCGTCGGTGAGTTTGCCTTGGGAGCGGATGGAATCCAGCACCGTGGCGCGCCGCTCTTCGAGCTCGCGCAGGTAGCGCAGCCGTTCTTCCAGCGTGCGCAGCTGCGCGTCGTCGAGGGCGCCGGTCGCTTCCTTCCGGTAGCGGGCGATGAACGGCACGGTCGCCCCGCCGTCGAGCAGTTCGACCGCGGACTGCACCTGGCGCTCGCGGACACCGAGCTCCTCGGCGATCTTCTGATGAACAGTCGTCACTATGCTGATTCCGCCTTCTCTGCGATCTTCGCCAGATCCGACCGGCATTCTGCCCGAACCCGGCAGCGGGCCACATCGGCACTCGCGTCCGGCGTGTCGGATCGTTCGCGCTCCGGGACCGGGCCGTCACCCGGCGTCCACCGCGGCGGGTTGGGAAGTGATCCTTGTCCCATTCGGGGCAAGGCTTGTATACATTTGTGGACAGTCCGTTCGATTCGAGCGAGGCAGCGGATGGAGCGACGAAGCTCGACAGCCCGGTTGATCCGCTGGGTGCCGTGGGCGGTGGCGGTGCTCGTCACGGCATCGGTGGTGGCCACCGCGCCCGCCGATTCCGCGCACTCCGGCTCCACCGCTGCTCAGCTGCTCGGCGACCGGCAGTTGCGGATCATGGCTCCGGCGGCGCCCGGCGGTGGTTGGGACCAGACGGCGCGGGAGATGCAGGCGTCCCTGCAAGAACTCGTCGGCCGCACCGAGGTCTACAACGTCACCGGCGCGGGCGGCACCATCGGGCTCAGCCAGTTCGTCCGCTACGAAGGCGATCCGTCGCAGCTGATGGCCACCGGGCTGATCATGGTGGGCGCGGTAAAGGCGAACAAGTCGCCGGTCTCGCTGGCCGACACAACGCCGCTGATCCGGCTCACCACCGACGCCGAGGTGGTCGCGGTCCCGGCCGAATCGCCGCTGCGGAGCATGTCCGACCTGGTGAACGCGATGCGGACCGACCTGCCGAGCGTGTCGATCGCGGGCGGTTCGGCGGGCGGCGCGGAGCAGATCCTGGCCGGGTTGTTGGCGCAGGCGGTAGGGGCGGATCCGGCGAAGATGAGCTACGTCGCGCACTCCGGCGGCGGCGAGATGCTCAGCACCCTGCTGTCGGGTCGCGCGACCATCGCCATCTCCGGGGTTTCCGAGTTGGAGCCGCAGATCAAATCCGGTCAAGTCCGGGCGCTCGCGGTCTCCAGCGCGCAGCGCGCGCCGACCTTGCCGGACGTGCCGACGCTGCGCGAGACCGGAGTCGACGTCGAGTTGGACAACTGGCGCGGGGTCGTCGCGCCGAAGGGCATCAGCGCCGAACAGGAACACGTGCTGGAACAGCTGTTGCTGGAGATGACGCGGACACCGCAGTGGCGGGCGACGCTCGCGGAGCGCGGTTGGGGTGACGCGACGCTCGTCGGGCCGGAGTTCGAGGAATTCCTCCGCGTGGAGCAGGACCGGGTGTCGAAGGTGCTCGACCAGATCGGACTGGGGTGACGGCCATGACCGAAAGCGGCGGGCAAGTTCCCGCACCGGATCGGCGCACCGTGCTCGCGTCCGGGGCGTTCGGCGCGCTGATGCTGCTCGGCGCGGTGCTGGTGATCGTGGACGCGGCGCGGCTGCCGGACAGTTCGTCGGCCATGGGGCCAGCGGCGATGCCGATGATCGTCGGGGTGCTGCTCGGCATCGTCGGGATCGGATTGTTGGCGCAAGCCCGGATCAAGCTCGCCGCTGCCACCACCGGCACGGCTTGGCAGTCGCGGGCCGGGCTGCGGGTCCTCGCCCTCGTCGGGGTGCTGGTGCTGTTCGCCGTGCTGCTGCCGCTGCTCGGATACGTGGTGACCTCCGCCGGGCTGTTCGTGGGCACGGCGTTGCTGCTCGGTGCGCCGCGCACTTGGCAGCTGGTCGCGTACGGCTGGGCGTTGGCCGCGACCGTGTTCCTCGTCTTCGACCGGTTGATCGGGCTCAGCCTGCCCAGCGGACCTTGGGGTTTCTAGATGGACCAGTTGGGACTGCTGCTCGACGGATTCGCCAGCGCGCTGACGCCGTCGCACCTGCTGTGGGCGCTGGTCGGGGTGACCATCGGCACCGCGATCGGAGTGCTGCCCGGCATCGGTCCGGCGCTGACCGTGGCGCTGCTGCTGCCGATCACCTTCCGGCTGGAGGCGTCCAGCGCGCTGATCCTGTTCGCCGGTATCTACTACGGCGGCATGTACGGCGGGTCGACGACGTCGATCCTGCTGAACACGCCCGGCGAGAGCGCGTCGATGGTTTCGGCGTTGGAGGGCAACAAGATGGCCCGCGCCGGGCGGGCCGCCGCTGCGCTGGCGACCGCCGCGATCGGCAGCTTCGTGGCCGGGACGATCGGCACCATCGGGCTGACCTTCCTGGCGCCGGTGGTCGCCGACTTCGCCACCAGCTTCGGACCGCCGGAGTACGTCGCGCTGATGGCCGTGGCGTTCGTGACGGTCAGCGCGCTGCTCGGCCCCGACTTGCTCAAGGGCATCGCGAGCCTGCTGGTCGGGGTGGCGATCGGGCTGGTCGGCATCGATTCGCAGACCGGGCAGCCGCGGCTGTCATTCGGGGTGGATTCGCTGCTGGACGGCATCGACGTGGTGATCGTGGTGATCGCGCTGTTCGCGCTCAGCGAGGCGTTCGGGCACCTGCTCACCGGTACCGGCGGCAGCACGGTGGAGCCGGTGCGCGAGCGGGTTGTGCTGTCCCGCAAGGACTTGCGGCGGTCGTGGCCCGCGTGGCTGCGCGGCACCGCGCTGGGCTTCCCGATCGGGAGCCTGCCCGCTGGTGGCGCTGAGGTGCCGACCTTCCTGAGCTACAGCGTGGAGAAGCGGCTGTCCAAGCACCGGGAGGAGTTCGGGCGCGGCGCGATCGAGGGCGTGGCGGGGCCGGAGGCGGCGAACAACGCGGCGTCGGCCGGGGTGCTGGTGCCGCTGCTGACCATCGGTCTGCCGACCTCGGCGACGGCCGCGGTGATCCTCACCGCGTTCCAGTCCTACGGCCTGCAACCGGGGCCGGAGCTGTTCGAGGAATCCGGGCCGCTGGTGTGGACGCTGATCGCGAGCCTGTACATCGGGAACGTGATGCTGCTGGTGCTCAACCTGCCGCTGGTGCGGATGTGGGCGAAGCTGCTGACGATCCCGGCCTACGGCATCTACGCCGGGGTGCTGGTGTTCGCCACGCTGGGCACCTACGCGGCGGGCGGCACGACTATCGACCTGCTGGTCCTATGTGGACTGGGCCTGCTCGGCCTCCTGATGCGCCAAGCCGACATCCCAGTAGCCCCAGCGGTAGTCGGCCTGATCCTAGGCCCAATCGCGGAGCAACAGCTCCGAAGGGCCCTGACGATCTCCGAAGGAGACCTCTCGATCCTGGTCTCCGGCCCGATCACGATAACCCTGTGGACGATCACGGTGCTAGCCCTCCTCGGAGCGGTCCTGATTCCGCTGCTCCGCCGCACCCGCTCGTGAGTGCTCAACCGGCCGCCAGCCCGGCTACGCACTCACGACCCCATTCAGGTGAGAAGTGAGGGGCACCCTTTACCAACTTACTTGGTGAAGGGTGCCCCTCACCCCGTATCTGTCACCCCTTGGGGCGCGTTCGAGTGGGCTTGGTTCGTGGTTATGGGGCTTGTGATGATCGGGTTAGCCAATGGCGGCGGTGTTCAGTCGCTCGGCGGTTGGCTTCTGCTTGCGCGTCGGGTGAAATTCGGTCGGTGTGCCAGGCGTCGAGGACTTGGCGGGTTCCGGTGAGGAAGGTGCGGCCGGTTGGGGTTAGGCGGGTGCTGTTGGCCAGGTCGTGGGCCGCGTCGCGGCCCGCCGTTCGCCAGCGGGCGAACTCGACTTCCGCTTGCCAGCGGTGGTCCTCGTCGGTTTCCGCACGGTATTGGCGTCGCCAGAAGCCGGTCACGCCGAGGTAGGCGTAGATTCCTTGCAACAGGCCGGAAGCGGGGCGCGGGTCCTTGCGCCACGGCGAGTAGAAGTAGTCGGGATCGCCCGGCTTGATCAGCGGGAAGAGGTCCATCAGGGCCGAGAGCTTCGCGTGCTGCACCTCGTGGGCGAACGTCAGCGCGGTGGAACGGGCGTCGGCGGGCAACGACATCGCCACGCAGCCGAAGGAGTCGTTGAAGGTGGCGCTGAGCTGCCCCGGCGCTGAACCGGCCAGCGGTGCGAGCACGTTGACCGCCGCTGCCACCTCGACGGCGACTTCGCGGTGGTGCTGCGCGAGGATCCGCCAGCCTTCGCCGATGCGATACCGCCACTCGTCGGCGATGTTCTGATCCGCCAACCGGTCGGCGATCGTGATCGAATCGGGAACCCGATGCGCGCCCAGATCGTCCACCGCCAGGTCCAGCCGCAGCCCGTGGTGCTCGGCGCTGATCCGGGGGATAGGTGTCCAGTGTGGACTTCCGGACCGGATCGGGATGTTGGTCCGGCCGTCGGAGAGCGCGCCGTCGACCAGTCGGATCGGTTCGCCAGTCGGGTTGGGAAAGTGCGCGACACCGATCGAAGGGAGCCGCACCTGATCGCCAGGTGGGAGTTCGACGACCGCACCGATGCTGCCGCGCACGGCCGCTGCGGCGGCGAAGGAAGCCAGCCCGTCGGGCTCGGCTTCGCCGATCTCGTCCTGGTCGAGCAGGACCGCAGTGCGCAGGACCCACGCGCCGAACAGCGGATAGCCCAGCACACCGGCCACCGCCTCCGGCGCCTGCTTCTGCATCCGACTGAGCAGTTCAAAGGTGGCCAGGGTGAAACCAGCTGACGGGTGGCCCTTTTCGACGACCAGATCGAGAACAGCCCGGAGCAGCAGCATGTTCTTGCTGCGTCGTGCCGCGCGGAGTTGCCGGATCGCCTCGGTTCCGCCGCCGCCCGCTGCCAGTGCGGCGAACACGTCGGGCGAAATCCGGTGCGTCATCAAGAGAAGTTCCTTTGCAGTGGAATGAGATCCCGCGCAACGCTGTCCCGGATGTGCGAGATCAACCGGAACAGGTCGGCGCAGTACACCGAGGGATTGGCGAATCCGCCGCCAGGGCTCCCGGCCCGGTAGCGGTGCGCGTGGAGACCACCGCCGCAGACCCGGTGCAGCGAGCACTCCAGGCACTCCCGCGCGGGTTCGGCGGCCTGGAACACCGGGTGCCGCAAAGCCGCGTCGAACGGGTCGCGGGCGACGTTGAGCCCGGTCTCTGCCGCACCCTCGTACACGCCGGTGAGCATGTCCGACGCCTCGATCGCCCCGTCGGTCTCCACCACGACCATCGCGGTCGGGCTCAGCCCGATTCCTTCCACTGTGGACATCCCGCCGAAGAGCACGTTCAGGATCTCCGCGAACAGCCGGACGTGCGTTTCCTGCTCGGCGGCTCGGTACCACCGGTCGAACACCGCGATCAGCCAGTCCGCATAGGGTGTTTCGGCAGACCGCTGGCGTCCCGGTGGCGGGCTCGACCAGTTCCCGTTGGGCAACAGGAAATCAACGGCCGGGGGCGCGAATTCCAGCAGGTTCTCGTAGGTCCGGACCGGATCGTTGCGCAGGTCGATCGTGCACAGCAGACCGCCGAACAGCTCTCGGTGTTCCCCCAGGGTGCGCAAAGCGTTGGCGACCAGCGAATAGCTGCCGGTTCCGTCGGGCCGTTTGCGGTGCCGATCGTGGGCCGCCTGGTCGCCGTCCAGGCTGACACCGACCTGGATCCGCAGTTCGTCCAGCAGCGGCAGGAGATCCGCGTCAAGGCGCAACCCGTTGGTCTGCATCCGCACCTGCACTTCGGCATCCGATCCGACTGCGGCACGCAATCCCCGCACGCAGTGGGCCAGCCGTTGTGGACCGGCCAGCAGCGGTTCGCCGCCGTGCAACACCACCTCGACCGAACCGGGCCGGTGGGCCCGCACGTGTTCGGCGATGCGTGCTGCCACTTGGTCCATCGTGTTGCTTGACATCATCCGCGGCCGGAGCTGCCACCGCTGGTCAGCCATGGTGTAGACGTAGCAGTGATCGCAGGCCAGGTCGCAGCGGCCGTGGATTTTGAGGATGAACTGGCGAAACCCGCGAGACCCCCCAACCTGGTCCGTCGGCCGCCGCATTCTTGGTATTTTATTGGTGGATCGAAAGGTCGCCTTGGGCCGATCGGGGGCAACGTCATGGTCGACGACGAACGGCGGTGCTTGACGCATGAGCAACCCTGTGCCAACCCCAGTCAACCCCAGCCCTCCTCAACCGCACCCCAGGGGACCGTGACGCAACCCAGCCACAAGAAACCGCGAAACGCGAGATTCGTGCTGGACGCACCACCACTGTGAATCGCGGAGGGGCGGAACTGGAGGCGGAACTGCATGAGCAATGGCGAGGCTGAGCTGCGGTCGGATCTGCTCGATCTGACCGGTGTCGACTTCGACCGGCTCGCCGAACTGCCCAGCTCCGCCCTGGTCAAATCGTTGCGGCGGATATTCCAGGAGAACCAGGACGGCCTCGACCAGTACGCGTCGTTCCAGAACAACATCTGAGCCGACGATGTTCGCGAGCAGGCAGGGCGGAGTGCGATGAGCGGGGAATCCAACGGGCGTCGCCCCGCGACGATCGTGGCGTTCACCTCGCCGACGGTGGGCATCGGCCGCACCGGCGTGGTCGCCAACCTGGCGTGGGTGCTGGCCGGTGCGGGTCAGCGGGTCGGGGTGGCGGACTGGGGCACCGAGGCGCCTCGGGTGCACGACTACCTCCGGCCGTTCCTCGCCGAGACGATGCGGCCGGACGAACTGCTCGACGTTCGACTGGTCCGAGCGCTGTCGGTGCGCCCCTTCCAGCGAACCAACTCGTTCCCCCTGTTGGACGCGCGTCGCTACGAACTACCCGAAGGCGCGGGGCGGATCGACGTCGCCGCGTCGACCGATCCGGGCACCCCGGTGCGGGGGTTCGCGCCGCAGCAGGACGGCACCAGCGAGGTCGCGCTGCTGCGCGAGGCGATCCGCGCCGCCGACTACGACTACGTGCTAGTCGACGGCCCCACCGACATGGACATCGAGGGCCTGACCAGACTGGCCCGGCTGTGCGATGTCGTCGCGGTCTGCTTCACACCCCGGCGCAGCTCGGTCGACCAGGCGGTGGCGATCGCGCAGGGCGTCTGGGACCGGGCACCGGTCGGGGTGCGGGTCATCGGAGTGCCGCTGCAGTTCGACGACGGTGATGAGATCCGGGCGCAACGGGCCAAGAACTCGATCCGGCAGGCTTTCGCCGCCCTGCTCGGCGATCCGGCCGACGACAGCCGCGACCTGTCGGCTGACCTGGTCGAGATCCCGTGGCAGCCGCACCACGCCTACGAGGAGACGCTGGCCGCGCTCATCGACGAGCCCGGTGCGCAGCGCGGCCCGCTGGTCGCGTACCGGCGGCTGGCGGCGGCGATCACGCAGCACCCGCTCGGCCCGCCACCGGAGATCCCGGACCGGATCCGGGAGAGCTACCGCAGGGTGGTCGGGCTCGGCCCGGCCCAGACCCCGGAACAGATCTTCCTGGCTTATGCCCCGGCAGATCGGCCGTGGGCGGATTGGGCCCGAGACCAGCTCGAACGCGCCGGGGCGCAGGTCGAGCGGCTGCCCGTCGACGTCGCGCCGCAGGACCTCGCCGAGCAGGCGAGCGTGCTGGTGCTGGCTTCGGCCCGGTTGAGCAGTTCGCCGCTGGGACGGCAGGTGTTCCGGGCCCGGCAAGCCGCTGGGTGGGACGTGGTGGTGCTGCCGGTTTCCGATGACGCGGTGCTCGGTGCGCTGGCCGGTTTGCCCCGCATCCGCGGCGACCGATCCGACGAGACCGACTTGCGGGCCCGACTGTTGGCGCGCTTCTCGCTGGTCGACCGGCCTGGTCCGGGACAATCGGGTGCGGTCCGGTTCCCCGGTTCAGCTGGCGGCAGCGTCGACCGATCCGATCTCGCGCCGCGCAGCCCGGATTTCGTCGGCCGCGATGACGAGATCGAAGCGATGCGCGACCACTTCGGCTCCGCCGACGCCGCGCGCCCGTGGGTGCTGCGCGGTGCGGCCGGGGTCGGCAAGAGCGAACTGGCCAAGGAGTACGCGCACCGCTTCGCGTTCGACTACGACTGGGTCTGGTGGATTCCGGCGCACAGCAGCGAATCGGTGCGCAACAGCCTGATCCAACTGGCCGGGCGGATGCGTTCGCCCGCCGTGGTGGACAACGCGGCCGATGCCCTGCAAGTGCTCTCGGCCGCGCGGCCCGCGACCCGGTGGCTGCTGGTGTACGACGGCGCGGACGATCCCTCGGTGTTGGACGGGCTGCTGCCCGACGGCGGGCCTGGGCACGTGATCGTCACGACGCGAGCGGCGGACGGTACCGGTGAGATCGGCAGGCTTCGGGCCGAGGACAGCGTTGCACTGCTGCAGAATGCCGCGCCAGATCTGTCCATGATGGACGCCGAGCGGCTCGCGGAGCTGCTCGACCAGATGCCGCTGACCCTGCGGCTGGCCGCAGCGTGGTTGCGGGAGGCAGTCACCCTGCTGACCCAGCACGGCAACACCCGAGCGGAATCCGCGGCGTGGGCCGCGGACGAATTCGAGGCGCGGTTCCGCCGGGAAGCGGTCAACGACGCCGTGCCCGCCGCGCCAGGGTTGGCCGAGACGGTGAACGTGGTCCTCAAGACGTTGCAGGAGGATCGCCTCGGTCAGGCGGCCGTCCGCGCGGCCGAGCTGTGCGTGTTCCTGTCGCCGGACGGTGTCGCCTTGCGGCTGCTGCGATCCGGGCGCCTGTTGACCGCACTGTCCGATATGGACGAGAAGCTGGGTTGGGACACCCTGGAACTGGACCGGGTGCTGTGGCGCGGCGCTCGCTTCGGGTTGTTCGACCTCGACTGGCGGCAGCCGCCGACGCTGCGCATCCACCGCGTCGTCAAGGAACTGATCGGCCACCTGATGACGTCCGAACAACGCCAGGCCCGACAAGCGGATGTGCTGCACGGCTTGGCGGCCGTCGCGCCGACCGACGCCGAAGGCGAGCCGCCCGAGCGGATCCGCGAGTTCGCCGAACTGCAGAAGCACCTGGTCGTCTCGGGTGCCCTGCACAGCGCGGCGCCAGAGGTGCGGCGGTGGGTCGTGGAACAGGTGCGCTACCTGCAGATCGAAGGCGGGCCGGACGCCTGGCGGTTCGCGATCCGGTTGGGCAACGAGGCCCTGGTCCGCTGGACCGCCGACCAGACCGGCGACCTGACCACCACCGGGCTGCGGATGCGCCTGCGGTTCCTGCTGGCGAACCTGCACCGGTCTTTGGGGCGGCGCACCGAAGCGCTGGAACTGGACCAGGATCTGCTGGCCGAACAGCGCCGGGTGCTCGGCGCGACGCACCCCCGCACGCTCAAGACGGCTCGGGGCCTGGCCGACGGCCTGCGCAGCCTGGCCCGGTTCGACGAGGCGGTCGCCGAAGACCAGACGACCCTGCGGGGATTCCGCGCCGAACTCGGCGATGACCACCCGGACACCCTTCGGGCGGCCAACAACCTGGCGCACTCGCTGTTCCTCGTCGGCAACGTCCCGGCCGCCCTGGCGTTGCAGCAGGAGAACCGGGACCGCCGCCTGGCCCTGTTCGGGCCGGACCACCCCGACGTCTGGTGGTCCGCGGGTTCGGTCGGGATCTACCTCCGCGAACTCGGCCGGTACGCCGAATCGCTGGCGGTGCTCAAGGAAGCCCTGGACCACATCCTGGCGATCCGTCCGCCCAACCATCCCGACGAACTGCGCATCCAGCGCAATCGCGCGATCGCCCTGCGGCGCTCGGGCGACGCGTTGGCCGCGCGGGACCGCGACGCCGAAACCTTGCAGCGCTACCGGGAGATCTACGGCGAGGACCACCCGAACACCCGCGCCTGCAAGCTGAGCTTCGCCGCCGATCACCACGGCACCGGGGACTCGGCGACCGCCACCGACCTGGGACACGGTTGCCTGCGGGAGTACCAGAGCCTGCTCGGCGCATACCACCCCTTCACGCTGATGTGCCAGGTCGACCACGCCGTGTTCAGCCGAGGCGCGGGAGACGTCGAGCAATCGCTCACCTCCGGCCGGGAAGGCTGGGAAGGGCTGCGCGGCAGGCTCGGCGAGGCACACCCGTGGACGCTGGCCGCGGCGATCAACCACGCCCGCGCCCTGGCGCACGCCGGGGAGGTCGACCGGGCGCTGGAGCTGCAACGCGAGGCATACGAGAACGGCCGGGAATTCCTGGTCCGCGATCACCCGTACACCCTGGTCGCCGCCGCGAACCTGGCGAACAACGCGGACCAGTGGCAAGAAGTGACCCTCGATGTTCCGACGACCTGATGAGGGGGACCCGGCGTGACTGGACCCGAAGCGGGTGACCTGCGGGCCGTCGGCCCGGTCGAGCGGCGCGCACCGCACGCCGACCACCGGATCGACGAGCAAGTCGAACTCTGCCGCGCGGTGGTGAGCAGCGAGCAAGGGCTGCGCTACCTGGCGCACTACAACAACGGCATCTTCAACTTCGCGGTGCACGACGTCCAACTGGGTGCTGACGATCCGCACGAACTGATCGGTCGGCACTTCAGCAGCGAGGTCAACGAAATCGACCGCACCCTGCGCGGGATCCGCAGCGGTCGGCTCATCCGGACGGTCTTGCAAACCACCAGCGGCGCGATCTACTGCTGCTCGGTCAGGTCGAACGAATACCTGGTCGGTTACGCGTTGGAAGCGTCGGCAGTGGACTCCGCGGATGCCGCGACGGTGGGTCTGGTGGCCGAACTGCGCCGCAGGCTCGGTGAGAGCACGAACCCCGGTGGTTGGTTCGTGCCGAAGCCGACGGGCGAGGACTCCGACGAGGTCCCCGAGCCAGGCGGTGAAGACGGCCCGCGCGGCGAAAACCTCGACGACACAATGGCTTTCGAGTTGGTCCGGTCGGCGGTCAGCTTCGCCGACCTGCACTACGCAGCGCTGTGGCGCGGCGGCGAGCCGAGCGCGATCGCCGATCAGTTCGACCACCGCCGGGCGGCCAGGTTCTTCACCCAGATCGATGCCGAAGCCCGACGCGGCCGCTACCGCGACCTCGGCGCCCGGCTGCCGACGGTCGTGGGGCAGCTGAGCCGGATCGTGGGCGAGGTGCTCGGCATCCGGACGACGCGGCTGACGCTCGACCTGGAGCAGGGTGCGATCTACTACCGCCGAGTGCGAGCCGGGGAGTTCCTGGTCGGCGTGACGCTGGACCAGGGCCGGGTGGCCCGCGCGGAGCACAAGGTCGCCGACCTGGCCACCCAGCTGGCCGGAACCCGGCAACCAGAGTCGTGAGTGCGAAAACCGGCGCCAACCGCCTTTCGCGCCCACGACCCCATTCGGGTGAGAGGTGAGGGGCACCCTTCACCAAGTAAGTTGGTGAAGGGTGCCCCTCACCCGTCCCCGCCGCCGCTGGCGGGGGCGAAGGATTCCAGCATTGCGTTTTGGACTCGGGAGCCGAGGCCGTCCAGGGTTTCTCGGACGTCGGCCAGGCGCGCCGGTGATCGAACCGTTTGGCCGTAGAAGTCGTCCGCTCCGGGCGAGCTCGTCGCGAGGTCGCCGAGGACTTCCAGGCCGATCAACGGCAGGTACTCGTAGAGCACGTCATAGGTGCGGCACAGCGTGGAAAGGCGTTCCCGGTCCACGGCGTAGAGCTGGCCTTGCTCCGTTGGCGCGGACGAGCGGTACCAGTCGGCGATGCCGTCCCGGAACGCCACGACCAGCCTGCTCAGCAGGACCGCCACCCCGACCGCCGGGAACACCTTCTGCGACCGCAGCCAGTCGCGGATGTCGTCGCGGACGTCGATCGAGCGCACCGGGACCTGATCGGTGCTGACGAAAGCGGCGCGCAGCACGACGACGACCTGGCTCAGCGAGTCCAACGCGCTCACCGCATCGCTGAACAGCCGCGCCACCTCAGCGGGCAGCCGCAACGGCGTCGGCACCTCGGCGTCGTCCTCGTCGTGCGGCGCGGCCGAGTAGAGCGTGTCGGAGACACCGGCCAGTTCGCGCTGCAACACCGCGAGTTGGCGGTCCGACGAAGTCCGCATGTCCTCCAGCCGGATGGCGAGCTGCTCGATGAACCGCTGGGTGTTGGTCTGCTGGCGGCTCATCCGGGACAGCCGCTCCTGGACGGCCTCCAGCGGATCGTCGGCCGCGACGGACTCCAACCCCCGGATGCGGGCGGCGAGCGCGCTGGCCAGCGTTTCGTTGAACGTCCAGTGGTCGTACACCAGCGGCTCGGCGCCGAAGGCGGCGCCGAGCTCGGCGGCGAATTCGGTGGGCAGGTAGCCGACCACGACCAACAGCGCTTCCACCTGCCCGGCGGCATTGCGGATCGCCGTCGCGCGCCGGGCCAACCGCTGGCTGTCCTCAGTGGTCAGCACGGACTCGGTGAGCAGCAGGGCGCAACCGGAGCCACTCCGGCCGACCGGGATCCAGTAATCCGCCCGCGAATTCTCGTCCAGACCCACGATCTGGTCCCGGCGGTAGGTGGAGCCCTGCGCGTTGAGCACCCGTCGAATCGCGTTGCGGACGTCGTCGATGCTCGCGTGGTCGAACTGGTTGTTCAGCGCCACCTCGTGGACCATCGCCACGGTGACCAGCTGCTGCTGCTCGGTCGCCTTCCGGTAGAGCTGGAAGCACAGCCGCACGATCTTGCGGGCGATGCCGTCGGTGAGTTTGACCAGGTAGTTGACCGTGTCCACTGTGAACGGTTCCAGGGCGTCCACGCCGTGCGCCCGGCGGCGGCTCTCCCGGATGAAGTCGATGGTGTTCTCCGCGCTCAACGCGGACGCGGTGATCACCCGCCCGATCCGTTGCCGGGCGTTGCCGCTGAGCACTTCGAGGTAGTCCGGCAGTCCGGCGAGCACCAGCATCGCCCGCGCCCCGGCGAAGACCTCCAGGAGCTTCTTGAAGCCCTCGATGGCGTCCTCGGTCGGTCGGTTGGCCGCCGAGAGCACCTTGTCCAGTTCATCGATCACCACGATGAACCGGCGGTCGCGGTGGCCGTAGAGCAGCGCGAAGACGCCCATCGCTTCCAGCGCCGCCGCGTCGGTGTCGACCGCTGCGGCGATCCCGCGATCCGCCAGGATCTGGTCGGGTTCGTGGCCGGTCAACCACTCCCACACGACGTCGTCGAAACCGGGGCGCAGCAACAGGGTCAGCGCGGTGCCGAACGCCTCGTTGTGCGTCACGTCCTCCAGCTTCCGCTGCACCTGCTGCAGGAAGCTGCTCTCCATCAGACCGAGGCGGGAGACCACCTCCATCGGATCGATCTCGCCCGCCCGCAACGGCTGCGCGAGATCCATGCCGAACGCCGACTGGCTGAGCGCGTCCGCGACGATGTCGGCGTAGTACTCCTGGACGCGCTCGCGGACGTCGCGCAGTTCGAGCTGCTCGATGAATCTCCGGTACAGCGCGACGAAAGTGCCCGCCGGTGCGTCGAGGTAGATCGTCTTGGTCACCTCGGGCGCCCGCCGGTTGGCGTGCTGCAGCAGTTCGACGGCCAGGTGCGTCTTCCCGGTGCCGTAGTCGCCGACGATCGCGATCACGTTGCCGTGCTGCGGGGATTCCAGGTACCCGTCGAGCAGCCGGACCGCTTCGCGGATCGCCGGGGTGGGGATGGTGACGGTGTCCGGGGCGAACTCGGCGACTCGGGCCACCGCGGTCGGCGAGAACGGGTTCACCTCGACGGACCGGGCGTTGTCCGAGTGGCTGCCGCTCATCGCGTCGTGTCCTCGCCTGGCGTCCGCATCAGCCGGAAGAAGTAGTCGGTGATCTCCTCGTAGCTCAACTCCGGCGAGCGTAACGCGAGTTCCTCCGGTGACCGGCGTCGCAAATCCTCGTACACCCCGTAGAGCAGCGTTTGCAGCTGACCGATCGACGTCGGATAGCCACTCGTGGTCACGCGCAGCATGGTCTCCTCGGTCACCTTCGGGTACACACCGGCATCCGGGTGAAGTTCCTGGCGGGTCCGCGCGAACAGCCAGCCGTCGCCGTCGTCGAGCGGACCGACCCGCAGCAGCACCGGTTCTGCCCGGCAGGCCCGGCGAATCTGCGCCCAGTGCCGGTCGACGTAGTCGACATAGGAGCTCTCCGCGAAGAAGAGGATCTTGCGGCGGGCGAATCTCGCGTAGTGCTCGATCTCCTTGACCAGATCCTCCGACGAGGGCAGCAGGACGATCAGCGCCAGGCCGCTGTCCAGCGCGTCGAGGCGGTTGCTCAGCGTGCGGTAGCCGAGTTCCAGCCGGTCGCGGAGCTCGGCGAGTTCCCGGACCTGGTCGGCGCTGAGCACCTTGCTCCTGGCGAGGTCGGCGAGCAGGCACTCGTACACCAGCGTCAGCCGGTGCTCGATCGGATCGCTGGCCGATGACTCGTCGACCAGCGAGACGATCTCGCCGTGCGGCAGGTTCTCGGCGAGCCAGGCGGCGCAGCGGTTGATCAGCGAGGTCTTGCCGCAGCCCTGCTGGCCGGCGGCGACCACCAGCCGTCCCTCGTGCAGCAGGCTCGCGGTGTCGCCGATCTCCTCCTGGAACTTCTCGAAGGCGGCCTGCGTGTTGTCCACCGGCACGTAGTACCTCTCGTGCTCGGCCGTCTCGTGCGGGCACAGCGGGGCCTGCGGTCGCCCCGTGGTTTCCGGCACCAGGTAGGGGTTCATCGGTCCGTCTTCCTCGGCTCGGCCCGGCGCATGCGCCGATGCGGGCGCCAGGGGCGTTCCAACGCGTGCGCGATCTGGTTGATCGTGGTGTCGAGTTGCGACAGTTCGTCGTGCAAGGTCGCGGCGCGCTGGGTCCGCTCGTCGTCTCGAATGGTCGTCCAGCCTTGGACGATCTCGTCGCCGAGTCGGTTGCCGGTCAGTTGTTGCTGCGCTTCGCGCGGGGCCCGCCAACGCGAATGCAGGACGCGGACGGTGCGCAGCCGAGCGGCCAGTTCCGCTCGGCGGTCCCGCACGTCCTGCTCGGCCGGGCGGGGTGCGCCCGGTTCGGTCCAGCCGCCGAGGTATTCCTTGGCGGCACTGGTGAACGCGGTCGCCGCGGTCCGGAGGTCGTCGGCCAGCAGGCGACCTCGGCTGGTCTCGTCGCGCCACGTGGTGGTCAGCAGGGTGAGCACCGCACCGGCGACCACCGGCAGCAGCACGTTCCACAACGCCTGCGCACCGGAGGGGTTCGCGGCGAGGGCGGGTGCGGACAGCGCCTTGCACGCGCGGTCGAAGTCGGACGGCCGCTGTTTCGACCAGTCCTCGACCTTGAGCGGGCGCGTGGTACCGGTGACCACCAGCGACGTGGCGTCTGCGGTGCGCTCCGCGAGGCCGAGCGCCACGGCCGCATCGACCAGCGAGCCCTGCTGCGCGGTGGAGAGGCAGTACACCTTGGTCGCATCCCGGCGGGCCGAGTCCGCGCACCCGAGGAGGAGGAACGCGGCGCACACCAACACCGGCCACAGGACCAGTGCACGCGACCCGGACCGGCGCGCGACGGTCGTTCCCATCGATGTCAGCTCCGCGAGTGCAGGTGTGGTGCACGGCTTCCTCAAGATTGTTCTTACCACCGGACGAGAAACCGCTGGGCCGCATTGATCAAGTTGATATTGCTCCGCGGTGCGCACGGTCCGAGAACGATCGGTCACGCACTGCTGCGCCGGGCGGCCACCCGGCCGATGCCAGGGCTGTGACCTGGGCCCCCAGGATCTTGCCGTCGACCGTTTTCAGTCACTATTGGTGATGGACCGGGTGGGCTATGTAGCTCAAAAGGGTTAAACCTAGGTAGTCGCGTACGTACAAACCGCGATGCACGTACACGCTCCGTGCTGGAGTGTGGGGACGCGTGAACCCCGAATCCTCCGACCAAAAAAGATCCCCCGAACACACCGATCACGCCTCGACCCCCCGCGAGGCGACTGACCGAGGGTGGCGCTCCGCTGCGCTGCGAGCCGATGCGGCCCTGCGCACGGCAGTGGATCGCGTGCGCCCGGCGGCGCACCGCGTCGGCGAGTGGCTCGCACCACTGATCCAGCGCTTCCTGCAGTGGCTGGCGCCACTGCTGCGGCGCATCCAGGACGCACCCGTGGTGCAGCGCCTCCGGGAGAGGGTGGCGCCGCACGTGACCGCGGTCCAGGACAAGCTGCCCGAATCCGTGCGGCGGGCACCGCGGACGCGGTCGATGCAGGCAGGCGCCGCCATCGCCGCGGTCGGCGTGGTGGGCCTGGTGATCGGCAGCGCCGCATCCGGCCCGGAAAAGGCCGAGGTCGGCGAGGCCGCCCTGGCCGCGCCGATCCAGGTCCCGGCCCAGGTGACCCCCGAACAGGCCGCCCCGGCGCAGGCCCAGCAGCCTGCGGCTGAGCAGCCCGCGCCCCAGCAGCCGCAGGCTGCCCCGGAACCGGCGCCCGAGGCACAGCCCGCGCCCCAGGCACCGCTGGGTCCGCCAGCCGAGGGCATCGACGTGTCCAACCACAACGGCAGCATCGACTGGAGCAAGGTCGCCGCCGACGGCAAGAAGTTCACCTTCGTGCTGGCCACCGACGGCACCAGCTTCTCCAACCCCCGCTACAGCGAGCAGTACCACGGTGCGAAGGGCGCCGGGCTGATCGCCGGTGCCTACCACTTCGCGCGGCCGAGTTCGTCCTCGGCGGAGGTGCAGGCCGAGCGGTTCCTGAACCTCGCCGACTACCAGAACGACGGCAAGACCCTGCCGCCGGTGCTGGACCTGGAGGTTGACCCGAACAGTGGCGGTTGCTACGGACTGTCCGTGGACGACATGCACCTGTGGACCAAGACCTTCAACGACAAGGTCAAGGAACGCACCGGCAAGGACGCGATCATCTACGCGAACCCGTCGTTCTGGCGGCAGTGCATGGGCGGCACCGACACGTTCGGCGGCCACGCGCTGTGGCTGGCGTCCTACGGCGTGGACAACCCGACGGTGCCCAACGGCTTCAACGACTGGGACTTCTGGCAGTACACCGACCAGGGCCAGGTCGCCGGTATCAGCGGCAGCACCGACCTGAACCAGTACCGGGAAGGCATCGAGCGGCTCAAGCAAATGGCCAGCTGACCCACTGACGTTCGCAACGGTATTTCGACCGGAGCGGGCCGTCCGCACAGGCGCGGACGGCCCGCTCTTTTTCGTCCCCTTTGGACGGCTCGCGGCTGGCACCCGGCCGAAGCCGTAGGACGCCCGAAGCGGGCCGGAGGTTGCCGCCCGACCAGGTGATCTTCGTCGGGAATTCGATGATGGGGATTCGCCGCGACTGGCGGTGTCGGACCGATATTCTCGCCGCGATCGATGATCACCTGATCGGAGGCACGGCATGTCACTGTGGGAGCAGCGGGTCACCCGAGCCCGACAGCTGTGGATCAACGGTGATCACGCCGCCGCCGAGTACGAGTTGCGCACTGTGCTGGACGACGGCGACTTCGACACCGCCGTGCACGCTGCCTGCCTGCTCGCCGCGCTGCTGGACGAGCGCGGCGACGCGCCCGGCGCCCGCGCGATGTACCAGCGGGCGATCGACTCCGGGCACCCGATCTACGCGCAGATGGCAGCGATCTCGCTCGGGCTGCTGCTGTTCGACGCCGACGATTTGACCGCCGCCCAGGCCGTGCTGCGGATCGCCGCCGACGGCGCCGACCCGGACGCGGCGGGCCGCGCCGATGCCCTGCTGGCGCAGGTGCTGCACATGCTCGGTGACGCCGCGGGCGCCCGCGAGGCCCGCGATCGGGCGCTGGCCTGCAACGACCCCGGCGTGGTCGCGCTCGCCTCGGAACTGGACCTGCCCGCGCCGGGCGAGCGTTCCGCCGGGGAGTACCTGCAGGTCGCCTACGACCAGGCATGCCTGCTGCTGGAGCAGGGCCGGGACCACGACGCCGAGCCGATCCTGGTGCGGTTGCTGGACAGCGGGCATGCGAACTACGGCTCGTTGGGCGCGGCGAAGCTGTACGCGCTGCACGTCGACGATCCCGAGCGAGCCCGGCGGATGGCGGAGCGGATCATCGCCTACGGGCACCCCGAACACCTCGGTTGGGGATACGTGCTGCTGGGCGGTGTGCTGGAGGACCTGGCCGATCCGTCGGGCGCGGCCGAGGCGTTCCGGCGCGCGGCCGACGATCCGCGCCCGGACGTCCGGCTGCACGCGCTGATCCACCTGGGGATGCAGCTCGGGGAGCTCGGTCAGCCGGACCAGGCCCGCGACACCTACCAGCGGGTCATCAACACCCGCCACCCGCGCTATTCGATCGAGGCGCTCGGCGTGCTGGCCGAGTTGCAGCGCGACAGCGGCGACATCGCGGCAGCGGTCGAGGCGTTCGGCAAGGTCGCCAAGTCCGGACACCCGGAGAAAGCACCGCTGGCCGCCTACAACATGGGCGTGCTGCTCTACGAGCACGGCGACCAGAACGCCGCCGTGGCGGCCTTCCGGCAGGCCGCCGAGGCCGAAGATCCGCACGTGGCCCACCAAGCCGAACTCGCACTGTCCATGATGGACGTGATGGACGCCCAGCAGGACCCCGCCAGCGACGACGCGAAGCAACTGGCGATGCGCGCTCGCGAGGCGGCGAAGGTGGGTGACCTCGCCACCGCGCGGGCCGCCTACCAGCAGGTCATCGAAATGCACGCGCGAATCTGGTCGGTGATGGCGGCCAACTCGCTCGGTCTGGTGGAAGCGACCATGGGCGACGTTGACCGGGCGAGGCAGGTGCTGCGGCGGGCCGCAGTCGCCGACGAGGGATCGCTGGCGCAGGACGGCGCGTTCCGCGGCGCACTGCTCGACGAGCCCGCGGCGAGTCCGGTGTTGGAGGCGTTGTTCCGGTTGGAGAACAACGACGAGCTGATGCTCGACCAGCTCCTCACCGACACCGCACCAGAGGTCCGCGACCTGGCCTCGGTGGTCAAGGCCGAGCACCTGATGACCACTGATGTTCCGGCTGCCGTGGAAGTGCTGAGCAGGCTGGTCGAGTCGCCGAACCGGCTCGTCTGGACGAAGGCGGGCCACCTGCTGGCCAGCTGGCTGCTGCGGGAACAGCGGCACGACGAAGGTCTGCGCCTGCTCGGCCGGGTCGTCGAGGAAGGGCATCCGGCGCTGCGACCGTGGGCGTCGGCGCACCTCGGTGATCTGCTGCTGGACCAGGGAGATCTCGAAGGCACCATCGCGGCGTACGAAACCGCGATGGCCACCCGGCATCCCGCCGTGGTCAGCGAGGTGTTCGGCAAGCTCGCCCTGCTGTACCGGACGTGGGACCGGCACGACGCGCTGCTGGACCTCTACCGGCAGACCGCGGCCAGCGGCCATCCGGAGTTCGGGCCGCGCGCGGCGTTCCTGCTCGGTGAGGAACTCGTCGAGGCCGACGACCTGGAGTCGGCGCTGGCGCTGTTCACCCAGGCCGCTGGCTCCAGCTCCGCCGCCGCCCCGATCGCGGCCTTCGGCATGCGCGCCATCCGGCAGGAGCTGGAACCGGCGCGGGCCAGCTTCCTGGCGTTGGTCGACGACGAGAAACCCCACTACACCGTCACGCAGCTCTGCCTGAGCCTGGCGCACCGGTACCAGCGCCGAGGCTCGGTCGAGTTCACCGACTGGGCGCTGCGGTTGGTGGTCGAGGCCGGTCACCCGGAGAAGGTCCAGCAGGGCTGGCTCTTCCTCGGCGCGCTGCGCAACGAGAGCGGCGACGTCGACGCCGCAGCGGCAGCCTGGGAAAAAGCTGCCCAGGGCAATGACGCCGACGAGGCAGCGGTGGCGAAGTGCAGCCTCGCGGACCTGTTTCGGGGCAAGGGAGAACTGGACCGGGCGGACGCGTTGCTGGGCGAGGTCGCCGCCAGCGGTGCCGGGAACGCCGCGGACGCGGCGCTGCGACTGGCCGCCTTACGCGATGGGCGCGGCGACATCGACGGCGCGATCGACGCCTTCCGCCGCGCTGAGTCGGTGGGCTCCCGCGCGGAGGCGGCCCACTCCGCCGCCAACATCGGAGTTCTGCTCGCCAGCAAGGGCGAAATCGCCCCGGCGCGAGAGGCGTACGAACGCGCGATCTCCTCCGGGGTGCCCGGCGCCCAGGCGCACGCCGCGCTGAACCTCGGCAATCTGCTCCGGGACGCCGGGGACGAAGCGGGGGCGAGGTCCGCCTACGAACGGGCGCTGGAGTTCGAAGACCCGGACATCACGCCGTACGTCTACCAGCAGATGGGCGCCGAAACCGCGGAACAGCGGGCACTCCGGCTGATCCGGGAAGGCGACGTCGATGGCGCGCGGGCGGCCGTCGGTGAGCACTTCGGCTCCGCGCGGGCCGCCGACTTCTGGTGCGCGGCCTGGACGGACCCCTCGGCGGCGGTCCCGATCCTGGGCGGGGCGTCCGGGGACGACCTGCAGGTGTGTTCGCAACTCGGCCTGGATTTCGGCCGGGCGCTGGCCGCGGACGGCAGCCCTGATGCTCAGGTGCTGTTCCGGATGGTCGCCGACCACGGGCACCCCGCTCTCGCACCGCAGGCGCAGATCGCCCTCGGCGAGCTCGCCGAGCGGCGGCGGGAGCAAGCGATGGCGTTGGTCTGGTACCGCCGCGCCGCCTGCGCGGACGTGCCGGAGGCGGTCGCCCGCGCCGGAGTGCTGCTGGCGCAACTGCTAGCCCGGTTGAACGACCCGGAAGGCGCGAAATCCGCTTGTCGGCAGGCCGTCTCCACCGGGTCCGGCGTCGCTGCGGTGGACGCGGGTCTGCTGCTCGGCTACCTCCACCACGTTGCCGGTGACCCGGTCGAAGCGCGCGCGATCTGGGACCGGGCTGAGGAATCCGCCGAGTCGCCCGAGCAGTTCGGCGCGGCGCTGCACCACCGCATCACACAACTCGCCGACACGGCGGAACCGGCGCTGGAACTGCTGCACCGGGCGACCTCGTCGCCCGATCCGAACACGGCGATCATCGGGATGGGGTTGCTCGGCGAGCGCGCCGAAAACCCGGCCGAGGCCATCGGGTGGTTCGGCAAGGCCGCGGAACTCGGCGTGCCCGGACATTCAGATGCTGCGCGCAGCCGACTCGGCGAACTGCTGCTCGCGCAAGGCGATCGCGATGCGGCGCGGATCGAGTTCGAGCGGGTCAGCCGGTGCGACGAGCCGGGAATCGCGGCGCGCGGCGAGTTCGGACTGGGCCTGATCCGGTACGAGGAGCACGACCTCGCGGGCGCGGTCGCGGCTTTCGTCCAGACCGCCTCGCACGCGGCCGACGACGAGCTGGGCGAAGACGCGCTGAACAACATCCGAGTGGTGCTCGAAGAACAGCGGGCTGGCGGCGACCACCTCGGCGCGACCGACACCTTGCGCAGAATGGTCCAAGTCGTCCCCGACCGCGACGTCGCGGAGTGGGCCCATGAGACCGGCACCGGTTTCATCGAAGCCGACGACCACGACGTCGCGCTGGTCTACCTGCGGTGCGCGGTGGAGATCGGTGCCCCGAACCCCGCGCCGGAAGCAGTGCTGGCACTGGGCGAAGCGCTACACCGGCGTGGTGATCTGGTGGGCGCCCGGCAGGCGTACGAACGGGTGCTGGCCACCGGCGACGAGCAGTCGGCCGCGCTGGCGAAGTACCGGCTGATCGAGTTGCTGGGCGACGGCGATCCGGCCGCCGTCGAGGAGCTCATGCAGAGCCCGGACGAAGTGATGGGCACCGCGATGAAGGCGATGCTCGGGCTCAAGCGGCGCGACGAGGGCGACACGGCCGGGGCGATCGAGATGTTCCGCGAAGCAGCGGACAGCGACGACGAGCAGTTCTCCCCGATGGCGAGCTACGCGTTGGCCCAATCGCTGCGCCTGGAAGGCGATCTCGAACAGGCCCGGCAGATCTACCTGCAGCTGATCGAAACCGACCCGCAGGACCGCTACGCGCGGGAAGCGCTGCTGGAACTGGCCTCGATGGCCTACCAAGCCGACGATGACGTGGCGGCCCGCGAGTGGAGCCTGCGGGCGTGGGAGTCCGATGACCCGGAACTGTCCGCGAAGGCCGCGATGAACCTCGGGGTGATCGCCAAACGCCGCAACAACCTCGACGCGGCAACACCGTGGTTCCTGGCGTTGATCGACCTCGGTCACCCCACGGCCGCGTTGGCCGCCGCCCACTTGGCGGAGATGCACTACTGGCGGGCGGAGCACGCCGACGCGCTCCGGCACTACGAATACACCTTGGCGCACACCGAAGACCGGGAACTCATCGCCGAGGCGGCCTACCGGGTCGGCGAAATCCGCTACCAGCGCGGCGAGGTGCAACAGGCGCGCGAACTGCTCGACCGCGCGGCACGCACCGAAGATCCGTCCTTCGCCCAACAAGCGAGCGAGTTGCTGGCCAAGCTGAGCTGACTGGAGCGGTCCGCTCGCGGCCGAACATCACGCGCGCACGATGATCAGCCGCTCCGGGAGCGCGAGCACCTGGTCCAGGACGTCGCACGCCGCGCCAGCCGTCCGCCACTGCGCCGTGCTCGGGTCGTCCCGAATGCCGTCCTTGCGCGAAACCCGTGCTGCGCGCACGTCGTCCTCGCCGCGCAACTCCACTATGTCGATGATGTCGCCGTGCGGCCGCACGTAGATCAGGGCCATCAGCTCGCCGTCGGTGTCCCGAACCGGTGGCATCAGCCGGAATCCACGCGCCATGAGTTGGCGCAGGCGGATGCTGGAATCAGGATGGGCCTCAAAGGACGAGGTCATCGAATTCACCGTCCTTGGCACCGCTGAAAAAAGCGGCCAGTTCTGCTCGGGTGCAGATCAGCGCAGTCCCGTGCGACTGGCGCGATTGGCGCAACGCGATGGTTCCGTCGTCCAACGCGGCGAGCTCGATGCAGTTGCCCCACTTCCCGCTGTGACGGGACTTTCGCCAGGTCACACCCGCGAGCTCGGCGACCGGGACCTCGAACTGATCGCTCATCAGATCTCCTCGGTCAACTGCACATGCAATTGCATACGCCATTGCACGAGACGGTACCACAGCGCAGCGCGATCAAGCGATCACTGTGCGTACTCGAACGATCGGATCACAGCGCCGCCCGCATCTTCAACAGCATTTGCCTGCTCTGCTCGGGAGTCCGGGCATCGACCATCAGGCGGTCGAGCGTCCGGCCGTACCACTCGATCTCTTCCCGCTTGTCCAGGTACAACGCGCCGCCGAGATGCTCCAGGAACACCACGTCCGGCAGTTCGGGTTCGGCGAAGCGCAGCATGGTGAACGAACCTTCCGCCGCGTACCCGCTGAGCGCGAACGGCACCACCTGCAACGCGATGTTGGGCAACTTCGTCATTTCCAGCAGGTGGTCGAACTGCCGTCGCAGCACGTCGACGCCGCCGATCGGCCGGTGCAGCACCGATTCGTCGACCACCGCCCACAGCCGCGGCGCGTCCGGCCGGGCGAGCAGTTTCTGGCGCTTCATGCGCAACGACACGCGGCGGCGCGCGTCGTCATCGACCAGTTTCGGATGTCCCGAACTCGCGATGGCCAGCGCGTACTCCTCGGTCTGCAACAGGCCCGGCACGAACTGCAGCTCGTAGGTCTGGATCCGGGCGGCCGCTCCTTCGAGCCCGACGTAGTCCTGGAACCACTGCGGCATCGCCACCGCGTACCGGTTCCACCAGCCCGGTTGCTTGGATTCCGCGACCAGTTGCAGGAAACGCGCCCGCTCGGCCGGATCGGTCACCCCGTACATCGTGAGCAGGTCGACGATGTCGCGCTCCT
This sequence comes from Saccharopolyspora soli, assembly GCF_022678645.1. Taxonomy (GTDB): domain Bacteria; phylum Actinomycetota; class Actinomycetes; order Mycobacteriales; family Pseudonocardiaceae; genus Saccharopolyspora; species Saccharopolyspora soli. The sequence goes on along the minus strand of NZ_JALBWV010000012.1, from coordinate 145,615 downwards.
TGAAGGCGACCTTGCCCAACTCCATCCGGCTGATCTTGGACTCCGAGCCGCGGATGGCGTAGGCCGCTTCGGCGGGCAGGATCTCCGCGTTCTCCCGAAGCCGCCGCAGCTGTGCGCCCAGGATGATGCGCCGGGCCGTCGGACTGCCGTCCGTGCCGGAGTCCTCGTCGCGAGCGGATCTCGGATCCGCCTGCTCGGTCATCGCCCACCTCCTGATCGCCCGCCCCGATTCTCGCACCACTACTGGGCGAATACCCGCACTGATCAGGCAGCCGCGGACCACGATCCGGCCCCTGGGATTACGGTGCGAACACAAGTCGTTTACTCAGCGCAGCGAAGCTCGTACGCTATGCAATCTTCGGGCACCCGACACCCCGATCCGCTAGCGAGGACATCATGGCCGCTGACCTCACTGCGTCCGACGACGACGCCGCCCCGATCCACATCGACACCAGCAAAGCCAGCATCGCCCGCGTCTACGACGCTTTCCTTGGTGGGAAGGACAACTACGAGGTCGACCGGGAGGTCTTCCGCCGCGTTCGGGAGGTCGCCCCGGAAGCCCACCAGCTCGCGTGGGACAACCGCCAGTTCCTGATCCGGGTCACCCGGTTCATCGCCGCCGAAACCGGCGTAACCCAGTTCCTGGACTGCGGATCCGGACTGCCCACCGCGGAGAACACCCACCAGGTGGCGCAGCGGATCAAACCCGAGGCCAGGGTGGTCTACGTCGACAACGACCCGGTCGTGCTCGCGCACGGCCGCGCCCTGCTGGAGGAGAACTCGCAGACCCACTTCAGCCCGGCCGACATCTTCGAACCGGCGCGGATCCTGCAGGACGACGTGGTCCGCAGCCACCTGGACTTCGCCGAGCCGATCGCGCTGTTCCAGCTGGGCACCCTGCACCACTACGACGGTGCGCGCCCACCGGCCGACATCATGCGGGAGTACATCGATGCGCTGCCATCGGGTTCCTACGTGGCCATCAGCCATTTCCTCGACCCGGAGACCGCCGAGCACAGCGACCTGGCGCGCCGCATGGAGCAGACGTTCCTGCACAGTCCGATGGGCACCGGCGTGTTCCGCACCCATGCCCAGATCGAGGGCATGTTCCCAGGGCTGGAATTCATCAACCCCGGCCTGGTGCGGTGCTGCGACTGGTGGCCGACCGGACCCCGGCTGAGGCCGCGCTACCCGGTGCAGTACTGCATCGCCGGAGCAGTCGCCCGCAAACCCTGAGAGAGTGCGGGGCCTCTGGTCCGCGCGAGTTCTCCAGCCGCAACCTAACGCTTGCTTGTTCCGCTGGACACCGCTCGCTAGGCTGGGCCTGCTGCTGGTGTCCGGCGGATTCAGCGCGTCCGGATCCGCCCGTGCGGAAGGGGCAGTCATGGCGGAGGCGTACATCATCGACGCGGTGCGCACCCCGGTCGGCAAACGCGGTGGTGGGCTCAGCGGCATCCACCCGGCCGACCTGTCCGCGCACGTGCTGCGGAACCTGGTGGCGCGAACCGGGATAGACCCGGCTGAGGTCGACGACGTGGTGTGGGGATGCGTGGACGCGGTTGGCGCGCAGGCGGGCAACATCGGCCGCACCGGCTGGCTCGCGGCGGGTTATCCCGAGCACGTCCCCGGCGTCACGATCGACCGGCAGTGCGGATCCTCCCAGCAGGCGGTGCATTTCAGCGCTCAAGCGGTGCTCAGCGGCACAGCGGATCTGGTGATCGCCGGTGGTGTGCAGAACATGAGCGCGATCCCGATCGGCAGCGCGCTGCGTGCGGCGGGCGAGCTCGGGTTTCCCGTTGCCTACGGGCCGAAATCCGGTTCGGCGGGTTGGCAGTACCGGTACGGCGACGCGGAGGTGACGCAGTTCCGGGGCGCCGAGCTGATGGCGCAGAAGTGGGACATCTCCCGCGACGACATGGAGGAGTTCGCGCTGACCAGCCACCGCCGGGCCGTCGAGGCCATCGACACCGGCCGGTTCGACGAGGAGTTGGCGCCGATCGCCGGTGTCGAGCGCGACGAGGGGCCGCGCCGGGACACCGACAAGCAGAAGCTCGAAGGTCTCAAGCCGCTGCGCGAGGACGGCCGGATCACCGCCGGGTTGGCCAGCCAGATCTCCGACGGCGCATCGGCGCTGCTGGTCGCCTCGGAACGGGCTGTTGCCGAACACGGTCTGAGGCCGCGCGCCCGCGTGCACCACATGAGCGTTCGCGGTGACGACCCGATCTTCATGCTGTCGGCGCCGATTCCGGCGACCCGGCACGCGCTGGCCAAGACCGGGCTGAGCCCCGCAGACATCGATGTGGTCGAGATCAACGAAGCCTTCGCCAGCGTGGTGCTGGCCTGGCTGAAGGAGATCGACATCGACCCGGCGCGGGTCAACCCCAACGGCGGCGCGATCGCCCTCGGCCATCCGCTGGGAGCCACCGGCACCAAGCTGATGACGACGCTGCTCGCCGAACTGGAACGCACCGGCGGCCGCTACGGACTGCAAACGATGTGCGAGGGCGGCGGCACTGCGAACGTGACCGTGCTCGAACGCCTCGGCTGATCCTGGTGGTGCGAACGCGGCACGGTCGGCGAAGCGCGGCGGAGAGGAATTCCATTGGCCATCAACCGCGATTTCATCGGGCACACCTTCAGCTCCGACGAGCCGTACGAGGTGACGCGCGGCAAGATCCGCGAATTCGCCGACGCGGTCGGTGACGAGAACCCGGCCTACCGCAGTCCGGCGGCAGCGCGCGAACTCGGTCATCCCGACGTGATCGCCCCACCGACCTTCGGCATCGTCGCGGCTGGCGCGGCATCGCCGAACAGCCCGATCCGGCATCCCGACTTCGGGCTCAACCACCGGATGGTCGTGCACGGCGAGCAGAAGTTCCGGTACCGGCGGCCGATCCGCGCCGGTGACGTGCTCACGGCGCAGGGGCGGATCGCCGAGATCCGCGACGCGGGGCGCAACGAGCTGGTGCGCATCGAGACCGAGATCCGCGACGCGGACGGCGAGTTGGTGTGCGCGACGATGAACGTCATCGTGTCGCGGGGCACCGCGGCCGGGCAGGCAGGGGAGTGAACCGTGGCGGCTAGCGTGCGTTACGACGACGTCGAGGTCGGCACCGAGATCGGCCCCGAGCACTATCCGATCCAGCGCCTGACGCTGGTGAAGTACTGCGGAGCATCGGGCGACTTCAACGTGATCCACTGGAACGAGCGGATCGCCAAGCAAGCGGGCCTGCCGAACGTGATCGCGCACGGCATGCTGACGATGGCCGAAGCGGCCCGGCTGGTCACGGACTGGGTGGGAGATCCGGGAGCGGTGCTGGAGTACGGCGTCCGCTTCGCCAAGCCGGTGGTGGTCCCGGACGACGACGAAGGAGTGGAAGTCGTGGTCACCGGCCGCGTGGCGGAGAAGACCGGGGACAAGCAGGTCGTGGTGGACCTGGCCGCCACGACCGACGGTATCGAGGTCCTGGCCAACGCCCAAGCAGTCGTCCAACTGAGTTGACCCGCGCGCAGGGCCCCGGCTGAAGTGATCCGTGACCGGCCGGGGATCACGGGCGGGACGTCAAGGGGAGCCGGGTGCGGTGGTCGCGGGGGGTGCCGAAGAGGTGGGTGGCCGCGTGGGCTCTTTTCAGGTGCAGGTGGGCTTCGTGCTCCCAGGTTATGCCCATTCCGCCGTGCAGTTGGATGCCTTCGGCGGCTATCGCTGAGTACGCTTCGCAGCAGGCCGATTTGGCCATCGCCGCCAGTTCGGCCGCTGCTTCGTCGCGAGTGGACACCGCCCAGCTGGCCGCGTAGGAGAGCGAGCGGGCCGACTCGATCGCCACGTAGCAGTCCGCGAGCCGGTGTTTGATCGCCTGGAAGGAGCCGATCGGTCGACCGAACTGCCTGCGCAGCTTGGCGTACTCGACCGTTTCGTGCAGCCAGCGCTGGGCGGCGCCGATCTGTTCGGCGGCGATCGCGGCGGCCGCGACATCCAGTGCACGTTGCAGCGGCGCGTCACCGATGAGCGTTGCGGGTGTTGCGGTCAGCTGGACCTCGGCCATCCGCCGGGTGAGGTCCAGCGGAGTTGCCGAGGCCACAATGGACGGATCCGGATCCACCGAGAACAGGGAAGGCGAGTCGGCCGTCGCGGCGACGACCAGGAGGGTGTCGGCCTGCGCGCCGTCGAGCACGTAGGACTTGCGGCCGTCGAGCAACCAGCGATCGTCGTGGCGTGCTGTTGTGGCGCATGTGTCGGCCTCCCAATGGGAATCCGGCTCCGCCCAGGCGAGCGAGACGACTCGTTCGCCGGATGCGATGCCGGGCAGCAGCCGTGCGCAGGCATCGGTGTTGCCGCTGGCCAGGAGGGTTTCCGCACTGATCACGGCGCTGCCGAGGAACGGATTCGCCACCAGCCGCCTGCCGAGCTCTTCGACGACGATCAGGGTTTCCAGCAGGCTGAACCCGCTGCCGCCGTGGTCTTCCGGGATGGCCAGGCCGTGCGCCCCGACTTCCGCGAGCTGCTTCCACAGCACCGGGTCGTAGCCCGGATCGGGCGCATCCGGTGCATGGCTCGGCGGGCCACCGTGGCGATCGAGCAGTTTGCGCACGGTGCGGCGCAGTTCTTCCTGCTCCTCGGTGAATGCGAAACGCACGGCACCTCCAAATACTCATCCGGCCGCGGAATGCCGCCGATTTCTCGCGAAATCGGCGCCACCAGCGCCGGAGGCGGCCCCGATCGGGGTGGTGGTATCGGTGGCGAGAGCTGCGGCGACGCGGCGGCGGTGCCAGGCCGGGGTTCCCCACGCGGAGCGCAGCGCGGTCGCCTTGGTCAACCACAGGTGCAGGTCGTGCTCTGCGGTGTAGCCGATCGCGCCGTGCACCTGGAGCGCTGTGCGCGCTGCGGCGTAGGCCGCGTCACCGGCGGCGATCTTGGCCGCCGACACGTCACGGAAACGCCACGGAACGTCGTCGGCCATCGACAGGCAGGCACCCCGGATGAGCGGGCGGGCGAACTCCAGCTTCAGCGCAACGTTCGCGAGGTGGTGCTTCACCGCTTGGAATTCGCCGACCGGGCGGCCGAACTGGTGCCGTTGCTTGACGTATTCGGTCGAGGTGTCGAGCAATCGCCGCCCGAGACCGAGCAGATAGCTGGCGCAACCCAGCACTCCCTCGTCGAAAGCCGCGTCGAAGTCGCCCGATACCAACGCCGAAGCGGAATGATCCACTCTGAACAGTCGGCGGGTCGGGTCGAACGACTCCTGTCGGCGCAACCGGATTCCGCCGAGTCGTCGCACGGTGCTGTCGCAGTGGAACACCGCGTCGGCCTGGTCGGCATCGAGTGCGTACGGCAGGTGATCGGCGATTACGGCGGTACCGATCGATCGGCCCGCCGCGAGGTCTTCCAGCCACGCGTCGGAGAGCAGCCGGGGCAGGAAGGCCAGCGATTCGACCAGCGGGCCGGGCAGCGCGGCGTAGCCGCATTCCTCCAGGCAGACGGCCAGTTCCACCGGTCCGAGCCCGAGGCCGCCGTGGCGCTGTGCAACGGTGAGCCCGGTGAGTCCGAGCTCGGCGAGCCCGCGCCACAGCTTCCACCACGCCTCGGCGTCGCCGACCGCCCAGTCGCGGGCGATTCGCGGGGTGTCAGCAGCGTTGAGCAGGTTCCGCAGGGCGTCGGCCATGTCCTGCTGTTCCTGGTCCAGCGCGAACCTCATCGCGACCCCCTCGGTAGCCCGAGCACCCGTTCGGCGGCGATGTTGCGTTGGATTTCGTTGGTACCCGCGTAGATCGGACCGGCGAGTGAGAACAGGTATCCCTCGACCCAGGGCGACAGTTCGGCCTCCGGCCCGAGGAGTTCCCAGGCCATTTCGTGCAGCTGGATGTCCAATTCGGACCAGAACAGCTTGTTCAGACTGGCTTCGGCGCCCAACGTCCCGCCTTCGAGGACCTTCGTCACGGTCTCGAACGTGGCCAGCCGGTAAGCCTGCGCGCCGATCCACGCATCGACAACCCTGTCGTCGTCGAGCGCGCCCGGCAACTCGGCGAGGCGGCGTGCCGTCGCGAGGAATCGACCGGGGCTGCGCAGCGTCAGACCGCGCTCGTTGCTCGCGGTGCTCATCGCCACCCGCCAGCCTTCGCCGACCGTGCCGAGCACGTCGCGGTCGGGCACGAACACCTCGTCCAGGAACAACTCGGCGAACGCGGGTTTGCCATCCATCCGCCGGATCGGACGGACCGTTACGCCATCGGCGTCCAGCGGGAAGAGGAAGTACGTCAACCCCCGGTGCCGCTGCGCCGTCGGATCGCTGCGGAACAGCCCGAACGCCCGATCCGCGAACGCCGCGCGGGAACTCCACGTCTTCTGACCGGACAACGACCAGCCGCCGTCGACCCGCCGGGCGGTGGAGCGGATCCCGGCCAGGTCGCTGCCGGCTTCGGGTTCGGACCAGGCTTGCGCCCAGATTTCCGCGCCAGCGGCCATCCGCGGCAGATAGCGCTGTCGCTGATGTCCTGTTCCGTGCTCGAAAAGCGTTGGCGCCAGCAGGAAGATGCCGTTCTGGCTGACCCGGCCGGGCGCACCCGCAGCGTAGTACTCCTCTTCGAAGAGCACCCATTGCAGCAGAGATGCACCACGCCCGCCGAACTCCTCGGGCCAGGACACCGCCGACAGCCGGGCCTCGTGCAGTTCCTGCTCCCAGCGGCGGTGCGCGGCGAAGCCCTCCTCGGTTTCCAGCGACGGCAGCGGTTCTCGCGGCACGTGCTCCCGCAGCCACTTCCGAACCTCGTCGCGGAACGCCCGGTCAGCGGCGGAGAACGAGAGGTCCACGGCACTTACTCCCGCTCCTGCGCGGCCTGTTTCATGCTGCGCGCATCCATGCCGCTCAGCGAGTCCTCGCCGACCTCCGCGTTGTGCGCGTGGGCGAAGTGGTGCAGGCCGAAGGCCGAATCCATCCCGCTGTGCAGGCCCATCAGGTCCTCGGCCTGGTTTATCGCCTTCTTCGCCAGCGCCAACCCGAATCCGGGCATCTCGGCGATCTCGTCGGCCAGCGTCATCGTGGTGTCCGCGAGTTCATCGCGCGGCACCACCCGGTTGACCATGCCGACCTCGTAGGCCCGCTGCGCGCTCATCCGCTTGCCGGTGAACAGGAATTCCTTCGCGATGCGCGGCCCGAGCATCCAGGGGTGCGCGAAGTACTCGACGCCGGGAATGCCCATCCGCACCACCGGATCGGCGAAGAACGCGTCTTCGCTGGCCACGATCAGATCGCACACCCAGGCCAGCATCAGCCCACCGGCCACGCACGCGCCCTGCACCGAGGCGATCGCGGGTTTCGGCATCTCCCGCCACCGGCGGCACATGCCCAGGTAGACCTCCTGCTCGCGGGCGAACCGCGACTCGCCGCCGCGGTGGCGGGTGTGGTCCCACCACAGCCCGGCCCGGCGCGGGAAGCTGACGTCGACGTCGCGTTCGGGGGAGCCGATGTCGTGCCCGGCGGAGAAGTGCTTCCCGGCACCTGCCAGCACGATCACCTTGACCTCGTCGTCCTCGCACGCCCGGTAGAAGGCGTCGTCCAGCGCGTAGGTCATCGCGGAGTTCTGCGCGTTGCGGTAGTCGGGCCGGTTCATCGTCACCACGGCGACCTGCTTCCGGCGCTCGTAGTGCACGCCCGCGTGCTCTGCTGCCATCGAGAGCTCCTAGCTCGGCGTTGCGGTTGCGGCACGTCGAGGTTAGCCGAACAAGCAAGTGCTTGGTAGAGTTCGCAACTGGCGGACGGGGCGGGCGCGTCGCACGACTTGCTCGTGAGTGCACAACCGGGCTCCAGCCCGGCCACGCACTCACGACCGGCGGAGCGCGTGGTGTCTGCGCGAAATCGCCGCTCCGCTCGGCGAAGCGAGCCGCGCAACTGGCTCCGCAGGTGTCAAGGACTCCGAGCAGCTGGGAGGGTGCGTGGATCTCACCGACAGCGCAGCCGAGGCGGAATTCCGCCGCGAGGTGCGGGAATGGCTCGGCGACCACCTCACCGGCGAGTTCGCCGCAGCGCGCGGGTTGGGCGGGCCGGGCCGAGAGCACGAGGGCTTCGCCGAGCGGTTGGCGTGGGACCGGCTGTTGGCCGAGCACGGCTGGACCTGCCTCGGGTGGCCGCGCGAGCACGGCGGTCGGGGAGCCACCGTGCAGCAGCAGGTGATCTTCCACGAGGAGTACGCCCGCGCCGAGGCTCCGGTGCGGGTCGGCCACATCGGCGAGGAACTGCTCGGTCCGACGCTGATCGCCTTCGGCAGCCCGGTGCAGCAGCAGCGGTTCCTGCCGGAGATCGTCGCGGTGCGGGAATTGTGGTGCCAGGGCTACTCCGAGCCGGGCGCCGGATCGGACCTGGCGAACGTGTCCACCACTGCCGAGCTGCACGGCGACGAGTGGGTGCTCAACGGCCAGAAGGTGTGGACGTCGTTGGCGCACGTCGCGGACTGGTGCTTCGTGCTGGCACGCACCGATGCTCGGCGGCAACGCCACCACGGCCTGTCGTACCTGCTGGTGCCGATGGACCAGCCGGGCGTGCAGGTGCGGCCGATCCTGCAACTGACCGGGACTTCGGAGTTCAACGAGGTGTTCTTCGACGACGCCCGCACCGAGGCGGCCAATGTCGTCGGCGAGATCGGTGCCGGTTGGCGGGTCGCGATGGGCACGCTCGGGTTCGAACGCGGTATTGGCACGGTCGACCAGCAGGTCATGTTCCGCCGGGAACTCACCGCCATTACCGAACTGGCCCGCGCCAACGGGGCCGTCGACGATCCGCTGCTGCGGGACCGCATCGCGCAGGCGTGGATCGGGTTGGAGGCGCTGCGCTGCACGGTGCTGCGGACGTTGGGTGCGGACGGTCCGCCCGGCGCGGAGTCGTCGGTGGTCAAGCTGATGTGGTCGACGTTCCACCGCGGGCTCGGTGAGTTGGCGATGGAGGTGGCCGGGGCGGGTGGGCTGCTCGCCAGAGGCGCGCCGTACGACCTCGACGCCTGGCAGCGGCTGTTCCTGTTCAGCCGCGCCGACACGATTTACGGCGGCTCCAACGAGATCCAGCGCAACATCGTCGCCGAGCGCGTGCTCGGCCTGCCCAGGGAGGCCAGGCCATGACAACACCTCCGCCCGCTCACGGGTTGCTAGCTGGCAAGACGGCGGTGGTGACTGCGGCGGCGGGCACCGGGATCGGCTCGGCGGTGGCCCGCCGGATGCTGGAGGAAGGTGCGCAGGTGCTGATCAGCGACCGGCACGAGCGGCGGCTGGCAGCCACCTGCGACGCGCTCGCCGACCTGCCCGGCGCCAAGATCGCGGCGGTGTCCTGCGACGTGACCGACGAAGCGCAGGTGCAGCGGATGTTCGACACCGCGACCAGCACCTTCGGCCAGATCGACGTGGTGGTGAACAACGCCGGGCTGGGTGGTACGGCGTCGATCCTGGACATGACCGACGAGCAGTGGCACCAGGTCCTGGACGTCACCCTGAACGGCACGTTCCGGTGCACCCGAGCGGCGGTCCGGCTCTTCCGCGCGCAGGGCAATGCCGGTGTGGTCGTCAACAACGCCTCGGTGGTCGGCTGGCGCGCGCAAGCCGGGCAGGCGCACTACGCGGCGGCGAAGGCCGGGGTGATGGCGCTGACCAGGTGCGCGGCGCTGGACGCGGCGCCGCTGGGCGTGCGGATCAACGCCGTCGCGCCGAGCCTGGTGATGCACGAGAACCTGGCGAAGGTGACTTCCGACGAACTGCTCGCGGAACTCACCGAGCGGGAGGCGTTCGGCCGCTCCGCGCAGCCCTGGGAGGTCGCCAACGTGATCGTCTTCCTAGCCAGCGACTACTCGACGTACCTCACCGGCGAGGTCATCTCGGTCAGCAACCAGCACCCGTGACGCACCCGCTCGTGAGTGGCAATGGTCGCTCTAACAGCCATTGCCACTCACGACCCACCTACTGGGGCCGGGGTGCTCCCGCTCTGAGAGGATGGTTTCGTGGTTTCGACCAAGCGCTTGTCCGCCCGCCCCGCGCGGGAATCCGGCTCCGAACGGCGTGCCGAACTGCTGGCCATCGCTGGGGAATTGTTCGCCAGCCGCGGTTTCCTCGCGACGACCGTGCGGGACATCGCCGATGCCGCGGGCATCCTCTCCGGCAGCCTGTACCACCACTTCGACTCGAAGGAGTCGATGGTCGACGAGATCCTCCGCGACTTCCTCGACACCCAGCGCCGGACCAACGAGCGGGTGCTGCGCGAGGCGAGCGACCCGCGCGCCGCGATCATCGAACTCATCCGGCAGTCCTTCGCCGCGATGCAGCACCACCAGGCGGCGATCGCGATCTTCCAGAACGAGTCGAAGTACCTGGCGCAGTTCGAGCGGTTCGGCTACCTGCGGCAGGCGGCCAACGAGTTCGAGCGGACCTGGACCAGGGTGTTGCAGGACGGTCAGCGCTCCGGCGCCTTCCGCGCGGACCTCAACGTCAAGCTGGCCTACCGCTTCATCCGCGACATGGTGTGGACGACCGTGCACTGGTACAACCCGCGCGGAAAGCTCACGAGCAACGTCATCGCGGATCAGTACATCAAGATCCTGTGCGATGGGATAGTGGTCCCGTAGCGGTGGTGGCGAGCACGCGCACCGCGTCGGTGACGATGCGGTCGATGAGTTCTTCGCAGCTCGGCAACTCGTCGATGACTCCGACGGCCTGACCGGCGGGCAACACCCCGGCATCGGGACGGCCGTCCACCAGCGCGGACTTGATCAGCATCGGCGTGTTGGCGGCCAACAGCACGCGAGGCAACGGAAGGTTGTGCGCCCGCCGCATCGCGAGGCCGTCGCTGATGAGCTGCCGCCAGCTCACACCGGTCAGCGCTTTGAACGCGACCGCCTGCCGCAGCGCGTCCGGCAACCTGCGCAGCAGGCCGCGGGATTCGGCGGCGTCGGTCAGGTCGGTGCGCAGCATCCGGTGCGGCAATCCGTCGATCCGGGACGTCACCACGGTGTCCGACACCGAAGAGTCCAAATAGGACTGCTTCACCTCGCGCGGCACCCGGCTGTCGGAGGTCAGCAGGAACCGCGTGCCCATCGCGACCCCGGCCGCGCCGTAGCACAGCGCAGCGGCCAAGCCACGGCCGTCGAAGAAACCACCGGCCGCGATCACCGGGATGTCCACCGCGTCCACCACCTGCGGCAACAACAGCGTCGTCGCGACCGATCCGGTGTGGCCGCCACCCTCACCGCCTTGCACCAGGACCGCGTCCGCGCCCCAACTGGCCACCTTCTCGGCGTGCCGCCGCGCGCCGATCGAGGGGATGACCACGATTCCGGCGTCCTTGAGCTTGCCGACCAACCGCTCGCTGGGGGCCAGCGCGAAGGATGCGACCCGCACCTGCTCGCGGATGAGCAGATCGACGCGTTCCTCCGCGTCGGCGGCGTCGGCACGCAGGTTGACGCCGAACGGGTTCGAGGTGCGGTCCTTGACCTCGTGCACCGCATCGGCCAGTTGCGGCAGCGTCATCGTCGCCGAGGCGAGGATGCCCAGCCCGCCCGCCTCGGCGGTGGCCGACACCAGGCTGGGCCCGGCCACCCAGCCCATCCCGGTCTGCACCACCGGGTGCCGAACCCCGGTCAGCTCGTACAGCTGAGTGCGCAGCAGTTGCGAGATCATCCCGGAACCTCCTGGTCGCGCAGGTTCTTCGGGTCGATCCGGTGCCGGATCAGCGCCAACTCCTCGTCGGTGGGCAGCCGGGTTTCGGTCACCGAGTCCACCGCGAGCTCGAACCCGGTCCGTTCCTGGACCTCCGCGACGCTGACGCCCGGATGCACCGAGCGCAACCGCATCGTGCGGTCCGGACCGGTGAAGTCCAGCACCGCCAGGTCGGTCACCACCACCCGCACGTCGTGGAACCGCGCGCCGACCTGCCGCGCCCGGTCGTGGCCGATCCCGGCGACCAGGTCGACGGATGCCACGAAGACCTTGGCGCTGTGCCGGGCGACCCAGTAGTTCGTGGTGTGGTTGACCGTGTTGCCCGGCGCACCGCGAACACCGATCAGCTGGACCTTCGGCTTGTCCCAGGGCCCGATGCGGGAGATGTTCTGGTTGCCGTAGCGGTCCACCTGCGAGGCACCCATCATGACCCGGCGCCGCCCGCCAGCGAGCAGGTCGAGGACCCGGCCGTAGGGCAGCCAGCCCTCCACGGTGCCCGCCGCCTCAGCGCCCAACGCGGTCGGCTCGGCCAGCAGCATCGCCTCGCCGTCGGTGAGCAGTAGCTCGGGCGCGGTGGTCAGCCGGGCCAGCCGGGCGCCTATCGACGGGATCACCCCGAACGGCGAGGCCAGCACCGCACCGGCATCGCGCCAGGTGTCGGCGCAGGCGACGGCGCAGACTTCGGCTCTGCTGATCGTCACGCCGGAACCTCCTCGCGGGCGTGGAAGGCCGCCACCGCGGCTTGGTAGCTCTGCTCGTCACCGTCGAGGAATTCGGCGCGGAACTTCGCCCACTGCTCGGGCTTCGCGCTGTCGGCATACCGGCGCTGGAACGCCTCGTCGCGTTCGTAATCCGGCGCGCAGCTGGTGAAGTGTGCCCCGTTGGGCGTCTCGACCACGCCGTGCGAGTGAATCCGGTTGATCAGCAACGACTGCGGCGGGCCGCCTGCCAACAACTCCTCGGTCGGGACGATCTCCTCGCAGCTGAGGAAACTGCGCCGGGCCGCCGCGCACATCAGATCGTCGAAATACGGGTCCGGGCCGAGGTATTGCGCGTTGCCGAAGCGGTCCGCGCGGTTCAGGTGCACCAGGGCCGCGTCGAGCCGCAAGGCGGGCATCGCCACCAGTTCCTCGCCGTCGGGGTAGGGCGACGTCACCGTGCGCAGGTCGGGGTTGAGCGCCAGGACGTCCGAACCCAGGCCAGCGCGGGTCGGCAGGAAGGGCAGCCGGGCAGCGGCGGCGCGCAACCCCGCCAGCACCATGCCCTCGTCGTACTCCGCCACCTCCAGTTCGCCGCGTTGGCGGGCGGCCCGGAAGTGCGCGTCGAGCGCGATGGAGTCCAGCGACACGAAACCGTAGACGACCTTGCGGACTTTGCCCGCTGCGCAGAGCAATCCGACGTCCGGCCCGCCGTAGGAGACCAGGGTCAGATCCCGCAGCGGGGACCGCAGGATCGCGCGGACCAGCGCCATCGGCTTGCGGCGCGAACCCCAGCCGCCGATGCCGATCGTCATGCCGTCGGCGAGGCGGGATACCACGTCTTCGGTGGTCAGCACCTTGTCCTGCACTAATCCCCCTCCGCTTGTCCGTTGTGGACGAACTCGGCGCGAGCCCGGTCGGACACCCCGGTGAGGTTGAGCTCGAAGGTGAAGCCCTGCTCGAAGCGGTAGCTGCGGTTGACGTCGATCGGATCGATGCCGTTGAGCGATTCCTTGGCCTTGCGCACCACCAGCGGGTCCTTGGCGGCGATCTCCTCGGCCAGCCGCGAAGCCGCGTCGGCCAACTCCTCGCGGGGCACCACCTGCCAGACCGAACCGAAGTGCAGGAGTTGTTGCGCGGTGACGGTCCGCCCGGTGTAGAACATCGCGCGCATGGTGTGCTGCGGCACCAACCGGGAGAGGTGGGTGGCCGCGCCGAGCGCGCCGCGATCCACCTCGGGCAGCCCGAACGTGGCGTCCTCGGCTGCGATGATGATGTCGGAGTTGCCCACCAGTCCGATCCCACCGCCCAAGCAGAACCCGTGCACCGCGCTGATCACCGGCACCGGGCACTCGTAAACGGCTTTGAACGCGTCGTAACAACCCTGGTTGACCGCGACGAGCTTGGCATGTCCGCTGTCGGCGGCGAGTTCCTTGATGTCCACGCCCGCGTTGAAGCCCCGGCCCGCGGCTTGCAGGACCACCGCGCGGGTTTCCGGATCGGCGCCGCTGGTGCGCAGTGCCGCGGCGAGGTCTTGCCAGCCCCGCACCGGGAGTGCGTTCACCGGTGGATGATCGACGGTGAGGACCACGACGCCGCCAGCGCGGCGTTCGATGTGCGTGCCCATGAACACCTGCCAAACCTAGCACTTGTTTGGTCGGGTTGTTACGGTAGCAACACCGCAGGACGTGCCGCCAGCACCGACGGGAGGCCGGATGGCCATCGAGATCGACCTGTCCGGCCGAGTCGTGCTGGTGACCGGCGGCACCCGCGGCATCGGAGCCGGTATCGGCGAGACCTTCCTGCGAGCCGGTGCCGAGGTCTACGCCTGCGCGCGCGAGCCGGTCGACCGGCTCCCGTCGCACGGTGCGAGGTCGGCCGAGTTCCGGCAGGCTGATGTGCGCGATGCCGAGCAGGTCGCGGGGCTGATCGCGGAGATCACGCGTCGTTCGGGGCGGCTCGACGTGGTGGTCAACAATGCTGGTGGGACACCGGTGGCCGACACCGCGAGAGCCTCGATCCGACTGCACCGCAAGGTAGTCGAGCTGAACCTGATCGCCCCGCTGCTCGTCGCGCAGCACGCCCGACCGGTGCTGGCCGACCACGGCGGCTCGATCATCATGATCAGCAGCGTCTCCGGCAGCCGCCCGTCGCCGGGCACCGCCGCCTACGGGGCGGCCAAGGCCGGGTTGGACAACCTCACCGGCACGCTCGCGCAGGAATTCGCGCCGCGGGTCCGGGTGAACGCGGTCGTGGTCGGCCTGGTCCGCTCGGCAGGCCAGGCAGAGCACTACGGCGACGAACCGGCCGCGATCAGCGGCATCGTGCCGATGGGACGGCTCGCCGAACCTGCTGATGTGGGCAACGCGTGCGTCTTCCTGGCGTCCCCGATGGCCGCGCACATCACCGGCTCGACGGTGACGGTGGACGGCGGCGGCGAGCGGTCCGCCTACCTCACCGCACGGCGGACCATCTGATGTGGACAGGAGGAGACCGGTGATCTGCGCGGGCAGAGTCGTGATCGTGACGGGTGCCGGACGCGGCCTGGGGCGGGCGCACGCGCTGGAATTCGCCAGGCAGGGCGCGAAGGTCGTGGTCAACGACATCGGCGTGGGCCTGGACGGCAGCGGCGGCGACGACCAGCCAGCCCAGCAAGTGGCGGCGGAGATCGAGGCGCTGGGCGGCGAAGCCGCGGTGCACGGAGCCGATGTCGCGGATTGGGAGCAGGCGCGCGAACTGGTGGCTTTCGCGGTGGACCGCTTCGGCGGCCTCGACGTGCTGGTGAACAACGCGGGCGTGGTCCGCGACCGGATGTTCGTCAACGTCACCGAGGCTGAGTGGGACCAGGTGATCCGGGTGCACCTCAAGGGGCACGCCGCGACCCTGCGCCATGCGGCGCAATACTGGCGGGACCAGGCGAAAGCCGGTGCGCCGGTGCAGCCCCGTGTGGTGAACACGACCTCTGGTGCCGGGCTGCTCGGCAGCATCGGGCAGACCAACTACGCCGCCGCGAAGGCCGGAATCGTCGCGCTGACCGTCAACACCGCCGCCGAACTCGCGCGTTACGGCGTCACGGTGAACGCGATCGCACCGTCGGCGCGGACCCGGATGACCGAGGACGTCTTCGTCGACCTGATGGCCGAGCCCGCTGACGGATTCGACGGGATGGCGGCGGAGAACGTCTCGCCGCTGGTGGTTTGGCTGGGCAGCGAGGCATCAGCTGACGTCACCGGGCGGGTTTTCGAAGTGCGGGGCGGAGCGGTGACCGTGGCGACCGGATGGCAACGAGGGCCGTCCCGCGATGCGGGTCGGCGGTGGGAACCGGCCGAGATCGGACCGGTAGTGCGCGAACTGCTCGCCCAGGCACCAGCCCCGGAGCCGGTGTACGGGTCGTGATCGCCGAGACCCCGCTCGACGTCCTCAGTGGACGGATCGGTTTGGTCAGCACACCATTTCGACGGGCGTGATAATTCTCTTTTAAGAAGCTGCGAATCCGCGCGGGCTCCGGGGGAGTGCCGGGTTACGCTGCGTCGGAGCGGTGTGCTGCCAACGGGAGGTCGACGGTGAACGACGGTGCGGCGGATGCGCGACACGCCTGGATCGAGCCGGGGGTGTTCGAGGTGGCTCCGGGCGTGCACCGGATTCCGCTGCCACTGCCCAACGACGGGCTGCGGGCAGTCAACGTCTACGCCATCGAGGACGCCGACGGCTTGGTGCTCATCGACTCCGGCTGGGCGCTGGACGAGGCCCGCGACCAGCTCGAATCCGGTTTGGGCCAGCTCGGGCGCGGCTTCGAGGACGTCCAGCGCTTCCTGGTCACCCACGCCCACCGCGACCACTACACGCTCGCGGTGACGCTGCGCCGGACGTTCGGCTCCCGGATCAGCCTCGGCGCGGACGAACAGCCATCGGTGGAAGCGATTCTGGCCAATCGGCAGGAGGCCGAGGCGCTGCGGCTGCAACGTTGGGGCGCGGCGGAACTGCTGGCGAAGTTGGCCGAGGCGTACGGCGGGCAGGCGCCGAAGTCCCGCAGCCCGTACGAGCTCCCGGACGAATGGCTGGAAGGCAAGGTCGAGATCCCGCTGGCGAGTCGCACCCTGCTCGCCGTGCCGACGCCGGGGCACACGCGCGGGCACCTGGTGTTCCTGGATTCCGCGTCCGCTCTGCTGTTCTCCGGCGACCACATCCTGCCGCACATCACGCCATCCATCGGCGTCGAACCGGAGCGGGCCGAACTCCCGCTGCGCGACTACCTGGATTCGCTGCGGCTGATGCAGTCCTACCCGGACATGCGACTGCTACCAGCCCACGGCCCGGTCGCCGACAGTTCGCACACCCGCATCGCGGAACTCCTGCGGCACCACGAGCAACGCCTGGACCAAACCGCCGAGGCGGTCCGCGACGGCGCGGGCACCGCGTACGAGGCGGCGCTGAAACTCGGCTGGACCCGCCGCAACCGCAAGCTGCTCGACCTCGACCTGTTCAACCAAGTCCTAGCGGTCGGCGAAACCAACGCGCACCTGGACGTCCTCGTCACCCGAGGAATCCTGACCTCGTCCCTGGTGGACGGAGTCCTCAGCTACACCACCCCACCCGAGTGATCTTCCGAAGGTGAGGGGCACCCTTCACCAAGTTACTTGGTAAAGGGTGCCCCTCACCCAACACCCAAACGGGTCACGCGAGTAGCAGGCGGACCGTGAGTTCCAGGCGGTTGGAGACGTCGGAGGCCGATGCTCGGCGGGTCACCCAGGCGACCAGGTTGGACAGCCACACGTCGGTGATCACCCGGGCGATCGCCTTCTCCTCATCGGTCGGCTCGCCGTCGGTCATCGCGTTGGTGAAGAACCGCTCGGCCAATGCCGCGACCGTGTCGACCTCGGCGGCCGCGGACGTGTCGGCGAACATGAAGGCGCGGGTCATCGCCTCGGTCAGCTGCGGGTTGCGCTGCAACGAGCGGGTGGTGCGGCTGAGCACGAACATGACCCGTTCGTAAGGCGTTTCACCCGTCACCTTGGTGCGGTCCATCTTGTCCAGCGCCCGCTCGAACTCCCTGGCCAGGCCGGTCACCAGCAGGTGGACCTTGGACGGGAAGTACCGGTAGAGCGTGCCCAGCGCGACATCGGCCTTCTCCGCCACGGTTCGCATCTGGACCGCGTCGTAGCCGCCCTTGGTGGCCAGCGCGATGGTCGCGTCGATGATGCGCTTGCGGCGTTCGTGCTGGGCGGTGGAACCAGCCTCGTCGTCCCGGAGCGCCTGGAGGACATTGCGCGACGTGCTTTCCATGCAGCGTGGTCCCCTCGAAGACTCGTTGGTCGAAAACGCGTGTTCGTCGCCACGCGGCTCATCGCCGCACCACCCTCACGGGTTAAGGTGATCGACGTGGTTCGATCGAAACATGTTCCAGTCTACCCAGCCCGCCGACCGCGGGCGGTGTGAGGTGAGTCGTGCGGATCGCGTTGCTGTCCTACCGGAGCAAGCCGCACTGCGGCGGGCAAGGCGTCTACGTCCGACACCTCAGCCGCGGACTGGCCGAGCTGGGTCACCACGTCGAGGTGTTCTCCGGGCAGCCGTACCCGGAGCTGGATCCCGGCGTGGACCTGACCGCGGTGGACAGCCTCGACCTCTACGACGAGGCCGACCCGTTCCGCACGCCGAACTGGCGGGAACTGCGTGACGCCGTCGACCTGCTGGAGGTCGCCACGATGTGGTCCGCTGGCTTCCCGGAGCCGCTGACCTTCAGCCTGCGCGCCGCCAAGCTGCTGCGCGCGCGGTCCCACGAGTTCGACGTGGTGCACGACAACCAGAGCCTCGGATACGGTCTGCTTTCCCTGCAACGGGCCGGAATTCCGCTGGTGGCGACGGTGCACCACCCCATCACCCACGATCGCCGGGTCGAGTTGGCCGGGGCCACCGGCTGGCGGCGGATCGGGGTGCGCCGCTGGTACGGGTTCACCCGCATGCAGGCCCGGGTGGCTCGCCGGATCCCGCGGCTGCTGACCGTTTCGGAGTCCTCGGCCGCCGACATCGGGCAGGATTTCGGCGTTGCCCCCGGCCAGTTGCGGGTGGTGCCGCTGGGCGTGGACGCCGAGGTGTTCAAGCCGCCGACCGCGCCGCGGGTGCCGGGCCGCATCGTGGCGATGGCCAGCGCGGACACCCCGATGAAGGGCATCGGCACGCTGCTGGAGGCGGTCGCGAAGCTGCGCACCGAACGCACCGTGGAACTGGTGCTGGTCGCCCGGCCGACCCCCGGCGGGCCGACCGAGCAGCGCATCGAGGAGCTGACCATCGGCGACGTGGTGCGCACCGTCAACGGGCTCAGCGACGCCGCGCTCGCCGAGTTGCTCGGCTCCGCCGAGGTGGCCTGCGTGCCGTCGCTGTACGAAGGGTTCTCGCTGCCGACCGTCGAGGCGATGGCCTGCGCGACGCCGCTGGTGGCCAGCCGCGCCGGAGCCATCCCGGAGGTCGCCGGGCGCGACGGCGAATGCGCCGACCTGGCGCCGCCCGGCGACGCCGAAGCGCTGGCCAAGGCGCTGACCAGACTGCTCGACTCGGCCGACCGGCGGCAGCGGCTCGGCGCGGCGGGTCGAGCTCGGGTCTTGGCGAAGTACAGCTGGAAATCGGTGGCAGCGGCGACGGTCGACTGCTACGCCGAAGCGATCGCGCGCGGGCCGCGCGCCGGGAAGGGAGCAGCGCGTTGCTGACGGTGGACTTCGAAAAGCTCGGCGTGCGGCCGGGCCAGCGGGTGCTGGACCTGGGCTGCGGCGCGGGGCGGCACGCCTTCGAGCTCTATCGGCGCGGAGCGGACGTGATCGCCTTCGACCAGGACGTCGCGGAGTTGGCGAACGTGGCGGCGATGTTCGCCGCGATGAAGGCCGAGAACCAGGTGCCGGATGGTGCCAGCGCGCAGACCGTCTCCGGTGACGCGCTCGCGCTGCCGTTCCCGGACGGGCACTTCGACTGCGTGATCGCCTCGGAGATCCTGGAGCACGTCCCCGAGGACGAGAAGGCGATGCGCGAGCTGGTGCGCGTGGTCAAGCCCGGTGGCCGGGTGGTGGTCACGGTGCCGCGCTGGTGGCCGGAGAAGATCTGCTGGGCGCTGTCCGACGAGTACCACCAGGTCGAGGGCGGCCACGTGCGGATCTACACCGCCGACGAGCTGATCGGCAAGCTCCGCGACGCGGGCCTGCGCCCGGCGTTCCACCACTACGCGCACGCGCTGCACTCGCCGTACTGGTGGCTGAAGTGCGCGGTCGGCACGGGCAACGACGACCACCCGCTGCCCGCGCTCTACCACCGGTTCCTGGTTTGGGACCTGATGAAGCGGCCCTGGATCACCCGCACCGCGGAGCGGGTGCTGGACCCGGTGCTGGGCAAGAGCATCGTGGTCTACCTGGGCAAGCCGGGAGCGGCCCGTGCCGGGGCCTGACGTTCCGGGCGTGCTGTCCGCCGAGGCGGCCGCCCAGACCGGCAAGGCCATCGCGGCGACCCAGCTGGCATCCGGTGCGGTGCCGTGGTTTCCGGGTGGGCACGTGGACCCGTGGGACCACGTCGAGTCCGCGATGGCGATGGCCGCGACGGGGCTGCTCGCCGAGGCGGAGGGCGCCTACTCGTGGCTGCGCGACACCCAGCGCGCGGACGGATCCTGGCCGTTGCAAGTGCGCGACGGGCAGGTCGAGGACGCCGGAGCGGACACCAACTTCTGCGCGTATCCGGCCGTCGGCGTGTGGCACTACCTGCTGATCAGCGGCGATGACGGATTCGCGGAGCGGATGTGGCCGATGGTCCGCGCCGCGATCGACTTCGTGCTCACCGTGCAGCGCGAGCGCGGCGAGATCGACTGGGCGGTCGGCGCGTACGGCATCCCGGCTGGTGAGGCGTTGTTGTCGGGCTGTTCCAGCATTCACCACAGCTTGCGCTGCGCGCTGGCGTTGGCTGAGTACCTGGACCGGCCGCAGCCCGGCTGGGAGGTGGCGCTGGGCAGGCTCGGCCACGCGCTGCGTCGGCATCCCGAAGCGTTCACGCCGAAGCACCGGTATTCGATGGACTGGTACTACCCGGTGCTCGGCGGTGCCTTGCGCGGCGATGCCGGGCGGCAGCGGTTGTTCGCCCGCTGGTCGGACTTCGTGGTCGACGGGCTCGGGGTGCGCTGCGTCGACGACCACCCGTGGGTCACCGGCGCGGAAACCTGCGAACTGGCGCTGAGCCTCGACGCGGTGGGGGAGCCGGAGCGGGCGCGGGACCTGCTGGCCGCGATGCAACACCTGCGAGACCCGGACGGTTCGTACTGGACCGGTCTGGTCTACGCCGACGGCAAGCGCTGGCCGGAGGAACGCACCACCTGGACCGGAGCCGCGGTCGTCCTGGCAGCGGACGCGCTGTCCCGGACCACACCGGGCAACGGCATCTTCCGAGGTGACCGGCTCCCAACTGGCTTACCAGCGGAGAACACGCCCTGCTGCGAACTCGAAAACGTCCCCGGCGCCTGACCCCTCCGATTGTCGTGAGCGGCTATGGCCGCTGGGGCGACCATCAGCACTCACGACCCGTGGTGGTGCTGTCGTGAGTGCGCAACCGGGCTGGAGCCCGGCTGGGCACTCACGACCGGTCAGGGCAGGGAGCCGGGTTCGCCCGCGGTGCGTTGCAGGACTCGGAGGGAGCCGACGACTCGAGTTTCGCGGAAGGCGCCCGTTTCCAGGGCTCGGCAGTAGATGCGGTAGGGGGCTTGGCCGCCGTCGGCCGGGTCGGGGAAGACGTCGTGGATCACCAGGGCACCGCCGGGGGCGACCCACGGTGCCCAGCCCCGGTAGTCGGTGGTTGCCGCGGCGTCGGTGTGGCCACCGTCGATGAACAGCAGCGACAGCGGGGTGCGCCAGAACTCCGCCACGGCCCCAGACTGGCCGACGATCGCGGTCACCTCGTCCTCCAACCCCGCTTCGGCGATGGTTCGCCGGAATTCGCCCAGGGTGTCCAGTTTCCCGACGAGCGGATCGACCAGGTTCGGATCGTGGTACTCCCAGCCCGGTTGGTGTTCCTCGGAACCGCGGTGGTGGTCGACGGTGACGATCCGGCCACCGGTTTGGCGCGCCGCTGCGCCGAGGTAGATGGCGGACTTGCCGCAATAGGTCCCGATCTCCACCGCGAGCCCGGTGCCGAGGTGTTCCAGCGCGGCCTCGTAGAGCGCCTGCCCCTCGTCGGCGGGCATGAACCCGGTGGCCCGTTCGGCGAGCTCGCGCAGCTCAGCGGGGATCGGGGGGTGCTGCTCGCGGTCGGTGGCCGATCCCTGCGTCACGTGCGTCCTTCCGTCGATCCGGGCTGCTGACGCCGGAAATCCTACCTGCTGAACACGGCAGTTCCGGTAGAACCTGTTGCTATTCGCTGCCCTGAGCCGGACTCTTCGGGCCGTTGTGTCCCGCGCGCAGCTGCTTGCGCCGGGGCGAAGCTACCGGTACTACTAGAACAAGTTTCACTACATGGTGATGTGTGAGGCGGGGCTGATGGAGTTCGCGTTCGAGGAAACACAGCAGGCGGTGCAAGATCTGGCCGTCGAGGTACTGCGGCGCGAAGCCGGTAGAGTCGCTGGAACCAGTTACGAAGAGGCGACTTGGAAGGCGCTCGGCGACGCGGGTCTCCGCGGCCTCGCAGTGCCGGAACGGCTCGGCGGAGCCGGGCTCGGCGTGCTGGAGACCTCGATCGTCCTGACCGAGATCGGGCGCGCCGCCGCGAACGTACCGGCACTGAGCACGCTGGCCTTCGGCGTCCTGCCGATCGCACGGCACGGCACGACGGCACAGCAAGACGGATTGCTCGGCGACAAGCCGCTGACAGCTGCGCTGAACGAGCCATCGGCACCGTTTCCGAACTCGCCGCGCACCACTGCGATCGGCGACGAGCCAAGGGTTTCCGGCACGAAAACCGGAGTGCTGCACGCTGATCTCGCCCATCGGATCCTGGTGTCGGTCAGCACGCCGATCGGGGCCGGGGTCGTTCTGGTCGATCCCGGCGACGATGGCGTGACGCTGCGCAAGGTTCCGTCGTCGTCCGGCATCGAGTGGGCCGTCCGCCTCGACAACGCTCGCGGTGAGTTCCTCGGCGCCAAACCGGATCAGATCGTGCTCGACGACCTGCACGCGTGCGCGCTCGCGGGCATCTGCGCGATGGGCGATGGCGCGGTGGCCGGGGCACTCGACCTGACCGCCGAGCACGTGCGCACCCGGCACCAGTTCGGCAAGCCGCTGGCGGCTTTCCAGGCCGTGTCGCAGCAGATCGCCGACGTCTACATCGCGGCCCGCACGCTGCACCTGGCCGCCCAATCCGCGTGCTGGCGGCTCGGTTCCGGGCTCGACGCGGTCGAAGATCTCGACGTCGCCACGTGGTGGCTGGCCGAAGAGGCCCCGGCAGTGCTGCGGACCTGCCACCACCTGCACGGCGGCCTCGGCTTGGACGTCACCTATCCGCTGCACCGCTACTCGTCGCTGATCACGGACCTGGCTCGGCTGGCCGGTGGTGCGCAACACCGCCTGGACCTGCTCGCGGCGCGGGCTTGAAGAGGTGCCCATGTTCATCGAACTCACCCCCGAACAACACGCCCTGCAAGAGGAACTGCGTGCCTACTTCAGCGGTCTGGTGACGCCGGACGAACGCGAGCAGATGGCGGTCGATCGGCATTGCAAGGCGCATCGCGACGTGGTGCGAAGGATGGGCCGGGACGGCTGGCTCGGCGTGGGTTGGCCGGTCGAGTACGGCGGTCGCGGATTCGGCGACGTGGAGCAGTTGATCTTCGCCAACGAGGCCGCGCGGGCGGACGTGCCGTTGCCCGGGGTGACCCTGCAGACCGTGGGTCCGACGTTGCAGGCATACGGCACGCCCGAGCAGAAGGAGTTCTTCCTGCCCAAGATCCTGGCCGGGGAGATCCACTTCGCGATCGGCTACACCGAGCCCGACGCGGGCACCGACCTGGCCTCGCTGCGCACCAGCGCGGTGCGCGATGGCGAGTCCTACGTGGTCAACGGCCAGAAGATCTTCACCACCGGCGCGCACGACGCCGACTACATCTGGCTGGCGTGCCGGACGAATCCCCATGCTGCCAAGCACAAGGGCATCTCGATCCTGATCGTCGACACCCGTGATCCGGGGTTTTCCTGGACGCCGATCATCACCTGCGACGGCGCGCACCACGTCAACGCCAGCTACTACCAGGACGTCCGGGTCCCGGCCACCATGCTGGTGGGGGAGCAGGACAGGGGCTGGCGGCTGATCACCACGCAGCTCAACCACGAGCGCGTCATGATGGGCCCGGCCGGGCGCATCGCCGGGATGCGCGACCAGGTGCGCGAGTGGGCGCGGACGAAGACCACACCGGAGGGCACGCCGCTGCTCGAATTGCCCGACGTCCGCCGGGTGCTCGCCCGTGCGCGTGCCTGCGAACGGGTCAACGAACTGCTCAACTGGCAGGTCGCGGCGGCCACCGCGCTCGGGCCGGTGGCCATCGCGGACGCCTCGGCGACGAAGGTGTTCGCCTCGGAACGGATCCAGCACCTGGGGCGGCTGCTCGCCGAGGTCGTCGGACGGCACGGTGACACGTCCGATGTGGACACCGCGGAACTGCTGGACTGGCTCGACGTGCACTGCAAGCGCAACCTGGTGCTCACCTTCGGCGGTGGGGTCAACGAGGTGCAGCGCGAACTGATCGCCACTGCCGGACTGGACCTGCCACGGGTGCCGCGCTGAGCCGGAGGGAACATGACCAGCACAACGACCGCAGCGGATGCTGTCCTCGCCGCCGCGCGCCGCATCGAGCAGCGCGGTCCCAGCGGTCCGCGGGCCGCGCGTGATCCGGTCAACTCCCCGATGATAAACAACTGGGTCGAGGCGATCGGCGACGGAAACCCGGTCTACACCTCAGAGCCGGATGCGGCCGCGTCCGTCCATGGTGGACTGGTAGCTCCTCCGGCGATGGCGCAGGTGTGGACGATGGGGGGCCTGCACCCGCAACGCGACAACGACGATCCGTTGTACGCGATGATGGCCGTGCTGGACGATGCCGGGTTCACCTCGGTCGTGGCGACCAACTGCGAGCAGACCTACCACCGGTACCTGCGACACGGCGAGCAGCTGACTGTCTCGACTCGGCTGGACAGCGTCATCGGGCCGAAGCGGACCGGGCTCGGGGAAGGCTGGTTCGTCACCACCCGCAACACCTGGTACGTCGATGCCGAACCGGTCGCCGAGATGCTGTTCCGGGTTTTGAAGTTCCGCCCAGACGAGGTGAAAACGCCGCCACTGCAACAGCAATCGACCAGTTCGGACGTCTTGCGACCGGCGGTCAACCAGGACACCGCCTACTTCTGGGCGGGAACGGCGATCGGGGAACTGCGCATCCAGCGTTGCGGGCAGTGCGGTCTGCTGCGGCATCCACCAGGACCGATGTGCCCGGAATGCGGTGCCACCAAACGAACACACCTCGCCTCGGTGGGGCGCGGCGAGATCTACAGCTACATCGTCCACCACCATCCGCCGGTGCCGGGCAAGCAACTGCCGCTGGTCGTGGCGCTGGTCGAACTGGACGAGGGGGTGCGGATGCTCGGCGAGTTGCACGGAGTCGACCCGGAGCACGTCGAGATCGGCCAGCGCGTGGCGGTCGAGTTCCAGCGGGTCGACGACGAACTGGTGCTGCCCGGATGGAGGCTCGATGAGTGACCGTTCGTTCGCCGCGACCGATCAGGTGCGGTCGTGCCGTCGGATATCGGAGGCGTCATGACGCTGGCCCGAACCCGCTCGCTGGCCGAGGTGACCATCGGCGACGCACTGCCGGAAGAACGCATCGAGGTCACGCCGACCTTCGTGGTCAGCACCGCGATCGCCACCCGCGACTTCCAGGACGTCCACCACGATCGCGACTTGGCGGTGGCCAAGGGCTCGAAGGACATCTTCCTCAACATCCTGACCACGACCGGCCTGGTGCAGCGCTACGTCACCGACTGGACCGGACCGGA
This sequence comes from Saccharopolyspora soli, assembly GCF_022678645.1. GTDB lineage: Bacteria > Actinomycetota > Actinomycetes > Mycobacteriales > Pseudonocardiaceae > Saccharopolyspora > Saccharopolyspora soli. Next base: position 120,242 of record NZ_JALBWV010000012.1, on the reverse strand, counting down.
GGCGCTGGTGCGCGGCGTGGCGATCAAGCTCGGCGTGCCCTGCTACGCCTACGACGCGCTGACCCTGCACGGCCAAGTCCTGGAGCGCGACGGCGACGTGCTGGTCGTCGAAGTGCTGGGCCGCAACAGCCTCGGCACCCACGTCAGCGGCACGGTTCGGGTGGCACTGCCGGAGGTGACGCGATGAGCACGATCTCGGGCAGTGCCGCGATTGTCGGCATCGGCGCGACGGAGTTCTCCAAGGACTCCGGGCGCAGCGAACTCCAGCTCGCCGCGGAAGCCGTCCGGACGGCCCTCGCGGATGCCGACCTGGAACCGTCCGATGTGGATGGTCTGGTGACCTTCACCATGGACAACAACACCGAAACGGCCGTCGCGCGGGAACTGGGCATCCCGGAACTGAGCTTCTTCAGCCGGATCCACTACGGCGGCGGCGCGGCATGCGCCACCGTGCAGCAGGCGGCGATGGCGGTCGCGACCGGGATGGCCGAGGTCGTGGTGTGCTACCGGGCCTTCAACGAGCGGTCCGGCAGCCGGTTCGGCCAGGTGCAGTCCGCGGCCGCCAGCGCCCCGACCTCCGCCGGGTTGGACAACAGCTGGTCCTACCCGGCGGGCGTGGCCACCCCCGGCGCGCAGGTGGCCATGTTCGCCCGGCGCTACATGCACGTCTACGGCGCCAGCAGTGCCGACTTCGGCCGCGTCGCGGTGGCCGATCGCAAGCACGCGGCGACCAACCCGAACGCCTGGTTCTACCAGCGGCCGATCACGCTCGCCGACCACCAGGCTTCGCGCTGGATCACCGAACCGCTGCGGTTGCTGGACTGCTGCCAGGAAAGCGACGGCGGCGTGGCCATCGTGGTGACGAGCCCGGAGCGCGCCGCGGACCTGCCGCATCCCCCGGCGGTGGTGGCTGCGGCGGCGCAGGGCAGTGGCGCCGACCAGTTCACCATGACCAGCTACTACCGCGACGATCTGGCCGCGCTGCCGGAGATGGGTGTGGTCGCCCGGAAGCTGTGGCAGCAGGCCGGGATCGGGCCGCGTGAGATCCAGGTCGGCATCCTCTACGACCACTTTACGCCGTTCGTGTTGGTGCAGTTGGAGGAACTCGGCTTCTGCGCACGCGGCGAGGCGAAGGATTTCATCGCCGACGGCGCGATCGAACTCGGCGGCCGACTGCCGTTGAACACCCACGGCGGCCAGCTCGGCGAGGCGTACATCCACGGGATGAACGGCATCGCCGAGGCGGTCCGCCAGATCCGGGGCACGGCGATCAACCAGGTCGACGACGTCCGGCACGTCCTGGTCACCGCAGGCACCGGTGTACCGACCAGCGGCCTGGTCGTATCGGCGGTTTCCTGACACCCGGTCCGCGTGGTTGCTCCGGGGTCGTCACCTTGCGGGTGGTGTGGGCGATTTCGGGCGAAATCGGCAAGTTCCCCGCGCGACAGCAACCACTTCCACAAAACTGGCGCGGCGCCGTCCTAGCAGTCCCTGCCGCATTTGGCGCAGATCCGGCCGCCACCGCCCTGTTTCGGCACCGGTGCGTGGCCGCCCCCTTGTGGGCACTCGTCCATCACCGGGATGTCCGGGGGCCTGCGCGGTGGTGCGTTCCGGTAGCGGTAGTGCGTGAAGTTGGCGCGGATCACACCGCCGACACCCATGCTCGCTCCTGATCATCGTGCCCCCTCTGCACTCACGTCGGCTGAGAAAGCTTCGAGGAAAAGGTGCAAACGGTCGGTCTCTCGGGGGAAATCCGTGTACGCGGAGTGGCCGCGGTCGGTCGCGATCTTGTTCGATCACGCGTGTGACAGGGCGTTGAGGACCTGGCGAATCCGCGCATCCAACTGGCGGCGCAGCTCGGCCGGGGCGTCGATGATGAGTTCGGCGTCGAGGTCCGCCAGCTCGATGATGTGGCGGGTGATCGCGGCCAAGGTTTCCTCGCTGAGCTGCACGGTGCAACTGCGGTCATCGATGGGCGCGACGCGCTGCGGCAACAGCAGATGCAGGTGTTCCAACACGGTCTCGGCAGGGGTGTGCACAGTGACCTGCGCGGTGTAGCGGTAGGCCGCGTCCGCGATGGAGCGCCGAAGGTATTCCGCGGCGCTTTCCGCTGGTAGGTCTCGGGGTTCGAAGCGGCGACCGGTGGCCAGCGGTCGGGTGACGCGGTCCACCCGGAAGATGCGCCAGTCGTCTTGTTCGGGGTCGAAGGCGATCAGGTACCACAGACCGACCGCCGCGACCAGGCTGTGCGGCTCGACCCGGCGGGACGTCCTTGCGCCACCGCGTTTCGCGTAGTCGAAGGACAGCATCTCCCGGTCTCGACACGCCGCCGCGATGGTGGCCAGCGTCTGTGCCTCGACCTGCGGTCCGTTGCGCACCACCACGGGCACCGTCGCGCCGGAGACGGCCTCCACGCGACTGCGCAGCCGGGCTGGGAGCACCTGTTCCAGCTTGGCGAGCGCGCGGATCGAACTCTCCTCGATGCCGGTGACGCTGCCGCCCGCCGCGGTCAGCAGCCCGGCAGCCACTGCCACCGCCTCGTCGTCGTCCAGCAGCAGCGGTGGCAGGTTCTTGCCCGAGGCCAGCCGGTAACCGCCAGCGGTCCCCGTGGTGCTTTCGACCGGGTAGCCGAGTTCTCGCAGCCGATCGATGTCGCGGCGCACCGTGCGGCCGGTGACCTCCAAGCGATCGGCGAGTTCGGCGCCGGACCACTCCCGTCGGCCCTGCAGCAGCGACAACAACCGAAGCAACCGGGCGGGCAACGTGGCTGTCATGGCGTCCACCATCTCAATGTCGAACTCGGCGGGCGGGTGCGGGGGGACCTGCCCCAACCGCAGCCGTGCGGTGTTTCCCGTGATTGCGCCGCGATGACAGGGTCTCAACCGTTGAGGACAGATCCTGTCCGCAATGTTGGTTAGGGTCGGCGGTATGAGCATGACTTCAAACGAATTCGCCGCGCTGTCCGACCGCGTCCAGGGACCGGTGTTCGTGCCGAGCGATGCCGGGTACGACGCCGAACGCACCGGATTCCAGACCTTCGGGCGGCGTCGACCGCAGGTCGTGGTGGGTGCGGTCGACGCGGACGACGTGCGCGCGGCGGTCGAGTTCGCGGCGGCGCGGGAGCTCCCGGTCGCCGTGCAGGCCACCGGGCACGGTATCCCGGCCGAGGGCGAAGGCGGACTGCTGATCACCACCAACCGGATGACAGGTGTCCAGATCGTTCGCGAGCGGCGCACCGCGTGGTTCGAGGCGGGTGTGCCGTGGAGTGCGGTGATCGAGGCGGCGGCGGACGCCGAGTTGGCGCCGCTCTGCGGCAGTGCGCCCCACGTCGGCGCGGTGTCCTACACCCTCGGCGGCGGACTCGGGCACCTCGCGCGGCGCTACGGCTACGCCGCTGACCACGTGCGGACCGTCGACATCGTCACCGCTGATGGTCGGCTCCGCCAGATCACCGCCGAATCCGATCCCGAGCTGCTCTGGGCGCTGTGCGGCGCGGGCGGCAACTTCGGCGTGGTGACCGGTGTGGAAGTCGAGTTGATGCCGGTGTCGAGTCTCTACGGCGGAGGGCTGTACTTCGACGCGCACCTGATCGGCGAAGTGCTGCGGGCCTGGCAGCAGTGGACCCGCGACTTGCCAGAGGAGATGACGTCGTCGGTTGCGCTGGTCCCGTTCCCGGATGTCCCGGCGCTGCCGGAACCGTTGCGCGGTCGCCACGTCGTGCACGTGCGCATCGCTCATGTCGGCGACCGGGCGGCCGGGGAGCGGTTGGTCGAGCCGTTGCGCGCGGTCGGCGAGCCGCTGATCGACTCGGTGCGTGAGATGCCCTACCGCGAGGTCGGTTCGATCTGCAACGACCCGGTCCAACCGATGCCGTATCTGACGGCGAACGCGGTGCTGCGGGACTTCGACGACGCGGCGATCAAGACGTTGCTCGGCCTGGTTGGCCCGGACGCGCCGCAGCAGTGCGTGGTCGAGGTCCGCCACCTCGGCGGCGCACTGTCCCGACCGGCTGGCAACTGCGTCGGAAACCGCGACGCGGCATACGTTTTCGGCGTCAACTCAGTGGTGGACGACAGCACGGCCGCCGTGGCCCGCGAACTCCAGAACCAGGTCATGCGGGAGATGGCACCGTGGTCGACCGGTGGCCGCTTCCTGAACTTCCTCTCCGGTGAGAGCGCCGACGTCGACAAGGTCCGCGAAGCCTACGACGAGGCCGACTACCAACGCCTCGTCGCCCTGAAGAGGACCTATGACCCGACGAACCGATTCCGCCTCAACCACAACATTCCACCAGCCTGACGGCCATCCGAAGTGGACTTCCGAGTACAGCCCGAGCTGCTGCCGCGTCGTGAGTGGTCGCGGTCGTCCTGGCGACCACAACCGCTCACGACACCCAATCCGCTCGCCCTCTTATTCGTAGGTGATGTGGACTTCGTCGGTGATCGGTAGGGATTGGCAGGCCAGGATGATGTTGTCGTCGAGGTCTTCCTGTTCCAGCACCGAGTTCTGCAGCATCTTCACCTCGCCGCGTTCGATTCGGCAGGCGCAGGCGCTGCAAGCGCCCTCCCGACAGGAGAACGGCGCGTCCAGTCCGTTGTCCAGTAGCAGGTCGAGCAGACGTTTCTGGCGTGGCCAGGAGAATCGGTGGCGCTGGTCGTCGAGTTCGACCTCGACGACCGCACTGTTCCGAGCCGAGCTCGCGACGGCCGGTTCGACGTTCTCGGGCGGGGCCGGGATAGCTGATTCGGTGTTCTCTGCCGGGATCGGGGCCGCGGGTTCGGGGTCTTCGAACGGATTGCGGGTCAGGGAGACGAAACGTTCGACGTGGGTGCGCTTGTGGGGCACGGCCAGGTCGCGCAGCGCTCGGGCCGCAGCGTCCATGAAGCCTCCCGGCCCGCACACGAAGCACTCGCGGTCGGTGAACGGCCTGATCAGCTCGCGCAGCGCCGACACGTCGGGCAGGCCCTGCACCGACTCCAGCCAGTGCACCACCACCAGCCGGTCGGCGTGTCGCGCGGCCAGGTCTCGGAGTTCGGCGGCGAAGATCACCGAGTCCTGGTCCTGGTTGGCGTAGATCAGCACCACCCGTCCGGAACCGGCCGCCAGCACCGACTTCGTGATGGACATGACCGGCGTGATCCCGCTTCCGGCCGCGAGCAGCACGAAGTCGTCATCCAGCGAGCGGGGGGTGCAGGCCCCCGCCGGTGGCAGCACGTCCACTTCGGTCCCCGCCGTGGCGTTCTCGCACAGCCAGTTCGATGCGTATCCCGCGCGTTTCACGGTGATCTGCCAGGTCGAGTCGGTGTGCGGCGAGCTCGACAGCGAGTAGCTGCGCGCCACCGAACCGGTGCGGTCGCTGGGGATTCGCAAGGTGAGGAACTGGCCGGGACGGTAGGACCACGTCGGTGGCGCTTCGAACACCAGCGACCGGCTGTCGCGGGTCTCCTCGATGACCGCGGCGACCCGCAGTCGAGCAGGCTCGGACATCACTGGCTCCTAATGGCTCGGCTGTGAACCCCGATCGGGCCGATCGCCCGTGCTGGCCGAGGTGTCAGCCAGCACGTCGGTCCCCGTTGATTTGCGGCATCGCGAGACGGCCGTCGCGTGCCGCCGCGTCGATGCTGGCCTGCAGGGCGGGGCAGGTTTCGACGACCTCGCCCGGCGCGCGGGCGGCCAGCTCCGCGCACTGTCGGATGCCTTCGGCGGTCCACTGGATGCTGGTGTGCTGGGGGCTGTTCTTCTTCGCCAGCACCCAGGTCGCGCAGCGCCCGCACTGGATCGGGCACAGCCCGGAGCGCAGGTAGTCGTCCCGGTCGGCGGCCGTACCCGCGCGGACCCTGGCCAACGTCCGCGGCTGGTCGGCGAAATCCGGTGCTTTGGCCCAGGTCGGCATCAGCTCTCCGCATCCCTGCGCGCGAGGTTGTCCGCGACTTCCCGCTCCCACACCTCGTTGGCGCGCGTGGTGTCCACTTCGAACTCGAAGCGGGCGACCATGTCGTCGCGGACCTCCTCGACGTCCACGTAGAACTGCTCGTACCACCGGCGCAACTGGTAGACCGGGCCGTCTTCCTCGCACAGCAGCGGATTGTCGATGCGGGTCTTGTTCCGCCAGATCTCCACGTCCTGCAGGAACCCGACCCCGGTGTTCTTGGCGATCTTGCCCGCCAGCTTGTCGGCCTGCTCGTCGGAGATCCCGGGCAGCTTCTTGACCAGCACACCCCACTGCAGCACGAACGAGTCCGCGGTGACCGGGTAGTGGCAGTTGATCAGGATCGTTTCGATGGTGGTGCCCCGGTAGTCGTTCCACAGCCGGTCGATCATGTACGACGGACCGTAGTACGACGCCTCCGAGCGGACCAGGTTGTCGCTGCCGGAGTAGGTCCCGGAGCCGATGTCGGGGCGTCCCCTGGTGGTCAGGTACTGGCTGGCGACGTGGCCTTCGAAGACGTTCTTGAAGTAGGTCGGGAACGCGAAGTGGATGTAGAAGAAGTGCGCCATGTCCACCACGTTGTCCACGATTTCGCGGCAGTGCGAGCCTTCGATGCGCACGGTGTCCCAGGTCCAGTTGCTCCACTCGTTGGAGAACGCCTCGGGCAGGTGCGGAATCGTGACGTGTTCCGGCGGCGGGTTGCCCTGCGGATCGTTCCAGACGAACAGCTGCTTGTTCTCCTCCATCGCCAGCCAAGCCTTGGTCCGGGCGCGCAGCGGGATCCGCTTGGCGTAGGGGATTCCGACGCAGCGGCCGTTGCCCGCCCAACGCCAGTCGTGGAACGGGCAGGCGACCGCATCGCCCTTGACGGTGCCCTGGGTGAGGTCGCCGCCCATGTGTCGGCAGTACCCGTCGAGCACGTTGAGACTGCCGTCCGCACCCTGGAACACCACGAGTTTGGTGCCGAAGGCCGTCACCGCGTGCGGCTTGCCGTCCTTGAACCACTCGGCCGGTCCGAGGCAGTGCCAGCCGCGCGCGAATCGGGTCGGTGGGGTCCCGACGTCGATGGTGCGCGCTTCGTCGTGGCCATTGCTTACCGCCGTCATCTCGTCCCTTTCGCTCATTCCGCGTCAGTCGCCAGGTGCCGCGCGGCGAGATATCCGAAAGTCATCGCGGGACCGAGGGTCGCGCCCGGTCCGGCGTAGGTGTGGCCCATCACGGCGGCGCTGGTGTTGCCCGCCGCGTACAGCCCTTCGATGGGCGTGCCGTCCGCGCGCAGCACCCGGGCGTGCGCGTCGGTGCGCAGTCCGCCCTTGGTGCCCAGGTCGCCCGGCACGATCTTCACCGCGTAGAACGGTGCGACCTCCAGCGCGCCCAGGCTCGGGTTCGGCTTGTTGCGCGGATCGCCGTAGTAGTGGTCGTATCCGGACGCACCGCGCTGGAAGTCGTCGTCCACACCACGCCGCGCGAAGGCGTTGAACCGATCGATCGTGGCGCGCAGGGCATCGCCTGGCACTTCGATTCGTTCGGCCAGCGCTTCGACGGTGTTCGCCCGCTGGATGGCACCGGATTTGTACCAGCGGCCGGGGAACGGTTGCCGCGGCCCCAAACCGGCGAACATGTAGCGGTTGCGATAGCGCTGGTCGGCGATCAGCCAGGTCGGCACGTTCCGCGCGGGGCCGTCGCCGGGCCCGTACATGGCGTGCACCGCGTCGACGTACGGCGCGGCCTCGTTGACGAATCGGCGGCCCTCGCCGTTGATCAGGATGCAGCCGGGCAGGGTCCGTTCGGCGAGGCAGAACCACGGCCCGCCCGGCAGTGGGATCGACGGACCCCACCAGGCGTCGTCCATCAACTCGACCGCTGCCCCGCGCCGCTGTGCGGCGATGATCGCGTCGCCGGTGTTGCCCTTGGCCCCGACGGTCCACTGGGTACCGATGGGCTCGCGCTGGTGCTGCTTGCGCAGCGGCTCGTTGTGCTCGAAACCCCCTGCGGCCAGTACGATTCCGCGCCGCCCCAGCAGGGTCCGGTGCTCGCCGTCCAGCTCGATGACGACACCGGTGACCCGGTCGCCGTCCTGCCGCAGATCGACCAGCGGGGTGTTCAACCACACCGGCACTCCGGCGTCGCGCAGCCCGGCCCGAAGTCCTGCGGCCAGCGCTTGGCCGAGCGCCAGCAGGTGCTGGCCGCGGGCTCGGGCCAACAGGCAGCGCAGCCCGACGCGCAACGCGCGGAGCAGGCCGCGCGGGTGGCGGGCGAGCAGGTTCAGCCAGCGGAAGTCGGCCTGCGTGATCACCAGGTTCGCAGCTGCTCTGCCGTAGTTGGGTTCGAGGTCGGCGAGCAGGTCGCCGAGGATCCGGCCGTCCAGCGGCGCGGCCTCGATGGACCGTCCGCGCACTCGGCCGCCCGGAGCTTCCGGGTAGTAGTCCGCGTAGTCGGTCACCCAGCGCATCCGCAGCGGCGTGCTCGGCAGCACCTCGGCGAGCATCTGCGGACCGGCTTCCAGGAAGGCTTGTTGCCGTTCGGGACTCACCGCGTCGCCAACGATGTGGGCGAGGTAGGTGCGGGCTGCCTCCGGGCTGTCGACGATGCCCGCTTCGGCCAGCACGTGGTTGTTCGGTATCCACACGCCGCCGCCGGAGCGGGCCGTGGAACCGCCGAACCGGGCTGCTTTCTCCACGACCACCGCATCGAGGCCGTGCTGGGCCGCGGTCAGCGCGGCCGTCATCCCGGCGGCGCCGCTGCCGACCACGACGACGTCGAATTCCGAGCGGCTGTCAGGTGTTGTCCCCGGCATCGCACCTCCCTCGCGAACTACACTGAAACATGTTATAGATTTTGATGCCAGTGGCGCTATGGTGTAGCCAGGAAACAGGCAGTTGTTGCACGATCCACCATGAAGGAACGTGTTTCAAACTAGCGAGGGGTGCGATGGTCCAGCGCAGCGCGTTGCACGCCGATGTGGTGGTCGTCGGCTTCGGCGTGGCCGGGTCCTGCGCGGCCCTCGAAGCGGCGCGCGCTGGTGCTCGGGTCGTGGTGCTCGACCGGTTCGGCGGAGGCGGCGCGAGCGCGCTGTCCGGCGGTGTGGTGTACGCCGGAGGCGGAACCCGGCAGCAGCAGGCGGCTGGGGTGTCGGACACGCCGGAGGCGATGTACGCCTACCTGCACCAGGAAGTCGGCGACGCGGTCCGCGCGGACACCCTCCGCCGGTTCTGCGAGTCGAGCACCGACCTGATCAGCTGGCTTGAGCAGCAGGGGGTGCCGTTCGAAGGCAGCCTCTGCCCGTACAAGACGTCCTATCCGAGCAACCGCCACTACCTCTACTACTCGGGCAGTGAAGCGGCCGGCGGGTTCCGCGACATCGCGCCGCCCGCGCCGCGCGGTCACCGCACCAAAGGCCGTGGTACGTCGGGGAAGGTGCTGTTCTCGGCGCTCGCCCAGGCGGTGCACAGGTCCGGGGTCCAGGTGCTCACCCGAACTCGGGCGCGGGAGCTGGTCCTCGACGCCGACGGACGGGTCTGCGCCGTCGACTGCGAGCGGCTTGCCGGGACTGCTGGGCGGGCGCACTCGCTGTTGAGCCGCGTCGCGGCGAAACCTGGGATGTACGCGCCGAAACTGGCGCGGCTGCTGCACCGCGGGGCCGAGGAACTGGAGCAGCGGTACGCCGAACCGGTGCGGATCCACGCGGATCGGGCAGTGGTCCTCGCTGCGGGCGGCTTCGTGGCGAACCGGGAGATGATGCGCCAGTTCGCCCCCGCCTACCGGGGCGGTCTGCCGTTGGGCACCCACGGCGATGATGGCAGCGGGATCAGGTTGGGGCAGGGCGCCGGTGGTGCGCTCGGCAAGATGGACCGGGTTTCCGCGTGGCGGTTCATCAGCCCACCCAGCGCGATGCTCGGCGGCCTGCTCGTCGACCAGCACGGACGGCGGATCGGTGACGAGTCCCGCTATGGCGCCGCGCACGGGCATGCGCTCATCGAGGAGCACCACGGGCGCGGCTGGTTGCTGATCGACCAGCGGTTGCGGCGGAAGGCCAAACAGCAGCTGAGCAGCGAGACGGTCTGGTTCCAGCGATTGCAGGCGCATTACCTGCTCGCCACCGCCGCGTCCGGCGGCACGCTGGATGCGGTGGCCGCCAAGGCGGGTGTCGATGCGGGTGGTCTCAAGGACACCGTGGACAGTCATAATGAGGCCGCTCGCAACGGAAAACCCGACCCTGCCGGAAAACCAGCGGAATTCGTGCAGCCTCTGGACCAGCCGCCGTTCGCGCTGCTGGACGTTTCGATCCGGCCTCGACTGGCCTACCCGTGCCCGATGCTGCCCCTCGGCGGGCTGCTCGTTGACGAGGACACCGGGCAGGTGCGCGATGAACAGGGCGGCACGGTACCCGGTCTGTTCGCTGCCGGGCGCTCAGCGGTCGGGGTGTGCTCGAACTCCTACATCAGCGGACTGTCGTTGGCCGACTGCGTGTTCTCCGGCCGCCGGGCCGGGCTCAACTCGGCGAAGGAGTTGACGGATGCTGACGCCTGACGCACGCGCCGAGGTGGCGCGGCGGCTCTGGGACGCCGAACGCGATCGCACGCCCATCCCGCCGCTGGTGGAGACGACTCCGCAGCTCGACGCGGTCGACGCGTACGCGGTCCAACTGCTGAACGTGCGGCGGCGCGACGAGCCGGTGGTGGGGCACAAGGTCGGGCTGACCTCGCCGGTCATGCAGCAGATGATGGGTGTTTCCGAGCCCGATTACGGACATCTGCTGGCGAGCATGCGACTGCCCGAGGGCAAGTCGGTCGATCCGCAGCGGTACTGCGTGCCGCGCGTGGAGGTCGAGATCGGGTTTCTGCTCGGGACGGACCTGCCCGCGGAGTGCAGCGAATCAGACGTGCTGGCCGCGACGGAGGCCCTGGTCCCGGCGATCGAGCTGATCGACAGCCGCATCGCGGACTGGCGGATCAGCCTGGTGGACACCATCGCGGACAACGCATCGTCGGCCGGTTTCGCACTCGGCTCGGCACGCATCGACCCGAACTCCGTGGACCCGCGCCGGATCGACGCGGTGCTGTGGCGCAACGGCGAGCCCATCGAGCACGGCCGATCCGACGCGGTGCTGGGCAACCCGGCCACCGCCGTCGCCTGGCTGGCCCGCAAGGTGGCCGCCTTCGACGTCCGGCTGCGAGCCGGCAACGTCGTGCTGCCCGGCTCGTGCACCCGTGCCATCGACGTGGCGCCGGGCGACGAGTTCTGGGCCGATTTCGGATGCGAGGGAGTCGAATTGGGCTCCGTGGCGGTGTCGTTCGGGTCGTGGGGGGGGGGGGGGGGGGGGGGCCCGGGGGGGGGGGGGCCCCCCCCCCCAACGGGGGGGGGGGGGGGGGGGGGCGGGGCGCCCCCCGCGGGGGGGGGGGGGGGGGGGACACGCGGGGGGGGGGGGGGGGGGGGGGGCGGGGGCCCCCCCCCCCGGCGGCCCCCCCCCGCCCCGGCGGGGGGGGCCCCCCCCCCCCGGGGGGGGGGGGGGGGGGGGGGGGGGGGGGGGGGGGGGTGGGGGCGGGGGGGGGGGGGGGGGGGGGGGGGTTGCCAAAACCGGGGCCCCCCCGTTTTTCCCCCCCCACGACACCTGACCTGTGGAAAGGAGGCGGGATGAGCAAGGCGACCGCGGCGATCGTCGGGTCTGGCAACATCGGGACCGACCTGCTCCACAAGCTGAGCCGGTCCGCGCGGCTGGAACCCCGGTGGATGGTCGGCATCGACCCGGACAGCGCGGGGCTGCGCCGGGCGGCCGAACTCGGCGTGGCGGCGAGCGCGGACGGGGTTGACTGGCTGCTCGAAAACCACCGCCCCGACGTGGTTTTCGAGGCGACCTCGGCGAAGGTGCACCGGGCGAACGCGCCCCGCTACGCCGAGGCGGGCATCCGCGCCATCGACCTCACCCCGGCCGCCGTCGGCCCCTACGTGGTGCCGCCGGTGAACCTGGACCAGCACCTCGACGCGCCGAACCTGAACCTGATCACCTGCGGCGGCCAGGCCACCATCCCGATGGTGCACGCGGTGTCGCGAGTGGTTCCGGTCGACTACGCCGAGATCGTCGCGTCGGTGGCCTCGGTGTCGGCCGGGCCGGGCACCCGCGCCAACATCGACGAGTTCACCCGCACCACCGGCACCGGCATCGAGGTGCTCGGCGGGGCGAAACGCGGCAAGGCGATCATCGTGCTCAACCCGGCCGATCCACCGGTGATCATGCGCGACACGATCTTCTGCGCCATCCCGGCCGAGGCTGACACCGACGCGATCGGCACGTCGATCACCAAGATGGCGGCCGAAATCGCCGAGTACGTGCCCGGCTACCGCCTGCTGGTCGAGCCGCAGTTCGACCCGCCGTCGGCGAGCACCGGCGGCATGGCTCGGGTGGCGATCTTCGTCGAGGTCGAGGGTGCCGGGGACTTCTTGCCGCCGTACTCCGGAAATCTGGACATCATGACCGCGGCCGCGGTGCGGGTGGCCGAGGAGCTGACGATCAAGGAGGCAGTGCGGTGACCGGCCTGCCGAACACCTACTCCGACGCGCTCGACGTGCGGATCACCGACAGTTCGCTGCGCGATGGATCGCACCACAAGCGGCACCAGTTCACCGCGACCGAAGTGCGCGACATCGTCGCGGCCCTGGATGGTGCGGGTGTACCGGTCATCGAGGTGACGCACGGCGACGGGCTGGGCGGATCGTCGTTCAACTACGGGTTCTCCCGCACTCCGGAGCAGGAGCTCATCACCATCGCGGCCGAAACCGCGCGGCACGCCAAGATCGCGGTGCTCATGCTGCCGGGAGTGGGCGTCACCGACGACATCGTCATCGCCCGCGACAACGGTGCTTCGGTCTGCCGCATCGCCACGCACTGCACCGAAGCGGACGTGTCGGTGCAGCACTTCGGCCTGGCGCGCGAGCTGGGCCTGGAAACCGTCGGATTCCTGATGATGGCGCATTCCCAGCCACCGGAATCGCTGGCCGAGCAGGCGAGAATCATGGTGGACGCGGGATGCCAGTGCGTATACGTCGTCGACTCGGCTGGTGCGCTGGTGCTCGAACAGGTCGCCGAGCGGGTGTCCGCACTGGTCGCGGAAGTCGGCGGCGAGGCCCAGATCGGGTTCCACGGTCACGAAAACCTCGGCGTCGCAGTGGCGAACTCGATCGCCGCGGCCCGCGCCGGTGCGGTGCAGATCGACGGCAGCGCGCGGCGTTTCGGCGCCGGAGCCGGGAACACGCCGGTCGAAGCGTTCGTCGCGGTGTGCGACAAGCTCGGCATCCGCACCGGAGTCGACTTCTTCGCCGTCGCGGACGCCGCCGAAGACGTGGTGCGCCCGGCGATGCCCGAAGAATGCCTGCTGGACCGCTCGGCGCTGATGATGGGCTACGCCGGGGTGTACTCCAGCTTCCTCAAGCACGCCACCCGGCAGGCCGAGCGCTACGGCGTCAGCGAGGCGGAGCTGCTGGTGCGCGCGGGGCAGCGCAAGCTCGTCGGCGGCCAGGAGGACCAGCTCATCGACATCGCACTGGAGCTGCAACGCCAGCATGAGAACAGGTTCTAGCCTGTGGGAACTCGGGAAACAGGAGCGGCCGATGAAGGACAGTCGAGCAGTCGTGGAACGGGTGCGGGAACTCCTGCCGGTCCTGCGCGATCGCGCGCAGAAAGCCGAGGATGCCCGGAAGATCCCGGATGAGACCATCGGAGCGCTGCAGGACATCGGGTTCTTCGCGATGCTGCAACCGGAACGCTACGGCGGTTATGAGGCGGATCCGCTGGACTTCTACACAGCGGTCAAACTGCTGGGGAGCGCGTGCGGCTCGACCGGCTGGGTGGCTTCGATCCTCGGCGTGCACCCGTGGCACCTGGCGCTGTTGCCGGAGCAGGCCCAGGACGACGTGTGGGGCAGCGATCCGGCAACGCGGGTGTCGTCCTCCTACGCGCCGACCGGCAAGGCGACCATCGTCGATGGTGGCTATCGCCTCAGCGGTCGGTGGAGCTTCTCCTCCGGCTGCGACCACGCGTCGTGGGTGTTCGTCGGCGGCCCGGCGCTGGGCAGCGATGGCAAGCCGGTCGACTTCTGCACGTACCTCCTGCCGCTCGGCGACTACCGCATCGAGGACGTGTGGGACACCGTCGGCCTGCGCGGCACCGGCAGCAACGACATCGTGGTGGACGACGTGTTCGTCCCGCAGCACCGGGTGCTGAGCTTCATGGCGATGTCCAAGACCCAGTGCCCCGGCCACCAGGTGAACACCGCGCCGCTGTACAAACTGCCTTGGGGCACAGTGCATCCCTCGACGATCACGGCGCCGATCATCGGCATGGCGCAGGGCGCCTACGACGCGCACGTGGCGCACCAGGGCAAGCGGGTGCGGGCGGCGTACGCGGGGGAGAAGGCCAAGGAGGACCCGTTCGCCAAGGTGCGGATCGCGGAGGCCGCCAGCGAGATCGACGCCGCCTGGCTGCAGTTGACCAACAACCTCGCCGAGGAATTCGCGCTGGTGAGCGCGGGTGAGCAGGTTCCGATGTCGTTGCGGCTGCGCGCGCGTCGCGACCAAGTGCGCGGCACCGCGCGGGCGATCTCGGCGATCGACGGGCTCTTCGAGAACTCCGGCGGACGCGCGTTGTGGTCGGGCACGCCGATCCAGCGGTTCTGGCGCGACGCGCACGCGGGCCGGGTGCACGCGGCCAACGACCAGGAACGGGCCTACACCATGTTCGGCTCGGGTGAATTCGGCATCCCAGTGAAGGATTCGATGGTATGACGGTCGATTTCGACACGACGAGCCGGACCGCCAAGCTGCGATCCGGGCTGACCTTGCACTACCACGAAGCGGGCGATGCGGAGAAGTCCACGGTGGTCATGCTGCACGGCGGCGGCCCCGGTGCTTCGTCGTGGAGCAACTTCGCCCGGAACATCGGGGTTTTCGCCGAAGACTTCCACACCCTCGCGGTGGACCAGCCCGGCTTCGGCCGCTCCGACAAGCCGACCGAGCACGGCCAGTACTTCACCCACAGCGCCACCGCACTGCGGGACCTGCTCGACGAACTCGGCATCGCACGGGTGGATCTGCTGGGCAACTCGCTGGGTGGCGGAACAGCGGTGCGGTTCGCGCTGAACCACCCCGACCGCGCTGGACGGCTGGTGCTGATGGGACCCGGTGGCCTGAGCCTGAACGTCTTCGCGCCCGATCCCACCGAAGGGGTGCGCAAGCTCAGCGCCTTCGGCGCACCTCCGGGACCCAGCAGGGAAAAGCTCGCCGACTTCCTCCGGACGATGGTCTACGACCAGTCGCTGATCACCGACGAGCTGATCGAGGAGCGTTATGCCGCTGCGGCCGCGCCCGAGTCGCTGGCGGCGATGCGGGCGATGGGTGCGTCGTTCATGCAGCCGGACACCTTCGAGGAAGGCATGTTGTGGCGGGAGGCGTACCGCCTGCGCCAGCGCGTCCTGCTGATCTGGGGGCGCGAGGACCGGGTGAACCCGCTGGACGGGGCACTGATCGCGCTGAAGCTGATCCCGCGTGCGCAGCTGCACGTGTTCGGCCGGTGCGGGCACTGGGCGCAGCTGGAGAAGTTCACCGAATTCAACCGCATCGCAAGAGATTTCCTGCTCGACTGAGCTTTCGACGGGAGGGAGGATGCCGTGGGTATTCGTTCGCTCGGCTACTTGCGCATCGAGGCCACCGATATCGAGGCGTGGCGGGTGTTCGGGCTGAAGGTGCTGGGCATGCTGGAAGGAACCGGCCCCGACCCGAACGCGCTGTACCTGCGGATGGACGATTTCCCGGCACGGCTGGTGGTCCTACCCGGTGAACAGGACCGGCTGGACGCCTCGGGCTGGGAGGTCGCCAACGCCGGGGAACTCGACGAGGTCAAGGGCCGGTTGGACGCGGCTGGCGTGCCGTACAAGGACGGCACGGCCGACGAACTGGCCGACCGGCGGGTCAACGGGCTGATCCGGTTCACCGACCCGTCCGGCAACGGGCTCGAGGTCTTCCAGGGGGTGGCGTTGCAGCACCGGCGCGTGGTGAGCCCTTACGGCCACCGGTTCGTCACCGAAGAGCAGGGCCTCGGCCATGTCGTGCTGTCCACCCACGACGACGCGGCGGCGCTGCGGTTCTACCGGGACGTGCTGGGGTTCCGGCTGAGGGACTCGATGCGGCTGGCCCCGGAATTGGTCGGTCGTCCGGCGGACGCGGAACCGGCCTGGCTGCGGTTCTTCGGTTGCAACCCGCGCCACCACAGCCTGGCGTTCCTGCCGATGCCGACGCCCAGCGGGATCGTGCACCTGATGGTCGAGGTAGCCGATGTCGACGACGTCGGCCTGGCGTTGGACCGGGCGCAGCGCCGGAAGGTGCCGATGTCGGCGACGCTCGGTCGGCACGTCAACGACCTGATGCTGTCGTTCTACATGAAGTCGCCGGGCGGCTTCGACGTGGAGTTCGGCTGCGAGGGCAGGCAGGTCGACGATCAGGACTGGATCGCCCGCGAGAGCACCGCGGTGAGCCTGTGGGGCCACGACTTCAGCGTCGGCGCCCGCCAGCAGTCATGAGCGGCACCGATGTGCAGCGCGAAGCCGTGGAACCGGCGTCGTTCCGCCGGGTGTTGGGGCACTTCTGCACCGGGGTGACGGTGGTGGCCGGTCTGGACGGGCAACGGCCGGTGGGCTTCGCGTGCCAGTCGTTCGCGGCGTTGTCGCTGGATCCGCCGCTGGTGCTGTTCTGCCCGTCGCGCACTTCCCGCGCCTGGCCGGTCCTGGACCGCGCCGGGCAGTTCTGCGTGAACGTGCTCGCGCGAGCGCAGCAACCCATCAGCACCGTGTTCGGCCGCAGCGGCGACGACAAGTTCGCCGGTCTGAGCTGGCACCCCGCCCCGTCCGGAGCCCCGATCCTGGACGGCGCCCTGACCTGGCTCGACTGCCGAATCGAAGCGGTGCACGAGGCGGGCGACCACTACGTCGTCATAGGTCACGTCGAAGCCCTCGGCAACCCCACCAACGACGAACCACTCCTGTTCTACCGAGGCGCCTACACCGGAATAACCGCTGCACCCCAACCCCCACCAACAGACCTCGACGCATTCCTAACCGCCGCCCACCCCGACGACTGGATATAACCCGCGTTCAGCGGACCCGTTCGATGATCGTGGCGGTGGCCAGCGCGCCTCCGGCGCACATCGTGACCAATGCGGTCGTGGCGTCGCGGCGCTCCAGTTCGTGCAGGGCAGTAGTGATCAGCCGGGCGCCGGTGCTGCCGACGGGGTGGCCCAGCGCTATCGCTCCGCCGTTGACGTTGACCCGGTCGAGGTCCGGTTCGTGCACCGACGCCCAGGACAGCACGATCGAGGCGAACGCCTCGTTGACCTCGAACAGGTCGATGTCCCCGAGCTTCATCCCGCTGAGCTCCAGCACGCGCTGCGTGGCCTGCACCGGGCCGTCGAGGTGGTAGTACGGCTCGCCGCCCACCAGGCACTGCGCGACGATTCGGGCGCGCGGGCGCAGTCCGAGTTCCGCAGCGCGGTCGGCGTCGGCCAGCAGCACGGCAGCCGCACCGTCGGAGATCTGCGACGACGTCCCCGCCGTGTGCATTCCGGCCTGCAGCACGGGTTTGAGGCCGCCCAACGCCCGCATGCTGGTGTCACGCAGCCCTTCGTCGCGGCTTACCGGCTCGGCATCGGAGACGTGCACCGGGACGATCTCCCTGTCGAAACGGCCTGCTCGCCAAGCGGCCTGCGCGCGGTCCTGGGAGCGCAGGCCGAAGGCGTCGAGGTCTTCGCGACTCAGTCCGCGGCGCGCGGCGATGCGGTCGGCGGCTTCGTACTGGTTCGGCAGATCGATGTCCCAGGAGTCCGGTCGTGGCATGCCGACATCGGTGCCGAGGTTGCTGCGCAGCGGTACCCGGCTCATCGCCTCGACACCGCAGGAGATCCCGACCCGCACCGCATCCGCGGCGATCAGCCCCGCGATGAGGTGCGTGGCCTGCTGCGCCGAACCGCACTGAGCGTCCACTGTGGTGCAACCGACCTGGTGCGGTAACCCGGCGTGCAGCCAGGCGGTGCGGGTGATGTTGTTCGACTGCTCCCCGGCCTGCGTCACGCAGCCGCCGATCACCTGGTCGGCTTCGGCTGCGTCGATGCCCGCGCGGTCGAGCAGACCGCGTTGCGCCGCGCCGAGGATCTCGGCGGCGTGCAGCCCCGACAGCCGACCGCCGCGCTTGCCGATCGGGGTGCGGACTGCCGCCACGATCACTGGATCGCCCACCTCGGCCTCCTCTCGAACCTCCGGTCAGATCAAAGTAGAACACGTTTCTCTTGTTCGACAAGGGCTGGCAGTCGGGTTGATCAAAACGGCTGCTACTTGCTCGATTCAACAGGAGTTACAGGGGTTTACTGAATCTTGAAAGTGTGGTTCTATTTCGTAGAACTCGTTTCAATTATTGATCGGAAACCGTTGCTGTAGGAGGTAGCCGTGGTCGCACCGCGCATTCCGGAGGGCTTCGACTTCACCGATCCCGACCTGCTCGCCGAACGGCTACCGCTGGCCGAGTTCGCCGAGCTGCGCCGCACCGCGCCGGTCTGGTGGAACCGGCAGCCCGATCGGTGCGGCGGCTTCGACGACGACGGGTTCTGGGTGATCAGCAGGCACGCCGACGTCAAGGAGATCTCCCGGCGCAGCGACGTGTTCTCCAGTTGGGAGAACACCGCGATCATCCGGTTCAACGAGAGCATGACCCGCGAGCAGATCGAGCTGCAGCGCTTCATCATGCTCAACATCGATCCGCCGCAGCACACCAAGCTGCGCAAGATCGTGCAACGGGGCTTCACCCCGCGCGCCATCAACAGCCTCCAGCAGGCGCTGCGGGACCGGGCGCAGCAGATCGCCACTGACGCGCGTTCTCGGGGCAGCGGCGACTTCGTCACCGATGTGGCCTGCGAGCTGCCATTGCAGGCGATAGCGGAGCTGCTGGGGTTGCCGCAGGAGCACCGCAAGGAGATCTTCGAGTGGTCGAACCAGATGGTCGGCTACGACGACCCGGAGTACGACATCCAACCCGAGGCCGCCGCAGCCGAGATGCTCGGCTACTTCACGAACATGGCCGAGCAGCGCCGCGGCTGCCCGATGGACGACATCGTGAGCAAGCTGGTGCATGCCGACATCGACGGCAACGCGCTGACTTCGGACGAATTCGGCTTCTTCGTGATCCTGCTGGCGGTGGCGGGCAACGAGACGACCCGCAACGCCATCACGCACGGGATGCTGGCCTTCATGGACCACCCGCGGCAGTGGGAGCTCTACAAGCAGCAGCGCCCGGCGACCACGGCCGACGAGATCGTCCGGTGGTCGACCCCGGTGGTGTCGTTCCAGCGCACCGCAACGGCCGACACCGCGATCGGCGGGGTTGATATCAAGCGGGGCCAACGGGTCGGCATGTTCTACAGCTCGGCGAACTTCGACCCGGAGGTCTTCGACGCGCCGGAGCGATTCGACATCACCCGAGACCCCAACCCGCACGTCGGTTTCGGCGGTACCGGCGCGCACTACTGCCTGGGCGCGAACCTGGCCAGACTGGAGATCGACCTGATCTTCAACGCGATCGCCAACCACATGCCGGACATCAAACGAGTCGGCGAGCCCCGGCGATTGCGCTCGGGCTGGCTCAACGGCATCAAAGAAGTCCAGGTCCAGTACGCCTGATCAGCTGATGGGTGAGGGGCACCCGTGACCGAGTAACTGGGTCACAGGTGCCCCTCACCCAAGTCCAAAACCCGCGAACGGGTGATGGGTGAGGGGCACCCTTTACCAACTTACTTGGTAAAGGGTGCCCCTCACCTCGGAAGAATCACTCGGTGGGGCGGAGGGTGGCGATGGCTCGGTCGAACTCCCAGAAGGCGCGCATCGAGCGGATCTGGCCCGACTCGTTCACGTGGTAGACGAAGACGCCTTCGGCGTCCATGGCGTTGCCGTCGGGGAGGAACGTGGTGATCCGGCCGACGTTGGCGACCTCTTGGCCCGCTGCGAACGAGTCGTGGATGTGGAACTCGATGCGCTCGGCTTGGGCGATGGCCAGGTCCCAGAACGCCGCTATGCCGTCGGGGCCGTGGTGGCCTCGGCCCTCCGGGTCGAAGATCGACGGTCCGACCGGGTCCTCCACCACCCCGTCCGGCGCGAACAGGGCCACCCACTCGTCCTTCGCGCCCCGCACCACCGCATCCATCGACGCCAACGCCGCATCGCGAGCCGGATGCGGCTCCCGGCTCGCCGTCCAGTGCACGCCCTCGCTCATGCCCGCCTCCAGATCAGTCGTGAGTGCGAAAGCCGGTTGGAGCGGTTTTCGCACTCACGACGTGGACGTCAGAGTTCGTTGATGACTTCGGCGGCGAACTTGGCGATGGAGTCCTGCTTCGCGGTCAGCTCCGCGTCGAAGCCGTGCCCGTCGAACAGCCACGGAACCACGATCGCGTCCGTCACGCCGATGTCCGCCTGCTCCCGGTACCCGTCGACGCCGAACCGGTCCACGCACACCCCCTGGATCTCGAACGGCTCGTCCGCGCGCCCGTACGCGGCCCGCAGCTCCGCCAGCCGGTCGATGGTGGTGCGCAGCTCCGCCAAGCCCATCATCGCCGATGCCCAGCCGTCGCCGACCCGCGCGGCTCGCCGCAGCGCGGCCTCGGTGTGCCCACCGATGTAGATCGGCACCGGCCGATTCGGCGCGGGGCTCATCTGCAGCCGGTCGAAGTCGAAGAACTCGCCGTGGTACTCGACCATTCCGCCGCCGAGTATCAGCCGCAGGACCTCGATCGCCTCGTCCACCCGCGCCCCGCGTTTCGCGTACGGCGCGCCGCACCACTCGAACTCCTCCGGCGCCCAGCCGAGCCCGATGCCCAGGCCGAAGCGGTCCCCGGTGAGCACCGCCACCGAAGCCAGCTGCCGCGACAGCAGCACCGGGTTGCGCGGCCCGAGCTTGAGCACCGAGGTGTAGAAGCGCAGGTGCGAGGTCACCGCGCCCATCGCCGCCGCGGCGATCAGTGGATCGGTCCAGGGTGTTTCCGCGGTCCACATCCGCGAGCCGTCCGGCGTGTAGGGGTACTGCGCCGAGACGTGTTCGGAGTAGAACAGCGAGTCCGGCAGGGCGATCGCGTCGAACCCGCATTCCTCGGCGGTGCGGGCCAGTTCGGTGAGCTGGTCCAACGGACTCATCGCGACGGACAGCGTGAACTTCATCGTTCCCCCGGTTTCTGCGCGCCGACAACCCACATGGAGAAGTATTGCGAGCCACCGCCGTAAGCGTGGCCCAACGCGGTTCGGGCACCGTCCACCTGGTGCTCGCCCGCCTTGCCGGTCACCTGCATCGCCGCCTCGGCGAACCGCAGCAACCCGGACGCGCCGATCGGGTTCGACGACAGCACGCCGCCGGAGGGATTCACCGGCAGCCGCCCGTCCAGCGCGGTGTCCCCGGCCTCCGTCAGCTTCCAACCCTGGCCGACGGCTGCGAAGCCCAGGTTCTCCAGCCACATCGGCTCGAACCAGGAGAACGGCACGTAGATCTCGGCCGCGTCCACTTCGGACAGTGGATCGGTGATGCCCGCCTGCCGCCACAGCGCCGCCGCCGCGTCCCGACCGGCCTGCGGGTCCACCTGGTCCCGCCCCGCGAAGGTGGTCGGTTCGGTGCGCATCGCGGTGGCGTGGATCCACGCGGCAGGTCCGGCCACCGACGACTCGTCGCCGATGACCAATGCGCACGCGCCGTCCGAGGACGGGCAGGTCTCGTCGTAGCGGATCGGATCCCACAGCACCTGCGACGCCAGCACCGATTCCAGGGTTATACCAGCCTGTTTGAGGTGTGCGTACGGATTTCGGGCGCCGTTGCGCCGATCCTTCACCGCGACCATGGCACCGATGTGCTCGGGTGCACCGGAGCGGCGGATGTAGGACCGGACGTGCGGGGCGAAGTAGCCACCAGCCCCGGCCCCGACCGGCATGTTGAACGGCGGCAGGATGGACAGCGCCCACATCGCGTTCGACTCGGACTGCTTCTCGAACGCCACCGCGAGCACCCGCTGGTGCACCCCGCCCTGCACCAGGGTCGCGGCGACGTTGCCGGTCGAGCCGCCGACCGATCCGGCGGTGTGCACCCGGAGCAGCGGTTTCCCGGTCGCCCCGAGGGAATCGGCCAGTTGCAGCTCCGGCATCATCACGCCCTCGAACAGGTCCGGTGCCTTGCCGACCACGACCGCGTCGATGTCCGGCCAGTCCAGGCCCGCATCGGCCAACGCGCGCTCGGCCGCCTCCCGGCACAGCCCGGCGATCGAGACGTCGAGCCGCTTGCTGGTGTGGTGCGTCTGGCCGGTCCCGAGGACCGCCGCCAACCGCTTGCCCATCAGGACCTTCCCTCCATCACGCAGACCAGGTTCTGCTGCAACGCCGGACCGCTGGTGGCGTGCGCCAGCACTCTCGCGGCCCGCCCGTCCAGCACGCGCGTGGCGGCCTCGCCGATGCGCGCCAGTCCCGCCGCGAACATCGGGTTGCCGCACAGCGCACCGCCAGAAGGGTTGATCGCGACGTCGTCGTCGAGTCCGATCGCCTGGCGCAACAGGATTTCCTGGTGGGTGAACGGGGCGTGCAGCTCCGCGAGTTCGACGCCGTCGACACCTGCCGCTTGCGCAGCGGCCGTGGTCGACGACGACCGGCGCAGGTCGCGGGCACCGAGGCTGCCCGATTCGATTCGGTGTTCCAAACCGGTGATCCAGGCGGGTCTTTCGCGTATCTCCCGAGCTCTGCCCGCGCTCGCCAGCACCACCACCGCAGCCCCGTCGGTGATCGGCGCGCAGTCGTGCGCCCGCAGCGGATCGGCGATGTAGGGCGCGGCGAGCAGTTCGTCCGCTTCGACCGATCCGGACAGCTGCGCGCTGGGATTCGCCCTGGCGGCTGCCCGACTTCGGGCTGCGACCGCGGCCATGTCGCGTTCGGTCCAGTCCCCGGTGTCCAATCCGAGTCGGGCCTGCAACCCGGCGATGCTCACCGAGTCCGGCCACAACGGCGCGACCGCGTACGGGTCGAGTTGCAGGGCGAGCGTTCGGCGCAGGTCTCCCGCCGAGGATTTCCCGAATCCGTAGACCAGGGCGGTGTCGACCTCGCCGGTGCGGATCTTCACCCACGCCTCGTAGAGCGCCCAAGCCGCGTCCATCTCCACGTGCGATTCGTTGATCGGCGGGAACGCGCCGATGGCGTCGATGGCGGCGATGAACGAAAAGGCGCGGCCCGCGAGGTAATCCGAGGATCCGGAGCACCAGAAGCCGATGTCCTCCTTGGTCAACCCGGTGCTGGCCAGCACCTCCCGGAAGATCGGGACCAGCATCTCGACCCCGTTGGTGGTGCCCTGGGTGGCGCGCACGTTCGGTGCCTGCGCGAAACCGACGACCGCTACGTCTGTCACGACGGACTCCCGGAGAAGCTCAAAGGTGTTGGGCGTAGGACTCGAAGGGCGCATCGGGCTCGCCGGTGGGGTGGAAGTGATCGATGTTCTCCAGCGTGTTCCCCCACTGCTCGCGGGGTTTCCACACCGCGCGCACCCGCATCCCCATCCGCACCTCCTCGGCCGCGCAACCCAGCACCAGGTGCAGGAAGGCGATGTCGGCGCCGTCGAGCAGCACGTAAGCCGACACGTAGGGCGGCTTGATGCGCTGGCCCAGGAACGGGACGTTGACGATGCAGAACGTGGTCACGATGCCGGTGTCGGGGAGCTCGACCTCGTCCTCGGTGGGCACCCCGTCGGTCGGGCAGGCGCCGCGCGGTGGGATGTAGACCTTCCCGCACGCCGGGCAGCGCTGGCCGAGCAGCCGACCGTCGGCCAGGCCGCGCAGGTAGCGGCTCTCCTCGGGCGACGCCGAGTGCTGGTAGTGCAGGTGCACCGGGGTGGTCAGCATGGTGACGGGTTCGGGTCGTGAGTGATTTTGGTCGTCCTGGCGACCATTTCCACTCACGACCGGTTCGAAGTACGCGATGTCGCGGATGCCGTTGCCGCGCTCCTCGGCCCAGCGCACCTGCACCCGCAAACCGGTGTGGATCTGTTCGGGAGACGGCACGTCGACGGCGTGCAGCATGGGGGTGTCCGCGCCGTCGAGCAGTACGAAGGCCCATGCGAAGGGACGTTGCAGCGGTTGGCCTTCCAACGGCTCGGGCATCCACGACCAGCTCACGACGGTGCCCTGCGATCCGACCGGCACGAATTCGTCGAGCGCTGCGGCGGTGTCCGGGTCGTACTCGACCGGCGGCACGTGCACCCGGCCGTCGCTGCCGCGAACCCCGATGATGCGGCCGTCGCGCAACGCGGTGGCGAACCGGCCGTGCACCGGGCCGAGGGATCGGGTGTAGTCGAAGCCGACTTCGAGGGGTGCGCTGAGTGGTTCGGAGAGCCCAGTCACGCAGTGAAGTGAAACATGTTCTCGATTTTGGGGCAATATCCGGGCACGATGGCAAGTGGACGAGTACGTCATCGTGCAGCAGGACAAGGAGGTTCGCCGATGAGGATCGG
Organism: Saccharopolyspora soli; assembly: GCF_022678645.1. GTDB lineage: Bacteria > Actinomycetota > Actinomycetes > Mycobacteriales > Pseudonocardiaceae > Saccharopolyspora > Saccharopolyspora soli. Next base: position 95,767 of record NZ_JALBWV010000012.1, on the reverse strand, counting down.
GCTTCAGCTCGGCTACTGGGGTGCGGCACCGCCGCCGAATGCGGAAGAACTCGTTCTCGAAGCCGAGCGCGCCGGATTCGACGGGATCTTCGCGGCGGAGTCCTGGGGATCGGATGCGTTCACCCCGCTGGCCTGGTGGGGCTCCCGGACCAGTCGGGTGCGGCTGGGCACCTCGGTCGCCCAGATCGCCGCGCGCTCGCCCGCGTCCTGCGCGATGCACGCGCTGACGCTGGACCACCTTTCCGGCGGGCGGTGCGTGTTGGGACTGGGGGTGTCCGGACCGCAGGTCGTCGAAGGCTGGTACGGCCAACCGTTCGCCAAACCGCTTGCGCGGACTCGGGAGTACGTCGAGATCGTGCGGCAGGTCTTGGCCCGCGAGGCTCCGGTGCGCAACGACGGTACGCACCACCGGTTGCCCTACGATGGGCCCGGCTCACTCGGTCTGGGCAAATCGTTGCGCTCGATAACCCACCCGCTGCGCGCCGATCTGCCCATCTGGCTGGGTGCGGAAGGTCCGCGCAACGTCGCTCAGACCGCCGAGATCGCCGACGGTTGGCTCGCGGTGTACTACTCGCCGCGCGTCGCCGGGATGTACGAGGACTGGTTGGCCGAGGGATTCGCCCGTCCAGGGGCACGCCGCAGCCGCGGCGAGTTCGAGATCGCGGCCAGTTGCCAGATCGTCGTCACCGACGATCCGCCAGCTGAGCGGGCGCGGCTGAAGCCCTCGCTCGCGCTCTACATCGGCGGGATGGGTGCGCCTGGGATGAATTTCCACGCCGAGCTGTTCCGCCGGATGGACTACGGATCTGCTGTGGACGACGTGGTGCGGCTGTTCGCCGCCGGGCGTCGCGAGGAAGCGGTGTCGGTGGTGCCGGACGAGATGGTCGAGGACGTCGCGATCATCGGCGATGCCGAGGCGGTGCGGAACCGGGTGCGGGAGTGGGAGAAAGCCGGGGTGGGCACGCTGCTGGTCGGCTGTCGCGACGTCGAGCACTTGCTCGGCATCGCCGGGGCCCTGGGGCTTGCCGACGAACTGTAACAAGTTCTAATTTGGGTGTTCTGCTGATTCCGGCTGCGTCATCGTCGACAGGAGTCCCACCGTGTCCGACATTGGGCTGTGGAAGATCGCCGAGCAACAACCGAACCGGACCGCCGTGGTCACGCCGGATGGCGAGTCGGTCGGCTACGCCGAGCTCGCGGCGGCGGCCGACCGCTACGGGCGAGGTCTGCAGAGCATGGGGCTGGAGGTCGGCGACAGCATCGTGCTGATGCTGCCCAACGGGGCGGACCTGCTCGCGGCGTACTTCGCGGCGCTGCAATGCGGCTTGTACGTGGTGACGGTGAACTGGCACCTGGTCGGCGCCGAGGTCGCCTACCTGCTCGAAGACAGCGGCGCGAAAGCATTCGTGGCGCACGAGAGGTTCGCCGAGGCAGCGGCGGATGCCGCGGCCCGCAGCGGATTGCCGTCGTCGGCGCGGTTCGCTGTGGGCGAGATACCCGGTTTCCACCGGCTTTCCAGCCTCGGCGCGCAGGAGCCGCCGAAGCGTCCGGACGTGCGGACGACGGGTTCGCCGATGCTCTACACCTCGGGAACCACAGGTCGTCCCAAGGGCGTCCGCCGCCCGCTGACCGGGGACGATCCCGACCAGGTACCAGCGGCGGCGAAGTGGTTCTTCGGCATCTTCGGCCTGCGACCCTTCGACGACCACGTGCACCTGTGCGGTTCGCCGCTGTACCACACCGCAGTGCTCAACTTCGTCAGCCACGCCATCCAATTCGGACACCAGGCGGTGCTGATGGACCGCTGGGACCCGGCAGAGATGCTCCGGCTGATCGACCAGCACCGGGTCACCCACACGCACATGGTGCCGACCCAGTTCCACCGGCTGCTCGCGCTGCCGACCGAGGTCCGCGAGCGCTACGACGTGTCGTCGCTGCGCGCGGCGATCCACGGGGCGGCGCCGTGTCCGCCTGAGGTCAAGCGGGCGATGCTGGACTGGTGGGGGCCGGTGGTGGTGGAGTACTACGCGGCGACCGAGGGCGGCGGTACGTCGATCACCGCCGAGGAGTGGCTGGCCAAGCCCGGTTCGGTCGGCCGGGCCTGGCCGGGATCGACGGTCAAGGTGCTGGGGGACGACGGCGCGGAGCTGCCGCCCGGCGAGATCGGCACGGTCTACATGCGGATGGGCGGATCCAGCTTCGAATACCACCGGGACGCCCGGAAGACCGAGCAAGCGCGGGTCGGCGACCTGTTCACTCTCGGGGACATCGGCTACCTCGACGCGGACGGCTACCTGTACCTGTGCGACCGCAAGAGCGACATGATCATCTCCGGTGGGGTGAACATCTACCCGGCCGAGATCGAGAACACCCTGTCGGTGCACCCTGAGGTGGCCGACGTGGCGGTTTTCGGAGTCCCGCACCAGGACTGGGGAGAAGAGGTCAAGGCCGTCGTGCAGCCCGCCGAAGGCGTCGAGCCGGGAGAGGAGTTGGCGGCCGAGCTGATCGCCTTCGCCCACGAACGGCTGGCGAAGTTCAAAATCCCGCGCAGCGTCGACTTCGTCGCGGAACTACCCCGCGATCCCAACGGAAAGCTCTACAAGCGCAAGCTCCGAGACCCCTACTGGGCCAACCACGACCGAGCGATCTGACCGTTGGAGTGCTGAGTGAAGGGCACCTTTTACCGACTTAACCGGTCGAAGGTGCCCTTCACTCATGCCACGTCCAAGTGAACCCGCGCCGCCGATCGGAGCGGCGTGTGCTCTTGCTCGGGTGGTGGTGCCCTTCGGTGTTGGGCCGATCGGGTTATCGGCCGCGGAAGTGGGGTTTGCGCTTCTCGGCGAAGGCTCGGGGGCCTTCTTTGGCGTCTTCGCTGGCGAACACCTCCATGCCGAGACGAGCGTCCACAGTGAACGCTTCGTTCTCCGGCATGCCCTCGGTCTCCCGCATGGTGCGCAGGATTGCTTGAACCGCCAGCGGACCGTTGGCCGCGACCAGATTCGCGAGCTCCAGCGCCTTCTCCAGCGCCTGGCCGTCCGGGACGACGTGTCCGATCAGACCCAGCTCCTTGGCCTCCGCTGCTCGGATGTGCCTGCCGGTCAACAGGATGTCCGCCGCCACGGTGTACGGGATCTGCCGGGGTAGCCGAACCGCGGAGCCGCCCAGCGGGAACAGGCCCCACCGGGCCTCCGAGACACCGAACCGCGCGCTCTCGCCCGCCACCCGGATGTCCGTCGCCTGCAGGATTTCCGTTCCGCCCGCCACCGCGGGTCCCTCCACCGCCGCGATCAGCGGTTTGGTGAGCCGACGGCCCTTGAGCAGGGGTTCGATGACCGACATGTCCATGCCGCGGGCCGTGTCGCCGGGATGGGCCTGCGTCATCGCCTTCAGGTCCGCACCGGCGCAGAACGCACCGCCCGCGCCGGTGAGGACGCACACCCGGATGTCGTCGTCCTGGTCGACTTCGTCCCACGCCTGACGCATGATCTGCAGCATCGGCCCGGACAGCGCGTTGCGGACCTCGGGCCGGTTCATCGTCACCACGAGCACCGCGCCGCGCCGCTCGACCAGGCAGTGGGGTTGCTCGACGACCTCTGTTGTCGACGTCATGGGGACCTTTCCGCGCTAGGAGGTGTTTGACGGTTCGCGTGGCGGGTTCTTCCGGGCACTGCTCGAGAAGTCGTAGTGCTGACCGGATCTCGCACTGGGAAACAGACGCTTTCGGGTTCTTGCCGAAAACGATAACACGTTCTAGTTTCTCTGGGGTGGCTTACAACATCGCAGATCTCTTCGAGCACGCCGTCGATCTGGTACCCGATCGCGTCGCCGTGGTCTGCGGCGAGCGGCGGCTGACCTTCGCACAGCTGGAGCAGCGGACCAACCAGTTGGCGCACCACTTCACGGCGAACGGCCTCGGGGCCGGTTCGCACATCGGGGTCTACTCCCGCAACTCCATCGAGGCACTGGAGACCATGCTCGCGGCCTACAAGGTCCGCGCCGTGCCCATCAACATCAACTTCCGCTACGTGCCGAAGGAATTGCGCTACATCTTCGACAACGCGGACCTCGCCGGACTGGTGCACGAGCGCCGCTACAGCGCGACCGTGGCCCAGGTTCGGCCGGATTTCCCAGAACTGCGCCAGGTCCTCGTCGTCGAGGACGGCACCGACGAGGACTACACCGGGTATGGCGGCGTCGAGTACGAGTCGGTGTTGGCCGATCAGCCGACTGAGCGCGACTTCCCGGCGCGCAGCGGCGACGACCTCTACCTGCTCTACACCGGCGGTACCACCGGCATGCCCAAGGGCGTGATGTGGCGGCACGAGGACGTCTGGCGGGTGCTCGGCGGCGGCATCGACTTCATGACCGGCGAGCGGATGCTCGACGAGTGGCAGCAGGCGCGCGCCGGGGCCGAAAGCGGTGGCCTGGTCCGGCTGCCCGCCGCGCCGTTCATCCACGGCGCCGCTCAGTGGGCGAGCTTCGGCAACCTGTTCGCGTGCAGTCCGGTGGTGTTCGTGCCGCAGTTCGACGCGCACGAGGTGTGGCGCGCGATCGAGCGGGAACGGGTCAACGTGCTGGCCATCGTCGGTGACGCGATGGCCCGGCCGCTCATCGAGGCGTACCACGAGGGCAGCTACGACGCGTCCTCGCTGGTGGCGATCTCCAGCAGCGCGGCGCTTTTCTCTCGGTCGGTGCAACACCAGTACCTCGATGCGCTGCCCAACGTCGTGATCACCGACTCGATCGGCTCGTCGGAGACCGGGTTCAGCGGCATCGGCGTCATCGCCCGCGACGTCGAGCAGACCGGCGGGCCGCGGGTCAACGCCGACGCCTCCACCGTCGTCATCCGCGACGACCGGAGCTTCGCGCCGCCCGGCGAGATCGGCTGGTTGGCGCGCACCGGGCACGTCCCGCTCGGCTACTACAAGGACGAGGAGAAGTCCCGGTCGGTGTTCGTCGAGATCGACGGCAAGCGGTACGTCGTGCCCGGCGACTACGCGCGCATCGAGGACGACGGCACCGTGACGATGCTCGGGCGGGGTTCGGTGTCCATCAACACCGGTGGCGAGAAGGTCTTCCCGGAGGAGGTCGAGGCCGCGCTCAAGTCGCATCCGGACGTGTTCGACGCTCTGGTGGTCGGGGTGCCGGACGATCGCCTCGGCCAGCGGGTCGCGGCGGTCGTGCAGCCCAGGGCCGGTGCGGTGCCCCGGCTGGCCGAGCTCGACGCGCACGTCCGGGCGTGGATCGCCGGGTACAAGGTGCCGCGCAGCCTGTGGCTGGTGGCGCAGGTGACCCGGTCGCCCAGCGGAAAACCCGACTACACCTGGGCGAAGCGGCACACCCGCACGCACGAGCCGACTGACGTGCGCGACCCGTCGTGGCGCGAAACCGCCATCGAGCCGAGTTGAGGGCCTGTCCGGTCTTGGCCCGTTGTCTTTGAAGCGACGCAGCCGCTTGGCCCACCTGTGCAACTCGCACCGCCACCGGAACCGCCACGCAAAACGAGTTCGGAGACAGGATCTGAGGAGCAATGCGAACGACACTGTGCGAGACCCTGGGCATCGAGCACCCGATCGTCGGTTTCACGCCGTCCGAGCACGTCGCCGCCGCGATCAGCCGGGCCGGTGGGTTGGGGGTGCTCGGCTGCGTGCGGTTCAACGACGCCGACGACTTGGACGCGGTGCTGGACTGGATGGATCACAACACCGACGACAAGCCCTACGGGGTGGACGTGGTGATGCCCGCGAAGATCCCGACCGAGGGTACCTCGATCGATCTGGAACAGCTGATTCCGCCGGAACACCGGGAGTTCGTGCAACGCACGCTCACCAAGCTGGGCGTGCCGGAACTTCCCGCCGATGAACGGCACGCGGAAGGCGTTCTGGGCTGGTTGCACTCGGTAGCCCGGTCCCATGTGGACGTTGCGTTGCGGCACCCGGTGCGGTTGATCGCCAACGCGTTGGGCTCACCGCCGGTGGACGTCATCGAACAGGCGCATCAGCACGACGTGCTGGTGGCGGCGTTGGCGGGCAAGGCCGAACATGCTCGTCGGCATGTCGACAACGGCGTGGACATCGTGGTGGCGCAGGGGCACGAGGCCGGTGGGCACACCGGGGAGATCGCCACGATGGTGCTGGTGCCGGAGATCGTCGATGCCGTCGGCGACCGGGCACCGGTGCTGGCGGCCGGTGGCATCGGGTCCGGGCGGCAGATCGCGGCGGCGCTCGCGCTCGGCGCCAGCGGGGTCTGGATGGGCTCGTACTGGCTGACCACCAGCGAATACCAGCAGATGCCGGGCAATTCGGCGGCGCAGCGGGCCCTGTTGGCGGCGGGTTCCAGCGACACCGTGCGGTCGCGCATCTACACCGGGAAACCGGCGCGGCTGCTGAGGACCCGCTGGACCGACTCGTGGGCCGAGCCGGACGCACCGGAGCCGCTACCGATGCCGCTGCAGAACATCCTGGTCAGCGAAGCCCACCAGCGCATCATGCGCTCCGGCGATCCCGGTGTGGTGTCGATGCCGGTGGGCCAGATCGTCGGCCGGATGAACGAGGTCCGCCCGGTCGCCGAAGTGCTGGCGAACCTCCTGCACGAACTCGACGAAACGATCGCGAACCTGAACAAGCTGAATTGAGATACCTCCGGAACCCGCCGGGACGAACGGGATCCGCATCGTGGAACGGATGAGGGGCACCCGTGACCCAGTTACTTGGTCACGGGTGCCCCTCACCTTCGCGCTACGTCTTGCGGGGTTCGAGCGGGGTGTAGGCGTTGTTGGCGTGGTGCCAGATCGGGTCTGGGGTTTGCCAGCGTTCGGCGGCTAGTTGGCGTTTGAGGATCTTGTGCGTTGCCGTGCGGGGGAGTTCTTTCGCCAGGCGGATGTAGCGGGGCCATTGCTTGGGGCCGAGGTCGGGTTGTGCCGCTAGGAAGTCGCCCAGCGTGGTTGGGTCGAAGTCGGGGTTCGCGGTGATCGCGGCCATCACCTGGTCGCCCACCGTCGGGTCGGGGACGCCGTAGACCGCTGCTTCGAGGATTTCGGGGTGTCGCAACAGGATTCGTTCGATCGGTGCGGTGCCGAGGTTTTCGCCGTCCACCCGGAGCCAGTCCGCCGAGCGGCCCGCGAAGTGGCAGAAGCCCTGCGCGTCCAGGTAGGCGAGGTCGCCGCTGAAGTACATGCCGTCGCGCATCCGCTCCGCGTCGGCCTCCGGCGCGTTGTAGTAGCCCGCGAACCAGCCCGATCCGGCGGTGTTGACCAGTTCACCGATCGCCTCATCCGGGTTGAGCAGCTGGCCGTCCGCGGAGAATTCAGCCGGAGCGCAGGGTTTTCCGGTGTCCGGGTGGAGCACTGCGACGCCGTCCGGGAGCCGCCCCAGCGCACCGGGTGGCGTATCGGGCGTGCGCGCCACCGCTATCCCGCCCTCGGTGGAGCCGAAGGCATCGACGACGCGGCAGCCGAACCGCTCGGCGAACCGGGCCACGTCTCGTTCGTTGCCCTCGTTGCCGTACACCAGCCGCAGCGGATTGTCGGCGTCGTCCGGGCGCGACGGGGTGGCCAGGATGTGCGCGAGCGGTTTGCCCACGTAGTTCGCGTACGTCGCACCGAAGCGGCGCACGTCCGGCAGGAACCCGGAAGCGGAGAAGCGGCGGCGCAGCGCGATGGCCGCCCCGGCCGCCAAGCCGACCGCCCAACCGGCCATCAGGGCGTTGGAGTGGAACAGCGGCATCGACACGTACACCACGTCGTCGCCGGTCAGCGCGAACCGGTCGGCCAGCATCCGGCCCGGGAAGGCGATCTTGCCGTGCGTGCAGCGGACCGCCTTGGGCTCGCCGCCGGTGCCGGAGGTGAACACCAGCACGAGCAGGTCGTCCGGCGTCGCTGGCTCCGGATCGAGGCTGCTACCGACATGTTCGGCGAGCAATGACGACCAAGGCGGCGTGTCGACGAGCAGCACGTCCACCGATTCGAGGTCGAGCCCGGCGAGCAGTTCCGCGTGCCAGCTGTCGGTGACGATCAGCTGGCAGTCGGTCAGCCGGATGTCGCGGGCCAAGGCCGCTCCGCGCCGCGTCGGATTCAGCCCCACCAGCACCGCCCCGGACAGCGCGGCCCCGCCGAGCAGGAACGCGAACTCCGGCACGTTGCCGAGCAGAACACCAACATGGCGGGGGACATCCGCGCGCAGCCGAGCACGCAGCAGCGACGCGTATTGCGCGCAGACCCGAACCTGCTCCGCCCACGACCACGCGCGGTCGGCGAACCGAAGTCCGCAGCTGTTGTCGTCGGCACGGGCCAGCAGGAGTTCGGTCACCGTCGGCGTCATGTCAGTCCACCAGCGCGTCGCCGAGCCGTCCCAGCTGGTCCGCCGCGCCACCGAGGAAGAACTCGTTGCGCTTGGCCGCGACGAAGTAGCGGTGCAGCGGGTGGTCGACGTCGATACCGACTCCGCCGTGGATGTGCACCGCCGTGTGCGCCACGCGGTGTCCGGCGTCCGCGGCCCAGAACTTCGCGGTGGCCACCTCTGTCGCGCACGGCAATCCCTCGTCGACCTGCCACGCCGCCTGCCACAGCGTCAGGCGCACGGCCTCCACGTCGATGAAGGCGTCCGCCAACCGCTGGGCGACCGCCTGGAAGCTGCCGATCGGACGCCCGAACTGCACTCGCTCGCGGGCGTATTCGCTGGTCAGCTCCAACGCCCGCGCGACGACTCCGGCCTGGTGGGCGCACGCTCCCACCGTCGCCCTGGTGATCAACCAGTCCAGCACCGCTGAATCCGCGCCGAGTACCTGGTCGTCGCTGAGCCGCACACCGTCCAGGTCGAGCCACGCCTCGCTGTCGGAGTCGACGATGCGTTGCCGCTCGATGGTGAGCCGCGCGGGCTCGACCAGGAACACGCGCGGCCCGTCCGACGTCGATGCGGGAACCAACACCAAGTCAGCGACCGGCCCGGCCGGAACCGTGGTTTTGCTGCCGGTGAGCACCCATTCGCCGTCCAGCCGCTCCGCGCGGCAGACGGGCCGGTGCAGGTCGGGGTTGTTCTCCTCGGTCAGCGCGGCGGTGAGCACGAGCTCGCCGTTGGCAGCCGGGACCGCCCAGCGCCGCTGCTGCTCCGGGGTGCCGAACTGGGCCAGCGCCGAAGCGGCCGTGGTGATCGAGGCGAGGTAGGGCACCGGCGCGGCCGCGCGACCCAGCTCGATCAACACGGAACACTGCTCCAGCAACCCGAATCCGCCACCACCGACCGAGCTCGGCAACGCTGCCGCGAGCACATCGGCCTGCGCCAGGTGCGTCCACAGTGCACGGTCGAAGCGGTCCGGTTCGCTTTCCACCTCGCGCAACCGCTCGTTCGTCGCCCGATCACCGACGATCTTCGCGACCAACCCGGCCAGCTCTACCTGCGCTTCGGTGCACGAGAAGTCCATGGATCCTCCCTCAAGTCCGTCTTCGAACCCGCAGCCGTGCCCGCGGAAGATGCACGTCAGCGCTTGGCGGGCGGTAGGCCGAGACCGACCGCGGCGACGATGTCGCGTTGCACCTCGTTGGTTCCGCCGCCGAAGGTGAGGATCAGCGCCGAGCGGTGCATGCGTTCGACCCGACCGCGCAGCACCGCGCCCCGCGAGCCCTGGCGCACGTAGGCCGCGCTGCCGAGCACTTCCATCAGCAGTCGGTACGCCTCCGTGGCGAACTCAGTGCCGTACACCTTGGTCGCCGAGGCGGTGGCGGGTGCGGGCTGTTGCTCGACGGTGGCGGCGATCTTCCAGTTGACCAGCTTGAGGAACTCCACCCCGGCGTGCACGCGGGCCAGGTGCCGCCGGACCCACTCCTGGTCGAGCACTCGGCGCCCGTCGGCGAGCCGGGTCTCCCGCGCCCACACCAGCACCTCGTCCAACGCCACCCGCAGCGGTGCCGACGAGGTGAGCGCCACCCGCTCGTGGTTGAGCTGGTTGGTGATCAGCGGCCAACCCTCGTTCTCGGTACCCACCAGGGCCGAGGTCGGCACGCGCATGTCCTGGTAGTAGGTGGCGCTGGTGGTCGGCCCGGCGACGGTGTGCACCGGGGTCCAGGAGAAACCGGGCGTGGCGGTGGGCACGATCAGGATGCTCAGCCCGCGGTGCTTCTTGGCTTCGCGGTCGGTCCGGCAGGCCAGCCACACGTAGTCCGCGTACTGGATCAGGCTGGTCCACATCTTCTGGCCGTTGACCACGTACGCATCGCCGTCCCGGTCGGCCGTGGTGCGCAGCGAGGCGAGGTCGGTGCCCGCCTCCGGCTCGGAGTAGCCGATGGAGAAGTGGATCTCGCCGGAGGCGATCCGCGGCAGGTAGAACGACTTCTGCTCCGGGGTGCCGAACCGCATGATGGTCGGCGCGATGCTGTTGAGCGTCAGGAACGGCACCGGAGCACCGGCGATCGCCGCCTCGTCGGTGAAGATCAGCTGCTCTAGCATGCCGCGGTTCTGCCCGCCGTACTCCGACGGCCAGCCCAGCGCGAGCCAGCCGTCCGCGCCCATCTGCCGGACCAGCCGCTTGTACGCCGCGCCGTCGCCGTAGTCGCCGTGCGCGGCCAGTTCCTCGCGGAGCTCCGGTGTCATGAGCTTGCCGAAGTAGCGGCGCAGCTCCTTGCGCAGCTGCTCCTGCTCAGGCGTGTAGGCGATGCGCATGCATCCCTCCTGCATCGACGGAGAGCGTGTGAAACATGTTTCATCAACCATAGTCCGAGTCCGGCTCGGCGGTCGACACATGACAGCTGAACAAGTGAATTCCCGACAGCGGGTGTTCCGCGTGTAGTAGTAACTGGTTCTATGTCGAGATGGTGGCTCGGATTGACGCCGGATGGAGCAGTGACCCGCGTGCGAACGGCTCGTTGTGAGGCTGAGTGACCTGCCTTCCAGCTGAACCGCACGTTCCATAGAACTGGTTCTACATGTGATTTTCGGTGTAGGTCTCAATATTCCAGGATTTCTCGTGTGAGTCTTGCTAGTTCATAAGAACACGTTCTAATGTGTCGTGGGTAACAGATCCCACAGCGGGCGATCTCGGTGAGGTGACCACCCCGTGAAGGCAGCGGTGCTCAAGCAGATCGGTGATGACAAGCTGGACGTGCGGTCGGACGTCGCCACCACCACGCCCGGCCCAGACGAAGTCCGAGTGCGCGTCAAGGCGGCCGGTGTCTGCCACAGCGACATCTCCGCGATGAACGGGGCGCTGCCCGCGTTGGCACCCGGCGTGATGGGGCACGAAGGCGCCGGTGAGGTCGTGGAAGTCGGCAGCCAAGTGACCGAACTGGCACCCGGCGATCACGTCGTGCTCTCCTTCGTGCCGCCGTGCGGCCGGTGCGAGTACTGCCTCAACGGGCAGCCGAACCTGTGCGAAGTGCACACCGTCGCGGCGTTCGTGTCGCCGCGGTTCGAGGTCGGCGGCGAGCCCGCGTTCGGCTTCGGCGGCTGCGGGGCGTTCGCCGAGGAAGTGGTGCTGCCCAGCGCGGGCGCCAACCGGATCGACAAGGACATCCCGTTCGAGATCGGTGCGCTCATCGGCTGCGGGGTGCTCACCGGGGTCGGCGCGGTGCTCAACACCGCGCAGGTCGAACCGGGGTCCACTGTGGTCGTCATCGGCTGCGGCGGGGTCGGCATCTCGGTGATCCAGGGCGCGCGGCTGGCCGGTGCCGCGCAGATCGTCGCGGTCGACCCGGTGACCGAGAAGCACGCTGCGGCGAAGCAGTTCGGCGCCACGCACGCCACCACGCCGGAGGGTTTGGCGGAAGTGCAGAACGCGGTGACCGGTGGCCGCGGGTTCGACTACGCCATCGAAGTGGTCGGATCGGCCGCCACGATCCGCTCCGCCTACGACGCGGCTCGGCGCGGCGGCAGCGTGGTGATCGTCGGTGCGGGCGGGCCGGAGCAGGCGGTCGAGTTCAACGCGCAGGAGTTGTTCATCAACGAGAAGAAGATCCTGCCGTCGTTCTACGGCTCGTCGGATCCGCGCCGGGACACCGCGCGGATGGTGAACCTGTGGCGCGCTGGGCGGCTCGACCTGGAAGGCATGATCTCCCGCCGCATCAGGCTCGACGACATCAACGAGGGACTGGCCGCGTTGCAGAGCCCCGGTGGCGCGGTGGTGCGGCAGATCGTGACATTCGACTGAGGCCGGGAGCAGTGGTGCGGAGCCTGGACGGGAAAGTCGCCGTCGTCACCGGCGCGGGCGCGGGGTTGGGACGCGCGGAAGCGTTGGCGCTGGCGCGTGCCGGTGCGGATGTGGTGGTCAACGACGTGTCCGAGACCGCGTCGGCCGTGGTGGCGGAGATCGAGGAGCTCGGCGGCAAGGCCGCTGCTGTCGTCGGGGACGTCTCCGACAGCGTCACCGCCGAAGAGTTGGTCGCGACCGCGGTGCAGCGCTTCGGCGGTTTGCACGTGGTGGTCAACAACGCCGGGGTGTTGCGGGACCGGATGTTGTTCAAGATGAGCGAGCCGGAGTGGGACGACGTGATCCGCGTCCACCTGCGCGGCCATTTCCTGTTGTCCCGGAATGCCGCTGCGCATTGGCGGGAGCAGTACAAGCAGACCGGATCGACCTGCGGCAGCCTGATCAACACGGCTTCCGAAGCGTTCTTGCTCGGATCCCCGGCGCAGCCGAACTACGCGGCGGCCAAGGCGGGAATCGCGGCGTTGACCGTGTCCACGGCGCGCGCGTTGCAGCGCATGGGGGTTCGGGCGAATGCCATCTGCCCGCGTGCCCGGACGGCGATGACCGAAGACATCTTCGGACCGGCACCCGAAACCGGCATCGATCCATTGTCGACGGATCACGTGGCGCCGCTGGTCGTTTATTTGGCCGGACCCGCGGCGCAAGCGATCAACGGTCAGGTGTTCGTCGTGCACAGCGGGATGATCGCCTTGATGGCGGCGCCAGCTGTCGAGCGGCGCTTCGACACCGAATGTCCCTTGTGGACAGAAGAAGAGTTGGCGGACACCGTCGGAGCCTACTTCGCAACGCGCGATCCCGAACTGAGCTTCGCCAACACCGAGTTGTCTTCCCTTCCGTAGGAGGTCTTTTTGTGAGCGGCGGCAGCCGCTTGTGGTGCGCAAGCCAGGTCCACGGAACGAGCTCTTGGGCGAGGAGGATTCGATGGCCCTGACCGTGCGGCAGCACTGTGATGCTGTGGCGCTGAAGGAAGGACTGCTGCTGGTGGGCGGCCAGTGGCAGCAGGCCCGCGCCGGGCGGACCTGGACCCACCACCACCCGGCGACCGGCGAAGCAGTGGCGGATTTCGCCGTCGCCGCAGCCGAAGATGTCGACGACGCGGTCCGCGCCGCGCGTCGGGCGTTCGACGAGAGCCCGTGGCCGACGATTCGCGCTGGTGAGCGGGCGCGGTTGCTGCGCCGCTACGCGGACCTGCTGCGCGAGCACGCCGATGACCTGCGGGCCCGGCAGGCGCTGGACAACAGCGTGCCGCTGTCGTTCGGCACGGTGTACGCCGGATCGGTGGATGTGGCGGCCGATGTCTTCGAACACCACGCCGGGTGGATCGACAAGGCGGGTGGCGAGACCTTGCCGCCCTACCAGGGCGGCGACCACCTGGCGATGACCTTCCGCGAACCGGTCGGCGTGGTGGCCGCGGTGCTGCCGTGGAACGCGCCGTTCCTGCTGTTCGCGCAGAAGGTCGCCCCGGCCTTGGCCGCCGGGTGCACGGTGGTGCTCAAGCCCTCGGAATACGCGACGTTCTGCGTGCTGCGGCTGGTGGAACTGCTGCGGGAAGCCGGAGTTCCGGACGGCGTGATCAACGTCGTCACCGGGCCCGGCGACCCGACCGGCGAGGCGCTCGTCGGGCATCCGCTGGTGGACAAGGTGAGCTTCACCGGCAGTCGCGAGGTGGGTCGCCGGATCATCGCGGCCTCGGCGGACACCATGAAGCGGGTGTCGCTGGAGTTGGGCGGCAAGAGCCCGGCCATCGTGTTCCCGGACGCCGACGTGGGCATGGCGGGCATGACCGCGATGGGCATGGTCACGCTCGGGCTGTCCGGTCAGGCGTGCGTCGCGCACAGCCGGGCGCTGGTGCACCAGGACGTCTACGACGATTTCCTGGGCGCGGCCGGGCTGATCGCCGCCTCGGTGACCTACGGCGACCCGTTCGACCAGGGCGTGCTGTCCAGCCCGCTGATCAACCAGCGGCAGTTGGACCGGGTGCTGGGTTTCATCGAGCAGGGGCAGCGGGAAGGCGCGCGACTGGTCGCCGGTGGCGGCCGGTCGGACGGCGACCTCAGCGCCGGGTACTTCGTGCAGCCGACGATCTTCGCCGACGTGACCAACTCGATGACCATCGCGCAGCAGGAGATCTTCGGCCCGGTGCTGTCGGTCGTGCCGTTCGCCGACGAGGACGAAGCGGTCCGGCTGGCCAACGACTCCGAGTACGGGCTCGGCGCCGGGGTGTACACCTCGGACGTGCAACGCGCGTTCCGGGTCGCCAAGCGGATCCGCACCGGCACGGTCGGGATCAACGGGTTCACCGTGGAGCCGCACCTGCCCTTCGGCGGGTACAAGCAGTCCGGGCTCGGTCGGGAGGGCGGCCGGTCGTCCTTCGAGTCCTACACCGAGCTCAAGGCCGTGTTGCTACCGCTCAGCGACGAGCTGATGTGACATGCGGCTGGCGGGCAAGGTCGCGATCATCACCGGTGCCGCGCGCGGACAGGGCGCGGCGACGGCTCGCCGCTTCGTCGCCGAAGGCGCACGGGTGCTGGTGGCGGACGTGGCCGACGAACAGGGCGCGGCGTTGGCCGATGAACTCGGCCCCGCCGCCGTCTACCAGCACCTGGACGTCGGTTCCGAGGACGACTGGATCGACGCGGTACGCGCGGCCCGCGAGCTCGGGCGGGTCGACGTGCTGGTCAACAACGCCGGGGTGCTGCACTTCTCGGAGTTGGCGGACACCAGCCTGGCCGACTACGAGCGGGTCATCCGGGTCAACCAGATCGGCACCTTCCTCGGTATGCGCGAGGTGATCCCGGCGATGTCCGAGGGCGGCTCGATCATCAACGTGTCCTCTGTGGAGGGTCTGGCCGGGATGCCGCTGCTGGTGGCGTACACGGCGAGCAAGTTCGCGATTCGCGGGATGACGAAGGTGGCCGCGATGGAGCTGGGCGCCAAGGGGATCCGGGTCAACTCGGTGCACCCCGGCGCGATCGATACCCAGATGATCTCCGACGCGGCCGGTGGCCCGGTCCCGATGGACTACGTCGGCAAGCGCGTCCCACTGGGTCGGGTCGGCCAACCGGAGGAGATCGCGGCACTCGCGGTCTTCCTCGCCAGCGATGAGAGTTCCTACTGCACCGGCGCGGAATTCACCGCGGACGGTGGCGCAACGGCAACGCACTCACTCGCCTGAACGGGTGGTGAGTGAGGGGCACCCTTCACCAACTTACTTGGTCAAGGGTGCCCCTCACCCCGGATCAGCGTGGATCGGGAGGTGGGCAGTGGCGGTGAGTGGTGTTGGGGTGGGGGCGTTTGGGCAGGTTGGGCGGATGGCGACGTTGGGGTGGGAGGTGTTGCGGGCCATTCCGCGGCGGCCCTTCCAATGGCGGGAGTGCGTTCAGCAGGCTTGGTTCTTCGCCAGTGTGACGATCCTGCCCACCGCTTTGGTGGCCATTCCGTTCGGGGCCGTCATCGCCATGCAGCTCGGGTCGTTGACCCAGCAGATCGGCGCGCAGTCGTTCACCGGCGCCGCCAGCGCGTTGGCGATCCTCCAGCAGGCCAGTCCGCTGATCACCGCGCTGCTGGTTGCCGGGGCCGGTGGGTCGGCGATGTGCGCCGACATCGGCGCGCGCACCATCCGCGAGGAGATCGACGCCTTGCAGGTCCTGGGGGTGTCGCCGATCCAGCGGCTGATCGTGCCGCGGGTGCTCGGTGCGGTGCTCGTCGCCTTGCTGCTCAACGGGATGGTCAGCGTCGTCGGGGTGCTCGGCGGCTACTTCTTCAACGTGATCCTGCAGGGCGGCACGCCGGGCGCGTACCTGGCCAGCTTCAACGCGCTCGCCCAACTGCCCGACCTGTGGATCAGCGAGTTCAAGGCGCTGCTCTACGGGTTCGTCGCCGGGGTGGTCGCCGCCTACCGCGGGCTCAACCCGGCCGCGGGGCCGAAGGGCGTCGGCGACGCGGTCAACCAGGCCGTGGTGATCACCTTCCTGCTGCTGTTCCTGATCAACCTGGTGCTCACCGGGATCTACCTGCAACTCGTGCCACCGAAGGGGTTGTGAGCCGATGGCCGTCGTCGACCCGGCCGCCGCGTCCCCGGCGCGGCGGCGGATCACCAGCGGGCCCGGCGACGCGCTGGCCGACCTGGGCTGGCAGCTCTCGTTCTACCTGCGCGCTCTCGCCCTGGCGCCGGTGACGCTGCGCCGATACTCCCGCGAGACCGCCCGGCTGCTGACCGAGGTCGTGTTCGGCAGCGGTGCGCTGGCCGTCATCGGCGGCACGCTCGGCGTCATGATCGGCATGACGGTGGCCACCGGTGCGGTCGTGGGATTGCAGGGCTATTCCTCGCTGAACCAGCTCGGCACCTCGGCGCTGACCGGGTTCGTGGCCGCCTACTTCGACACCCGCGAAGTCGCGCCGCTGTCGGCGGGCCTGGCGCTGTCGGCGACCGTCGGTTGCGGGTTCACCGCGCAGCTGGGCGCGATGCGGATCTCCGACGAGATCGACGCGCTGGAGGTGATGGGTGTGCGCACCGTGCCGTACCTGGTGACCAGCCGGGTGCTGGCCGGGGTGGCGGCGGTGATTCCGCTGTACGTGGTGGGCCTGCTCGGCTCCTACCTCGCCTCCCGGCAGATCACCGTGTGGTTCTACGGCCAGTCGGCGGGCACCTACGACCACTACTTCCACCTGTTCCTGCCGCCGCAGGACGTGCTTTGGTCGTTCGGCAAGGTGATCGTGTTCAGCATCGCGGTGATCCTGACGCACTGCTACTACGGCTACACCGCACGCGGCGGACCGGCCGGTGTGGGGGTCGCGGTGGGCCGTGCGGTGCGCACCTCGATCGTGCTGGTCGCGGTGTTGGACTTCTTCCTCAGCCTGGCCATCTGGGGATCCACCACGACAGTTCGGATCTCGGGATGAGGCCGGGGTGGAGCAGGCGCCGGTACCAGGCGCTCGGGGTGGCGTTCCTGGTGGCGGCCGGGTTGTTCTTCGCGGGCACCATCGCCGCCTACCGCAAGGTGTTCACGCCGGTCGTGGCGGTCAGCCTGGAGACCGACCGGATCGGCAACCAGATGCGGGTCGGTGCCGACGTCAAGGTGCGCGGCGTGGTGGTGGGTGAGGTGCGCGACGTGCGGGCAGCCGGGGACCACGCGGTGCTGGACCTGGCGTTGCAGCCGGACCAGGCGGAGCTGATCCCGGCGAGCGCGTCGGCCCGGCTGCTGCCCAAGACGCTGTTCGGGGAACGCTACGTCTCCTTGCAGATCCCGCGGAATCCGGATTCGCGGAGGCTGGCGTCCGGCGATGTCATCCCGCAGGACCGCAGCGCCTCGGCGATCGAGATCGAGCGGGTGCTCGACGATCTGCTACCGGTTCTGCAAGCGGTGCAACCGGAAAAGCTCTCGACGACGTTGAGCGCCGTGTCGCAGGCGTTGGACGGCCGTGGCGAACAGCTCGGCGACACGTTGGTGCAGCTCGACGGCTACCTGGCGCGGATGAACCCGTCGCTGCCGAAGCTCGAATCGGTCATCGCGCGCATCGACGAGGTGGCCGACACCTACGACCAAGCCGCCCCCGACCTGACGCAGGCGCTCAGCGACCTGACCACGACCAGCAGGACGATCGCCGAGCAGCGCGCCGCGCTGGAGACGATGCTCGGCACCGTCACCGGCAGCGCGAACGACCTGCACCGGTTCCTGGACCTGAACAAGGACAACCTGATCAACCTCACCGGCACGTCGAGGTCCACTTTGGAACTGCTCGCCGAGTACGCGCCGGAATACCCATGCATGCTCAAGCAGTTCGCGGACTCGATACCGAATGCCGAGGCGTCCTTCGGGAAGGGATCGGAGAACCCGGAGATCGCCAAGTTCACCATCGAGATCACCGGCAGCCGGGGCAAGTACCTGCCCGGTGTGGACGCGCCCCGCTACCTGGACCAGCGGGGGCCGCGCTGCTACCCGTGGGTCGAGCCGCCGGACACCTTCCCGCAGTACCCGCCGGGCGGTCCGGTGCAGGACGGCTCCACGTTCCCCGAACCGCCGCGCGACCGGGACGAAGTGTTCCCGTGGAACCAGGTACCGGCATCGACCACCCCGCAGTCGTTGGTGAACTCACCGGCCGAGCGGGATCTGCTGTCCGCGCTGCTGGCACCGCAGTTGGGCGTTCAACGGGCGGATGTGCCGGACTGGAGCGGACTTCTCATCGGGCCGCTGTACCGCGGGGCGGAGGTGACGGTGCGATGAGGTCGATCACCGCCCCACTGATCAAACTGCTGCTGTTCGCCGTGGTCACGATCACGCTCACCGGCGTGCTCGCGATGACCATCGCCGCCTCCACCGCCAGTTCAACCGAGTCCTACCGCGCCCGGTTCGCCGACGCATCCGGCCTGGACGTCGGCGACGACGTGCGGATCGCCGGGGTGAAGGTCGGCCGGGTGACCGAACTGGAAGTCGTCGACGGCAGATTCGCCCTGGTGCACTTCGACATCGATGCGCAGCGGCGGCTTCCGCGCGACGCGGCGGCGACCGTCAAGTACCGCAACCTCGCCGGGCAGCGGTACTTGGCGCTGGACGCCCCGCTGCGCGATCCGGCCGACGTGCTGCCGCCGGGCGGCGAGATCCCGCTGGAGCGCACCCATCCGGCGCTGAACCTCACGGCGCTGTTCAACGGGTTCAAGCCGCTGTTCCAGGCGCTTTCGCCGCAGGACGTCAACCAGTTGTCGGCCGAGATCGTCCAGGTCTTGCAGGGCGAGGCCGGTACGGTGGACAGCCTGCTGGCCCACACCGCATCGCTGACCTCAACGCTCGCGCGCAAGGACGAAGTGATCGGCCAAGTGATCGACAACCTCAACGCGGTGCTGGGCACGGTCAACGCCCGCGGCCCGCAACTAGGCGAGCTGATCACCGCGATGCAGCAGCTGACCAGCGGATTCGCCGAAGCGCGGCAACCGATCGGCGAAGCCATCGCCGCGCTCGACGAGCTCTCGCACACCACGGCCGGACTGTTGGAACAGGCGCGACCACCGTTGCGGAGCAGCATCGCCGAGCTGAACCGGGTGACCACCGTCCTCAACGCCGAGCAGCCGAAGCTGGAGCGCGACCTGCAGACGATTCCGGACCGGTTGAACTCGTTGACCCGGACCGTCAGCTACGGCAGCTGGTTCAACTTCTACCTGTGCCGGATCTCGGGAACGGTCGGGATTTCCGAGCTGAACATCACCGTTCCGATCGTGCCCGTCCCGGCGTCGGAGATGCCGGAGAGGTGCAAGTCATGAAGCCGTTGCGGGAGCGGAACCAGGCCGTCGTCGGCGTGCTGGCGGTCGTGCTGATCACCCTGGTCACGCTGGGGGCGTTCTTCGCCAAGGACCTGCCGGTGATCGGCAGCGGCCGGACTTTCCAGGCGTACTTCACCGAGTCCGCCGGACTCGCGGCGGGCAACGACGTGCAGGTCGCCGGGATCAAGTCCGGTGAGGTCACCGATGTCGAGCTGGACGGCAATCGGGTGCTCGTGACGTTCCGGGTGGACGGCGTGCGAGTGGGCGAGCGCAGCCGGGCGAGCATCGAGATCAAGACGCTGCTCGGTGAGAAGTACCTCGCGCTGCGACCAGAAGGGGCCGACGAGCTCGCGGAGCCGATCCCCGTCGAGCGGACCACCGCACCGTTCGACATCCCGGACGCGCTGGACCAGCTCACCCGCACCGCCGATCGGATCGACACCCAGCAGCTCGCCGAGAGCTTCCGGGTGCTGTCGGAGACCTTCCGCGGCGCACCGCAGCACCTGGGACAGGCGATGGACGGGCTGTCGCAGCTGTCGCGGACCATCGCCTCGCGCGACCAGCAGTTGGCCGCCCTGTTGCAGAACGCCAGCGGTGTCAGCAAGATCGTCGCCGACCGCGATGCGCAGGTGCAGCGGTTGATCTCCGACGGAAACCTGCTGCTGGCCGAACTGCAGAGCCGCCGCGAGGCGATTTCCGCGCTGCTGGCCGGAACCCAGCGGCTCTCCGACGAGCTGCGCGGCCTGGTCGCCGACAACCAGCAGCAGTTGCAGCCGACCCTGGACCAGCTCAACCAGCTGACCGAGATGTTGCAGCGCAACCAAGACGACCTGGCCCGGACGATTGCGGCGATGGCGCCGTACGTGCGCGGCTTCAACAACACCGTCGGCAACGGCCGGTGGTTCGACGGCTACCTGTGCGGGCTGTTCCCACCGGCGATCAATGCCGGGCCACTCCAGACGAACACCACGTCCTGCGAGATCCCGGTGCCGTCCCGTCCCGTCGGAGGTGGCTGATGGCGAAGAAGCTCGGTCTGGGGTGCGTGCTCGTGCTGCTGGTCAGCACGGGCCTGTGGTGGCTGTTCAGCGATCCCGGCAAGCAGATCACCGCGTATTTCGACAAGGCAGTCGGCGTCTACGCCGGGTCGAGCGTGCGGGTGCTGGGTGTCGAGGTCGGCAACATCGACAGCGTCGTGCCGCAGGGGGACGTGGTCCGGGTGGACATGCACGTCCAGGACGACGTCCGGATCCCGGCCGATGTCAAGGCCGTGGTGGTGGCCCCCAGCTTGGTCAGTGACCGGTACGTGCAGCTCACCCCGGCCTATTCCGGCGGTGCCGAGCTGGTTTCCGGTGCGGTGCTGGCCAAGGACCGCACGGCCACGCCCGCCGAACTCGACGACCTGTACCGCAGCGCCAACGCGCTCGCACAGGCCCTCGGCCCGGATGGCGCGAACAGCACGGGCGCGTTGTCCGACGTGCTCAGCACCTCGGCCGCCGCGCTGGAGGGCAACGGCAAGGACCTCAACGCCACGGTGCGGCAACTCGGTGCCCTGGCCGGAACCCTGCAGGAGAACCAGGGCGATCTGTTCGCCACGGTGGACAACCTCAACGAGTTCACCGCCGCGCTGGCCGCCAGCGACCGGCAGATCCAGGAGTTCTACGGGCGGGTCACCGATGTGACCGGATTCCTGGCCAGCGAACAGGAGCAGATGGGTGCCGCGCTGGGTTCGCTGTCGGTCGCGCTCGACGACGTCTCCCGATTCGTCCACGACAACAGGAACCTCGTGGCATCCAATGTGGACAACTTGACCGGCGTGACGCAGGCGTTGGTGGATCAGCGCAAGGCGTTGGCCGAGGTGCTCGACGTCGCGCCGCTGGGCGCGACGAACTTCATCAACGCCTACGACGCGGCCTCCGGAAGCGTCACGGTGCGCGGCCACCTCAACGAACTCACCCATCCGCCGGTGTTGATGGTGTGCAAGCTGCTCCAGCACAGCGCGCCCGAACCGCTGCCCGCGGAGCTGAAGGACGCCTGCGCCAAGTTGGCCCCGGTGCTGGACGGAACGCTGCGACTGCCGTCGATCGGCGAAACGGTGCACCACCTCCAGCAGGGCGAACTGCCGCCGCTACCGCTGCCGCTGGCGGACGCCGCTCGACAAGGGGGAAACCCATGACCAGACGGTGCGCGCTGGTCGCCGGTCTGCTCGTGGCCCTGCTGGTTTCCGGTTGCACCGCAGGGGGATTCGCCGGTCTCTACAACGCGCCGCTGCCCGGTGGTGCTGAACTGGGCGACCACCCGTACCGGGTGACCGCGCACTTCGCCGACGTGCTCGACCTCGTCCCGCAGGCCAGCGTGAAGGTCAACGACGTCGCGGTCGGACGGGTGGAGAAGATCGAGCTGAGCCAGGACAACACCACCGCACTGGTGGTCATGGCGGTCAGCGGTGACGTCCGGTTGCCCGCCAACGCCGACGCCCAACTGCGGCAGTCGAGCCTGTTGGGGGAGAAGTTCGTCGAGCTCGCGGCACCCCCAGCCGCGGCGTCGGACGAACTGGCCGACGGCGCGGTGATCCCGCTGGCACGCACCAATCGCAATCCGCAGGTCGAGGAAGTGCTCGGTGCGCTGTCGATGCTGCTCAACGGGGGCGGGGTCGCGCAGTTGCAGGACATCGTGCAGGAGCTGAACCGGGCGTTCACCGGCAACGAGGCCGAAATCCGGGCTCTGCTGGGGAATCTCAACGAGGCCGTCACGAGGCTGGACGCGCAGAAGGAGAACATCACCCGCGCCATCGACGGCCTCAACCGGCTGTCGTCGACCCTGCGCGGGCAGACTGACGCGGTAGCGGGGGCACTCGACGGCCTGGCGCCCGGATTGCAGACCTTGGCGCAGCAGCGCGGCCAGCTCGTCGCGATGCTGCAAGCGCTGGACCAGCTTTCCGGTGTCGCGGTGCAGACCGTCAACCGCAGCCGGGACGACATGGTGGCCGACCTGCAAGCCCTCGCCCCCACGCTGCAGAAGCTCGCCGACACCGGCGACGCGCTGCCGGACGCCATCGGCTACCTGGCGACCTACCCGTTCCCGGAGTACGTCATGAATCCGCTCAAGGGCGATTTCGTCAACGCCGACGTCCGGATCGACCTGGACCTGAGCAGCATCATGGAGAACCTCACCCGCTCCTCCGGTCCGCTGATCCCGATCCCCGGACTCTCCGACTCGGGGCAGTCCGGGCTGACCCTGCCGCCGCCCGCACCGGCCCTGCCCCCGCTGCCGATACCCGCCCCGCAGTTGGGAGGACCGTGATGTTCGCGCGGAAGACCAAGGTGCGGCTGGGGTTGTTCCTGGTCCTCGCGGTGGTCGGCGTCGGCTACACCGGCGGCCAGTACGCCGGGTTGGACCGGTTCTTCGGCGGCAACGGCTACTCCGTGACGGTGCGGATGGCCGACTCCGGCGGACTGTTCACCAACTCCGAGGTGACCTACCGCGGGGTGTCGGTCGGCCGGGTCACCGCGATGCGGCTGACCGGCACCGGCATCGACGTCGACCTGCACATCGCCGATTCCGCGCCCCCGATCCCGGCCGACACGCGCGCCGCGGTGGCCAACCGCTCGGCGGTCGGCGAGCAGTTCCTCGACCTGCGACCGGAACACGACCGCGGCCCGTACCTCGCCGCCGGATCGGTGATCGCGCAGGACCGCACCGAGACGCCACCGGCGCCGGAATCGCTGCTGGTCGACCTGGACCGGCTGGTGGGCAGCGTGCCGGTCGACGACCTGCGCACGGTCGTGGACGAGGTCGGCACCGCGTTCGACGGCACCGGCGACGACCTGCAACGCCTGCTCGACGCGGCCAGCTCGGTGACCGCGGCGGCCGATCAGCACCTCCCGCAGACCACCGGTCTGCTGGCCAACAGCGACGTCGTGCTGCGCACCCAGCAGGAGCAGGCCGAGCAGATCGTGTCGTTCAGCGGCGGGCTGCGCCAGATCTCCGCGCAGCTCAAGGAATCGGACCCGGATCTGCGGCGGATCATCCAGCAGGCGCCAGTGGCCAGCCAGGAGGTCGATGCGCTGCTGCGCAGCGCGGGCACCGACTTCGGCGTGGTGGTGGCGAACCTGCTGACCACCATGCGGATCACCGAAGTGCGCGGACCGGCGGTCGAGCAGATGCTGGTGGCCCTGCCGGTGGTCTCCTCATTCACCCACTCGCTGGCACCGGATGGCACCGGGCACCTGGGCCTGGTGCTCAACTTCTTCAACCCGATCGCCTGCACCAGGGGCTACGAGGACACACCCCGGCGACCGGGCAGCGAAACGGCACCGGGACCGACGAACGAAAACGTGCACTGCGCGGAGCCACCGGACAGCGAGATCAGCGTCCGCGGCTCGCAAAACGCCCCGACAGCCCCGATCCCGGACCCCGTCCCGCCACCACCCCCGTTCACCCCGTGAGTAAGAACTCGCGCGGGTTGGGTGTGACGGGAATGGTCGTCAGGCAATCGGCGTCAGCCGCTTCCTTCCGCTCTCGCAGCTGGCACCGCCGCGGGTTCTCAGAGGCATTCTCGCGAGGACAGCCTCGACGCCGCGTATTGGTCATACGTAAGTCGGGGATCCCGGAGTCGAGAATGCCTCTGAGGTTCCGCTACTCGCACCGCCACGCAAACCAATCCGCGCACCGTCTAATGTGCCGTCATGCGGATTCTCGTTGTGTCGGCTCCGTTGCTCGGGCACCTGTTCCCGTTGATTCCGTTGGCGCGAGCGCTGCGCGACGTGGGTCATGATGTGCTGGCGGCATCGGCCGGGGACGCGCTTGCGGCGCGGGGGAACGAGATCGAGGTCGAGGACGTCGCGCCGGGCTTCGACTTCGGCCGGATCGCGCGGCGGATCATGATGCGCCATCCGCTGGTAGCCCGTGCCGAAATCGCCGGTGACGGCGGACTCCGGGGAGTGTCGCGCATTTTCGGTGCGGTGAACGACGAAATGGCCGATGGTGTGGTAGCGCTGGCTGACCGGTGGCAGCCCGATCTGGTCATCTGCGAACCACTCGCCGCGTCCGGCGCACTGGCTGCGGCACGCCGTGGCGTTCCCCTGGTGCTGCACGAGAACTCGCTGTTCAACGGCCCGGAATTGCTTGCCGCAACCCGCTTCGCCGGAACCCTGGGGCGGTACGGCGTGGACGCATTGCCGTCTGCCGCGACGACGTTGACCATCGCGCCGCCGAGCGTGGTCGGCGCGCGCGAAGGGTTGCCCATGCGGTGCGAGCCGTTCAGCGGTGGGGGCGCGGCGCCCGACTGGTTGGCGGAACGGCCTGCGCGGCCCCGGATCTTGGTCAGCCGCAGCACGGTCAACGGCGCTGGGGAGAACCCGATGGCGGCTGTTGTCGCGGCAGCGCCGGAGGTCGACGCGGAAGTGGTGCTGGTGCGCCCGGACAACAAGACGGCGAGCCGGGAGCTGCCGGAGAACGTCCGAACGGTCGACTGGGTCCCGATCAACGACGTCCTGCCGACCTGCGCGGCGGTGGTGCACCACGGCGGAGCGGGCAGCGTCTTCGGCGCCCTCGCGGCGGGCCTCCCACAACTGGTGACACCCGGAGCGGGCGACCGGAAGCACAACGCCCAGCTGGTGGCGGCGCGCGGCGCGGGCCTCTCGGTCCCGGCCAAGCGGATCACCGCGGTCGACCTGAACCGGCTGATCACCGACGACGCCCTGGCATCGGCAGCGACCGAAGTCCAAGCGGAGATCGCCGCCATGCCCGGCCCGGACGAACTGGTCCCAACCCTCGAAGCGCTCGACCGCTCCTGACCTGGCGGCCGCCAGTAGTGGGGCTGGTGTTGCGGTTGGGGACAACGTTGTTGTCGTAACCGTGCGCACGCCTCTGACGAGCGGCTTTGCCCAGGTGGACGCGCTGGTGGGGGGTTCCCATACTGAAAGGTGTCGGCCTCGCAAGGCTCGGTCCGCGAGTCGGAGAGGAGTGCGTGATGGGGCGCGCGGTTGGTATCGATCTGGGGACGACGAACTCCGTGGTGGCCGTGCTGGAGGGCGGTGAACCGACGGTGATCGCCAACTCCGAGGGGTCCCGGACCACCCCGTCGGTGGTGGCGTTCGCCAAGAACGGCGAACTGCTGGTCGGTCAGCCAGCGAAGAACCAGGCGGTCACCAACGTGGACCGCACCGTCCGGTCGGTGAAGCGGCACATGGGCACCGACTGGAAGGTGCAGATCGACGACAAGATCTACACGCCGCAGGAGATCAGCGCCCGCGTGCTGATGAAGCTCAAGCGGGACGCCGAGTCCTACCTGGGTGAGGACGTCACCGACGCGGTGGTGACGGTGCCCGCGTACTTCGACGATTCGCAACGGCAGACCACCAAGGAGGCCGGGCAGATCGCCGGGCTCAACGTGCTGCGGATCATCAACGAGCCGACCGCCGCCGCGCTGGCCTACGGCCTGGAGAAGGGTGAGAAGGAGCAGACCATCCTGGTCTTCGACCTCGGTGGCGGCACCTTCGACGTGTCGCTGCTGGAGGTCGGGGAGGGCCTGGTGGAGGTCAAGGCCACCTCCGGGGACACCCACCTCGGTGGCGACGACTGGGACGAGCGCATAGTCGAGTGGCTGGTGGACAAGTTCAAGTCCTCGTCGGGCATGGACCTGACGAAGGACCGGATGGCCATGCAGCGGATCAAGGAGGCCGCCGAGAAGGCCAAGATCGAACTGTCCAGCTCGTCGCAGACCAGCATCAACCTGCCCTACATCACCGTGGACGCGGACAAGAACCCGCTGTTCCTGGACGAAACGCTCTCCCGCGCCGAGTTCGAGCGGATCACTTCGGATCTGCTGGAGCGCTGCCGCAAGCCGTTCAACAACGCGATCCGGGACGCCGGGATCAAGGTCGGCGACATCAACCACGTGGTGCTGGTCGGTGGGGCGACGCGGATGCCCGCCGTCACCGACCTGGTGCGCGAACTCACCGACGGCAAGGAGCCGAACAAGGGCGTGAACCCGGACGAGGTCGTCGCGGTGGGTGCTGCGCTGCAAGCTGGCGTGCTGCGCGGTGAGGTCAAGGACGTGCTGCTGCTCGATGTCACGCCGCTGTCGCTGGGTATCGAGACCAAGGGCGGCATCATGACCAAGCTCATCGAGCGCAACACCACGATCCCGACCAAGCGCTCGGAGACCTTCACCACCGCCGAGGACAACCAGCCGTCGGTGATGATCCAGGTGTTCCAGGGCGAGCGGGAAATGGCCGCGCACAACAAGAAACTGGGCAGCTTCGAGTTGACCGGTCTGCCGCCCGCGCCGCGCGGCCTGCCGCAGATCGAGGTCACCTTCGACATCGACGCCAACGGCATCGTGCACGTCAACGCCAAGGACCTCGGCACCGGTCGGCAGCAGTCCATCAAGATCAGCGGCGGCTCGGCGCTGCCCAAGGACGACATCGACCGGATGGTCAAGGACGCCGAGGCGCACGCCGAGGAGGACCGCAAGCGCCGCGAGGAGGCGGAGACCCGCAACCAGGCCGAGACGCTGGTGTACCAGACCGAGAAGGTGCTCACCGACAACGCCGACAAGATCCCGGCCGACACCAGGACGCAGGTGCAGGACGCGATCAAGGACGTCAACGAGGCGCTCAAGGGCGACGACGTCGACAAGATCCGCTCGGCGGTCGACCACCTCGCCGCGACGTCGCAGGCCATCGGCCAGGCCATGTACGGCCACCAGCACACCGCGACCGACACCAGCGGCGACGGCGCACCGCCGAAACCCGACGGCGAAGACGTCGTCGACGCGGAAATCATCGACGAGGACGACAAGAAGGAATGAGTCGTGAGTGCGCAACCGGCCGCCAACCCGGTTGTCCACCCACGACCCGTTCAGGTGAGGAGTGAAGGGCACCTTCGACCGGGTATGCCGGTCAAAGGTGCCCTTCACTCCGTCTCGCGCGCGGTGTAGAGCCAGTCGATGTGGGTGTAGTCGTGGGGGTCGCGGTTGGTGAGGAGTTCGTTGCGCAGCAGGCGTCCCACGCCGTCGATGTGCCAGATGTCGCCCCAGGTGCGCGCGTTGCGTTGCACGCGCGCGGTTCGCGGGATGCGGGCCTGTTGGGTCGCTTGCAGCGCTGTGGGCCAGTCGTTGTTGTGCTCGCTGGCTTCGCGAGCGATCGTGGCGGCGTCCTCCAGCGCCTGGCAGGCGCCCTGGGCCAGGTACTGCAGAACCGGGTGCGCGGCGTCGCCGAGCAGCAGCAGGCGACCGCTGATCCAGTTGTCGACCGGTTCGCGGTCGTGCATCTGCCAGCGGCGATCCCGCCACAGCGAGGCCAGCCCGTTGCGCACCGGCTCGCAGCAGTTCCGGAACGCGTCGTCGAGCTCCTCCGGCCCGCCCCAGTCGGATTCGCCGCGGTCGAAGGCGGGGCTGCGGAACACCGCGACCTGGTTGACCATCTGGCGCTGCCGGAGGGCGTACTGCACCAGGTGGCAGGTCGGTCCGATCCAGGCGACCACCTCGTCCAGGTTCACCTCGGCGGGCATCTCCTCGACTGCGACGGCACCGCGGTAGGCCACGTAGCCGGAGGCGACCGGCTGGTCGCCGACGATGCCGTCCCGGAGCGTGGAGTTCAGGCCGTCAACACCGAGCGCGACGTGGCTTTCGAGCACGCGACCACCAGCGCAGTAGGTGAACGCGGTGTCGTCGGTGCTTTCGACGCGCTCGACGTGGCAGTTGGTTTCCAGCAGCACACCGGCGTCGCGGCAGGCATCGACGAGGATGCGGTGCAGATCGCTGCGGTGCACGACGACGTACGGGGCGCCGAAGCGGGTGCGGAACTCGTCGTCGAGGTCGAGGTGGGTGAGCTCGTCGCCGCTGACCGCGTCGCGCAGCACCAGGCGATGCGGTTCGACTCCGGCGGCGAGCACCTGATCCAGCACACCCCACTCGCGGAGGATGCGGGTGGCGTTGGGCGCGAGCTGGAGACCGGCACCGACCTCGCCGAACTCGGCGGCGCGCTCCAGCAGCCGCACCGACTGGCCTTGCAGGCGCAGGGCGAGCGCGGCGGCCAGCCCGCCGATGCCGCCGCCCACCACGACCACGTCCTGCCGGTCAACTGCTCGATTGCTGCTCATCGTGCGGATTCCCTTCTGCGTTGAACGGGCTCGTGCGTTGGGGAGCGACCAGACGTTAACGACTCGTTCGAGGTAGAAGAATAGAATTCCAGCATGAAGAACAAACCGTCCTATGCGCTGACCTCGGTCGACAACGCGCTGTTGCTCCTGCAGATGCTTCGCGACCAGGGCGGGCTGCGGGTCAGCGAGGCGGCCGAAGAGCTCGGCATCGCCCGGTCCACCGCCCACCGGCTGCTGTCGATGTTGGTGTACCGGGACTTCGCGATCCAGGACGACCGGCGAACCTACGTGCCCGGCCCGGCGATGGCCGCCAACCAGGTGGCGGGACATCCGAACCAGCAACTGCGCAAGGCGCTGTACCCGCACATGGACGCGTTGTGCGAGCGGGTGCAGGAGACGGTGAACCTGATGGTGCGGGTGGGCACCCAGACGCGGTTCCTGGCCAGCGTCGAGTCGACGCAGATCCTGCACGTCGGAGACCGGCGGGGAACGATCCTGCCCGCGCACCTGTCCTCCGGGGGAAAGGCGCTGCTGGCCGAGTTGGAGCGCGCCCAGCTGGAACAGCTCTACCGGCCGGGCGAGGCGGATCGGCAACTCCCGGACCGGGAGTGGAAGACCCTGTTGCGCGAACTCAAGGCGGTCCGGGAGACGGGTTACGCGGTCAACCGGGAGAAGACCGAGGACGGTGTCTCGGCCATCGGCATGTGCGTGCACGACTCGACCGGGCTGGCGGTCGGTGCGCTGTCGGTCGCCGCGCCGTCGGCGCGGTTCGACCCCAAGCAGATTCCCGTTCTGGCGCGGGAATTGCGAGCCGCGGTGGCCCGCGCCGAGACCGACGTCCGGGCCCTGCCCGAGCTCTAGCGGCCGTCGAAGTGCAACGCGCTTCGACGGCCGCAGCAGGCAGGCACCGAGGTGCGACTGGGCTGGAGTCCAGATGTGGGGGTACGCCGATCGGGTCGACGCATTCTGGATAGCAGAATGCTGGCCGATATGGCGGAATCCCGGCCCTATGGTGTGGGGCATGTCGCACACCGGAGTGCGCCCGGCCCGGTCAGGTCGGGCCGCGGTTCTCGTCGTCGCCCTCTGCTGGATCACCGTCGTCTTCGACGGCTACGACCTGATCGTCTACGGCACCGTGCTGCCGGAACTGCTGCACGAGCCGGGCTGGGGCCTGACACCTGGCGTCGCTGGCCTGCTGGGCAGCCTGGCCTTCGCCGGAATGTTGGTGGGCGCGCTGGCCGCCGGGGTGCTGTCGGACCGGATCGGCAGGCGCCGCGCGGTTCTGCTGTGCACCGGCTGGTTCTCGGTGTTCACCGTGCTCTGCGCGGTGGCGTGGGATCCCACGTCGTTCGGTGCGTTCCGGTTCCTCGCCGGGCTCGGCCTCGGCGGGCTGGTGCCGTCGGCGAACGCGCTGGCCGCCGAGTTCGTCCCCCGGCACCGACGGGCCCTGGTGTCGACGCTGATGATGTCCGGTGTCCCGATCGGCGGGAGCGCGGCGGCGGTGTTGGGGATCTGGATGATCCCGGCCTGGGGCTGGCCGAGCATGTTCGGCGTCGCGGCGATCTGCGTGGTCGTGGTGCTGCCGCTGTGCTGGCGGCTCCTGCCGGAAACCGCGGCGTACCACCGGGCTCGCGGTGACCACGAGCGCGCGGCCGAGGTGGACCGCCGGTTCGGGACCACCGTGGACGAATCGCTCGATGAGCCCGACGACCTGCCGGGGTTGTTCTCCCGGTCCTACGCCGCCGCCACGGTGCTGTTCGCCCTGGCCACGTTGGCGATCCTGTTCGCCTGGTACGGCTTGGGCACCTGGCTGCCGCAGCTGATGCGGGAGTCCGGGTTCAACCTCGGTTCGTCGTTGAGCTTCCTGCTGGCGTTGAACCTGGGCGCGGTCGTCGGCTCGCTGCTGACCGCGTGGGCGGGCGACCGGTTCGGTCCGATGCGCACCGGCGTGGTGGCGGCGCTGGTCGCCGCACTGGGCTTGGCAGGACTGCTGGCGCATCCGCCGAACGTGGTCACCTACGCCCTGCTCGTGCTGGCCGGAGTCGGCACGCACGGCACCCAATGCCTGGTCATCGCCGCGGTCGCGAACTACTACCCGGCGCGGCTGCGGGGCACCGCCTTGGGCTGGGCGCTCGGTGTCGGTCGCATCGGCGCCGTCGCCGCCCCGCAGGTGGGTGGGCTGCTGCTGGCCGCGGGCCTGGGGGTCGGGTCGAACTTCCTCGCCTTCGCGGTGGCCGCCGCCGTGGCGGGTGCGGTGCTGTGGCTGTGCCCGCGTTCGGCGCGCAGCCGAACCGCCGCGGACGAACCCCTGCCGGTGGCGGACGCCAACTGATGTTCTGCATATAAGAATCTGGTTCCGCACCAGTGAACAGTTTGGAAATATCGACGGTATTCGAGGGGAGAACGGAAATGACTTCGCTTGACACCCAGCAGGAAGCCGCGCTCGCCCAACTCTACGCGGACTTCGCGGCGGAGAACCTGAACCCGCTGTGGACGCAGCGCGACGACCTCATGCCGATGCAGCCGACCCCGAAGGCCGTGCCGCACGTGTGGCGCTGGTCGACGCTCTACCCGCTGGCGCAGCGCGCGGGTGACCTGGTCCCCGTCGGCCGCGGTGGCGAGCGCCGGGCGATCGCGCTGGCCAACCCCGGTCTGGGCGGCGTGCCGCACGCGAGCCCGACGCTGTGGGCGGCGATCCAGTACCTCGGGCCCCAGGAGGTGGCCCCGGAGCACCGGCACAGCCAGAACGCCTTCCGGTTCGTGGTCGAGGGCGAGGGCGTGTGGACCGTCGTCAACGGTGACCCGGTGGCGATGCGCCGCGGTGACTTCCTGCTCACGCCGGGCTGGAACTTCCACGGCCACCACAACGAAACCGACCGGCCGATGGCCTGGATCGACGGGCTGGACATCCCGTTCGTGCACTACACCGACACGGGCTTCTTCGAATTCGGCTCGGAACAGGTCACCGACCCGGCCACGCCGCACATCTCGCGCTCCGAGCGGCTGTGGGCGCACCCCGGCCTGCGCCCGCTGTCCGGTTTGGACGATCTGCCGAACTCACCGATCGCCGCGTACCGCTGGGAGCACACCGACGCGGCCCTGCGCGAACAGCTCGCGCTGGAGGACGAGGGCCAACCGGCGACCGTCGAGCCGGGCCACGCCGCGGTGCGCTACAGCAACCCGACCACCGGCGGCGACGTGATGTCGACGATCCGCGCCGAGTTCCACCGGCTGCGCGCCGGGGCGTGGACCCGCCCGCGCCGGGAGGTCGGCTCCGCGGTGTGGCAGGTGTTCGAAGGCGACGGCGAGGTGGTGCTCGACGGCACCGAGCACCACGTGTCGACCGGTGACCTGTTCGTCGTGCCGTCCTGGTCCAAGTGGTCGCTGCGTTCCGAAGGCGGGTTCGACCTGTTCCGCTTCTCCGACCAGCCGATCTTCGAACGGCTCAACCAGTCCCGCGTGCTCGTCGAGGAAGGTGAACGATGAAGCTGGCCACGCTGCGCCTCGGTGGCACGACCACCGCCGCTCGCATCGAGGGTGACGAGGCGGTGGCGCTCGCCGCAGCCGATGTCGGCGCCCTGCTGCGGCAGGACCAGTGGCAGACCGCCGCGTCGGCTGATGGCGCCCGGCACCGGCTGTCCGATGTGGACCTCGCGCCGGTGGTGCCCGATCCTGGGAAGATCGTGTGCGTCGGGCTCAACTACCGCAACCACATCCTGGAGATGGGACGCGAGCTGCCGGATTACCCGACGCTGTTCGCCAAGTTCTCGGAAGCGCTGATCGGCCCGAACGACCAAATCGAGCTGCCCAAGGTCTCCGAAGCGCTCGACTGGGAGGCCGAGCTGGCGGTCGTGGTCGGCTCGCGGGTGCGCGGCGCCGACCGCGCGGCTGCCGAGGCGGCGATCGCCGGTTATGCGGTGCTCAACGACGTCACGGTGCGCGACTACCAGTACCGGACCAAGCAGTGGTTGCAGGGCAAGACCTTCGAGGCCACCACGCCATTCGGGCCGTACCTGGTGACACCCGACGAGTTCGCGCTCGACGCGGAGATCGTCACCGAGGTCGATGGGGAGGTCATGCAGCGGTCCAACGTCAGCGACCTGCTCTTCGACCCGGTGCACCTGGTCTCCTACATCTCCGAGATCGTCACGCTCAACCCCGGCGACGTGATCGCCACCGGTACTCCCGGCGGCGTCGGGCACGCCCGGAAACCACCCCGCTACCTGGCCGCGGGCAGCAAGCTGGTGACCCGCATCGACGGGCTCGGCGAACTGGTCAACACCGTGCGGGAACCGTCGTGAGCCTCGCGCAGCGGCTGCTGTGGGCGCGGCGCGGCAGCGCGTACTTCGCCCGCAAGCTGAACGAACTTCCGGACGCCGAATTCGACACCCCCACCGCGCTGCCGGGCTGGACCCGGCGGCACCTGGTGGCCCATGTCGGCTACAACGCGCGAGCCATCGCGCGGCTGGTCGACTGGGCCGAAACCGGCGTGGAGAACCCGATGTACAGCTCGCCGCAGGCACGTGCGGCGGAGATCGAGGAAGGGGCCACGCTCAGCGTGTCCGCCCTCCGGGCGCTCGCCGAGCACGCGGCGGCGCACCTGGACGTCAGTTGGCGGGATCTGCCCGAAGATCGCTGGAACGCCGAGGTCCGCACCGCGCAGGGGCGCCTGGTGCCAGCCACCGAGACGCCGTGGTTGCGGGCCCGCGAGGTGTGGATCCACGCGGTCGACCTCGGCAACGGCGGTAGTTTCGTCGATTTCCCACCGGATTTCGTCGATGCCCTGCTGGCCGACATCATCAG
Source organism: Saccharopolyspora soli (assembly GCF_022678645.1). Taxonomy (GTDB): domain Bacteria; phylum Actinomycetota; class Actinomycetes; order Mycobacteriales; family Pseudonocardiaceae; genus Saccharopolyspora; species Saccharopolyspora soli. Next base: position 62,409 of record NZ_JALBWV010000012.1, on the reverse strand, counting down.
CCTGTGGCACCGCAAGGGGCAGGGTCCGGCCCTGCTGCTGCGCCCGGACGACCGCGACGCCGAGTACCGGGTCGACATCGACGGCGAGAAGCCCCGCGTGGTGCGGGGTTCCAGCGTGGACCTCGCCCGCTGGGTGTCCGGTAGGGGAGTCGGCGACCTCAAGGCCGATGGGGGCGAACTACCGGAACTGGGCCGCTGGCTGTAGTTCCCGACTGTCGACACGCGCCCGCGAGACCGGACTTGGCGAGGGTTTCGGGCGAATCGGAGCCAGGCGAGTGCGCCTCGCCTGGTATCCGAAAGCCGCCACGGGTGGTCGGATAGCCTGCCGGGCATGCTTTTCTACATCCCAGCCGGGATGCTTTTCCTCGTGTTCACGGTCAGTTTCATCTACGACCGTCGCCAGTTGCGCAACGGCGTCTACCTGTTCTTCGCGCTGGTCTTCCTGGTCGGCGGACTGCTGACGACGCTCGCTTCGGTATCGGAGTGGGCGGCAGCCGTCGTGCTGGTGGGGCTGGTGCTGCTCATCCCGCTGTTCGTACTGGTCCTCGCCGGTTTCCTGATCGCCAACGGCGTGACGATGCTGCGGCGCGAGGGCAGGCGCCCGGCGAACCTGCTGTCGCTGGCAGCGGGCATCGGGATCATCGGCTACCTGGTGCTTTCAGCCGTGGCCAACTTCACCAAGTGGCCGCCGCTGAAAGTCGCCATGGCCACCGTGGGCAGCCTGCTCGCTTACGTGTCATTCCTGTTCGTGTGCTTCCTGCTCTACTCGTTCGTCTACGGCAAGATCCGGCCCCGCCGCGCCGTGGACTTCATCGTGGTGTTGGGCTCGGGGCTGATCGGGTCCCGCGTGCCGCCGCTGCTGGCCAGTCGGCTCGACCGGGGGCGCGCCGTGTACGACGCCGAGCGGGCGAAGGGCCGACACCCCGTGCTGATCACCTCCGGCGGGCAGGGGCCCGGTGAGGACCTACCCGAGGCGCGGGCGATGGCCGACTACCTCGTTTCCGGCGGTGTCCCGGAAAGCGAGATCCTGGTCGAGGACGAGTCGCGCACCACCGAGCAGAACCTGCGGTTCAGCAAGGCGATCATGCAGGCCATCAAGCCCAAGTACCGCTGCCTGGTGGTCACCAACAACTTCCACGTCATGCGCGCCGCTCGAATCGCCCGCAAGGAGAAGGTCAGGGCGCAGGTGATCGGTTCCCCGACGGCCCGGTACTTCGTGCCGAGCGCGACGATCCGCGAGTTCGTGGCGGTCTTCCTGACCCACCGCATCATCAACGGCTGCATCTGCCTATTCCTGATCGCGGGCCAAGTGGTCCCCGCGATCACGTGAGAGGTGAAGGGCACCTCTTACCAAGTTGGAGGGTGTGCGGCTCGTTTTGCGTGGCGGTGCGGGTGCGGAACCTCAGAGGCTTTCTCGGCTGCGGGATCCCCGACTTATGTATGTCCGGATACGCGGCGTCGGGGCTGTCCTCGCGAGAAAGCCTCTGAGAACCCGCGGCGGTGCAAGTTGCATGGGTGGGCTAAGCGGCTTCGCTGCTTGCGACGGCCCAGGTGCGTGCGTCCGTTGGGTGTCGCGGCGGCGGTCTACCACCGGAAGCGGCTACCGCCGCTTGCTTGATGACCGCCCACGCCACGCCCAATCCGCGCACCCTCTAACTTGGTGAAAGGTGCCCTTCACCTCGCACCCTCCGGGTGGTGCTGGGGTGGTTTGCTTGGATCTAGGTCGTGGATCTGCTTCGCCATCTCCGGTTCTTCGTCGCGGTTGCCGAGGAAGGCCATTTCGGGCACGCCGCCGACCGGCTCGGCATGACGCAGCCGCCGCTGTCGCAGGGCGTGCAACGGCTGGAGGCGAGACTCGGCGTCACGCTGCTGACGAGAGGTTCGCGCGGCGTCCGGCTGACCACGGCCGGTGCCGAGTTGTTGCCCAGAGCGCGCGCCCTGCTCGACGGCGCGGACCAGTTCGAGGACGAGGCGCGCCGCCAGCGGGAGAACCGCGGTGCGGTGCGGGTCGGTGTCATCCCGGCGTTGAGCGATTGGCAGGTCGCCGCCATCACGGCGGCCGTTCGCGCCGCCGCGCCGGATCCGACGGCCCGCACCGTGATCACCAGCACCGCAGCGACGGTCGAACTCGTCGATGCCGTAACCGCTGGTCGATTGGACTGCGCAGCGGTGCACCACCCGGCACTGGTCGGCGCGCTGGCAGCCGGGCCAGTCCTGAAGATCCCGCGCTGGCTGCTGGTCCCCACCGATCATCCGGCCGCGCGCCGAAAGCAGTCGATCAGGGCGCTGCGCGGGCTCGCATGTGCGACGGCACCGCGCAGCCACGGCACGGCCGCGTTCGACCTGCTCGCGGACACCCTGCGGAGCAAGGGCCTCGACCCCGACTTCCTACCGGCGGCCGGGGATCGCGACGCGGTTACCGCGGTGGCCGCCGGGCGGGCGTTCGCGCTCACCACCGACTCGTCGCTGGCGGTGCCCGGCGTGGTGAGCCTGTCGGCCGGCGAGGACCTGGCGCTGCGGGTGCGGCTGATCTGGCAAGAACCGGCGTCGCCCGAGGATGTGCGGACCGCGTTCGAGACGGCATTGCGACGGCAGCGGTGAACCCCGTCGAGGACCGGATCCGCGAGGTGCTCGCCGATGCCGGTGCCCAAGGTTGGGTGCATGCGAAGCAGTTGGGTTGCGCGACCGTGCGGGAGATCGGTCTCGGCGCCGACGAACTCGTGGTCGCAGCGTCGGTCTACAAGCTGCCGCTGCTGGTGGCGATGTGCCGCGACTTCGACTCGGGTGCGCTGGATCCGCGCGCTGCGGTGCGGATCGATCCGACTTCCAGCACGCCCGGTCCCACCGGGCTGTCGACGTTCCTGGACCCCGTCACGTTGTCCTGGCGCGACCTGGCGGCCTCGATGATCGGCGTCTCGGACAACGCCGCAGCGGACGTGATCCTCGACGCGGTGGGGTTGGAGGCGATCGCCAGCACGCTTGCCGACCTGGGGCTTTCCCGCACGCGGGTGGTCGGCGGCACCGCCGACGCACACGCCTCGCTGGTCCACGACCTGGGCGTGACCACCGCAGACGAGGCGTTCGCGCGGCTCACCGACAACGACGAGGTCAACGCGGTCAGCGCCTACGCCCCGGCGCTGGCCAGCGCCACCACACCACGGGAGATGACCCGGCTGCTCGAACTCGTCTGGGCCGATGCGGTCGCATCGCCGTCGCAATGCGCGTTCATCCGGCGGTTGTTGGGCAACCAGGCGTGGCAGCACCGGATCCGGGCCGGGTTCCCGTACCGGGGTGTGCGGGTCGCGGGCAAAACCGGCACGATCGGCGCGGTGCGCAACGAGGTGTCCGTCGTCGAGTTCGACGGCGAAGCACCGGTCGCGGTCGCCGTGTTCACGCTGGCGGCCCGAGCCGATGCGGCGCTGCCGAAGGTCGACGCGGCGATCGCCGAGTGCGCCCGGCTCGCCGTCACCGACCTGCGTTCCGGGCGGCTTTGATCGAAATTTTTCGCCGGTTCGAATGGGCGGGGGCAGGGCTCGGCAACTGTGTTCATATCGATCCGCTATCGCCCGAGCGGGTTGTGCGGATTGGCGCTATCGATCGGGGTGCTGCTTCAGTGGCGGCGGATCGGTGTTCCGCCTCGCCCAATCTGAATGGAGAATTTCCTTGCAGCACCACGAATTTCGCGTCGGACGCCGAGCGGTCCTCGGCGCGTTGCTGGCCGCTCCGTTGCTGGCCGGGTGCGGTTCGGCTGGAGTGTCGGCGGCACCCGGCAGCGCCCCGCAGGAACCGGGTCGCCAGCACGAGCCGGTGTTCGCCGACCTGGAACGCCGGTACGACGTGCGGCTGGGGCTGTCGGCGCGCAACGTGCGCACCGGCCGTGCTCTGGAACACCGCGCCGACGAGCGGTTCGCGATCTGCTCCACGTTCAAGACCTACGCGGCCGCCGCCCTGCTGCGCGCCCACCCGCTGGCCACCGGCTACTTCGCGAAGGTGATCCGCTACACCAGCGAAGATCTGGTGGAGAACTCACCGATCACCGAAACCAACGTGGCAACCGGCATGACCGTCGCCGATCTGTGCTACGCGGCGATCACGCACAGCGACAACACGGCGGGCAACCTGCTGCTCGCCGAACTGGGCGGCCCGGCGGCGATCGCCCCGTTCGCGCGCTCGATCGGCGACGGCAGCACTCGGCTGGACCGCTGGGAAACGGAGCTCAACAGCGCGATCCCCGGCGACGAGCGGGACACCACCACCCCGGCCGGGATCGCGGCGGGCTATCAGGCTTTGGTGCTGGGCGACGCCCTCGGGCAACCCGAGCGCGACCAGCTGACCAACTGGCTCATCGCCAACACCACCGGGAACGAGCGGATCCGCGCTGGCTTGCCGCCCTCCTGGCGAACCGGCGACAAGACCGGCACGGGCTCCTACGGCGCGGCCAACGACATCGCGGTGACCTGGACCGACCACGGCGATCCGATCGTGATCGCGATGCTGTCCAGCCGCGCGGAGCAGGACGCCGAAGTCAACAGCGCCCTGTTCGCCGACGGCGCCCGCTTCGTCGCCGAAGCCCTCGGGTAGGAGGGGTGCGCGGATTGGCTTGCGTAGGGGCGCTTTCGCGCGCAATCGCCACGCCACGAAGTCAGGCCGGTTCCGCGGCGGGAACCGTTGCGGTCACCTGGAATCCGCCGTCGGGCAGTGGGCCGGAGTCGATGGTGCCACCGGCCAATTGCACGCGTTCGGCGAGTCCGATCAGGCCCTGCCCGCCGCTGGGCAGGCTGCGCCGGAAATCCTTGGCGGGCCGGGTGTTGCGGATCGAAGTCACCAGGCGCTCCGGCTCGTAGGTGAGCGTGACCGTCGCCTTGGATCCGCCCGCGTGCTTGTGCACGTTCGTCAACGCCTCCTGGATGACCCGGTACGCGGCGCGCTCGATGTGATCGGGCAGCGGTCGGCGCTCCCCTTCGACGCGCAGTTCCGCCTCCAGCCCCGCGTCGCTGGAGGCGGAAACCAGCGCTTCGACGTCCCGCAAGGTCGGCTGGGGCGGTTCGGGTGTGTCGTCGGACGGATCGGCGCGCAGCACGCCGATCATCTGCCGCAGCTCGTTCAGCGCGCCCCGGCCGACCTCCTGGATGGTCGCCGCCGCGCGGGCGGCCTGCTCCGGGTCCCGCTTCACGACGAGCTCCAGCGCACCCGCGTGCACCACGACCAGACTCACCTGGTGCGCGATGGAGTCGTGCATCTCGCGGGCCATGCGGGTGCGTTCCTCGGCGCGGGTTCGCTCGGCGATCAGGGCCTGCTCGCGTTCGGCGCGTTCGGCTCGCTCCACCCAGTGGAACAACCGGCTGCGGCGCCCGGCCATGTAGAGCCCGACGACGAGGGGGAAGAGGTTGAGGACCAAGATCGCGGGGAGAGTTTGGAAAAGGAACCCGTCGTCTGGCGGGAAGGTGCGCAGCAAGCCGGGATACGCCAAGACGGCGAGCGCCGCGACGCTCCAGATCTGCCAGCGCTTCCGGCCGTAGGCGCCCAGCGCGTACAGCGCTACGAGGTCTCCCAAGAACATCGGGGTCACGAGGTGCGCGAGAACCGTGAACGTCGTGACGGAGGCTGGAAAACGGCGCATCGCCAGCAGGGCCAGCGAGCCCACCAGCACGATCGCGAGGTCCAGGAACGGGACGGGCGCGCCAGGGGGCTGGTTCTTGAAAACGCTCCAGACCGAGATCAGCAGGACGAATCCGCTGATGGCGGCGAGCACCACCCATCTCGGTACCCGCGCCAGCCAGCCCGGCCGCGAGCCGAGGAAGTACCGCAGATCGTCCGAACCGGTCGGCTCCGGGAGGTTCGCGATCAGCTTTGGCTCTGCCACACCGGAAAGCCTATGGGAATCGCACCGGGACCGAATTGGCCTGGGGTCGTAGTCCCCAGGTATGACAGCTCCCGGCTGATCTGCGATTTTCCTGCGATCACAGGATGATCAGCAGATGGCACCTGCGGACGACGCCCGCGTAGCGCCCCGCGCCATAGCTTTGTTGCATGGTCAACCCGAACGAAAGTCCAACAGTCGTGCTGCCCCGCGCTGTCGACACCTCCGGCGCAAAGGCCGCGCAACCTCGCCTCAACGGTGTCGATCTGGCTCGCGCGTTAGCCGTGCTGGGCATGTTCGTCGCGCACATCGGACCGCTGATGCTCGATCCGCACGCGGGCACCGCGGCCGGAGTGCTGGCCGCTTTCGGCAACGGGCACGCCTCGATCCTGTTCGCCACGTTGGCCGGGGTGTCGCTGGCGTTGCTGACCGGCGGCAGCCAGCCGCATGACGGCCTAGCGCTGCGGCGGGACCGGATCCGCATCGCGGTGCGAGCGGCGATCCTGTTCGTCCTCGGCATGGCGCTCACCCAGCTCGGTACTCCGGTCATGGTGATCCTGTCGTTCTACGCCGTGTACTTCCTGCTGGCCCTACCAGTTCTGCGGTTGTCGCCAGCCGTCCTCGCGGTGCTCGCCGGGATCTGGGCGGTCGTCGCGCCGTTGCTCTCGTTCTTCATCCGCCGCTCGCTCGGCGAGCAAACCGCGGGCGGAGCGCTGTCCTTCAGCGATCTGGCGACGCCGTCCGACGCGGGTGCCGGGCTCCTCCGGCTGCTCCTCGACGGTGCCTACCCGGTGTTGACCTGGATGCCGTTCGTGCTGGTCGGCCTCGCCGTCGGGCGGCTCGACCTGCGCTCGACCGCAGTTCGCCTGCGGCTGCTCGGCACCGGCGTCGGCCTGGCTGTGCTCGGCTCCGGCGGGTCCTGGCTCGCCCTGCACGTGTTCGGCGGGCTCCAAGCTTTGACCCCGATCCTGGACGCGTTGCGACCATTCGCCGACCAGGTCGGCAAGACCCCGTTGGAACTGCTGCAGATGGTGAGCTTCGGAACGGTTCCCACCAGCAATCCAGCGCTGCTGCTGCTCGACGCACCCCATTCCGGAACCACGTTCGAGATAGTGGGCTCCACCGGTTTCGCCTTGGCTGTCCTCGCGCTCTGCCTGTTCGTCGCCGATCGGCTGCGAACGCCGCTCGCACCGCTGACGGCCGTCGGTGCGCTGGCCCTGACCGTCTACACACTGCAAGTCGTGGCGCTGAAGTTCGTGATCGACGCCAACTCGCAATCCCTGGCGGCACACGCGTGGCTGCCGCTGATCGCGTTCGTCCTGGTGGCTGTGCTGTTCTGCGGACTGTGGCGACCATTGCTCGGTCGCGGCCCGCTCGAACGGGTCCTGCACTGGACTTCGACCCGAGCTTCGACCGCGCTGGCGCGGTGACCTGGTCCCGCACGATGCCCGCCGGGACCACCCGGCGGGCGGTGGTCCGAATCGCGCGGATTGGGTTGTGACGTGGGTGATCGTCAGGCGAGCGGCGTCTGCCGCTTTCCTCCGCTCTCGCCACTTGCACCGCCGCAGGTTCTCAGACTGTGCCCACTGGCGTTCTCGGGGAGGACCTGCCCCGACGTGGCGTATTGGCATACATGATGTCGGGGATCCCGGAGTCGAGATAGCCCGGGGTGCGGGTGTCCCCGCATAGCACTGTTGAGGTTCCGCTACCCGCACCGCCACGCAAGACCAGTCGCGCACCCTCTAGGTGCGTTTGGCGCGGCTGGGTGCGACCCGTGGTGGTTCGCCCGGTTGCTTGGGGTAGACCGGCGGCCAGGGGGCGTCGCCGAGTCCGGCGGCGAGGTCGCGGCGCGACCATTCGAGCAGCGGCTCGATCGACTGCGGCTGCTGATCGGCCCACGGATCGCCCCGCTCGGCGACCCGCTCCGGCACGGTGGCGATGGTCAGCGCGTCCGGCTCGACGTCCGCCAGTTCGTCCCAGCTGATCGGTGTCGAGACCTGCGCGCCGACGCGGGGACGCGCGCACCACGCACCGAAAACGGTCTTGTGCGGCGCGTTCTGGTTGAAGTCCACGAACACCCGAGCACCGCGTTCCTCCTTCCACCACTTCGCGGTGATCAGGTCGGGGTGGCGCTTCTCCAGAGCGCGGGCCAACGCGACCGCGGCCGCGCGCACTTCGTAGCCGTCCCAGCGCGGCTGCAACGCGGCGTAGATGTGCAGACCGCGAGATCCGGAGGTCTTCAGCCGCGCATCGATGCCTAGTTCGCCGAGCATTTCGCGAGTCGCCGAAGCCGCCTCCTGCACCTGGGGAAACCGCACGCCGGGAGACGGGTCGAGATCAATGCGCAACTCGTCGGTGAACTCGGGGGAGTCGGCGTGGTACGGCCACACGTGGAAGCCCAGGCAACCGAGGTTGACCCCCCAGATCACGTGCGCCAGGTCGGCGCCCACCAGGGCGTCGCTGGTGGTGCCGTTGGGGGTGGCCACCACCGTGGTCTGCAACCACGACGGTGCCGACTTCGGCACCCGTTTCTGGAAGAAGGACTTGCCACCCGCCCCGTCGGGGTACCGCTCCAACAGCAGCGGCCGCCCCCGCAAAGCCGTCATCAGCGGCTCGGCGACGGCCTGGTAGTAGCGGACCAGGTCGAGTTTCGTCTCGCCGCGCTGGCTGAAGAACACCTTGTCGGGATGCGACACCGATACCTCGGTGCCCCCGATGTCCAACGTGACAGCATCACCCATGACCAAGCCTCCACCCCGAGCGGCGCGGCTCTGGCCGCACCGTGCTGCCTCCACGGGTCAGCGTAGGCCTGGCCCCTGACCATTGCCCGTGGTATCGGAGCAGACCGACCGTGCCCGGATGGCGGCTCGCCGGTATCAGAAGCGGTCGACGTCGATGATGGCCTTGGTGAAGTCCTGCGGGGCTTCTTGCGGCACGTTGTGGCCGATGTTCTTGAGGATCCGGTGCTCGTACTTGCCCGGGAACTGCTTGCGGTACGCCGCTCCGTCCGCCGCGGCCCCGTCGAAATCACTGGCGATGGTGATGGTGGGCACGGTGATGACGGGAGATCCGGCGAGCTTCTGTTCGAGCTGGTCGTATTGCGGCTCGCCGGGGGCCAGGCTCAGCCGCCAGCGGTAGTTGTGGATGACGATGTCGACGTGGTCCGGGTTGTCGAAGGACGCCGCGGTGCGGTCGAACGTGGCGTCGTCGAAATTCCACTTCGGCGAGGCGATCTTCCAGATGAGCTTGTTGAAGTCGTGGGAGTTCTGGCGGTAGCCGAGCACGCCGCGTTCGGTGGCGAAGTAGTACTGGTACCACCACCCCAATTCGGCCGCTGGCGGAAGCGGCTGCAGGTTCGCTTTGAGATTGGTGATCAGGTAACCGCTCACCGAGACGAGCGCCTTGCAACGTTCCGGCCAGAGCGCTGCTATGACGTCGGCCGTCCGCGCTCCCCAGTCGAAACCGCCGAGGACCGCCCTGTTGATCTTGAGGGCGTCCATTAGCGCGATGATGTCCAGCGCGACCGCGGACTGCTGGGCATTCCGGAACGTCTTGTCGGAGAGGAAGCGCGTGGTGCCGTAGCCGCGCAGATACGGCACGATCACCCGGTAACCCGCCGCTGCCAACGCCGGGGCCACATCGACGTAGCTGTGGATGTCGTACGGCCAGCCGTGCAGCAGAATCACCGCAGGACCATCGGCGGGACCCGCTTCGGCGTATCCGATGTTCACGAGACCAGCCTCGATCTGCTTCAACGGGCCGAAAGACGTATGCGTCCCAGCACCCGTCGCTGCTGTCGCACTCGCCGGTGCTGAAGCGGATTTCGCCGAGCAGCCGACGAGCGAGGCTCCCGCCAACGCCGCCGCGAAACCCTGCGAAAATTGCCTCCTGCTAAGCATCTGGAATTCTCCTGCGAAAGTTCGTATCAGTACGTCAAGCATGGTCGAGCAACACCATCAAGGTGTCGCTCGACTGCTCGTTGGTTCGGTTCTGGAGGCGGCGGCTGATGCCTCGTGTCTTCGGTTCGGCACAGCTGCGAAAACTAGGTGCCCACTGATCGGCTCCGCGCCCGTCGGGTGACGCTGTCCGTGTACGTCACCGCGCACCCGCTACGCGGAAGGCGGCTCGGTGCTGGGCCGGAGCACCTGTCCGAGCTCGGCGCGGGAGGTGATGCCGAGCTTGGGGAAGATCCGGTGCAGGTGCGTGCTCACGGTCCGGTGGGACAGGTAGAGCCGCTGGCCGATCTCGCGGTTGGTCAGGCCCTCGGCGGCCAGCTGGGCGATGTTCAGCTCGTGTGCGGTGAGTTGGTCGCGGGCGTCCGCGCTGCGACGGGGACTCGTCTCACCGGCGGCGCGCAGTTCGTCGCGGGCCCGTTCGCTCCACAGGACCACCCCGAGGGCGTCGTAGGTCTCGCGGGCCGCCCGGAGGTGCAACCGGGACTCGGCCACCCGACGCTGCCGTCGCAGCCACTCGCCGAAGACGAGTTGGATGCGCGCGCGTTCGAGCGGCCATCCGGTCAGGTCGGCGGTCAGCGCGGCCTTGAACAAGTCTTCCGCGTCGTCACCCTGCGCGAGGACGGCCCGCGCGTAGCGCAGGCCGATGTGCAGAGCCGGTGACGACATCGATGGCGCGAACGCCTCCAGCTCGCGCACGGTCTCGCGCATCGCGTCGGCCTGACCGGTGCGGATCGCGGCTTCCGCGAGCTCCGCGACGGAGTAGCAGCGCAGGGCGCGCTGGTAGGCCGGGTCGGGGGGGTCGTGCATCCGCTGGAAGTCCGCGAAGGCGTCGGCGTAGCGCCCCTCGCCGAGCGCGGTCAGGCCGCGCGCCACTTGCACGGTGGCCAGCACCGGCCGGGCGCCTGCGGCCAAGCCGACCTGCTCCGCCTCCGCGGCCAGGACCTTGGCCTGCTGGTAAGCACCGCGAAGCGCGGCTATCTCGGCCTGGACCGCCTTGGCCAACCCGTACATGAACGGCTGGTTGGTCTCCTGGCCGAGTCGGCTGGCTTCCTCGGCGGCGGGCAGCGCCACCGCGAGGTCACCGAGGCGCACCGAACTCCACGCCTGGACTGCCAGCGCCCGCGTCAGGAGTCCGAGCCTGCCCTGGGCCCGCAACCCGGACAGCGCGGCAGCGGAAAACCGCGCCGACAGGTCGAACGCCCCGACCTGCAACGCGGCACTGCCGAGGAAGCGCTCCACCTGCGGATCTCCGCCCGAAACACCGGCCAGCTCCTGGAGGTTGGCCAGGACGGCACCACCGCGTTCGATCGGAGCGACGTACGCCGAGATCGCCACCATGCGCGGATCGCATTCGTCGATGGGCAGGCGGTCCGCCACGGTGATGAGGTGCTGTCGGGCGACCAGGCCGGGCTCGGTCCAGAAGCAGCGCATCCCGGCGCCCCAGAGGATGCGCATGGCAAGGTCGACATCGCCGCCGGTGGCGACCGACTCGGCTAGCCCGGCGAGCTCCACCGGTCCCGCCGCGTCGCTGCGCATCCCATCGTCGAAGCTGCTCAACAGCCAGGTGGCCCGAGCGCGCTGCTGTGCTGAGAGCTCCAACGTCGCCACCTCGCCCAACAGGCGCTCGACGACGTCTCGGCGGCCCGACTCGACCGCGAGATCGGCCGCCCGCAGCAGCCGCTCGGCCCGCAGAGCCGGAACGTCGCTCAACCGCGCCGATTGCTCCAGAGCCGCGACGGCAGCGGAGACGCCACCCCGGCGCTGGGCGCGGTCAGCGGTCAGCTCCAGCTCGACGGCGACGCTCTCGTCCGTCCCGGCGGTGGCCGCCGCCCGGTGCCATGCCTGCCGGTCCGGCTGCCCGCTCAACGTCGCAGCCAACGCCCGATGGGCTGCCTGCCGCTCGGCGGCATCCGCGGCCTGCGGGATTGCCGAGCGCATCAGCGGATGTCGGAAGGCCAGCGTGCTGGGGCCGAGCTCGATCAGCCGTGCCTCGACCGCAGGCGTCAGAACAGCCACGCCGACCTCTGTCCCGAGCGCCGATGTGGCGGCAGCCAGGGTCTCGGCGATGGAGCCGCTGTCGTTGAGCGCGGCGATCAACAGGCTCGTGCGGGTTTCGGCGGGCAGTCCCGCCACGCGGGCGGTGAATGCCCGTTCGAGGCGAACGGTCAGCGGCAAGGTGGCTAGCAGCACCGCGTCGCCGCCCAGGCGCCGCACCGCGTCTGGCAGTTCGGTCAGCGCCAGCGGATTGCCAGCGGCCTCCCGCAGCAGTCGCGACCGAACCGGCGCGGCGAGTTCGGGAGCGACCGCGTCGAGGAGTTCGGCGGCGGCGTCCTCCGGCAGCCGCTCGACCCGCATCGAAGGCAGTCCGGCGTCGTCGAAGCGGGACATCGCGCCGTCGCGCACGGTCATGATCAGCACGATCGGCTCGGACTCCAGACGGCGAGCCACGAAGGCGAGCACGTCGGCGCTGGACCGGTCCAACCGGTGGGCGTCCTCGGCGATGAGCACCAGCGGCGCGTCGGCGGCAGCCTCGGCCAGCAGGTTCAAGGCGGCCAGCCCGACCAGGAACACGTCCTGCACCGCCTCATCGGCGAGCCCGAGCGCGGCGCGCAGCGCAGCGCGTTGCGGGCCGGGCAGCGCGTCGATACCCGCCCGGATCGGATGCAGGAGCTGGTGCAACCCGGCGTAGGGCAGATGTTCCTCGGACTCCACGCCGATCGTGGTCAGCACCCGCACCCCGGAGTTCGCGGCGTGCGCGTACACCTCGGCCAGCAGGGCCGACTTCCCGATGCCAGCCTCGCCCCGGACGATCAGCGCGCCACCGCGATGGCGCACCCCGTCGACCAGCTCGGTCAGGCGCTCCTGTTCCCGCTCCCGCCCGAAGAGCGACATTTCCCGCGCTCCTACCTGGATCACCGCACAGCTGCGCTGTCTGACGGCAGGCTATGACACCCGGCGTCCGGCCACCGGTTGCCCCGGCTCACCAGCCGCGCTGGCGCCACTCGCTGAGCTTCGGGCGCTCCTCGCCGAGCGTGGAGTCGTCGCCGTGGCCCGGGTAGAACCAGGTGTCGTCGGGGAGTTCGCCGAAGACCCTGGCTTCCAGGTCGTCCATCAGGCTGGTGAAGTCGGTCGGGTTCGTCGTCCGGCCGGGACCGCCGGGGAACAGCGAGTCACCGGTGAACAGGTGCGGGTGGCCGGTCGGGTCGCGGTAGAGCAGGGCGATCGAACCCGGCGTGTGGCCGCGCAGGTGGATCACCGACAGCTGCGACTCGCCGACTTCGACGGTGTCGCCCTGCTCGACCAGGCGGTCCGGCGGCACCGGCAGCGCCTCGGCATCCGCGGGGTGCGCCAGGGTGAAGCAGCCGGTCTGGCCAGCGACCGCGCCGAGCGCCTGCCAGTGGTCGGCGTGCTGGTGGGTGGTCACGATGGTGCGCAGCCGCGGGCGCTGGTCGTCGTGGCCCAGCAGGTCGGCCAGCCGTTCCGAGTCGTTGGCGGCGTCGATCAGCAGCGCGTCCCCGGTGCGGCGGCACACCAGCAGGTAGGCGTTGTTGTCCATCGGGCCGACCGAGATCTTGGTGATGGTCAGCGCGTCCAGCTCGCGGCGCGCCGGAGCGCCGCCCGGCTCGACGTGCCCGGTGTACTGTCCTTGAGGCTCCACGTGGCGAGCGTAACGCGCGGTGCTACCAGTCCCGCGCAAGATCCGCGGTGTCCGGTTTTTCCGCAGTCAGGCGGATGCTGTCTTGGCTGGCACGATCAGCGCGTAGATCACCAGCACGGACAATGCGATCACCAGCAGCGACCAGACCGGGAACGCGGCGAGGAACGCGATGTGGCCGATCGCGCACAGCGCGGCGAGCACGATACCGGCCACCCGTGCCCAGACCTGCCCGAGCATGCAGCCCACCCCGACCGCCGCCTGCACGACACCCAGCGCCAGCCAGATCCAGCCCCACGTGGTGAAGTTGAAGATCAACAGCTCGCCAGCGGCGACCAGGAAGTAGTCGGGCCGGAACAACGAGGTCAGGCCGCTGATGATGTCGAAGACGCCGACCAGCAGGATCAGCGAACCCGCGAACGCCAGCCACCCCGACGTTCCGGCCGTCGGCTGCGCGGGTGCCATCGCCCATTGCTTCTGCTCTTCAGGCGCCTTGGTCTCGGCCGTTTCGGCCTTCTCCTCGTAACCGGGCCCGGTCGGTGGACTGGACATCGTGAACGCCCCCTCCACGTGCTCGATGGCATGTCCGCCACCAGCGTCGCGCGTTCAGGGCATTCGTGCAGCACGGCCGGGGGACGCGCCGGTACCGCGCTGCAGGCCACCGGCGGTGCGGAACGCAGGATCCGCTACCCACCGTGACGTCCATTGTGGATGAACATCAGAGCCAGGCGGGAAGTTCGGGCACGTCGCCTTCCAGGAGTTCCGGCCCGGTCCGGCCCAGCAACCAGCCCAGCATCGGGCCCGGCGCACCGCGCACCCGACTCGGCGGCGAGGTGGTGCCGCGCAGGTCCCAGGTCCGCCGGTGATCGCCGAAGTCGACCTCCACCGACAGCGCCGGGACGTCCGCGCGGCCGCCGAACTGCTGCACCGCGTCCTCCAGCAGTTGCTCCACGTCCTGCTGCGGGATGTCGTCGAAGCCGACACCGCAGTCGAGATCGACCAGGTGCACCCACACCTCAAGCAGCCGCAGGCGCAGCACGTGGTGCGCGGGCATCACGTCGCCGACGGCGTCGGCGACCTCCGCCGTCCACGCGGCGGCGGGCAGCGAGCGGACGCCGTGCGCGAAGCGGTCGCAGGAGGCGGTCAGGTCCTCCAGCAGCAACCGGTGGCTGCGCGTCGCTCCTTCGACGATGGCCTCGTCCCGGTCGTCGCCGCTGGCGTACATCAGGTGCTCGATGCCGGTTCGCGCCCAGATCAGCAGGTTCCCGAAGCCGTCGGCGTTGCGCGCCAGGTGCGAGATCACGTGCGCCCTGCTCCAGCCGGGCAGCAGGCTGGCCTGGCGCACCGCGAAGTCGTCCAGGTCGGCGACCGCGTCCAGCAGCCGTGTGCTGGCGTGTTCGATCGCGGCGAGTTGGGCCGTGACCTGGTGGGCGAGTTGCGCGGCGGCCGCGTAGTGCGCACTGCTGCGGCCACCGCTCCCGAGAGCGATGTCAGCCATGGGTCAACCTCTGCGTGAACGAGGGGAGCTCGCGATCGGTGAAACACCGAGCTTAAGTGCGCAGGCCACAGCGACGACAGTGCCCATTCCGGGGGAATTTGCGTATCGTCGGAGAGTGGCGGTCGACTTCCCTGTAACTCACTCGTACGAGTTACGGGAAGGTGGTTGCCGGGCTGCGCGCCGCACGCGATCCGGGACTGTCAGGGGCCCCGAATAGCATGGACGTGCGACGTCGCGCACCTGCCGATGCATCGTTTGCAGTCGGCGCGCGTCCACGTCAACGCCAGAACTTTTCGAAGGGATCACCGTGGCTGACCGCCTTGTCGTTCGCGGCGCCCGTGAGCACAACCTGCGCGGGATCGACCTCGACCTGCCCCGAGACAGCCTGATCGTGTTCACCGGGCTGTCCGGCTCCGGGAAGTCGAGCCTGGCCTTCGACACCATCTTCGCGGAAGGGCAGCGGCGCTACGTCGAGTCGTTGTCCGCGTACGCCCGGCAGTTCCTCGGCCAGATGGACAAGCCCGATGTGGACTTCATCGAGGGCCTGTCCCCGGCGGTGTCGATCGACCAGAAATCCACCAGCCGCAACCCGCGGTCGACGGTGGGCACCATCACCGAGGTCTACGACTACCTGCGGCTGCTGTACGCGCGGGCGGGCAAAGCGCACTGCCCGGCCTGCGGCGAGCCGATCAGCAAGCAGACCCCGCAGCAGATCGTCGACCAGGTGCTGGAGATGCCGGAGCGGGCCAAGTTCCAGGTGCTGGCCCCGGTGGTGCGCGGGCGCAAGGGCGAGTACGTCGACCTGTTCGAGCAGCTGCAGTCGCAGGGCTACGCGCGGGCCCGCGTCGACGGGGTGGTGCACCCGCTGGACACCCCGCCGAAGCTGAAGAAGCAGGAGAAGCACGACATCGCGGTGGTCATCGACCGGCTCACCGTGAAGCCCAGCGCGAAGCAGCGGCTCACCGACTCGGTGGAGACCGCGTTGCGGCTGGCCGACGGGCTGGTGCTGATCGAGTTCATCGACCTCGACGAGGACGACCCGAACCGGGAGCGGAAGTTCTCCGAGAACCTGGCCTGCCCCAACGGCCACCCGCTCGGCGTGGACGAGCTCGAACCCCGGTCGTTCTCGTTCAACTCGCCCTACGGCGCCTGCCCGGAGTGCGCGGGGCTGGGCATCCGCAAGGAGGTCGACCCCGAGCTGGTGGTCCCCGACGAGGACATGTCGCTGGCCGAGGGGGCGATCGCGCCGTGGGCCGGTGGGCACACCGCCGAGTACTTCACCCGGCTGCTCACCTCGCTGTCGGAGGCCATCGGGTTCCGGATGGACGCGCCGTGGCGGCAGCTGTCCACCAAGGTCAAGAAGGCGGTGCTGCACGGCACCAGCGACCAGGTGCACGTCCGGTACCGCAACCGCTACGGGCGGACCCGCTCCTACTACGCCAGCTACGAGGGCGTGATCCCGTTCCTGGAGCGGCGGCTGGAGCAGACCGAGTCCGACTACGCCCGCGAGAAGTACGAGGGCTACATGCGGGAAGTGCCCTGCCCAGCCTGCGACGGGACCCGGCTCAAGCCCGAGATCTTGGCCGTGACGATGGAGAACGACGATCTCGGTGAGCTGTCCATCGCCGGAGTCAGCGCGCTGAGCGTGCGCGAGTGCGCCGCGTTCCTCAACGGGCTGGTGCTGGGTCCGCGGGAGCAGATGATCGCCGGGCGGGTGCTCAAGGAAGTGCAGGCGCGGCTGGGCTTCCTGCTCGACGTGGGGCTGGACTACCTGTCGCTGGACCGCGCGGCGGGGACGCTCTCCGGTGGCGAGGCGCAGCGCATCCGGTTGGCCACCCAGATCGGCTCGGGCCTGGTCGGCGTGCTCTACGTGCTGGACGAACCGTCGATCGGCCTGCACCAGCGGGACAACCACCGGTTGCTGGACACCCTCCAGCGGTTGCGCGACCTGGGCAACACGCTGATCGTCGTCGAGCACGACGAGGACACCGTGCGCAGCGCGGACTGGGTGGTCGACATCGGGCCCGGCGCGGGCGAGCACGGCGGCCAGGTCGTCCACAGTGGACCGTACAAGGAACTGTTGGAGAACACCAGGTCGCTGACGGGCGACTACTTGGCGCGGCGCAAGCAGATCCCGCTGCCCGCGGTGCGGCGTCCGCGGGACCGCAAGCGGCAGCTGACGGTCGTCGGAGCGCGCGAGCACAACCTGCGCAAGATCGACGTGTCCTTCCCGCTGGGGTGCCTGGTGTCGGTCACCGGGGTGTCCGGCTCGGGGAAGTCGACGCTGGTCAACGACATCCTCGCGGCGGTGCTGGCGAACAAGCTCAACGGCGCCCGGCAGGTGCCCGGTCGGCACACCAGGGTCAAGGGCCTGGAAAACGTGGACAAGCTGGTGCAGGTCGACCAGTCGCCGATCGGTCGCACCCCGCGGTCGAACCCGGCCACCTACACCGGCGTGTTCGACCACATCCGCAAGCTGTTCGCGGCGACCACCGAGGCCAAGGTGCGCGGCTACCAGCCGGGCCGGTTCTCGTTCAACGTCAAGGGCGGTCGGTGCGAGGCGTGCGCGGGCGACGGCACGCTGAAGATCGAGATGAACTTCCTGCCGGACGTGTACGTGCCGTGCGAGGTGTGCAAGGGCGCCCGGTACAACCGGGAAACCCTGGAGGTGCACTACAAGGGCAAGACGATCGCCGAGGTCCTCGACATGCCGATCGAGGAGGCCGCGCACTTCTTCGAGCCGATCACCGCCATCCACCGGCACCTGAAGACGCTGGTGGACGTCGGGTTGGGCTACGTCCGGCTGGGCCAGCCCGCGCCGACGCTCTCCGGTGGCGAGGCGCAGCGCGTGAAGCTGGCCAGCGAGTTGCAGAAGCGGTCCACCGGCAAGACGGTCTACGTGCTGGACGAGCCGACCACCGGCCTGCACTTCGAGGACATCCGCAAGCTGCTCGGCGTGATCAACGGTTTGGTGGACAAGGGCAACACGGTGATCGTGATCGAGCACAACCTCGACGTCATCAAGACGGCGGACTGGGTGCTGGACATGGGTCCGGAGGGCGGTTCCGGCGGCGGCGACCTGGTGGCGGAAGGAACGCCGGAGGACCTGGCCGAGATCGACGAGAGCCACACCGGCCGCTTCCTCGCCCGAGCCCTCGCCGAAAGCTGAGCGGTCGTGGGTGCGAACGCGGGCTGGAGGCCGCGTTCGCACCCACGAATCGATTCGTGCGTTGTGTCCGGTTTGTGACTTTCTGTCACTAGGTTCGGAGCATGGCGCAGAACGAGTACTCGGTGTGGAGCAGCCTGATCGTGCAAGCTCCGGCGGAGGCCGTGTTCGACGTGTTGGCCGATCCGAGAAAACACCCGCTCATCGATGGTTCCGGCACGGTGCAAGGAGTTTTGGGCGACCCGGCGCGGTTGGCGCTCGGCTCGAAGTTCGGCATGCGGATGCACAAGGGCGTCGACTATCGGATGACCAGCACCGTGGTGGAGTACGAGGAGAACCGGCTGATCGCGTGGCGGCACATCCTGCCCGCCCGCTGGCGGTACGAACTGGAACCGGAAGGCGTCTCGGCGACGAAGGTGACCGAGACCTACGACTACGCCGCCATGCTGCCGAAAGTGGTGTCCCGAACCGGTATTCCCAAGCAGAACCTGCAATCGATCAAAGCCACCCTGCAACGCCTGAAGTGCTACGTCGAGGACAACCAAACAGAAACGGTCTGACCAAGGGTCAGTTCGGCGAGGTGCAGCCGAGGCCCCGCGGTTCCAGACCGTTGCCGCACCGCCACACGACGTCGGCGTCGGTGTTCGGGCCGTTCATGCGCAGGACCGAGATCGCCTTGTCCACCGGGACCTGCCCGGATTCCGGTCCGAAGTCGATGATCCCGGTGGTGCCGGGCACCCGACCCGCGCCGTTGATCTCGGCGATGCCGCGCCAGACGGAAAGCCCGTTCAGCGGCACCGGATTCCGGCCCTCCGCGGCGACCCTGCCGTCTGTCACGTTCAGCACGGCCTCCTGCAACACCTCGACGGTGTCGTTGGCCAGCATCGCCCGTCCGGTCAGGCCCTCGTCGCGGACGATGGTGCCGTAGAACGACGTGTACTCCAGCGTCACGCCGATGGGCAGGGTCCGGTCGAGCATGAACTTGGTGATGTCGTCGCCGGCCATCAAGTGCGGGACGTCCTGGCCGAGGCTGCGGCAGCGCTGGGTCACCGATTCGACGAACCGCCCGAGCTGGTCCGCTCGCCCGGCGAAGAACAGCAGCTGCTGCTGGCCGCACGGGATTTCGTCCCGGACCGGCGGGTTCCTGTCGTCCATCCGGTCTGGTGGTAGACGGAGCTCCTCACCCAGGTCGTGGGCCAGGTTCTCGCTGTAGAGATCGTTCGACGTGTAGTAGATCTTGACGTTCATCGCAAGGCCGTAGTGGGCGCGGACGTACTGCGCGACGACCTGGGCCTGCCGCCTGTTGTCCGGCCCCACCTGGTGGTACAGCAGGCTGACGTTCTTGAACTCGTCGGCCGAGGTCGTCGTGCCCACCATCGGGAGCCCGGCCTGTCCGAGCCGTTCGATCGACTCGCGCGTGGACGTCCAGCTACCACCGAGCCCAACGACGCCGACGACCGGCGCCTCGGAGTCCGCGCTTCGTTCGGCGAGGGCGGCGATGCTCTCGGCGACGTCGGGGCCGTGCGCCATCCCGGCACCGCCGTTGGCGAGCACGATCCGGATCAGCACGCCACCGTCGAGCTGGGCGGAGTTCTGCGCGTGGGCCAGTCCGCGCAGCTCCTCCAGAACCCCGTTGAGCGTCGAGGAGTTCCGATCGGGGACCGTCAGCGTGCTGAAGTAGACGATCGTCACATAGGGCTTCTCCCTGTTCAGCTCGTGCTCGTCCGCGGCGTTCCGGTTCTGCCGCTGGATCGTCTTCTGCAGACCGACCAGTTCGTTGCGGAACGTTAGCTCGGCAGCGTTCTCGGCCAGGATGTTCGCGGAGAACTGGAAGCTGCCGTCGGAAATCCCGACGCATTCCGTTCCTTCGGCCCACAGCCCGAGGCCCTGCCACGGCAGGAGCTGCCCGCAGGGGCCGAAGTACTGCTTGAGGTACGCGCCGGTGCCAGCGACCAGCAGCAGGACCAGCGCCAGGGCCGGGATGCGGCGCAGCAGCTTGGAATGCTTCAACGGCAGCTCGGTGCGGCCTAGCGTGTTCGGCTCGTCCTCTGAACTCGACTCCTCCGCGACGGGCAGCGGCACGTACCAGGCGGTTGGGGAGCGCTTGCGGCGCGCTTCCTGCAGCGCCTGCTGCCACTTGTCGAGCGTTCCGGATTCGCTCGCGGACTGGGCGTCCGGCAGCGTCCGGGTGCCCGCGCCGATCACCACCAGCGGATCCGGTGCGCCGGTCTCGTTGCGCACGTCGTTGAACAGCCGAACCAGCGTTTCGCCGATGGTGTCCGGCTCCAGGTTCCGCAGCAGCAGGACCGGGTAGCAGTCCTTGGGCACCCAGCGCCAGCGCCACAGCCGCCTGGTGTAGACGTCGGCGAGGTCGCTCAGGAACGCGTGCACCAGGAGTTTGCGGACCTGTTCGGCGTTCTCCCGGCGCGACGGGGTGGTGATCAGGCGCTGCGCGAAGCTCGGGAAGTCCGCTGACTCGCGCGGGGTCAGGTACTGCTGTCGCATGAACCAGCGGGTGACGCGGCCCCGGTGCACCCACCAGGCGTAGTACAGCGGGAAGAAGACCTGCGACAGCACGAACAGGTACCAGGGCAGTTGCTGGGCGGCCGAGGCCCAGGCCCCGCTTTTCAGCTCGGATTGCTTGTCGCGCTTGGGACGGCGGCTGCTGAGGTATTCGCGCAGCAGTTGCCGGGTGTTGGCGTTCGGGCCGTGCACCAGGCTGGTCGGCGGCACGTTCTTGCTGAGCAGCCAGCTCAGCAGCGCGTACCGGCGGAACCGCAGGCGTCCGATCCGCGGCGAGGAGTCGGCCTCGCGCAACCGCTGGGCGGCTTTGTCCAGCAGATTCCTGATCTGGACCGACTGCTTCTGCTGGGAGCTGTCGGGCGCACCCCCGATGTCCAGCGTCACCTTCGGCACGACGGTGCCGAGGTGGTCGGAGAGCTGGTTGATCAGCGCGTTGGCGTCGTTGTCCCGCAGCAGGTGGACGATCGGCTGGTCGGGGATCTTCGCCAGCCGACGCGACCTGATCCACCGCCGACCGAGGCGCCACGGCAGGTCCGAAACCGGTATCCCCTGGCTCGTCGGCAGTTCTGCCACGTACACCCCCTGCGGTCAGCTGATCATCCGACGTGACGTTACCGTCGCGGGCGAAAGAATTGCATGGGATCGCGGAAAGTCCGTTCCGGCGCAGCCAGCGCTGTCCGAGCTTCGCCTTCGATCGCGAACGAGCGCCTGGGTCAGGTAGGGGCGGGGCAGCGTCCGGTGGGGTGCACACCCCGACCGCAGACGAGTACGTAACCGGGTTCGGGGGTACCGCTGGTTTTGCGCAACACGGAAATCGCCTTGTCCACGGGAACCTGGCCGCTCGGTGTCCCGAAGTCGATTGCGCCGCTACTTCCGGGGAACGGATTCGCCCCGTTGAATTCGGCGATCCCGCGCCAGACCGTCGCCCCGGTCAGCGGGATTCGGCTGTCGGTGGTTTTGACCTTGTCCACCGCGAAGTAGAGGAGCTTGACGGCGTCGAACGCCAGGAGAGCACGCCCGCGCAGCGTGGGACTGCTCTGCCCCGGCGTGGGACTGTTCTGCTTCGGCACGTCGTCGAAAGATACGTAGTCGACGGAGACGCCCGGCCTCCCAGCCATCTCCTGGTCGAGTTTGACCTGCGTGGCATCGTCGCCCGCCATCAGGTGGGGGTAGGCATTGGGGTGCAGGCTGCAGTCGCCCTCGACCTTGCTGAGGAAATCGCTGAGATCGTCCGTGCGCCCGGCGAAGAACACGGTTTCCTGCGGGCCGCAGGGAATCTCGACCTCGCTCGGATCTCCGCTCTCCGCCTTGAAGCGGGTTACCTTCGACGTCAGTTGTTCTGCCAGGTTGGCGGCCAGGTTCTCGCTGTAGTGGTCACCTTTGGCGAAGAAGACGGTGACGCCGTCCGGGGGACGGAGCTGGCCGTTCTCGTCCGTCTTGTTGTGGAGCAGGTACGCGGCGACGACTTCGGCTTCGCGCTTGTTGCTCGGCCCGACCTGGTGGTAGAGCCTGCTGGACTCAGGCAGGTCGCTGGCCGAGGTGACCGTGCCGATCACGGGCAGTGCTGCGGGCTCCAGCGCCTTGATCGAATCCTTCGTCTCTTTCCAGCTGCCACCCAGCCCGACCACGCCGATCACCGGGGCTGCTGTGCTCCGTGCCGCGAAATCGACGATGCGGTCGGCGACCAGGCGTCCGTGGCGCATGCCCTCACCACCGTTGGCCAACAAGATCCGCATCGGGACGTTGGCCCCGCGCGCCTCCTCCTGGGCGGCGATGAGTCCTTGCAACTCGTTCGCCACTCCCGCCAACGTCGACGAATCCAGGTCGCGGATTGTGAGGGTGCTGAAGTAGATGACCGTGACGAGCGGTCTTCGCACCGGGTCCCGTTGGTGGCTGTCCACGGCCAAGGCGTTCTGCTGGGCGATGTTCTCCTGCAGACCTCTGAGGAGCTTTTCTTGTTCGATGTCTTCTTGCGGCCGCACGCTGTCCGGGATGTCGGTGAGGAAGAAGTAGGTGCCATCCGAGATCCCGATGCACGTGCCGCTGTCCTGCGGCCCATCGTCGGCGTTCTGCGCTGGTTCGGGCTCAGCGTCCTGCCACCAGAGGTCGGGGTTGCGCCACGGCGTCCAAATGCCGCAGTGATTGCTCCGATGTTCGAAATAACCACCGGTTGAGCCGAACACGAGCAAGATGATCAGGATGACCGGAATCCGGCGCAGCAGCTTGGAATGCTTGAGTCGTGGTACCGCGCGACCCAGCGGATTGGATTGCTCCTCGTCGACCGGCGCTTCGGAGATCCGCAGCGGCACGTACCAAGCGGTGGGCGAACGTCTTCGTCGCGCTGCCTCCAGGTTGGCCTGCCACTCCTTGAGCGTGCCGGACTCGTGAAGTACCGGTGCGTCCCGGAGTTGCTGCTCGCCCGCGGCGACCACCAGCAATGGGTCGGGCGCGCCGGTTTCGTTCCGCACGTCGTTGAGCAGCTTGACCAGGGTTTCACCGATCGTGCCAGGGCGTAGGTTCCTCAGCAGCAGCACCGGATAGCAGTCCTTCGACACCCACCGCCACCGCCAGGGCCGCCTGGTGTGGACGACGGCCAGGTCGGTCAAGAAGGCGTGCACCAGGAGTTTCCGGACCTCTTCGGGGCTTTCCCACTGCGACGGCGTGGTCATCAACCGCTGCGCGAAGCTCGGGAAGTCGGCTGACTCGCGGGGTGCCAGGTAGCGCTGCCGCATGAACCAGCGCGGCGCGCTGCCCCAGCGCACCCAAAGCGCGTAGTACAGCGGCAAGATCGACAACGAGACCAACAAGAGATACCAGGGCAGCTGCCCGGCCGCCGCCGCCCAGGCCGCCGACCTGTGTTCGGATTGTCTCGTGCGCTTCCAGCGGCGACGCAGGTAGGCATGCAGACTCTCGCGGATGACGCCTTGCGGCTGGTGGATCAATTCGCGCCGCGGCTGGTTCTGCTTGAGCAGCCACACCAGCAGTGAGTACCTGGGGAACCGCAGTCGACCGATCCGCCGCCGCGAGTCGTGTTCGAGCAACGCCAGCGCGGCATCTGCGAGCTGCTCCCGCAGCTGTGCCGACTGTTCGCGGTCGCTGCTGTTCGGCGCGGCGCCGACGTCGAGTTCGGCGTGCGGCACGGTCCTGCCGAAATGTTCCGAGAGTTGGGTGATGAGTGCGTCCGCATCGGTGTCGCGCAACAGGTGGACCACCGGCTGGTCCGGAAACCGCCCGAACCGGTTGCGCCGCAACCAACGCTGTTCGAGGCCCTCGGACAGCCTCGATACGGCGATTCCGCGGTTCGCTGGTGTTTCGGACACGCGAACCCCCTGACGTCAGCCGATTGATCGACGTTACCGGTGGACGACGGATTCCGGTCCGCTTTGACTATTTTCACCTCGGCCGACCTGCGACCCCTGGGCGGGTTTGCCAGGGGTGGGGGCCGCCGAGGGGGCGGTATTCGACGCCGAGGGCGTCGAGGCGGGGGAGGTGGTGGTCGACCAGGCGGCGTCGGAAGTCGGCGAGGTCGCGGTCCCGGCTCCAGGCGGTCTCCGCGAACGCGGTGAGCCTCGGGAAGGCCGCGTAGTCCACCCGGCGGGGCGTGTCGAGGTGTTCGGTCCAGACCTGCGCTTGCACGCCTAGCACGCGTTCGGTCAGCGGCTCGTAGGCGTAGACGTCTTCGAGCGTGGTCAGGTAGCCGACCGGGATCGGCTCGTCGGGGTGGTCGGCTTGCCGGTGGTCGAAGTAGAGGCGGTGCTCCGGGCACAGCACGACGTCGTGCCCCCGGTCCGCCGCGCGGATCGCGGTCCGCTCGTCGCGCCAGGCCGCGATGATGGTGTCCGGCGGCAGCGGGTCCACCGAATCGAGGACCTCGTCCCAGCCGGAGGCCCGTCGGCCGCGCGCCTGGACGTGCTCGATGAGCGACCGCAGGAACGCGCCGTGCTCCGCGGTGGCGCCGGGGATCTCGTCGCCGCCGACGCAGATCACCGGGGATGGGAAGATGTCCATCAGGTGGTCGAAAACCGCTCGGTAGAAGTCCGATGTGGACGGATCGGTGTTGAGGATCTGATCGCTGACCCCCCAGCAGTCCCAGACCTGCGGGCGCTCGCCGGTGCCGAGTTCCGGGTAGGCGGCGATCGCGGCCTGGCTGTGTCCGGGCACGTCGACCTCCGGGACCACGGTGATGTGGTGCCGGGCCGCGTGGCCGACGATCTCCCGCAGGTCCTCGACGGTGTAGTAGCCGCCGTGCGGGCGGTCGTCGAACTGCGGTGGCTCGCCGCGCCCGACCATCGACCGGCGCCGCCAGGCGCCGACGCGGGTCAGTTCGGGGAACCTGGGGACCTCGACGCGCCAGCCCTGGTCATCGGTCAGGTGCAGGTGCAGGACGTTGAGCTTGTGCATCGCCAGCAGTTCGATGAACCGGAGCACTTCGCGCTTGGGCAGGAAGTGCCGTGCCACGTCCAGGTGGCAGCCGCGCCAGCCGAACCGCGGCCGGTCCTCGACCCGGCCGCACGGCAGCACGCACCGTCCATAGTGGATCGGCACGGACCGGTACGCCGTCGGGTCGAGCAGTTGCCGCAGGGTTTGCGCGGCGTGGTGCGCACCGGCCGCGTCGTGCGCCACCACCTCCACCCCGCCCGGCCGGATCTCCGCGCGGTAGCCGCCCGGCCCGGACTCGCCCGGATCGGTGCGGAACTCGATCGTCGGCCGCGGTGAGTCGGGCAGCGGCAGCCCGGTGGCCGCGCCGATGTGCTGCCGGAACCACTCCGCGGTGGTGGGTTCGCCGCCGACCGTGGTGCCCTGGTCGAGTTCGAGCACCCCGGCTCCGGGTGCCACAAGCGATGGGCGAGGTACCAGCGAGTCCCAGCTCATGGCTGGTCCGCCTCCAGTTCCGCCTCTCCGCGTTTCGCAGTGGTGGTTGCGTCCAGACGAATCTCCCGTTGCGTGGTTTCTTGTGGCTGGCTTGCGTCACGGTCCCCTGGGGTGCGGTTGAGGAGGACTGGGGTTGGCGCACGGCTACTCATGACTGGTCCGCCTCTCCGCGATTCGCAGTGGTGGTTGCGTCTGGCTCGATCTCGCGTTGCGTGGTTTCTTGTGGCTGGGTTGCGTCACGGTCCCATGAGGTGCGGACTGGGGTTGACACAGGGCTGCTCATCCCTTTACCGCCCCGGCGAGTCCCGACACCAGACGCCGCTGCACCACGACGAAGAAGATGAGCACCGGGATGGTCATCAGCGTGGAACCCGCCATGATGGCTCCCCAATCGTTGCCTTCCGGGGTGAAGAACACCAGGATCGCCATCGGTAGCGTCTGGTTCTCCGTCGCCGAGATGATGAACGTCTTGGCGAACAGGAAGTCGTTCCAGGCGTGGATGAACGACAGCACGCTGGTGGCCACCAGGCCGGGCGCCACCAGCGGGAACAGCACCTGCCAGACGAACCGGGTGCGGCTGGCGCCATCCAGCATGGCGGCCTCCTCCAACTCGACCGGCACCGCGGCCACGAACCCGCGCAGCATCCAGATCGCCAGCGGCAGGCTGAACGCGAGGTGCACCAGCACCAGCGAGCCGAGGTGGTTGAGCCCGAACGCCGGGGCCACCGAACCGACCTCGCGCATCAGGAAGAACAGCGGGATCGTCAGCGCCTCCACCGGAACCATCTGCGCCACCAACAACATCAGCAGCAGCACCACGCGGCCGCGGAACCGGAACCTGGTGAGCGCGACCGCGGCGAGGAACGACATCAGCAGCGACAGCAGCACGACCGCACCGGCAACCAGCAGGCTGTTGACGAAGTACCCGCCCAGTCCGTCCACTGTGAACACCCGCCGGAACCCGTCCAAGGTGGGGGCGAACGTCCAGGGGCGGGGGTCGGTGGACTGCAGTTCGCCTTCCGGCTTGAACGCCGACAGCACCATCCAGTACAGCGGGAAGGCCACCACCAGGGCGATCACAACGGCGACCGCGTTGGCGGCCAGCAGCCGCGGCTTGCGCAACGCACTCATCCCAACGCCTCGCCCTTCCGCTGCGCCCGCAGGTAGCCCAGCGTGATCAGCATGAGCAGCACGGTCATCACCACGCCGATCGCCGATCCGAGGCCGTAGTTCGACCCGGCGAACGCCTCTTGGTAGGCGTAGACGTTGAGCACCATGTTCTGCCCGGCGACGCCACCGCCGTTGGTCATCACGTAGATCTGGGTGAAGATCTTGAAGTCCCAGATGATCGACTGGATGGTGGCGATCACCAGCACCGGGCGCAGCATCGGCAACAGCACGCTGCGCGCGGTCCGAAACACCGACGCTCCGTCCAGCGCGGCGGCCTCCACCATCTCGCCGGGAATCCCGCTGAGCCCGGCATAGGTGGTGACCAGCACGAACGGGAACGAGCACCAGATCACCTCGGCGGCGACCAGCCCGAAGGCCACGAACCGGTCGTAGGTCCACGAGAAGCCCGCCGCGGCGTCCACGCCGACACCGGTGAGCACCTCGTTGACCAGCCCGAAGTCCTGGTCGAACAGGAACAGCCAGACCGTCGAACCGGCCACCGCCGGGGTCGCCCAGGCGCCCATCGCGGCTAGGAACAGCAGCATCCGGGGCAGCGGGCTGATCCTGGTGGCCAGCACGGCCAGCGCGATGCCGACCGCCAGGCTGCCGACCACGCACACCAAGGCGAACACGCAGGTCTGCAGCAGGATCGTCCAGAACCGGTCGTCGCCGAGCAGCGCCAGGTAGTTGCCCGCGCCGAGGAATTCCAGCGGAGCCCCACCGGAGGACTGCGCCTGGCCGTACTCGTAGAGGGAGATCTGCACCAGCTGGTACAGCGGGTAGCCCATCATGCCGATGAGCAGCAGCCCGGCCGGAGCCAGGTAGAGCAGCGCCGCCATTCAGCGGCCTTCGAAGACGGCGTTCATCTGCTCGGCCGCACCGCTGGTGGCCGCTTCGACGGTGCTGCCAGTGATGATCCGCTGCACCATGGTCGGCAGCACGCCCTGCGCGTCGATCTCCGACCAAGCGGCCGAGGTCGGCACGAATCGGGTGCCGGCCTGCAGGGTCTGCACGAAGGGCGCGACCGCCGGGTCACCTGCCGCGAGCTCCTGCTGCACATCGGTGAACGTCGGCAGGTTGCCCATCGCCGCGTACATCTTGCGCTGGTACTCCTTGCCCGCGAGCAGTTGCACGAACTCCCGGGACAGCGTCGCGCGCTTCGACGACTTCAGAACGCCCAGCATGTTGCCGCCCGCGAAGGCCGGGGCCAGCGAACCGGCGGTGTCACCGGGCAGCGGCACGACGGCGTACTTCCCAGCAGCGGCACCGGCGTTGACCGCGGCGCGGTTGAAGTCGCCGCCGATGGTCATCGCGGCCTTGCCGGAGGCGAACGCCTGCACGGCCTGGCTGCCGGTCAGGTCCGCGCACTGCTCGCGCGGGCAAGCTCCGCCACTGATCAGCGAGGCGTACGTGGCGATGCCCTGACGGGCGGCTGGCTGGTCCACAGTGGATACCCAGCGGTCGCCATCGCGGCGGGCCAGGTCACCTCCAGCGGACCAGATGAACGGCATCAGCGCGTAGTGGTACTTGCCGCCGACGGCGATCCCGTACATGTCGGGGCGGGCGGCGCGGATCCGCTGCGCGGTGTCCACGAGTTCCGCGGTCGTGCGGGGCGGTTGCAGGCCGAGCTCGGCGAAGACGTCGGTGCGGTAGTACAGCGCGCGGATGCCGGTGTACCAGGGCACGCCGTAGACCTTCCCGTCCACCTTCGCGGTGTCCAGCACCGATGGGTTCAGGTCGGCGGATTCCGGCCACTGCGGGAGGTTCCCGGTGAGGTCGGCCAGGCCACCGGCGGCGACGTATCCGGCCAGGTCGGTGTTGCCGAACTCAGCGACGTCCGGGGCGCTGGCCGGGTCGTTGAACGCGCCGGTGAACCGCTGCGCTCGGGTGTCCACGGCGATGTACTGCACGTCGACCTGCACGCCCTGGTGCTCGGCCTCGAAGCGGGCGACCGCCTCGTCCACAGTGGCCTGCTTCGGGCCGCGGTTGGCCTCGTCGAACAGCCAGACCCGCAGGATGCCGGTGCGTTCGTCCTCGGCGGGCGCGGTCTGCTGGACCTGCGGAGGACCGCAGGCCGCCAGTAACGCGCCGATGGCCGCGACGGTGATGGCTTTCCATGCCCGCATGGCGTTCTCCGTTGCACTGTCCGCAGTTCCGGTTCTGCGCTGCGGGCCTGTCCTCGTCCTGGGGCTGCGCCGTCTCGCTGCCGTTGTGGCTGTCTTCCCCGAGACGACGCCTGAAAACCCGCTGCGAACAGCGAGATCGAAGACAGGCGCTGAGCAATCGGATGGTATGGATCACGCTGCCCGATGGCAAGGTCTGAACCAATCTTCGCTCGTGCGGGATCGTGTCGCTGCGCCGCCGTGACCGGGCCGCGATCTAGGTTTTTCCCCGTGAACAACGGGAAAATCGGGGATTTCACAGATCGTCGCGGAGTGCCTGCCGCTGCCAGGATTGATCATCCGCCGCCGTCGTCCGACCCGTCGAGGGAGCCGACTGTGGAGACGCGCGCATGATCGCCGGAGTCCTCGCCGCCGTCCTCGCGGCCTCCCTGGTGGCGCCGGTCCAACCGGATGCGTGGACCGGTCCGCTGCGCACCGAAGGCCGCTACATCGTCGACAGCAGTGGGAACCGCTTCAAGCTCAAGGCCGGGAACTGGCACGGTGCCAGCGGCACGTGGAACGGCATCGGCGACGTGAACGATCCGGCCAACTACCACGAGGGCGAGAACAGCAGCGGCATCCCGCTCGGCTTGGACCGGGCCCCGATGCATGAAATCGTGCGCAGCTTCCAGGAACTCGGGCTGAACAGCAT
Source organism: Saccharopolyspora soli (assembly GCF_022678645.1). Lineage (GTDB taxonomy): Bacteria > Actinomycetota > Actinomycetes > Mycobacteriales > Pseudonocardiaceae > Saccharopolyspora > Saccharopolyspora soli. The sequence goes on along the minus strand of NZ_JALBWV010000012.1, from coordinate 32,895 downwards.
CCGGCTGCCGTTCTCCAACGACATGATCCACGACGCGGCGATCGTGCCGGATGCGGCGGTGGCCGCGAATCCGCAGCTGCGGGGCAAGACCCGGCTGCAGGTGTACGACGCGGCCGTTGCCGCGCTCACCGACAGCGGCTTCGCGGTGATCCTGAACAACCACACGAACACGACGCGCTGGTGCTGCGGCATCGACGGCAACGAGCGCTGGAACAGCAGCCAGAGCGCCGAGAAGTGGCAGGCAGGCTGGCTTTTCATGGCCGGTCGGTACCGGGACAACCCGCGCGTGGTGGGCGCGGACCTCTACAACGAGGTGCGGCGCGACATCCTCAACGACCCGAACTGGGGGTTGGGCGACGACCACGACTGGTACGCGGCGGCGCAGCGCGCGGGCGACCGCTTCCTCACCGAAGCCAACCCGAACCTGCTGATCATCATCGAAGGCATCAACTGGGTGGGCATCCCGGCCGACGGGCTGCCGCACGGTCGGCCGACGCTGGAACGGGCCCGCACCCTCTCGCACACGCTGGTGACCTCGGGGAAACTGGTGTACTTGGCGCACTTCTACGGCTACACCGGCCCGAACCACAGCGGTGCCATCGGGATCGGCGAGACGCACGACCCCCGCTACCAGGACCTGGGACGCGACCAGCTGTACGAGGTGCTGCGCAGGCAGGCGTTCTTCATCACCGAGGAAGGCCAGCACTTCACCGCGCCGCTGTGGATCAGCGAGTTCGGCGTGGGCGGCGGGACGAGCAGGACCCGAAGGTCCGGGCGTGGTTCAACGATTTCGTCGATTTCCTGATCGCCAACGACACGGACTTCGCCTACTGGCCGCTGGTCGGCTGGCACCAGAACCGGCAGGGCAACGGCTGGGGCCTGGCGCACTGGGACGCGGCGGGCAACCGCATGTTCATCGATGACGGCGACGACTGGCGGGCACCGGCCTGGCACCGCCTGGTGGGCGCCGCAGCTGGGGGCGCGCGGCCCGTGGATACCTGGCGGATGTTGGGTGTGGATCACGGCGATCTCGTCCAGTCGGCGCGGATGCGCGGCGAACCGGACTGGGATCCGGGTGCCCGCAAGGCGGTCTGCCCGGACGGCCAGCGCCTGATCGGGCTGAGCCACACGGGCTCACGCGGTCTGTGCAGCGACACCGGCGGAGCGGATCAGTGGGACGCGGGCTACGAAGTGGTCCGCGACGAGCGGCACGTGACCGACGACTGGGCGCCGGGCTTCACGAAGTTCCAGTGCCCGCCGGACTCGTTCGTCACCGGCTACGCCGCCCGCAGTGCGGACCTGTCATCGGTGCTGTGCGGCAAGGTCGGCGAGCCACCAGGAACGACCGGGCGCACGGTCTGGTTCGACCGCGCCGATGCCCGCCCACCGGACGCCCACGGCGGCGATTTCGCCTCCGGCCACTTCAAAGGACAGTGCGCCGACGGCGAGAACATCGCCGGTGTGGCCTGGAGCGCCCGCGTGTACTCCCCAACCCGCGAACCGGACGCACTGCTCTGCCAAACCATCCGTCCGCGTGATGAGTGAGGGGCACCCGTGACCAAGTAACTGGGTCACGGGTGCCCCTCACCTCGGAAAAATCGCTCGGATGTGGGTCACCCGTGGAAGGTGAGGGCTGCGACGGATGGGCAGTCGTAGCGGTCCTGGGTCGGGGTGAGGGCTCCGGTGGCGGGGTCGCGGGCCAGGCGGGTGATCACGCCCGCGCGCTGGTTCGCGACGTACAGCGAGGTTTCCTCCGGGTCGAGGGTGAAGTGGCGGGGCCAGTTGCCGCCGGTCGGCGTGACGCTCTGGAAGGTCAGGCCCGCGTCGTCGGTGGTGAAGGTGGCGATGTTGTCGTCGCCCCGGTTGGAGGCGTAGACGAACTTGGCGTCGCGGGACACCGCGATCTCGGCCGGGAAGTTCTCGCCGGTCGCACCCGGTTCGCGGCTGCTGAGCACCTGCCCCGGGGCGAACTGCCCGGCTTCGAGATCCCAGTCCAGCACGGTGATCGTGGAGTTCAGCTCGGCGAGCAGGTACGCGCGGTCGTAGTTGAACGCCAAGTGCCGGGGACCGGTGCCAGCGGGCAGTTCCAGGTGCTGGTGCTGGGTGAGCTTGCCGGTGGCCGGGTCGAAGGCGTAGACGAACACCGCGTCAGCGCCGAGGTCGACGGACACGACCCACTGCTTGCTGGGGTCCACGAGCACCTGGTGGGCGTGCGGCTCGGCGCCGGGATGCTTGATGAGGTCGGTGGATTCGCCGATGCTGCCGTCGGCGTTGCGCCGGTGCACGGCCACCGTGCCGTCGGTGTAGTTGGCGGTGAACAGGAACTCGCCGCTGGGGTGCACGGTCAGGTGCGTCGGACCCGCGCCGCCGCTGGACTGGCTGCCCAGGACCACCGGGTGATGCCCGGACAGGTCGACGGCGGTGATCGTGCCCTGCGGCAGTTCGTTGGTGACGTAGAGGTACCGGTGGTCCGGCGACCAGGCGAAGAACGACGCGTCGGGAACTCCGTCGACGATTCCGGACGGTTCGAGCACACCTGCGTCGTCGCGGATCGCGACCTCCAGGCCACGGCCCGGCGGGGCGGCGGAGGTGTAGCTGCCGATGAGCGTCATCAAGCCCGCCTGGTGGCTCACCGCGGGCTGCGGTGCGGCCGCCGGAGCCGCCGCGCAGGCGGCGCTCGTCGTGGTGATCGCACCGGCCGCACCGGCGAAGCCGACCGCGCCGACTGCGGTGAGGAACCGGCGACGCGGCATTCCGTTGTCCCGCACGATGTTCTCCCTGTTCGGTGGATGATCGCGGGACAGTCTGCCGCATCCGACCCCAGTGGACTAGACCAAAATGGCGTAGTGCTCGGTGCCCACCTCCGGACGTATCGTGCACGTCACCGACGCACGCTCCGCCCCTCGCTTCGAGGCGCCCACCCGCGCATCGCAGCTCAGGGCAGCGCGGCCGCCCGCTGCGCGGGCTTGGCGGCGGGAGCCACGTCGGCGCCTCGGCTGCCGCCGCAGGGACCTGCCGTGCTCCAGTCGGGATCGACGTCCCGGCAGGCACCACCGGCTTTCTGCGCCTGCACCATCTCCGCGACATCGGCGAGCAGCCGCTTCGCGTCGTAGACGACGCCGTTGCGGATCGTCCACTGCACGCCGCCGATGCGGGTGATGTCCCCGGTTTCCGCATCGAGCCGCGGTGTGCCCGTGCCGTACAGCGTCTTCAAGTCCTGCAAGGGGTTCTCGCCGACGATGGCCAGGTCCGCCAGCAGCCCCTCCTCGACCAGACCGAACTCCGGCTTCGCCCCGGTGGGCTCGGCCAGCGTCTGAGCGGTGTTGTACGTCATCGCCTCGATCGCTTCGATCGGCGTCAGTCCGGCCTCGCGCAGCATCTCCAGTTCGGTGATGTTGGCGAAACCGTAGAGGTTGTAGATGTAGCCGGGGTCGGTGCCGCCCGCGATGCGACCACCGATCGACTTGTAGTCGTGGACCAGCTGCATGTACTGCAGGTAGAAGCGCTTCCAGCTCACCTCGTCCTCGGTCCGCCAGTCGTAGTAGAACGAACCGTGCGCTTCCGGGCTGGGCTCCCAGAAGTTCCACAGCGAGGGCAGGGCGAAGCGCGGATGCCACTCCAGGCCGCGGACCCGCAGCAGGTCGCGTCCGGCCAGGTAGACGCCGAAGGTGGGCCCGAACGTCACGCCGTTGTCGCGCTGCTGCGCCAGATACGACCGCCACTGCGGCGAGTCCGGTGCGAAGGTGTAGTTGATCACCTCGGCCACCGCGCGCCACCGGGACGCCTCGTTCTCGTAGTCGTAGCCCGGTGGTTTGGGGTGTTCCCGGCCTTCCTTGAGCAGCGCCTCGAAGTGGCCGTAGAAGTGCGTCACGGTGCCGAGGCCCATCCGGCCGGTTTCCAGCGCGTTGAGCTGCGGGTAGATCGGCGGCGAGTGATGCATGGTGGTGCCCATCCCGTGCTGCCCCGCAGCCGTGATCGCGGCTTCGATCTCCGCGCGTCCGTAGGGTCCCTCGCCGAAGAACTTGATCCCGTCGACGCCGTGCTGTGCCGCCCACGCCACCCAACGGCGGGCCTTGTCCGGCGAGTCGACCGGACCGTCTTCCCAGCCACTGCCTGGAGTCTGGTAGTTGATGATGCGCGGTGCCACGATCTCGTTGCGCTCGCTGCGTTCCCGGTCTGACACGGCGTCGTCGTTATCGGCGATCGAAACGCCCCGCACCGTCGTAACACCGTGGCCCAGCCACAGTTTGTACGCATATGTCCGCGGCGTATCGCCGGTCCCGGTGTGGGTGTGCTCGTCCACCAGACCGGGCAGCATCCACATGCCCGTCGCGTCGATCTCGTGCTCGGCATCGTGCGGTGGGCGGTTCGGTGCCAGCACCTGGGACGGCGCACCCGCCGGGATGATCTGCTGAATGCGGTTGCCGCTGATGACGACGTCCACCGGCCCGCGTACCGCGCCGCCGGTCCCGACGATCACGTTGACGCCGCGGATCACCAGTTTCTCGAACGGGCCCTGGCCTTCTCCGGGACCGCGGGGCGGCGTGGGCGAATCCGCTGGCACCAGCGCGCTCGCGTTGGCCAACGTCGGCGTCAGTCCCACCAAACCGGCTGCGGCACCAGCGGTTCGCAGCAACGACCGTCTGCTCAGGTCCATGCGGACACTCCTCGCCGTCGGTGAACCGTTCTTCGATTGTCGATCTGTGGCAGATTACGGACGTTCCGAACACCCCAGCAAGCGATCCAGCACCACACCGTTTAGGACGTTCGGCCGAGCCGACGTCGTGAGCGCCCCCGCGGGAGGAAACGAACCCCACGTTGGCGCGCTCCATAGCGACGGTGATGGGTGAGGGGCACCCGTGACCAAGTAACTGGGTCACGGGTGCCCCTCACCTCTTACGCGAACGGGGTCGTGGGGGGGTTAACCGGGGGGGGGCCGGGTGGGCCCCCACCCCCGGGGGGGGGGGGGGGGGGGGTTTGGGGTGGGGGGGGCGGGGGGGGGGGCCCCCCCCCCCCCCACAACCCCCCGGGGGCCCCCCGGGGGGGGGGGGGGGCCCCCCCCCCACGACTGTCGGCGGGTCTGAGTGGGTTTGCGAAGCGCGTGGCCCGGCAGGGCGTCGGTGCGGCGGCCGTCGTCGATCACCGCGACACCGTTGACCAGGACGTGCGGAATCCCCGTCGCCTGCTGGCGGGGCTCGTCGAAAGTCGCGGTGTCGGCAACGGTGTCCGGGTCGAAGAGCACCAGGTCGGCGGCGAATCCCGGACGGATCCGGCCCCGATCGGTCAGGCCCAGCCGGTCGGCCGCGCGAGCGGTCAGGTGCTGGACGCATTCCTCCAGTCCGAGCACCCCGAGCTCACGCACGTAACGCCCGAGATAGCGGGGAAACGTGCCCCATGCGCGCGGATGCGGACGGCTGCCGACCAGGAGCCCGTCGCTGCCCGCGGTGTGGGTTCGGTGCCGCATGATGGCCTGCACGTTGTCCTCGTGACCGATGTGCATCAAGCACGAGCTGCCGAGTTCTTCGGACAGCAGCACGTCGAAGTAGAACTCGGTCGGCTGCTTTCCCGTGGCGCGGGCGGATTCGGCAACGCTGCGGCCGACCAGGTGACCGTTGTCGGGACGCCGAACCCCGTTGATCTCGATGGTGGCCCAGTCGACCGGCACACCGTGGCAGCCGTCGGAGCCCGCTTCCTCCATGACGACGCGAATCCGCTCGCGCTGCGCCGGATCCCGCAAGCGCTCCAAGGTGGCTGCCACTCCGCCTGCCATCGCCCAGCTGGGCAGCAGCGCGTGCAGCGAGGTGCTACCCGGCAGGTACGGGTAGGTGTCGAGGGTGATGTCGCAGCCGTCCGCCAACGCGGTGTCCAACATGGACAGCAGCTCAACAGCCCGGCCCTTGTTGACATCGAAGTTCATCGTGGCGTGCGCCAAGTGCAGCGGGCAGCCGGAGGTCCTGCTGACCTCGATCATCTCCGCGTACGCCGCCAACGCACCAGCACCATAACTGCGATGGTGCGGGCTGTAGTACCCGCCGCGTGCGGCGACCACTTCGCAGAGCGCGGCGAGTTCACCGGTGTCGGCGTACATGCCGGGGGTGTAGGTCAGCCCCGACGACATGCCGAAGGCGCCCTCGTCCAGCGACCGCGCGAGCACCTCGCGCATCCGGTCCAGTTCGGCATCCGTGGCGCGCCGGTCGTCGTACCCGACGCACAGCAGCCGGAGGGTGCCCTGCGGTACCAGGTAGGCGGCGTTGGCGGCGATGCCGACGTCGAGCCGGTCGAGGTATTCGGCAACGCTGCGCCAGTTCCAGTCGAACCCGACCGGATCGTCGTTCCAACCCCCGAGCTGGGTGCGCAGCGTGGCCAGCGTGGCGTCGTCCACCGGCGCGTAGGACAGCCCGTCCTGGCCGATGACCTCCAACGTCACGCCCTGCGACACCTTCGCGGTGTGCTCCGGCTCGGCCAGGATCTGCAGGTCGGAGTGCGCGTGCATGTCGATGAAGCCGGGCGCCAGCACCAGACCGTCGGCGTCGATCGCGCCTCTGCCGCTCAATCGTCCGGGCTCGGCGATTTCGGCGATCCGTCCTCGGGCGATCCCGACGTCGGCCCGGTAGCTCGGTCCGCCGTCACCGTCGACGACCCGCGCCCCGCGCACCACCACGTCCACGAAACCTCCCCGGGGTCCTCAATTTTCGAGATGAAGGGCACCTTTGACCGAGTAAGTCGGTCGAAGGTGCCCTTCACTCACCACCCTTCCGGGTGTTCGTCGCCTCGTTTAGAAGAAGGTGCGGACCAAGTCGACCACCGCGTCACCGTCGACCACCGGGATCAGCGTCCACTTGTCGAACACCGTGCAGGGGTGGGAGAGGCCGAAACCCAGCCAGTCGCCGATTCGCGGATCGGCGTCCCGAATGGTCAGGAACGCGTGCTGGTCGGCCAGCGCCGTCACCTGGCAGGAACCGGCGGCCAACTCCCGGACGACTCCGTCGGCGCCCCGGATCACCTGCGGTTCCGGTAGTTCCTGGTCGTAGGAGACGTCCCGGCGGCCCATGGTCAGCAGTGCTAGGCCCGGTTCGGGCCGCGAGGTCACCTGCGCCCACACCCGCATCGCGGGCTGGAACGGCGTTTCCGAACCGGGCAGCCGGTGCTCGCGGCCGAACGGCGAGCGAACCCGGTAGAAACCGTCGTCGTGCAGCAGATATCCACCGCTGCGCAGCACCGGCACGACCGGCACCTCGACGGGCCAAGGCTCGATGAACGCCTCGGCGACCTGGTCGAAGTACGCGCTGCCACCGCAGGTCACGATCACCTCGTCCAAACCCGAGAAGTGCCCGGCTTTGGCCAGATCCGCGACCAGCGCGCGCAGCCGCCGAAGGTATTCGTCCACAGTGGAAATCGCCGACTCGCTGACATCGTGCGCCAGCGCGCCCTCGTAACCACCGACCCCGACCAACCGCAGCACCGGGCTGTTGACCACGGCGTCCGCGATCTCGCGGGCCTCGGCGATCGTGCGCGCGCCCGTTCGGGCACCGTCGTTGCCGAGCTCGACCAACACGTCGACCTGCCGGGACGCGCCGTGCCGGGCGAGTGCCTCGGCCATCAGGTGCACGCCGCGCACCGAGTCGACGAAGCAGCTGAACGAGAAGTCCGGATCCGCGTCGAGCTCAGCTGCCAGCCACGCCAACCCGCTGCCGTCCAGCAACTGGTTGGCCAGCAGGATTCGCGACACGCCGAACGCGCGGTACACCCGCAGCTGGCTGATGTTGGCCGCCGTGATGCCCCAAGAACCGTGCTCCAACTGCCGCTCGAACAACCGCGGGGCCATCGTCGTCTTGCCGTGCGGCGCGAGTTGCAGGCCGTGCGCGGCGCACCAGTCCGCCATGGTTCGCAGGTTGTGCCGCAGCGCGGCGTCGTCGAGCACCAGCAGCGGGCCGACGAAACCCGCGTCGAACAACTTCGGGCGCTGTTCGAGGAAGTCACCGACGGTGCTGCCGAAGGCTTCGGACGGCATGCCCTTGAAACGCCAGTCGATGCGCTCGTCGTGCAGTGAGCGCACCGCGGCGCTGTTGATCCCCCGTGCCGACACGAAAGCCTCCTATTGCGCAAAATGCAACATGTATTGCGTAACGTGCTAGCTAGGTAAGTACCATTCGACGTCGCAGTGCGTCAACGGACGGAGTCGCCGGTGAGTCAGAGCTTGGAACGCGGTCTGACCGTGCTGACCGCGCTGGCCGCTGGACCGCAGACGCTCGACCAACTCGCCCAGCGCTTGGGCGTGCACAAATCGACCGCGATGCGGCTGCTGCGCACCCTCGAAGCGGGCCGCTTCGTGCGCCGCGAGGACGTGCACCACTACCGTCTCGGCAGCGCCCTGTTCGACCTGGCGCACCGCGCCCTGGAAGATCTGGACGTGCGCGGTGTGGCCCAGCCGCACCTGGTCGAGTTGGGGGAGATCAGCGGGCACACCGTGCACCTGGCGACCCTGGAGGACGACCAGGTCGTCTACATCGACAAGGTCGACAGCAAGCATCCGGTGCGGATGTACTCCCGCATCGGCCGCCGCGCGCCCGTGCACTGCACAGCCGTGGGCAAGGCGCTGGTGGCCGACTGGCCGTCGCGCCAGCGCCGCCAGTTCGCGCAGCAGCTCAGCTACCCCCAGTTGACCGCGAACACGATCGACTCGGCCGAGCGGTTCCTGGCCGAACTGGACCGGGTGCGGGTCCAGGGCTATGCGGTGGACCGCGGCGAACACGAGGACTTCATCCACTGCGTCGGGGCCCCGATCCGCAACCACCGCGGCGAAGTCGTCGCGGCCGTGTCGCTGTCGGTGCCCAAGGTACTGCTGGACTTCGACGGCCTGCTGGGGCTCGTCGATGACGTGCTGCGCGCCGCCGGTGGGGTATCCGCCGAGCTGGGGTGGCAGCAGGAAAACCCGCAACGAAAGGAAGTCTGATGGCCAGGACCGTGGTCAGCACCGACAAAGCCCCGAAGCCGCCCGCGAACATCCCGCTGTCGCAGGGCATCCGCAAGGGCAACATCCTGCAGGTCGCGGGGCAGACCGCGGTCAGCCCGGCGACCGGCAAGGTCGTCGAGGGCGGCGTCGCGGAGCAGACCGAGCAGGTGCTGCGCAACGTCATCGCGATCCTAGAGGCCGAGGGCGGCTCCCTGGACGACGTGCTGATGCTGCGCGTCTACCTCACCGACACCGCGCACTTCGCGGAAATGAACGAGACCTACGCGCGCGTGGTCGGCGAACCGTTCCCGGCCCGCACCACGGTCTACGTCGGCCTCCCCCAGGGCCTACTCGTCGAGATCGACGCCCTCGCCGTCCTAGGCGACTGATCTACCCGAGGTGAGGGGCACCCTTTACCAAGTAAGTTGGTGAAGGGTGCCCCTCACGCTTCACCTGAACGTGTTGGGGTGCGCGGATCGGGACCTGCGCGACCGCTCAGTCGCGGCGCCCGGTGACGGCGATGGACAGGCCGAGGCCGATCATGGCGAAACCGCCCACGCGCTGGACGATCGCCAACCGGCGCGGGGCGCTGGCGATCCAGTCGCGCGCCTTGGCCGCGAACAGACCCCACGCGCTGTCCGAGACCAGCGCGATGGCGATCGGGATCAACCCCAGCAGCAACATCTGAACCGGCACGCCGCCCAGCGCGGGATCGACGAACTGCGGCACCACCGCGGTGAAGAAGATGAACGTCTTCGGGTTCGCCACGCCCACCACGACGCCCTCCCGCAACGTCCGCAGGTTGCCCAGGGGCGGCGATTGCTCGGGCAGGGCCGCAGCCAGCGGGCGGCTGCTGCGCAACGCCTTGATGCCCAGGTAGATCAGGTACAGCGCGCCCGCGATTTTGATCACGGTGAACGCCACCAACGACTGCGTCACCACGGCACCCAGGCCCAGCGCGATCGCGGCGCAGGCCAGATAGCAGCCGATGGCGTTGCCCACGACGCTGGTCAACGCGATGCGCCTGCCATGGGCCAGGGCGCGGCCCACCACGAACAGCACACTCGGCCCAGGCATCGCGATGAGCACCAGCGAAATCGTGGCGAACACCAACAACCGATCAACGGAAACCATTTTCCAGTGCACCTCCTGGGCCAGCCTGACAAGTCCCCGCACCGGGCACCACTGATTAAGTGCCGTCCCATCGAAGGCCGCTGGATCAGTAGACCGGGCCGGTGTACTTCTCGCCTGGTCCCCGGCCCGGTGCGTCCGGGTGGGTCGAGGCTTCGCGGAACGCCCGCTGCAAGGTCTGGAGGCCGTCGCGGATCGGGCCCGCGTGCGGTCCGAGGTATTCGACGGAGGCGGTGACCAGACCGGCCAGCGCCGTGATCAGCCGTCGCGCCTCGTCCAGGTCGCGTGCCGCGGCCGTGTCCGGGTCGTCAGCGGCCAGCCCAAGCTTCTCCGCCGCCGCGGACATCAGCATCACCGCCGCCCGGCTGATCACCTCGACGCTGGGAACATCCGCGAGCTCACGGACGTTGAAATCATTGTCTGCGTCGTGCGCTGGCTCACCGGTCGTCTGGTCGGCCGTGTCGGTCAGGGGTGCGGTTGGCTGCGGATCGGTCACGCCTGCTACCCTGACACGCACGACCAGCCCCTGTGTACGCGGGGGCGGCAAAGTGGAGTCCCGCTCCCACCCGAGTAGCCGCCACAGGCTTCCGGGTCCCGGTCCTGTTGGCGGCGCGAGCCGTCGGCGGCACGAACGGTATTGCGGTACCGGTTCGATCGGTTTGGAGTCAGGGTCCCGCGGTCCGCGCAGGCGGAAACCGACGGGACCTCTGCATTCCGGGGTGAGCTCTACGCGCCGCGGTGCAGTCAACCACAGCCATCGAACCGAGGAGGGCCCATCAGCTCCGAGACGCGCATCAATGACCGCATCCGGGTTCCGGAGGTCCGCTTGGTCGGACCGAACGGGGAACAGGTCGGGATCGTCCGCATCGAGGACGCGCTGCGACTTGCCCAGGAAGCGGATCTGGACCTTGTCGAGGTCGCCCCGCAGGCGCGCCCGCCGGTCTGCAAGCTCATGGACTACGGCAAGTTCAAGTACGAGAGCGCGCAGAAGGCTCGCGAATCGCGCCGCAACCAGCAGCAGACCGTCATCAAGGAGCAGAAGCTCCGGCCGAAGATCGACCCGCACGACTACGAGACGAAGAAGGGCCACGTGTCCCGCTTCCTCAACCAGGGTCACAAGGTCAAGGTGACGATCATGTTCCGCGGTCGCGAGCAGTCGCGTCCCGAGTTGGGTTTCCGCCTGCTGCAGCGACTGGCCGATGACGTGTCCGACCTCGGGTTCATCGAGGCGAACCCGAAGCAGGACGGTCGGAACATGATCATGGTTCTTGCGCCGCACAAGTCGAACAAGACCAAGCCCAAGGCGAACGCGTCGTAAGACCCTGTCGCCAGGGCTCGTGATGTTGTGACGCCGGGCGGGACGCGATCCGCTCCCCCGCCCGGCATCAGTACGAAACGAGGACGAAGAGATGCCGAAGAACAAGACCCACAAGGGCACCGCGAAGCGCTTCAAGGTGACCGGTACGGGCAAGTTGCGGCGCGAGCAGGCCGGTCGTCGACACATCCTGGAGAAGAAGTCCAGCCGTGTGACCCGTCGGCTTGAGGGCACCGAAGCGGTGGCCAAGGCTGACGTCAAGCGCATCAAACGACTGCTGGGTCGCTGAGCCGATCTTGCTGCCCCCGATCGGACAGCAGCAGGTCAGCAACGCAGTTCCAGCCACCCGCACGGGCGGTCTCCCGCCCCCGATGAGATAACAGGACGGACCCCGTGGCACGCGTCAAGCGGGCAGTCAACGCCCAGAAGAAGCGCCGCACCATTCTTGAGTCGGCCCGCGGTTACCGCGGTCAGCGCTCCCGGCTGTACCGCAAGGCCAAGGAGCAGATGCTCCACTCGATGACCTACGCCTACCGCGACCGGCGCGCCCGCAAGGGCGACTTCCGGAAGCTGTGGATCACCCGCATCAACGCCGCGAGTCGGCAGCACGGGCTGAGCTACAACCGCTTCGTGCAGGGCCTGAAGGCCGCCGAGGTCGAGGTGGACCGCAAGATCCTGGCCGAGCTCGCGGTCAACGAGCCGCAAGCGTTCGCCGCGCTGGTCGAGGTGGCGCGCAAGAACCTGCCGGAGAGTGCGGCCTGATCGCCGAACGCACTTCTGCCGCATCGCGACCCGGGACGAGCACTCCGCTGACGGAGCGATCGTCCCGGGTCGCGGTCGCTCGCAAGCTCACCCGCCGCGCTGGCCGGGAGAAAGCCGGGGCGTTCCTCGCCGAAGGCGCCCAGGCAGTCGGCGAGGCGCTGGCCGCGAACGCGGACGGAACGCTGCGGGTGCGCGATGTGTTCGCCACCGAGCAGCCCCGGCACGTTGAGCTCGTGGCACGGGCTCGGGCGCAGTCTGTGCCAGTGCACCTGGTGACCGAGCGGGCTGCGGCCTCGTTGTCGGAGACGGTGACGCCGCAAGGTCTGATCGCGGTCTGCGACCTGCCGGACACCAGCTTGGCCGCCGCGTTGGCCGAGCGGCCCGAACTGGTCGCCGTGCTGGTCGGCGTGGCCGACCCAGGCAACGCCGGAACGGTGGTCCGGGTCGCCGATGCCGCCGGAGCCGGGGCTGTGCTGTTCGCCGGTGACACCGTCGACGCCTTCAACGGCAAAGCGGTGCGGGCTTCCACCGGCAGCCTCTTCCACCTGCCCATCGCGCGGGACCGCGACGTCACCGCCGTGCTCGCCGCCTGCCGCGCGGCCGGGCTCCGACTGGTCGGCGCCGACGGTCACGCCACCAGCGACCTCGACGCGGCCGACCGCGGCGGCGACCTCGCCGCACCCACGGCGTGGGTGTTCGGCGGCGAAGCGCACGGCCTGCCAGCCGAGGTCAAGTCCGAACTGGACACCACCCTGCGGGTGCCGCTGTACGGCCGAGCGGAAAGCCTCAACCTGGCCACCGCCGCAGCGGTCTGCCTCTACGCCTCCGCCCGCGCCCAACACCGCTAGCCGCGTAGAGCGACAGTTGTAGGCAAAACTGTCCCTGGACGTGTCGGCTGGATCTCCGCGAAATTGGATTGGGGCCGTCGCATAGACTCTAGGGGCCAGCTTGCGGCTTGAGTCGTATGCCAACGTGCAGGTTCGCCGCCCCCTGGGCGCAACGGGTCCAGGAAACGGGCAACGGTGCCTGTCGGATCAACGGGAGTCACGCACTAACGATGTCTGGAGCCAACGACTCGTACGACCCGAAAGAGGTCGCCGCGCTGTCGCCGGAGACGCTGGACCGCGCGGTGGTCGAGGCCAGCAAAGCCTTCGCCGCGGCCGCCGATCTCGATGCGCTGGCCGCCGTCAAGCCCGCGCACCTCGGCGACCGCTCGCCGCTGCTGACCGCGCGCCGGGAGATCGGCGCGCTGCCGCCGAAGGCGCGAGCCGAGGCGGGCAAACGCGTCAACCAGGCCCGCGAGGCGATCCAGAGCGCCTTCGACGAGCGCCGCGCCGCGCTGCAAGCGGAGCGCGACGAGCGGGTGCTGCGCGACGAGACGGTGGACGTCACGCTGCCGTGGGACCGGGTCCCGGCCGGTGCACGGCACCCGATGACGCAGGTCATCGAGCGGGTCGAGGACACCTTCGTGGCGATGGGCTGGGAGGTCGCCGAGGGACCCGAGCTGGAGACCGAGTGGTTCAACTTCGACGCGTTGAACTTCGGCAAGGACCACCCGGCGCGCACCATGCAGGACACCTTCTACGTGGCGCCGGAGAACTCCGGGCTGGTGCTGCGCACCCACACCTCGCCGTCGCAGGTCCGCGCGCTGCTGGACCGCGAGCTGCCGGTGTACGTGGTCTGCCCCGGCCGCACCTTCCGCACCGACGAGCTCGACGCCACCCACACCCCGGTGTTCCACCAGGTCGAGGGCCTCGCGGTGGACAAGGGCCTGACCATGGCGCACCTCAAGGGCACCCTGGACGCGTTCGCCCGCTCGATGTTCGGACCGGACTCCAAGACCCGGCTGCGGCCGTCGTTCTTCCCCTTCACCGAGCCGTCGGCGGAGATGGACATCTGGTTCCCGGAGAAGAAGGGCGGGGCTGGCTGGGTCGAGTGGGGCGGCTGCGGCATGGTCAATCCGAACGTGCTGCGCGCCTGCGGCGTCGACCCCGAGGTCTACACCGGTTACGCGTTCGGCATGGGGCTGGAGCGCACGCTGCAGTTCCGCAACGGCATCCCGGACATGCGCGACATGGTCGAAGGCGACGTCCGGTTCACCCAGCCGTTCGGCATCTGATGCCCACCGACACCACCCACCTGAACGAGAGAAGGGCCTGACCAAGTGCGGATTCCGGTTTCCTGGTTGGCCGAGCACCTTGAGCTGCCCGAGGAGACGACCGCGGAGACGTTGGCCGAAGCGTTCGTCCGGATCGGGTTGGAGGTCGAGGAGGTCACCCACCTGACGCAGGTGCGCGGGCCGCTCGTGGCCGGTCGGGTCGTCCAGATCGAGGAGCTCGCCGAGTTCAAGAAGCCGATCCGGTACTGCCAGGTCGAGGTCGGCGAGACCGAGTCCGGGCAGCCGCGGGTGCAGGGCATCATCTGCGGTGCCAGCAACTTCCAGGAAGGCGACCTGGTCGTGGTCGCCCTGCCCGGCACCGTGCTGCCCGGCGACTTCGAGATCACCGCGCGCAAGACCTACGGCAAGGTCAGCGAGGGCATGATCTGCTCGGCCAAGGAGCTGGGCATCGGTGAGGACCACGCGGGCATCCTGGTGCTGCCCTCCGGTTCGGCCAGTCCCGGCGACGACGCGGTCGCGCTGGTGGGCTTGGACGACGCGATCATCGAGCTGTCCATCACCCCGGACCGCGGCTACTGCTTCTCGGTGCGCGGCTTGGCCCGCGAGCTGTCCAACGCGCTGGAGCTGCCTTTCGGCGATCCGGGCCTGCGGCCGGTCCCGGCCGACGACCGGCCGTCCCGGAAGGTGGAGCTGCGCGACCCGGACGCCTGCTCGCGGTTCGTGTTCCGCCGGGTCACCGGGGTTGACCCGACCGCACCGAGCCCGTGGTGGATGCGCCGCCGTCTGGCGCTGGCCGGGATCCGTTCCATCTCGCTGGCCGTGGACATCACCAACTACGTGATGCTCGAACTCGGCCAGCCGCTGCACGCCTTCGACACCGCGAAGCTGACCGGTGACCTGGTGGTGCGCCGCGCGGAGCAGGGGGAGAAGCTGACCACGCTGGACGGTCTGTCCCGCGAGCTGGACCCGGACGACATCGTGATCTGCGACGAGACCGGTCCGGTGTCGCTGGCTGGCGTGATGGGCGGGGAAAGCACCGAGATCAGCCACAACACGCGCGACGTGCTGCTGGAGGCGGCGAACTGGGATCCGGCCAGCATCGCCCGCACCATCCGAAGGCACAAGCTGCCCAGCGAGGCGGGCAAGCGCTTCGAGCGGTCGGTGGACCCGGCGATCGCCGCCGTGGCCACCGAGCTGGCCGCGCAGCTGCTGGTCCGCTACGGCGAGGGCACCATCGTGCCCGGCCGCACCGATGTCGGGGAGCCGAAGCCTCCCGCGCCGGTGACCATGCCGCTGGCGTTGCCGGACAAGATCGCTGGGGTGAACTACGAGCGCGGGGTGACCGCGCGACGGCTTGGTCAGATCGGCTGCCGCATCGAGGTCAGCACGTCCGACGAAGGCGTTGGCCTGGTCACCGCGACTCCGCCGACTTGGCGGCCCGACCTGTTGCAGCCCGCCGACCTGGTGGAGGAGGTGCTGCGCCTGGAGGGCTACCAAACGATCCCCTCGGTGCTGCCCGCGGCGCCGCCCGGACGTGGGCTCACCGCCGCGCAGCGCCGCAAGCGCGCCGTGTCGCGGGCGCTGGCCGGTGAGGGCTACGTCGAGGTGCTGCCGTTCCCGTTCGTCGGCGAGGCGACGCTGGACGCCTTCGGCCTGGCGGAGGACGATCCCCGGCGACGCACCGTTTCGGTGCTCAACGCGCTGGAAAGCGACCGGTCGCTGCTGACCACGACGCTGTTGGCCGGGCTGGTCGAAACCATGCAGCGCAACGTATCCCGAGGCCAGCGCGACCTCGCGCTGTTCCACATCGGACAGATCGTGCAGCCTGCGGAGAACCAGCCGCCGGTGCCCGAGGTCGGCGTCGCCAAGCGGCCCACCGACGACGAGCTCGCCGCACTGCACGCCGCGCTGCCAGCGCAACCGACGCACGTCGGCGTGCTGCTGGGCGGTCAGCGCGAGCGGGCTGGCTGGTGGGGCAAGGGCCGCGAAGCGAGCTGGGCGGATGCGGTCCAAGCAGCGCGCGTGGTCGCGTCGGCCGCCGGGGTCGAACTGACCGTGCGGGCCAGCGCGTTCGCCCCTTGGCATCCCGGCCGGTGCGCGCAGCTGGAGGTCGGCGGCACCGTGGTCGGCCACGCCGGTGAGCTGCACCCGAAGGTCGTCGAGGCGCTCGGTCTGCCGAAGCGGACCTGCGCGATGGAACTGGACCTGGACGCCCTGCCGCTGACCGACCGCCGCCCGGCGCCGCAGATCTCGCCCTACCCGCCGGTGCTGATGGACATCGCGCTGGTGGTGGACGACAGCGTGGCCGCGGCCGAGCTGATCGAAGTGGTCCGCACCGGCGGCGGCGACCTGCTGGAGGACGTGCGGCTGTTCGACGTCTACGCGGGAGAGCAGCTCGGCGAGGGCAAGAAGTCCCTGGCCCTGGCCCTGAGCTTCCGCGCGCCGGACCGAACCCTCAAGCAGGAGGAGGCCACCGAGGCCCGCGACGCGGCGGTCCAAGCCGCCACCCAACACCTCGGCGCCACCCTGCGCACCTGACCCGCTCACCCGATCAGGGCGGAGTGAATGGCACCTTCGACCGGCTTACTCGGTCGAAGGTGCCCTTCGCTCTTCATCCGGATGGGGTCGTCAGGATGTGACGGCGCACTGGCCTCGGTCCGCGTGGACCGGGCCTGCCGCGTTGGGGCGGACGTCGAAGTCGAAGATCGCCGCTGGCACGTACAGCGTGCAGCAGGCGTTCGGGATGTCGACGATGCCGCTGATCCGGCCCTCGATGGGCGCCGAGCCGAGCAGCAGGTATGCCTGTTCGCCGGTGTAACCCCACTTCTTGAGGTACTCGACGCCGTTCAGGCAGGCTCGCCGGTAGGCCACCGTGGCGTCCATGTAGTGGTTCGTGTCCGTGTCGTGGTCCACCGAAATCCCCGAGAAGGACAGGAACTCCGAGTACCGCGGCTCGACGTTGCCCGGCATGAACAGCGGGTTGGTGGTCACGCCGTACTTCGCCATGCCGTCCTTGATGACGTCGACGTGCAGATCGATGAAACCGCCCATTTCGATCGCACCGCAGAAGGTGATCTCGCCGTCGCCCTGGCTGAAGTGCAGATCACCCATGGACAGCTTCGCCTTGTCCACGAAGACCGGGAAGAAGACCCGCGACCCTCGGGTGAAGTTCTTGATGTCCTGGTTCCCTCCGTTCTCCCGGGCCGGGACGGTCCGGGCACCCTCGTTGGCGATTCGCTCCGCGTCGCTGCCGTCGGCCTGACCGCACAGCGCGCCAGGTGCGGTGGGCGGCAGCCCCAGCGGCGGAACCCGGTTCGGATCGGTGTCGATGAGCGCCTTCTCCCGCCGGTTCCACTTGGCCAGCAGATCGGCCGAGGGAGCGGTACCGATCAGGCCGGGGTGCGTGATGCCGGTGTAGCGGATGCCGGGAAGGTGCCGCGAGGTGCACTGCTGCCCGTGGAAGTCCCAGACCGCCTTGTAGGCGTCCGGGAAGTAGTCCGTCAGGAAGCCGCCACCGTTGGCCTTGGCGAACACACCGGTGTAGCCCCAGCCCTGGCCCGGCGCGTCACCGACCTGCTGCGGGACCGGACCGAGGTCGAGCAGGTCGACGACCAGCAGGTCGCCTGGTTCCGCGCCTTCGACACCGATCGGCCCGCTGAGCATGTGCGTGAGATCCAGGTTGACGTCCCGCACGTCGTTGGCCGAGTCGTTGTTGCCGAGTTGCGCATCGGTCCAATCGCGGCATTCGACGCGGAACTCCTGGCCGGGCCGAACCATGGCGGCCAGCGGGATGTCCGGGTGCCACCGGTTGTGCCCGGGTACTGCCTGTTCGCGCATCGACTTCGACTGGTCGACGCTGAAGATCACTTCTGGCATGGGAGAACCTCCTCGCGGATGCGCAGGTCAGTGGGGTGTGGGCATGGCCCGTTGGCCCCACCGGAAGCCCCGAAGCGACCACACGCCGGTGGTGATCAACCACAGTGCGACGAACACGACGACGCCGAAGACGAGCAGCGCCAGCGCGATGGTGTTCGGGTTCTGCCAGTAGCCGGTCATGACCAAGAAGGACGGAATCGCGCCGGTGACCCAGCCCTCGATCGCGGCCACCCAGCCGGTGTAGCGGGTGAGGCTTTCGATCTTGAGGCCCAGCAGCAGGAAGAACAACAACCACAGGAACGACCAGTAGAGCCAGATCACCCCGAACGGGCTGTCGCCCAGCAGCCGGAAGTTCGCGAAGGAATAGCCGAGCGCCATGATGGCGACGAACAACGAGAACCAACCGACGCCGCTGCTGTCGAAGTCGCCGAGCAGACCGATTCCGACGTAGAGGTAGGTGAAGCCGAACAGGTAGATGCCTGATGCGTTGAGGATCGTGGCGGGATCCGTGAGGTTCGCCACGATCAGGATCGTCGGCGTGATCACCTGGAGACCACCGACGAAGACGTTGAACACGGCGATCGCCTTCGGATCAGCCTTGCCCAACAGCATCACGCCGTTGAGGAACAGCACGGCGCCGACGTACAGCAATCCCACGTATGCCACCGATGACACCTCCGGTGGTGTCTGCGTCCGTCAGGGGCGTGGCAGCCGGGACAGTGCTCGGTGCGGCTGGGGCACCGGCTGCTTTCTCGGCACCTCCGCGACGACCTCCGGTTCTTCGCGGCAACGCTGCTCGCGGTCGAGCGCGGCACGGAGCTGCTCGGGCGCGGTGGTCAGGTGCGGTGCGGAGAAGACCCTGCGGGCGGGCCGCCCGCATTCGGGACAGTGATGTGAGTCCGACGCCGTTCCCATCGGCTGGTGCGTCTCGAAGCGACCGCACCGGGAGCAGTCGTACTCGTAAGTCGCCATGGCCTTTCCCGGAGACCTAGCTCGATCTCGCCTTCGGACCGCCGACGGGCGACAACGCAGGCCGGCGCCCAACTTGAGGAGACTCCGGGCGGCTCTGCGCTGTCAAGGGGAGGAATGCCCCCGCGGTTCCCGGCTGCCCGGAGCCGTTGTTGACCCCAAGTGCAGGTCTAACTGATAATTCCCACCCAGAAGTGTGAACACTGGTCGGATGCGGTCACGACATGCGAGCGATGCCGCGCCGACATGATCAGAATGGGTGGCTTCCCGTGCGTCCGCGACACGATTCCGTCGGCCACGTCATCCTGACCGCATGGATGTGTCCGTCCTGCGACGTCGCCGGACGAACCGCACCCGAGAACGAGCCCGAGTGCTGGAACTGCGGCGGCCAAGTCATGGTCACCGCGCGCCCGGCGGTGCCCGCGGGCAGCTTCAACAGCGGAACCGGCACGACAAAGGGCCTGTGATCACCTCTCCCAGCAGGGGCCACTGGGCATTCCGGCGAAACCGTCCCCGTTCGATGATCGGACTGGCACGATAGGTGGGTGTCGGACGTCGGCGGTGCCCGGAGCATGCAGGAGATCATCCGGGCGCGGCAGAGCGATGACTTCGTCGGCCGTCAACAGCAGCGCGACGATTTCCGCGCCAACCTGCGATGCCCGCCCGACACCCGCAAGTTCGTCTTCGCCCTGCACGGCCAGGCCGGTATCGGCAAGACCCACCTGCTTCGGCAGCTGCACGGCATCGCGCTGGAAATCGGTGCACTCACGGCCAGGACCGACGAGAACGAAACTGACCTCGTCGCCCTGATGGCCGCGGTTTCCCGGCAGATCGCTGGGCAGGGCGGCGAGACCCGCGGCTTCAGCCAGCGCTTCGCCGACTACCAGCGTCGGCGGGACGAGGTGCTGGCCGATCCGCAAGCGCCATCGGCAGCTCGGGAGCTGCTCACCACCAGCGCGGTTCGCGTCGCGTTCAGCGCCGTGCGCGCGCTGCCCTGTCTCGGCGTGCTCGCCGATGCGGTAACCCCTGAAGAGGCCAACACCTGGCTGGACCAGGCCAGCGCTTTCTTCGCCGCCAAGTTCCGCAACCACGCCGACGTCCAACTGCTGCTGTCGCCCGTCGACGACCTCGCTCCGCTGCTCGTCGATGATCTGCGCCGACTCGCGCAACACCGGCAGCTGGTGCTGATGTTCGACAACTTCGAGCGCACCACCGAGATCGTCGAGCCTTGGCTGCTCCGCCTGCTGGAAGGGCATTTCGGCGAGCTGCCCACCACGTTGGTGCTCGCCATCGCCGGGCAATACCCGCTGGACGTGAACAAGTGGGGCGAGTACGCCGCGATCACGGTGGATTGGCGGCTGGATCCGTTCACCGACGATGAAGCGCGGACCCTGTTGCGACGCAAGGGGGTCAGCGACCAGCCGACCATCGAGGTGATCCTGGAACTGTCGGGCAGGTTACCGCTGTTGGTCGCCACGCTCGCCGACGGACCCCACACCGGCGGTGCGGTCCAAGACCTCAGCGGCATGGCGGTGGAGCGGTTCCTGAAGTGGGAACCGGACGCCGCCCGGCGGTCGGACGTGCTGCTGGCGGCGTTGCCCCGAGTGCTCGACGAGGACGTGCTCGCGGTGCTCGCCGGGCCGCGGCGGGCCGCCGGGTTGTTCCAGTGGTTGCGCGAATTCCCGTTCGTCGTGGAAAGCCACGGCCGCCTGCACTTCCAGCAGGTGGTCCGCGGGCCGATGGTGCGGCACGGGCGCGGTCGGTCGCCGAGCCGGTTCGCCGAGCTGCACCGGGCGCTGTTCGCGCACTACCGCAACCGCCGACTCGGCCTCGGCCTGTCCGAACGCCATTGCTGGGCGGACGCGGAGTGGCGGCGCCTGCTCTTCGAGGAGACCTACCACCTGCTGTGCGCTGACTCGCGGCGGTCGTTGAGTTCGGGGCTGCGGGCCGGAGCCGATGTGTGCCTGGCCGGTGCCGTCGCGGCTCGCCACTGGCTGGACATGCTCGCCGAGGCCGGGCGCGATGCGGATGACCCGGCGATCGCGGAATGCGTCCGTGCGCTTCGCGGCGACGGCGAACCCGACCCGATCGAGCTCCGCCGGAAGATCATCGACCGCGCCGATTCGACCCAACGAAGCGTGGCGCGAACCCCGGCGGTGCCCTGGAGCCGAAGCGATGCCGATCCAACGGCGCGACCGGCGGTCGCCGGAGCAGGTGGGGCAGCCGGAGTTCCCGGAGCCGGTTTCGACAGCGGGGCTGGAGCTTTCGGACCGGGGATCGGTGGTGGCGCTGGAGGACTTGCCAGTGGACTGGGCGGCGCGGGATGGAGTGCACCCGGCACAGGCGGTGCCGCGAGCGCGGGCGGAGCCGCTGGCCGTGGCGGAGCGCTCGGTGCGAGTTCGCAACGCGGCGATGACGAGGAGCATCAGCGCCCGTCCTGGCTCGCGGACGACGATGACGACTGGTTCGACGACATGCCGAAAGCAGCCCCACCGGTCATCGGGCTGTGAGTCGGTGACCCGATGGCGTGCTTCAGCGGGTGGTGACGTCGATCGAGGTCCGGGTGGCGAATTCGTGGGCGGTGATGCCCATCAGGACCAGGTACTGGGCTCCGCCGCAGAGGAACTCTTGGTCGCGCAGCCGACCTTCCTCACGGAAGCCGAGTTTGCCGTGCAGCGAAAGGGAAGCGTAGTTGCAGCCGTAGATACCGATCTCGCACTTGCCGTAGCGGCGTTGGCCGAACATGTACGCGAGCAGGATGCTGATGGCGTCGTCGGCGTAGCCGAGGCGGCGGTGCTGCGGGCCGATCCCGATGCCGTAGGAGAACCGGCCGGATCCCGGTTCGGCCTGGGTGGTGCACATCGAGCCGACCAGTGTCCGGTCGTCCCGGGTCTCGATCGCGAGCTGGAAGTCGTCGCCGGAGCCGGGGTGGTTCGCCCGGTGCGCCGCCCAATGCCGATACCCGTCGACCTGCTGGTAGCGGCCGTGCGCGGAATCCCGGTCGAACCGGATCAGCGTGCGCCGGTCCGCGGGCTCGATCTCGCGCAATCGCACCCGCCGCCCCACCCAGGCCGGCGTCGTGATCGACGTCAAGGCGCGGCGGGCCACCGATCCTGGGCGCGGCGGGATCATCGTCATCAGCCCCGATGATGCCGGGCGGGGCCAGTCGATCTCGCAGCGGGGTCGAGGTGTTGCGACGGCATTGCCACCGGGTTTCGCCCTGGTGAGACATAGCGTTTTTTGGTGACGCTGCTTCAGCGGTTCGAGGTTTTCGAACCGCTGAAGCAGCTGACTGAACCGAATCAACCCCGGAAAATCGTCCGTTCGGGATCAAGAGCGCCTGCGACCAAACACCGGGCCACAGGTGCTCCGCATCCGTGTTCTCCGCCTGGTCTGGCTGCTGGCGTGGCGTGGAAGGATTTGGGGGATCGTCCCGTTCGTCTCGATGCTCCGCCGCTCTTCGAAAACCGGTTTGATTGATATTGCATCAACGTGCATAATTATCCGCATGACGGTTCGAGTGGCGGTGGCCGGTGCGAGTGGTTACGCGGGTGGAGAGCTGCTCCGCCTGCTGCTGTCGCACCCGGAAGTGGAGATCGGTGCGTTGACCGCGGGCGGCAGCGCGGGGAGCGCGCTCGGGCAACACCACCCGAACCTGCTCCCGCTGGCCGACCGCGTGCTCACCGAAACCACGGCCGCCGAGCTCGCCGGGCACGACGTCGTCTTCCTCGCGCTCCCGCACGGCCACTCCGCGGCCATCGCAGCCGAGCTCGGCGAGGACACCGTCGTCATCGACTGCGGTGCTGACCACCGGCTCAACGACCCAGCCGACTGGGCCCGCTGGTACGGCGGCGAGCACTCCGGCACCTGGCCGTACGGCATCCCCGAGCTCCCCGGCGCCCGGCAGCGGCTACGCCGCGCCAAGCGCGTCGCCGTCCCCGGCTGCTTCCCCACGGTGTCCTCGCTGGCGCTCGTCCCCGCGCTGGCCGCCGGGCTGGTCGCTCCGGATGCGGTCGTCGTCGCGGTCACCGGCACCTCCGGTGCCGGTCGCGCGCTCAAGCCGCACTTGCTCTCGGCCGAGGTGATGGGCTCCGCCAGCGTCTACGGCGTGGGCGGCGCGCACCGGCACACGCCGGAGCTGGTGCAGAACCTCACCGCTGTGGCGGGGGAACCGGTGACGGTGTCGTTCACCCCGGTGCTCGCGCCGATGTCGCGCGGCATCCTGGCGACCTGCTCGGCGCCGCTGCGCCCCGGCGCGGACGCCGACGCCGCGCGCAAGGTCTACCTCGACGCCTACGGCGACGAACCGTTCGTGCACGTGCTGCCCGAGGGGCAGTGGCCGCAGACTTCCGCCACGCTCGGCGCGAACACCGTCCACCTGCAGCTGGCGGTCGATCCGGACGCGGGGCGGCTGATCGTCGTCGGCGCGGAGGACAACCTCACCAAGGGCACCGCAGGTGGCGCCGTGCAGTGCATGAACCTCGCGGTCGGGCTGCCGGAGACCACCGGGCTGCCGACCGTCGGAGTGGCCCCGTGACCAGGCTCAAGCTGCGCCTGCACGACGAGCCGTTGGCGGTCGGCCTGGTTCCCGCGCACGCCAACCTCGCGCTGACCGGCGGCAACGCGCCGATCCACGGCAGCCTCACCACCGAGGCGGGCCGCACCATCGTCTTCCCGCACTGCCTGGCCGCCGAAGCCGGACCCGAGGTCCGGGTGGAGGGCCCGTTCCAGGCGCTGGAGGTCGACGGCCCGCTGGACTTCGCGCTGACCGGCGTTCTGGCCGCGCTGCTGGTGCCGCTGGCCGACGCCGGGATCAGCGTCTTCACCCTGTCCACGTTCGACACCGACTGGATCCTGGTCCCGGCCGACGCGGCCGGGAAAGCAGCCGGCGCGCTGAACGCCGCAGGACACACCGTGGAGGAGGCGTCATGAGTAGCGATGTGTCAACCTCGGTCCTCCTCAACCGCACCCCAGGGGACCGTGACGCAAGCCAGCCACAAAAAACTTCGAAACGTGAGATTCGTGGTGGACGCCACTACCACTGTGAATCGCGGAGAGGTGGGACGCAATGAGCGTTACCGGACCTGCTGGCTTCCGGGCGGCGGGGATCGCCGCCGGGATCAAGGCCGGTGGCGCGCGCGATCTCGCGCTCGTCGTCAACGACGGACCGCAGCAGGCCGCGGCCGGGGTGTTCACCACCAACAAGGTCAAGGCCGCGCCGGTGCTGTGGTCGCAGCAGGTGCTGCAGGAGCGCAAGCTGCACGCGGTGGTGCTCAACTCCGGCTGCGCCAACGCCTGCACCGGCCCGGAAGGTTTCCAGGACACCCACGCCACCGCCGAGCAGGTCGCCGACGTGCTCGGTGTCGGCGCCATCGAGGTGGCGGTCTGCTCCACCGGCCTGATCGGCGATCGGCTGCCGATGGACGCGTTGCTGTCCGGTGTGGACACCGCGGCCAAGGCGTTGGAAGCGACGGACCAGGCCGGTCTCGATGCCGCCAGCGCGGTGCTCACCACCGACACCAAACCCAAGCAGGCCTTCGGCAGGCACCCGGCGGGCTGGTCCGTCGGCGGCTTCGCCAAGGGTGCGGGGATGCTCGCACCGAACATGGCCACCATGCTCAGCGTGCTCACCACCGACGCCGTGATCAGCGGTGACTCCCTCGACGCCGCGCTGCGCGCCGCCACCCGCGTCACCTTCGACCGGCTGGACGTCGACGGCGGCACCTCCACCAACGACACCGTGCTGGTGCTGGCTTCCGGTGCCTCGGGCGTCGAACCGTCCGAAGAGGACTTCGTCGAACTGCTCACCGAGGTCTGCGCGGATCTCGTCCGGCACTTGCAGGGCGACGCCGAAGGCGTGACCAAGACCATCGACATCACCGTGCGCGGCGCGGTAAGCGAGGCCGACGCGGTCGCGATCGGCCGCACCATCGCCGAGGACAACCTGGTCAAGACCGCGATGTTCGGCTCCGATCCGAACTGGGGCCGGATCGCGATGGCACTGGGCCGGGTCGATGCCGAGATCGACGTGGCCAAGCTGGAGATCGCCACCAACGGCGTCACGCTGTTCTCCGGTGGCACCAAGGCCCGCGACCGCAGCGAGGCCGACCTGTCCGGCCGCGAGATCGAGATCGTCGTGGACCTGCACCTCGGCGAGCAGGCGGCGACCATCCTGACCACCGACCTGTCCCACGGCTACGTCGAAGAGAACAGCGCGTACTCGTCATGACCCAGCAAGAAACCAGCGACCGGCTGGCGACCGCGGCCGAGAAGGCCAGCGTCCTCGTCGAGGCACTTCCGTGGTTGCAGCGCTTCCACGGCGCGACCGTCGTCGTGAAGTACGGCGGCAACGCGATGGTCGACGACGAGCTCAAGCGGGCTTTCGCGCACGACATGGTGTTCCTGCGGCTGGCCGGACTGCATCCGGTCGTGGTGCACGGCGGCGGCCCGCAGATCACCGCCATGCTCGACCGGCTCGGCCTGGAAGGGGAGTTCCGCGGCGGCCTTCGGGTGACCTCACCGGAGACCATGGACGTGGTGCGCATGGTGCTGGTCGGGCAGGTGGGGCGCGAACTTGTCGGACTGATCAACCAGCACGGCCCGTACGCGGTCGGCATGTCCGGCGAGGACGCCCGGCTGTTCACCGCCGAGCGGCGCACCGCCACGGTCAACGGTGAAGCCGTGGACGTCGGGCTCGTCGGCGACGTCGTGTCGGTCAACGCCGACGCGGTGCTGGACCTGATCAAGGCCGGGCGCATCCCGGTCGTCTCGACCGTGGCGCCCGACGTCGACGGGGTCGTGCACAACGTCAACGCCGACACCGCCGCCGGGGCGCTGGCCGTCGCGCTCGGCGCCGAGAAGCTCGTGGTGCTCACCGACGTCGAGGGGCTGTACACGAACTGGCCGGACCGCTCCTCGCTGGTGTCCCGCCTGGATGTCGACCAGCTGGCTGAACTGCTGCCCAACCTGGCGTCCGGGATGGTTCCGAAGATGGAGGCATGCTTGCGCGCGGTGCGCGGCGGGGTGCCGCGGGCGCACGTGATCGACGGCCGCCTGGCGCACTCGGTGCTGCTGGAGGTGTTCACCAGCGCCGGAGTCGGCACGATGGTGCTGCCGGTGCGAACAGAGGAGGGCGAGAACTGATGACCAGCAACACCACGGGCGCGCAGCGCTGGGGTGCGTCCATGATGGACAACTACGGCACCCCGAAGCTGACCTTCACCAGTGGTTCGGGCTGCGAGCTGACCGACGCGGACGGCAAGACCTACCTGGACTTCGTCAGCGGCATCGCGGTGAACGCGCTCGGCCACGCGCACCCCGCCGTGGTGCGGGCCGTCTCCGAGCAGGTCGCCAAGCTCGGCCACGTCTCCAACCTCTACGTGCACGAACTCGGCCTGACGCTCGCCGAGCGGTTGCTCGACCTGGCCGAGGCGACCGGGCAGGGCCGGGTGCTGTTCTGCAACTCCGGCGCCGAAGCCAACGAAGCCGCGTTCAAGATCGCGCGCCTGACCGGCCGGGCCAAACTCGTCGCCACCCACGGCGGCTTCCACGGCCGCACCATGGGTGCTCTCGCACTCACCGGCCAGCCCGCCAAGCAGCAGCCGTTCGAGCCGATGCCGCCCGGCGTGGTGCACGTGCCCTACGGCGACGTGGCCGCGCTGGAGTCCGAAGTGGACGACAACACCGCGGCGGTGTTCCTGGAGGCGATCCAGGGCGAGAACGGCGTGATCGTGCCGCCCGAGGGCTATCTGCAGGCTGCGCGCGAGATCGCCACCCGCAACGGCGCGCTGCTCGTGCTGGACGAGGTGCAGACCGGCATCGGCCGCACCGGATCGTGGTTCGCCTTCCAGCGCGCGGGCATCGTGCCGGACGTGATCACGCTGGCCAAGGGCCTCGGCGGCGGTCTGCCGATCGGCGCCTGCATCGGCATCGGCGCCGCTGGCGACCTGCTGCACCCCGGTCAGCACGGCACCACCTTCGGCGGCAATCCGGTGGTCTGCGCGGCAGCGCTCGCGGTGCTGGACACCATTGCCGCGGACGGCCTGCTCGAACACGTCGAGCAGGTGGGCAAAGACCTGGTCACCGGTGTGCAGCAGCTCGACCACCCGCTGATCGGCGAGGTGCGCGGCGCTGGCCTGCTCATCGCCATCGGCCTGACCGCGCCGGTGTCGGCCAAAGTCGCCGCCGCAGCTCAGGACGCCGGATTCCTGGTCAACCCGATCCAACCGGACGCCATCCGGCTCTGCCCACCGCTGATCGTCCGTCCCGAGCAGGTGCAGCGACTCGTCGCCGCGCTGCCCGCCCTGCTCGATGCTGCCAAGGAGACCCACTGATGACCCGGCACTTCCTCCGCGACGACGATCTCAGTCCCGACGAACAGACCGAGGTCCTGGACCTCGCCGACCAGTTCAAGGCGGATCCGCTCGGTTTCGACGAGTTGGCCGGGCCCAAGTCGATCGCGGTGATCTTCGAGAAGAACTCCACCCGCACCCGGCTGTCCTTCGAGGTCGGCATCGCCCAGCTCGGCGGCCAGCCGATCGTGGTGGACGGCCGGATGATGCAGCTCGGCCGCGAGGAAACGATAGAGGACACCTCGCGGGTGCTGTCCCGCTACGTCGACGCCGTGGTGTGGCGGACCTTCGCGCAGGCCCGCATCGACGCGTTGGCCTCGGTATCGGCCGTGCCGGTGATCAACGCGCTCACCGACGAGTTCCACCCCTGCCAGGTGCTCGCCGACCTGCAGACCATCCGGGAACGGCACGGCCAGCTCGCCGGGCTGACCATGACCTACCTCGGCGACGGCGCCAACAACATGGCGCACTCGCTGATGGTCGGCGGCGCCACCGCCGGGATGCACGTCCGCATCGGTGCGCCGGAAGGCTTCCGGCCACTGGACTGGGTGCTGGAGGCGGCCACCAAGCGGGCCGTGGAGACCGGCGGCTCGGTCGAGCTGTTCAACACCCCGAAGGGCGCGGTCGACGGCTCGGACGTGCTGGTCACCGACGCCTGGACGTCGATGGGGCAGGAGAACGACGGCAAGGACCGGGTCACCCCGTTCCGGCCGTTCCAGCTCAACGCCGAACTGCTGGCCGCCACCGGCAAGCCCGACACCAGCGTGCTGCACTGCCTGCCCGCGCACCGCGGCATGGAAATCACCGACGATGTCATCGACGGCCCGGCCAGCGCCGTGTTCGACGAGGCCGAGAACCGCCTGCACGCGCAGAAGGCGCTGCTGGCGTGGCTGGTGCGACGACGATGACGACCAGGGTCGCGCGGCAAGCCCGCATCATCGAACTGGTCGCCTCGACGGGCATCCGCAGCCAGACCGAACTGGCCAAGCTGCTCGCCGACGACGGCATCGACGTCACCCAGGCGACGCTGTCCCGCGATCTCGACGAGCTCGGTGCGGTCAAGCTGCGCGGCGCTGACGGCGGGGCGGCGGTCTACGTCATCCCAGAGGACGGCAGCCCGGTCCGCGGCGTGCAGGGCGGCACGTCGCGGCTGAGCCGACTGCTCGGCGAACTGCTCGTCGGTGCCGACGGCGCGGGCAACCTGACCGTGCTGCGCACCCCACCGGGCGCGGCGCAGTTCCTGGCCAGCGCCATCGACCGGGCATCGATGCCGGAGGTGGTCGGCTCCATCGCCGGGGACGACACGGTGATGATCGTCGCCCGCGAACCTCTCACCGGCCACGAGTTGGCCGACCGGTTCAACGCCATGGCCGCCGGTGGCCGACAATCCGAAGTGGACGCCGAATCGTCCACACTGGAACAACCGGCGCCTGGCCCCGACGAGTGAAGGTTGGCGATTTCGCGAGAAATTGCCAACCCGCGCAAAACCGACACGACCGAGGGAACATCGTGACGCAGCAAGGCAGTGAGCCCACCAAGCTCTGGGGCGGCCGGTTCGCCTCCGGCCCGGCCGAGGCGATGGCCGCGCTGAGCCTGTCGACCCACTTCGACTGGCGCCTGGCGCCCTACGACATCGCCGGTTCGCGAGCCCACGCCCGCGTGCTGCACCGAGCTGGCCTGCTCACCGCCGACGAACTGGAACGAATGCTCGCGGGCCTGGACACCCTGGCCGCGGACGTCGAGGCAGGCACCTTCCAGCCGGTGCTCGACGACGAGGACGTGCACACCGCGCTCGAACGGGGACTGCTGGAACGAGTCGGCCCGGAACTCGGCGGCAAGCTGCGCGCCGGTCGCTCCCGCAACGACCAGGTCGCCACGCTGTTCCGGATGTGGCTGCGGGACGCCAACCGCCGGGTGGTCTCCGGAGTCCTGGACGTCGTCGATGCCCTCGTCTCCCAGGCCACCAAGCACCCGGCCGCGGTGCTGCCCGGACGCACCCACCTCCAGCACGCACAGCCGGTGCTGCTGGCGCACCACCTCCTCGCGCACTGCCAGGCGCTGCTGCGCGACGTCCAGCGCTTTCGCGACTGGGACGCCCGCACCGCGTACTCGCCCTACGGCTCGGGCGCCCTGGCGGGCTCCTCGCTCGGGCTCGACCCCCAGGCCGTCGCCGCCGAACTCGGCTTCGCCGGTGCCGTCGACAACTCCATCGACGGCACCGCTTCGCGCGACTTCGCCGCGGAAGCGGCGTTCTGCCTCGCGATGCTCGGCGTCAACCTCTCCCGGATCGCCGAAGAGGTGATCATCTGGAACACCGCTGAATTCCGCTACGTGACCCTCGACGACGCCTGGGCAACCGGCAGCTCGATCATGCCGCAGAAGAAGAATCCGGATGTCGCCGAACTGGCCCGCGGCAAGTCCGGACGGCTCATCGGCAACCTCAGCGGCCTGCTGGCCACGCTGAAGGCGCAGCCGCTGGCCTACAACCGCGACCTGCAGGAGGACAAGGAACCGGTTTTCGACTCGGTCGAGCAGCTGGAACTGCTGCTGCCCGCGATGGCGGGCATGCTCGCCACCCTGACCTTCCACACCGGGCGGTTGGCCGAACTCGCGCCCGCCGGGTTCACCCTCGCCACCGACATCGCGGAATGGCTGGTCCGCCAAGGGGTTCCGTTCCGGGTGGCGCACGAGGCGTCGGGGGAGTGCGTGCGCACCGCCGAAGCCCGCGGCGTCGGCCTGGAGGCCCTGACCGACGAGGAACTGGCCGCGGCCAATCCCGCGCTGACCCCGAAGGTGCGCGAGGTGCTCAACGTCGAAGGCTCCATCGCCTCCCGCGATGCGCACGGTGGCACTGCCCCCAACAGGGTCGCCGAACAGCGCGAACGCGTAGCGGCCGTGGTGCGGGAACATCGCGAGTGGCTGTCTAAGTGATCACGGTTCGGCCACAACCGGTAGTGTCATGGGTGTGAGTCAGGTGACACGCGACGAACTAGCCCTCGATCCGCTGTGGGTGGCCCGCCGGTTGCTCGGCTGCGAGCTGCGCTCGACCAGCCCGCAGGGCGAGGTTCGCGTGCGCCTGGTCGAGGTGGAGGCGTACCGCGGCATGGACGACCCCGCGTCGCACTGCTACCGGGGTCGCACCGAGCGCAACGCCGTGATGTTCGGCCCCGCTGGCCACCTCTACGTCTACTTCGTCTACGGGATGCACTTCTGCATCAACGTGGTGTGCCTGACCGACGGCGTCCCCGGCGCCGTGCTGCTGCGCGCCGGTGAGGTCACCGCGGGCTGGGAACTGGCCCGCACCCGGCGCCCGGCGGTCCGCAAGGACACCCAGTTGGCCAGCGGTCCAGCGCGGCTGGCCGGGGTCCTGGGCATCACGCGGGACCACAACGGGGTCGATCTGACGAGTCCGACGTCCTCGATCCGACTGCACAACGGCACCCCGGTCAGCGAGGACGACATCCGCAGCGGTCCCCGCGTCGGCGTGGCCGCCGCGATGGACCTGCCCTGGCGAACCTGGGTGGACGGGTCCACGGCGGTCAGCTCCTACCGGCGTGGCAGTCGTCGCCGCATCCAGGCCCGGACGTAAACGCGGTTGCGGGGATGCGCGAAACTGAACTGCGTGAGCGAGCACATCCTTGACGAGCTGACCTGGCGCGGACTGATCGCGCAGTCCACCGATCTCGACTCGCTGCGGCGAGAACTGGACGACGGGCCGCTCACCCTCTATGCCGGTTTCGATCCGACCGCGCCCAGCCTGCACGCCGGGCACCTGATCCCGATCCTGACCCTGCGCCGCTTCCAGCAGGCCGGGCACCGGCCGGTGGCGCTCGCCGGTGGTGCCACCGGGCTGATCGGCGACCCGCGCGACGTCGGCGAGCGCAACCTGCACGACGAGAACACGGTGCTGGAGTGGACCGAGAAGATCCGCACCCAGCTCTCGGCGTTCGTCGACTTCGACGACTCGCCGACCGGCGCGATCATGGAGAACAACGCGCACTGGACCGCTGATCTGTCGGTCACGTCGTTCCTGCGGGACATCGGCAAGCACTTCTCGATCAACACGATGCTGGCCCGCGATACCGTCAAGCGGCGGCTGGAATCCGACGGCATGTCCTACACCGAGTTCAGCTACATGTTGTTGCAGGCCAACGACTACGTGCAGCTGTACCGGAAGTACGGCACCCGGCTGCAACTCGGCGGCTCCGACCAGTGGGGCAACATCATCGCCGGTGTCGACCTGGTCCGGAAGCAGGAAGCGGTCACGGCGCACGCGCTGACCCTGCCGCTGGTCACCGACGCCGATGGGCGCAAGTTCGGGAAGTCCACCGGCGGCGGCAACGTCTGGCTGGACGCGACGATGACCTCGCCGTACGCCTGGTACCAGTACTTCGTCAACGCCGCCGACGCCGACGTGGCGAAGTACCTGCGGCTGTTCACCTTCCTCGACCGCGAAGAGATCGAGGAACTCGAAAAGACCACGGTCGAGCGTCCCCAGCTGAGAGCTGGCCAGCGCAAGCTCGCCGAGGAGCTGACCACGCTGGTGCACGGTGCGGACCAGACCCGCAAGGTCATCGCGGCCAGCCAGGCGCTGTTCGGCCGAGGTGAGATCGCCGAGCTCGACGAGCCGACCCTGGACGCCGCGATGGCCGAGGTGCCGACGGCGGACGTCCGGCTCGCCGACGGGCCGACCATGGTGGACCTGCTGGTGGAGACCGGCCTGGCGGCCGGGAAGGGGGCGGCGCGACGCACCATCAAGGAGGGCGGCGCGTACGTCAACAACGAGAAAATCGCAGATGAGGAGTGGTCTCCGAACAAGGACGACTTGCTGCACGGGCGATGGTTGGTAATTCGCCGTGGTAAGCGTCACACTGCGGGCGTTCGGGTCCTGCACTAGCCTGAATTCAGCACCGGAAAGGGGCGCTGACCTGCGCGTTGGCCTCCTTCCGGGGTTGTTTGGAGCCGATTTGACTCGGCGTTGATCAAGGCGTAAATTCTTTCGAGTCAGCGCGGAACGGGCCGACATTGCGGACCGGGCACTGACATGGGGTCGCGAACCAAGCTCCTGCCTTTGGGTGGTAGAGTGGGCGCCCCGATCGGGAAAGCTGAAACATCCTCTAGTTGGGGCTTGCTGTCCCAGCATGAGGTGTGGTTTTCCTCCAGATCTTTGATGCAATAATGCTTCGGCTGCGGCCGGGCTGAATAGCGAGCTGATTTTCGGCGGCAAATCGGTGGGGGTCCCCCTGGTGAGGCCGAAAAAAGGGTCTGCTAGCCTGGCTAACGGCAAAAGCGAAAGAGGAAATGCTCCCTGGAGCTGTGACCCTGATCTGGGTTGTGGTTTCGGTGTGGGTGTGTTCTTTGAGAACTCAACAGTGGACTGTTTTGGTTAGTGTTCTTTTATGCCCCTGACTGCGCGGTT
>NZ_JALBWV010000129.1 GCF_022678645.1 Saccharopolyspora soli | reverse complement strand
GCGCCAGCGAAGATCCTCAAACCTGGTCCGTTTTGGCCACCGGGCCAACTCTGCTGACAACTGTTCACAAAGCACTGCGCGTGCTGATGGTACGCACGGAAGCTGACGGCGATGCTGAAGCGCGAGACCGCGGCGACAACGGCACTCGGCTACAGCGCGGGTCATTGCCCTCTTTCACGGCACGCGACCGTGGCTTCGCGTGAACCAGGGCGGCGGAATGTCGCGTGTGGACGACCGGCGTTCACGGCGATTGTGTTCGTGCTGACCCTGTCGGGTTCCAGAATTGGGCCGCGTTCGTGACCTGCGATGATCGACCTGTCACGAAGATCGGGGAATGATCGTGTCCCGTGTCGTTGCGACTGCTCTACCTGATCTCGATCCGGCTTGTGGGTTGGATGGTGTTTTTGGCCGTTCGTCGGCGGTCAAGGATATGGAGTTGCTGGTCCTGTGTCACGAGGTCGCGGTGCTGCGCAGAACGGCCTCGAAGCCGCGGCTGGACTGGGCGGATCGGGCGGTCTTTTCCGCGTTCATCCGGCTGTTGCCCAAGACGTTGCACGGGCATCGGCTGGTCACTGCGGGCACCGTCCTGCGCTGGCACCGCCGTGACCAGTCCTGGGAGGTCTGATCAACGAATACGAACCGGCGGCTTGAAACCGCAGATCAGCCCCACTGGCCGAGTTTTGGAACCTGACAACCCCGCTCAGTTGGAGCCAGCTGGCCGCGGTTGGTTCCGTGTGGCGGCGACGTAACCTCGTGTCGCATCACCGTGAAGTGCTTACCACCTGCGGCGATCCGACTTCGACAAGCCGAATCATCCCAGCCAGAAGGTCTGTTCGTGGTCACGTATCAAAACCCGGGTGCGCCAACGAATGCGTGTGGTGAGGGTTGCGGACGCCGAGTTCGCGGTAGCGGGTGCGCGTGCTCCATGGCCCGAGATCGGGAGCGTCGGTGAGGACGTCGTGCCATGGTTGCTCGTCTGGAGTTGTCGCCTCATCACGCGGCGGCAGTGGATACGTGGGCTGGTCGGCCCATAACCGAACCCATGATTGTTTGTCTCCCGTGGGATCCCGCTCGACGCGCCACGAGTTGGGGTTGAGCTTGTAGAGCATGTGTTCCAACAAGCGATAACGCCAGTCCCCGGCCTCCGGAACTTTGGAGGTGGTGGAGGTGATGGCCGTCCAAGCCAACAACGGCGTTACCAGGACGTTGAATAGCGCCGGTCGAAACGCGTCGGTGCGTCGTTGGACCCTGATGGAACCGACGCGAGGCAGTCCCGTCTCCCTGAGCGAACAGAAGCTCTGGGGACTGTCGGTGCACGTCAGTGTCTGGCTCGTACCGCGGTAGTGCGGCTCGCTGTAGAGCGTGACGCCAAGGTGGTTCCACCGTTCGAGCTGATAGAGCTGGTAGCGCACCGCGCCGGCGATGACGCCGCCGACTGAGGCGATGGCTGCGATCACGAGTCCGGTTCTGCGCTTGACCATGCGGCACCTCGCTGTGGACACGACGACCCCCCATCGTGTACCGCGACCGGCCAGCGATCTACTGCTTCGCAGGCACGCCCACCTCAGCGCCGGCATCCGCGGCTGGATGAATCACCCTCGCTGCGCGGGATTCGCACTGTGCCGTGCACGGTCATCGCAGTGCGAAACCCGTGGCTCGACGAGCTCGACACGACGACCACGCGTACGACAGCCCTCTTTCAGGAGACGGCGATGCGAGGGTCGGCCATGCTCTGCAGGATGTCAGCCGCGGTGTTGACTGTGATGTACAGGGCCCCGAGGACGAACGTGACACCGGCGACCGCGGGGAAGTCCGAGACGGGCAGGCTCGCCCCGAGATACGACCCGAGCCCGCCCCAGGAGAAGACGGACTCGATGAGAAGTACGCCGCCGAACATGAAGCCGAGCTGCAGCGCGCTCATCGACAACGCCGCGTTCACCGAGTTGCGCAGCACGTGCTTGAACAGGATGTTCCGCTCGTCCAGGCCCTTGGAAGTGGCCGTGCGGACGTAATCCGACCCGTAGGTGTCGATCAGGCTGGAGCGCAGCACCCGGCCGATGGACAGGGCGGGGCCGACAGCGAGGGCCAGGCCCGGCAGGAGCAGGTGTTGCAATGCCGAGCCGGTCAGGTCGAAGTTGCCGGTGATGATGCCGTCTAGTACCAGAAAGCCGGTGGGACCGCCGTCGGTGTCCGCCCGCCCGCGCGCCGGAAGCAGGTCGAGCATCTTGTAGAAGACCACCAAGCCGAGGATGCCGAGCAGGAACGTCGGCGCCGTCGACCCGACGAACAGCAGACCGCGGAACACCGACGAGCCCGGCCAGCGCAGCATGCTCGAGACCGCGAACAGGATGCCGAGGATCAGGGCCAGGACGAAAGCGAAGACGACCAGTTCCATGGTCGCCGGCAGGGACGCCAGGATGTCCTCCGCCACCGGTCGGTGGGTACGGAACGACGTCCCGAGGTCACCCGTGAACAGGCCGCCGACGAAGGACAGGTAGCGCTCGAGCGGGGGCCGGTTGAGGCCCATCCGTTCCCTGGCCGCCTCGACGGCCTGCGGCGGAGCGTTGCCGCCGATCGTGGCAGCGACCGGGTCCGCCCCGGACAGCTCCTGCAGGGTGAACAGGACAGCGGACAGGACCAGCAGCAGGCCGACGAGCGAGGCCAGCCGGATCCCGATGAACCGCAGTCGGAGCACTGGAATCACCTCCTGTTCGCGAGCCGGTTGCGCACCGCGTCCCCGGCGAGGTTCGAGATGAGGTTGAGCAGCATGACGACAGCGCCGGGGATCACGGGGACCCACCAGGCGTCGAGGATCTCCGCCATTTCGCGCGACGTGTCGGCGCCGAGCTCGGGCGCCGGGGCGGGCTGGCCCAGGCCGAGGAAGGACAGGCTGGCGAGCACCAGCACGACATTCCCGATGTCGAGGCTCGCCGTGATGATCGCCGTGGGAACGGCGCCGGGGAGCAGGTGTTTGCGCATGATGCGGAGCCATCCGACGCCTGCCATCCGGGCGGCCTCGACGTGCGGGCGGGCCACCAGGGCACGGATCTCGCCACGGATGATCCGGGCGTAGTAGGGCCACCACACGACAGAGACAGCAAGGAAGGTGTTGAACAGTCCGTTGCCCAGGGCGGCTGCGACCGCGACGGCAACGAGCATCGACGGCAGGGCGAGGAAGATGTCGGTGAGCCGCATGAGCAGGGTGTCGACCCAGCCGCCGAACATTCCCGCGACCAGGCCGACGATGGTGCCGATGACCAGGCCCGTCGCCGTGACCACAATGGACAGCAGCCAGCTTGTGCGTAGGCCCAGGAGGATGCGGGAGAGGGCGTCGCGCCCGATCGAGTCCGTTCCGAGCAGGTGCCCCTCGGATCCGGGCGGCAGCTTCATCATGCCGACGGGCTGGATCGGGTCGTCCGGAGCCAGCAGCGGGGCGGCCAGCGCGACGAGCGTCATCAGTACGAGCAGTCCGATGAGGAACCAGTCCAGCACGGCCCCGCGGTGGGTGCGGGAGCCGGCGCGACGGAGCTGGGTCACGCGCCAGCGCGGTCGGATCGCCGGACCGGTCAGCGGGGCGTTCGCCGTCTCGGCCATCAGAACTCTCCCTTCCGGACGCAGGCCACCTCGTGGCGGTCGTAGTCGCCGGATCGGCGGCCGTCCACGGCGACGAGCTGGGTGCCGATCACGGTCGTGCCGCACTCCGGGAGCGCCACCGGACAGCGCGGGTGGAAGGCGCAGCCGGTGGGTGGGTCGAGCGGGCTGGCCGGCTCGCCGGGGAGCGGGTCGATCTCCTTGCCGGGTTGCGGGACCGCGGCGATGAGGTTGTGGGTGTACGGGTGTTGCGGGAACGCGATGACGTCCTCGGCGTTGCCGAGCTCGACGATGCGGCCGAGGTACATCACCGCGATGCGGTCGCCGATGATCCGGGCGACTGCGAGGTCGTGCGTCACGAACATCACCGCGATGCCGAGGTCGCGGCGGAGCTGGTTGATCAGGTTGAGCACGTTCGCCGCCACGGAGACGTCCAGGGCGCTGGTCGGCTCGTCGCACAGCAGGATCTTGGGCGGGACGATCGTGGCGCGGGCGAGTGCGACGCGTTGCCGCTGGCCGCCGGAGAGCTCGCCGGGGCGAGCCGGCAGGACCGTCTCCGGGAGGCCGACTCGCCGCAGGATCGCGATCGCCTGCTCCTCCCTCCGCGCCCGCGGCGTGCGCGGAGGGAGCCGCTCGTGCAGCAGCTCGCGAATGGTCATCCATGGGGTGAGCGAGGATCCGGCATCCTGGAACACCATCTGCACGTCCGTCCCATTAGGACCGCGCAGCGACCCTTCGAAGTGCTTCTGCAGGCGCCCGGCGACGCGCAGCAGCGTGGACTTGCCCGAGCCGCTCTCACCGACGATCGCGATCGACTCGCCCGGCTGGACGTCGACGGTGACGCCCCGCAGGGCGGCCAGCTGTACCCGTTTGCCGTGCTGGTCGCGGACGCGGAACGTGCACGCCAGCTCGGCGACGGACAGCAGCGGCCTTCCCACCTCGACCGCCGGGACCGGGCCCAGTGGCGGGAGATCCGCGCGGGCGGAAGTCTCGGTGCCGATCGTCGCGGACTCGAAGCAAGCGGCCCGGTGTGGCGCCTCCCCGCCCCCGCCGACCTGGTCGAGCGTCGGGACGGCGGACCGGCAGTGGTCGGTGGCCAGCGAGCACCGCGGGGAGAACGCGCATCCGCCGTCGTCCCCGAGGAGGCTCGCGTCGGTCGGCAGCGCCCACAGCGGCCGCGAGCGGTCGGAGGTCAGAGATAGGCGGGAGCCGAGCAGCCCGAGGGTGTACGGGTGCTGCGGGGACTCCAAGACCTGCTGCGTGGGGCCGATTTCGACGATCCGGCCGCGGTACATCACGGCGACGCGATCGGCGATCTGCGCGGCGACACCGAGGTCGTGCGTGATCATGACGATGCTGCGGCCGTGCTCGTCGCGCATGGTCCGCAGCAGCCTGAGCACCTGCGCCTGGACCGTCACGTCGAGCGCTGTTGTGGGCTCGTCCGCGATGACCAGCTCGGGCTCGCCCGCGATGGCCATCGCGATCATGACGCGCTGGCGCAGGCCGCCGGAGAGCTCGTGCGGGTAGGAGCGATACCGGCGCTCGGGCTGCGGGATGCCCACCTCGCGCATTAGCCGGATCGCCTCGTCCTTCGAGCCGGCCTTCTCCGCGACCTGTTGACCGACGAGCATCGTCGGGTTGAGCGAGGTCATCGGGTCCTGGAAGACGACGCCCAGGCGGGTGCGCCGCGCCTCCCGGAGCTGCGCGGCCGTCGCCGTCGTGAGGTCGAGGCCGGCGATCTCGAGCCCACCGCCGACCTGCGGGCGCGAAGCGGCGGGGAGCAGGCCGAGCATCGCCAAGCTCATGACGCTCTTGCCGGATCCGGACTCGCCGACGACGCCGAGGACCTCGCCGCGACCGATCTCCAGGTCGATGCCGTGCAGGATCCGCGATCGCCGGCCGTTGCGCTCGAGGTCGACGGTCAGGTCGTGCAGGGACGCGACCGTTTCACGCAAAGGGTTCGTGCTTTGCGGCGACAATGCCCTGGCTGTCGGTGGTGCTGTGGTGTCCATGGCGACCGGCTCCTTCCTGGGATGCGTCTGTACCGGGTGATATGGCGGTATGCGTCCACGCGTCGCGCGACCGGCCGTCCAGGGTGTGCCGCCGCGCGGTCTGCGCAGCGGTGCGGACCTTGATGCGTGACTGGCGCTCGCGTGCTGTCAGGACCAGCAGCAGTGCGACGCCTAAGGCGGCGATCCCCGAGGAGATCCACAGGACGTGCGCGCCGAGGGTGTCTAGGACGAGGCCGCCGAGCACCGGCCCAATGACCATCGCGAGAGAGTGGTGCATTCCGTAGATGCCCTGATAGCGCCCGCGGCGGCGGTGTTCGGCGAGGTCGGCCGAAATCGACTGGGCCTGCGGGTGCGACCCCATTTCCCCCAAGGTCCAGATGAAGACTGTGACCAGGTACATCGCCAGCGTGCTAGCCGCAGCCTGCAGGCCGACTCCGACTGCGGTCAGGCAGATCGCCACAACGACGATGGCCTCGCGTGACCAGCGCGCGAGGAACCGCGCCGTGGGCAGCTGCAGGACGCACAGCAGCAGCCCGTTGAGGGTCAGCAGGTAGCCGTAGTATCGGCTGGGTATGCCCTGCTCCGTCATCACCAACGGGAGCGTCGTCGTCGACTGCACGTACACGAGGGAGTACAGGAGCATGACGACGGTGAAGGTCATGAACACCCGGTCGCGCAGTACCCCGAGGACGCCCCGGTGGCCGCGCGGCGTCTCGGACTCGTCGGCGGCGCCCAGCGCGAACGGCTCTGTCTTGCGGGCAGTCCGGGTCTCGGGGACCTTCAGCGCGACGATGCACGCCGAGACCAGGACGAGCGCGGCCTGCGCGTAGAACAACAGACCGAAGTCCATGTCGGCCATGAAGCCGGCGAGCATCGGGCCCACCCCGTAGCCGAGGTTGACCGCCCAATAGCTGTAGTTGAACGCGGTCCGGCGGTGCCGGGGCTCGACGAGGTCCCCGATCATGGTGACGATCGCGGGCTGGGACGCGCCGTTGAACAGGCCGTACACGGCCAGCAGCGCACTGATGAGGAGCCTGCCCTCGGCCAGTGGGATGATCACCAGCACGACGACCGAGAGCAGCTGGCTCCCGATCAGCGTGGTCTTGCGGCCGACGCGGTCGGCGACGATCCCGCCGGTCAGGGACGACGCCACCACGCCGGCGCCGTAGGCGGCCAGGACCAAGCCGGCCTGCCCTGCCGAGAGGCCGACCTCGGTCGTCAGGAAGATCGTCATGAACGGAACGACGAAACGCCCGACCCAGATGACGAGCTCGGCGAACCACAGCCACCAGAACGCAGCGGAGAGATCCCGCAACCGCGTGGGGCGGTGGGAGGTGGTGTCCATGGCAGGTCTCCTTGCCGGTGGCAGGGCACAGCACTCCCCACCACCGGCGGCTGGTTACCGGGCGATGGTCAGTCGGTTGAAGTCGAGCGTGTTCGGGGCGGCGATGCTGTGCGCCCCCTCGACGCCCTGGAGCCAGGGCTGCGCGACCATGAAGTCCTTCATCCAGGCCCAGATCGGGCTGCAGCCAAACCGGTACGCGGCGGCACCGGCTGCGGCGTAGGTCTCGGTGGACCCGGTCTTGAGCGCCTCGCCCAGCAGCGAGGTGATCTCGTCGTTGTAGCACTGGAGGAAGTTCAGGCCGCCGTTCTTGTCCCAGAAGACCTGGCCGTGCATGTACGGACTGTTCGAGTCGGGCCATGTCCCCGAAGCGACCATGACGTCCGGCGCCTGCTGCGGGTTCTTGGCGAACTCCCCGAACACCTCGGAGGTCTGGTGCGTGGTCACCGTGGCCTGCAGGCCGAGGGTCTGCAGCTGGGCGGCGATCAGGTTGGCGATCTGTTCGGAGTCGGTCGAGCCTGCGCTCACTCCGATCCGGATCGGGGTTCCCGCGGGCAGCGAGGACGCCCACGCCTTGAGCCCGTTGGGGTTGTACACGAGCGGACGGTGGTCGATCTCGGGCGGCAGCGCGCCCTTGGGGTAGTTGCCGCCGGCGGGCTCGGCGCTGTAGTTGACGACCTGCTTGATCAGCGTCTTCCAGTCGATGCCCTCGAACAGGGCCTTGCGCGCCTCCGGCGTGGCCATCACCTGGCGGTTCGGGTTCATGTAGAGGACGCCGAGCTGGAACGAGGGCATGGGGTAGGCCTTGAGCGCATTGCTCTCGGTGTATTCCTTCTGCGACGCGGAGGGGACCGTGGCGAGCAGCGCGTGCAGGTCGCCTTTTTCCAGCTCGAGCTGCATGGCGGAGATCTCGGTGTAGACCGGCAGGTCGATTGTGGTGAACACCGGGTCGATGTCGCCCCAGTAGTCCTTGAACGCCTGCATCTGGTAGCCCTCGCCGACCACGGCCTTGGTGAGGGTGTACGGGCCGGTGCCCGCGTCGTGCGTCGCCAGGTAGGTCTGCGCGAAGTCGTTGCCGGCCTGCTCGTTGAGCACCTTCGGGCTGAGCATGCGCGGGCCATACGGTGAGGCGAGGAAGTCGATGAAGGCGGAGTTCGGGTTTTTCAGGACGATCTTGACCGTGTAGGCGTCGATCTCCTCCACCGACGCGACGTCCTCGACCATGTACGCCGGGCCGCCGGCGACGTGGAGACGACGCTGGAAAGACGCCTCCACAGCCGACGAGTCGAACGGCGTACCGTCGTGGAACACGACGCCCGGACGAAGCTTGAAGGTCCACTCGGTGAAGGCGTCGTTGCTCTGCCAGGACTCGGCGAGCAGCGGCACGACCTTGGCCTCGTCGTGGTTGCCCGGCTCGTAGCGCACGAGACCCTCGTAGAGGTTGGTGGTCAGCGCCAGGCCGTTGCCGGAGTAGTAGACGTCCGGGTCCGGCGGCTGGCCGATGTCGTTGAGGACACCGAGCTTGAGCACCCCGTCGGTCGGCACCGGCGCGGCGTCGCCGCTCGGCCCGCCGCCACAGGCGGAAAGGAGCAGTACGCTGGCCGTCAGCGCCGCCGCAGCGCGCGTCGCCGGCCTCAACTTGAACAGATGCCGTCTCATGGTTCGTGGCCCTTTCATGGGATTGCGGCGGAGCTTGAGGGGTGTCATAGCGAGGGGGAAGGCTTGGTCCGGAAGACCTGGTTGCGGTCGTTGCCCTGCGAGTCCTTGCCCTTCCCCAGGGCGTACGGGTGCAGGTAGTCGCGCTCGGTGATTCCCTTGCGGCGCATGGCGATTCCAGTGAGGGCCTCCCGGATCGCGCGGTTGGCCAGCAGCGCGGTGATCTCGCCGCGGTCGTCGTAGGGCGGGGAAACCTCGACGACGTCCATGCCGACGATGCCCACCTCGGCGGCGAGGCGGCGCACGGCGGTGAGGACGTCAATGCTCGTCAGACCTCCGGGCTCGGGCGTACCCGTGCCCGGGGCGAACGCCGGGTCGGCGACGTCGATGTCCAGCGAGAGGTACAGGTGGTCGGCCTGGTCGAGCGCCTCATCGATCGCGCGCTCGAGGACCTTGTCGAACCCGTCGCGGTTGATCTCGGCCATGAAGTGCGTGCGCATGGACTGCTCGTCCATCCAGTCCAGCGTCTCCCGATCCGGCCAGTAACCGCGCAGGCCCACCTGCACGAAGTTCCTGCCTGGCACCGCACCGCTCTCGATGAGCTTGCGGATGGGCGTCCCGTGCGAGGCCAGCGAGCCCGGCATGTCGGTACCGGTGTCGGCGTGGGCGTCGAAGTGAACGATCCCGACCTTGCCGTGTCCATAGTGGTCGGCCACCGCGGTCGCGCACGGCCAGGTGATCGCGTGATCGCCCCCCATGACGATCGGGATCGCACCGGAATCCACAATCGTGCCAACGAATTTCCGGATCCCCTCGAACGT
>NZ_JALBWV010000128.1 GCF_022678645.1 Saccharopolyspora soli | reverse complement strand
CGCCTGGCGTTCCCGCACGAACAGCAGCAGGACGAGCCCGGCGAAGATCAACACGTTATCGAGGACACCCGCCGCGTACAAAGCAAGACCCCGGTCAGCCAAGCACGTCCTGGTATTCGGCTTGCAGGCCCGCCAAGTCCACTTGCTCAACGGGACGGCCATCCAAGAACGCCGCGAGCTGGTCCAACCCGGCATGCCAGCCCGACGCGACCGCGATGGCCAACTCCCGGTCGGCGACGATGTTCGTGAAGATCAATCGGCAGGCGTCCGGGCCGTCCGCTTCGAGCTCCCACCGCAGCACCTCGGCGTCCCACGTGTATTCCAGCAGCCGGGGCGGGTCGATCCGGGTGGTCCGGCCCTGCCCGGTGGGCAGGTCGTGCTCCGGCTTCGGCACGAAGGTCAGCTCGGTGCCCTCGGCGAAGTCCAGCCGACAGCGGTCGTAGTCGAGGATCTCGACGAACCACGCCCGCAGCTGCGCCGGGTCGGTGATCGCCCGCCACACCTTCTCCTGGGCATGCGCGAGCCCGCGCTCGAACCGCAGTTCGCACCGGCCATCCTCCAGCGGCCGCAACTTGCCCAGCATCGCGCCTCCATCAGCAGATATTCCTTGCTCTAAATATTGCCCGGTGAGCATATTTCACATCCAAGCGCCGGACAAGCGGTGACGCGCGCCACTTGTGGTACTGGATGGAATTACCTGGATCAGACTGACGTTGGTTGCTAACAGCAGACTCAAGTAGATGGCGGCGGCAGCCAGCAACACCGTCGCGAGGAGGTTGGGAATGGCGACGTTCTTCGGACCGGGCAGCGGCCCGTTCGACGAGTACTTCGCGCGCTTCTTCGGTGGCGACGATGCCGCGTCCGGTTCCCGCCGGATCGACATCACCGAGCTGATGACCGAGCAAGCGCAACAACTGCTGGGCGGCGCCGCGGGCTTCGCCCGGGACCGCGGGCAGACCGATCTGGACGCGCTGCACCTGCTGTGGTCGGCCGCGCACCAGCCCCCGACCAGCGACCAGCTGCGACAGGTCGGCGTGGACACCGACGCGTTCGCCGCGGAGATCGAGGAGCACCTCCCGGCGGCCGCCGAGGCCGTCGGCGACCGGCCCGTCACGCTGACGCTGGCCGCCCGGACGGTGCTGGCCGACGCGCACCGGGTCGCCCGCGCGCTCGGTTCCACCTACATCAGCCCGCAGCACGTGCTGCTGGCGATGTCGGCGAGCCCGCAGTCGGAAACCGGGCGGCTGCTCGCTTCGGCCGGGGCCGGTCCCGAGGTCCTGCGCGCCGCGAGCCAGCAGCCCCGCAGCGAGCAGCGACAAGCCCGCAAGAACAGCAGCACCCCGACGCTGGACCAGTTCGGCCGGGACCTCACCGCCCGCGCCCGCGACGGGGAGCTGGACCCGGTGATCGGTCGTGCCGAGGAGATCGAGCAAACCGTCGAGATCCTGTCCCGGCGCACCAAGAACAACCCGGTGCTCATCGGTGAGGCCGGGGTTGGCAAGACCGCGATCGTCGAGGGCCTGGCCCGGCGCATCGCCGCCGGTCAGGTGCCGCGGGTGCTGGCCGACAAGCGGGTCGTCCAACTGGAGCTGTCCGGGATGCTGGCGGGCACCCGCTACCGGGGCGACTTCGAGGAGCGGATGACCAAGGTCATCGACGAGATCTCGGAGCACCGCGACGAGCTGATCGTGTTCATCGACGAACTGCACACCGTCGTCGGCGCGGGTGGCGCCGAGGGCGCGATGGACGCGGGCAACATGCTCAAGCCCCGGTTGGCGCGCGGCGATCTGCACGTGGTCGGTGCGACCACATTGGACGAATACCGCAAGCACATCGAGAAGGATCCCGCTCTGGAGCGCCGGTTCCAGCCGGTCCAGGTGCCCGAGCCGAGCGTGTCGGACACCGTCGCGATCCTGCAGGGCCTGCGCGAGAACTACGAGGCGCACCACCGGGTCCGCTACACCGAGGAGGCGGTTGCGGCCGCGGCCCAGCTCTCCGACCAGTACATCGCCGACCGGTTCCTGCCGGACAAGGCGATCGACCTGATCGACCAGGCCGGGGCACGCAAGCGGCTGGCGGCGCTGTCGCCGGACGGCGACGAGCTGCGCGGTCGCATCGAGCGGCTGGAGCAGGCCAAGGACGAGGCGGTCGCCGCGGAGGACTACGAGCGGGCGTCGGCGTTGCGCGACGAGATCACCGAGGCGCAGAACGCGCTCAGCGCCAGCGGCGCGGCGGAGGTCTTGGAGGTCACCGCCGAGGACATCGCCGAGATCGTCGCGCGGGCGACCGGTGTGCCGGTCAGCCGCCTGACCGCCGCGGAGAAGGTGCGGCTGCAGGGCTTGAAGCAGGAGTTGCACCAGCGCGTGGTCGGCCAGGACGACGCGGTGCGGGCGCTGGCCCGCGCGGTGCGGCGCT
Organism: Saccharopolyspora soli; assembly: GCF_022678645.1. Taxonomy (GTDB): domain Bacteria; phylum Actinomycetota; class Actinomycetes; order Mycobacteriales; family Pseudonocardiaceae; genus Saccharopolyspora; species Saccharopolyspora soli. The sequence continues at coordinate 7,230 of NZ_JALBWV010000128.1, read as the reverse complement.
CGCGCAGCGGGCTGGGCGACCCCAACCGACCGGTGGGGAGCTTCCTGTTCCTCGGTCCGACCGGGGTCGGCAAGACCGAGCTGGCCAAGGCGCTGGCCGAGTCCCTGTTCGGCGAGGAGCAGCGGATGGTGCGGCTGGACATGAGCGAGTTCCAGGAACGCCACACCGCCAGCCGACTGGTCGGCGCCCCGCCCGGCTACGTCGGGCACGGTGAGGCCGGTGAGCTGACCGAGGCCGTGCGGCGGCACCCGTACTCGGTGATCCTGCTGGACGAGGTCGAGAAGGCCCACCCGGACGTGTTCAACACGCTGTTGCAGGTGCTCGACGACGGCCGGTTGACCGACGGCCAGGGCCGCACCGTCAACTTCACCAACACGGTGTTGATCATGACGAGCAACCTCGCCTCGGAGGTCGTCTCCAGCGCGGGCGGCAAGATCGGCTTCACCGCCACCGACGCCGATCCGGCGCTGGACGAGCGGATCATGCCCCGGTTGCGCGAGGCGTTCCGACCGGAATTCCTCAACCGCATCAACGAGATCGTGGTCTTCAAGCGGCTGGACGGCGAACAGCTGCACACGATCACCCGGATGCTGTTGGGCCACACCGAGCGGCGGCTGCGAGCCTTGGGCATCGCCATCGAGTTCGACCCGGCCGCGGTGGCCTGGATCGCCGAGCGCGGCTACCAGCCGGAGTTCGGCGCCCGGCCGTTGCGGCGGGCGATCGAGCGGGAGGTCGACGACCGGATCAGCGATCTGCTGCTGGACGGCGAGCTCGCCGAGGGCGCCCACCTGCGGGTGTCCACCGCCGACGGCGAACTGACCTTCCAGGTCGACGAACCAACGGCCACCGCGGCGTGACCCAATCACCGTCAGGGGCGGGCGCGAGGAGCGTCCGCCCCTGACGGCGTGCGGGAGAATCGGGGCGTGTCCGATCGCATCGCCGTCTACGGCACGCTGCTGCCCGGCGCGGCGGCTTGGCATCTGCTGTCGCCGCTGGTCGTCGGCCCGCCCGAGCCGACCTGGCTGCCCGGCGCGCTGTACGACACGGCCAACGGGTATCCCGCGCTGAAGCTCGACGCGGATTCCCGCGTTCCAGCACAGGTTTTCCGGCTGCGCGACCCGGACCGGGCGTTGCCGGTGCTGGACGAGTACGAGGGTCCGGAGTACGAGCGCCGCCGGATCCGCCTCGACGGCCAACCGTGCTGGGTTTACGTCTGGCTCGGCCCGGTCAGCGGAATGCGTCCGCTCCCCGACGGCTGGTCCCACCAGGGACGCGGGTCCTAGGGCCAGGTGTTGCAGCCCACAGCCCTACCTCGACAGACTTGCCAATGGGCCCTTCACACCGACGTACATCGTTGCAATACTTGTTCAACAGGGCGGATGACCCGTTGGAGGTGGCCATGCTACCGAGGGACGAGCGGCGCCGCCTGAGGGAGATCGAACAGCAGCTCATCGGCGACGATCCGAAACTGGCGCGCAGGCTCACCGAGAGCAGCGCGTTGCGACGCGTGTGGGCGCACATGTCACCCCGCGTAGCGCTGGCTGCGGTCTCGGCGTTCATCGCGGTGCTGTGCCTGCTCCTCGGCGAAGGCGGCGGGGTGTTCACCGCAGGCGCGGTGGCCGTGCTCGCGGTCATCTCCCGCAACTGGCAGATCCGTCTCGACTGAGTGCCGTGGTCGGTCGCGCAGGAATCGATGTTGCCCGCGACCTGCACCCGTTGATCACGCGCACACGGACGACTGTCCACAATGGCTATCCGAATCTCCTTGGTATGCCAGGTGCTTTTCCTGCCTGGCCTGTGTAGACTCTCGATTGCACAATCGCGGTAGGAGCATTCGATGACCACTGTGGCATTCCTGGGCACCGGAACGATGGGCGCGCCGATGGCGCGCAACCTGCTGGCCGCCGGATTCCCGGTCCGGGTGTGGAACCGCACTCCCGCCAAGGCAGCTCCGTTGTCGGCCGACGGCGCCACGGTCGCCGATACACCGGCGGAGGCCGCGCGCGGGGCCGATGTGCTGATCACGATGCTGTTGGACGCTGCCGCAACGGTCGAGGCGGGCCGGGCCGCGGCCGCCGAACTGCCGCCGGGTGCGGTGTGGCTCCAGATGGGCACGATCGGGCTCGCCGGATTGGCCCAGGCCAGTGCGGTCGCCAGCGGTGCGACGCTGGTCGACGCACCCGTGGTGGGCACGAAACTGCCCGCCGAGAAGGGCGAACTCGTCGTGCTGGCCGCTGGCCCCACCGAAGTCCGCGACCGCGTGCAACCGCTGTTCGACGCGGTCGGGCAGCGCACCCTCTGGCTGGGCGAGGACGCCGAGGGCGCGGCTGCGACCCGCATGAAGCTCGTCATCAACAGCTGGATCCTGACGCTCACGAACGCTGTCGGCGAGTCGATGGCGCTGGCTCGTGCGCTCGGCGTCGACGGCGCGGAATTCCTCTCCGCGATCAGCGGAACCCCCACCGACTCCCCGTACGCGCAGCTCAAGGGCGCGGCGATCCTCAAGGGCGACTTCACCCCGTCGTTCGAGTTGCGCGGCGCGGCCAAGGATGCGGCGCTGATCGCCGAGGCCGCGGGCGACTCGGTCCGGCTCGATCTCGCCGACGCGGTGCTGGCGCGGTTTCAGCGAGCGGTGGCGGCCGGGCACGGCAACGAGGACATGGCCGCCGCGTATTTCGCATCGTTTCCTGGTTGACGCGGTCCGTTTCCCGCTCCGTGGGAGCCTCGCCGCCACCGTTGACGTCGGTGCTGGGCGCCTGCAAGCATCAGATTCGTGTCCGGACGCGTTGCGTTGACCTGGCGCCTGCACGTCGATCTGCGACGGCAGGCCAGCTCCGTCTGTCGTCCTTGCTGAGTTCTCCGCGCTGATTCCGCAAGTTCCCGGTACCGCGTTCCGATTCGCTTTCTCCTACCCGGCGAATGGCGTGCCGACTTCCCGCAACGATGGAGCAACCGACCGTGCGTCGTCGTGATTTCCTTGCTGCCCTTGCCTTTTCCACCACCTCTGCCGGTTTGCTCAGCGCCTGCGGTGCCGACGGCAGCGATCCGGCGCAGGCTCCGGTGCCCGCACCGGTCGATCCGCAGCGGTTGGCGGGTGTGACGCTGCGCGTCGGTGACCAGAAGGGCAATGCCCGCTCCCTGCTGCACTCCGCCGGGCTGGACGACTTCCCGTACACCGTGCAGTGGGCGACGTTCCCGTCCGGTCCGCCGCTGCTGGAAGCGGTTTCGGCGGATGCCATCGACCTCGGCGGGGTCGGCAACACGCCGCCGCTGTTCGCCGCCGCGGCCGGGGCCAACATCAAGATCGTCGCCGCCGCGAAGGGCAACGTCGCCAGCGATGCGCTGGTGGTGCTGCCGAACTCGCCGCTGCGGGGGCGCGACCAGTTGCGCGGCCGCAAGATCGCGGTGTCCAAGGGCAGTTCGGCGCACGGCCAGATCCTGCTGACCTTGCGAGCCGCTGGTCTGACCCCCAACGACGTCGAACTGGTGTACCTGCAACCTTCCGACGCGCTCGGGGCGTTCCGGCAGGGCTCGGTGGATGCCTGGGCGATCTGGGATCCGTACTTCTCCCAGATCCAGCTGGAGTCCGGCGCGCGGGTGATCGCCGATGGTCAAGGCACTGCCAACGGGCTCAGCTTCCAGGTCGCCGGGACCAAGGCCCTGGCCGACGCGGGCCGCAACACCGCCATCGCGGACTACCTGGTGCGGCTGGCCAGGGCGCAGCGCTTCTCGGACGCGAACCGCGAGCAGCGCGCGCAGGCTTGGTCCGCGGACACCGGCCTGCCGATCGAGGTGACCCGCCGAGCCACCGACCTGGGCCCGGACCTGCCGGTGCCGCTGGACGACTCGGTGATCCGCTCGGAGCAGGAGCTCGCAGACGCGTTCGTGGCGGTCAAGGAGATCCCCCGCCCGTTCCAGTTCGCCGAGTTCGTAGACACCAGGTTCGCCAACCAGCTCGCCACCGCGGGCTGAAGATCCCAGGAGAGCACCACATGAGCGTCACCACGCACTGGTTCCTGCCGACCCATGGCGACGGTCGATCCATTGTGGACCGGCCGCACGTCACCGCCACCGGGGCCGACACGCCGCGCCAGCCGGACATCGACTACCTGGCGCAGGTGGCGCAGGCCGCCGAGCACCTCGGCTTCACCGGGATGCTGACCCCCACCGGCACCTGGTGCCAGGACGCGTGGATCACCACGGCCGCGCTGCTGGCCCGCACCCGGCGGATCAAGTTCCTGGTGGCGTTCCGGCCCGGTGCGCTGACCCCGACGCTGGCCGCCCAGCTGGCCACCACGTACCAGAAGGTCTCCGGCGGGCGGCTGCTGCTCAACATCGTCACCGGCGGTGAATCCGGCGAGCAGCAGCGCTACGGCGACTGGCTGGACCACGACCAGCGGTACGCGCGCACCGACGAGTTCCTGGCCGTGCTGCGCGGGATCTTCAGCGGTGAGCCGTTCGACTTCGACGGCGAGCACTACCAGGTCCGCGGCGCGACCGCGTTCGAGGCGCCGGACCCGCAGCCCAAGCTGTACTTCGGCGGTTCGTCGGACGCCGCCCTGCCGGTCGCGGCGCGGCGCGCGGACGTGCACCTGACCTGGGGCGAACCACCGGATGCGGTGGGCCGGAAGGTCCAGCGGCTGCGCGAACTCGCCGCCGAGGAGGGCCGCACCCTGCGGTTCGGCCTGCGCGCCCACATCATCACGCGGGACACCAGCGCCGACGCCTGGGCCACTGCGCAGCGGTTCGTCGACCAGATGGACCCGGCTGACATCGCCGCCTCCCAGGCGAAGTTCGCGGTCACCGAATCGACCGGTCAGCGCAACATGGCTGAGCTGCACGGCGGTGTGTTGCACAGCGACGCGCGGAAGTTGGAGATCCACCCCGGATTGTGGGCGGGAGTCGGCCTGCTCCGCGGCGGCGCTGGTACCGCGTTCGTCGGCAGCCACACCGAAGTCGCCGATCTCATCGAGGAATACCACGCGGTGGGCATCGAGGAGTTCGTGCTGTCCGGCTACCCGCACCTGGAAGAGGCGTACTGGTTCGGTGAAGGCGTGCACCCGGAACTGGCCCGGCGCGGTCTGCTGGACTCGGCGCAAACCCCCGCAGACAGCCTGATTCCCGCGTTGTAGCCGATCAATCGGCGTCTTGCGCGGTCGCACGCGAGCGGGTCATCATGATTTTGGACTGATTAAGAGGGTGCGCGGATTGGCTTGCGTGGCGGTGCGGGTAGCGGAACCTCAGAGGCTTTCTCGACTCCGGGATCCCCGACATCATGTATGCCGATACACCACGTCGGGGCTGTCCTCGCGAGAAAACCTCTGAGAACCCGCAGCGGCGCGAGCTGCGAGAGTGGGAGGAAGCGGCTGACGCCGCTTGCCTGACGACCCCCTCGACATGCCCAATCCGCGCGAGTTCTAAGTCCGAAACATTTCGGTGGCTCGCAAGGGAGGCGGCATTGGCGGACTCCGCAGGGCGTCGGCCGGTGATCGCCGGCCTGGGCATGACCGAACTGGGCAAGGTCTACGGTTCCACCGCAGGCGAGTTCGCCGCCGAGGCGGTGCGCCGCGCCGTCGCCGACGCCGGACTTCAACTGTCCGATGTGGACGGCCTGCTGCTCAACTCCGGAGTCTCCGGTGGTGTCGACATCTGGACGCTGCAACAGCAACTCCAGATCCGCGACCTGCGGTTGCTGACCGAGATGCAAGCGTTCGGCTCATCGGCGGGGTCGATGCTCGCCTACGCCTCGATGGCGGTGCGCTCGGGCATGGCCGACACCGTCGCCTGCGTGTTCGCCGACGCGCCCCGGCAGCCCGACAAGGGCAGCGCGTCGGCCTACACCGGGCGCCGTCTGCCAAGCGGATTCGAAGGGTTGCTCGGCGCCAGCGGGCTGACCAGCGTCAATGCGATGTACGCGCAAGCTGCCCGGCGGCACATGAACACCTACGGGACCACGTCCGAACAACTCGGCGCGATCGCGGTGGCACAGCGGGCGTGGGCGGCGCGCAACCCGCTCGCCCAGTTCCGGGAACCGATCACCCTAGCCGATCACCAGGCGTCTCGGATGATCGCCGATCCGCTGCGGCTGCTGGACTGCTGCCTGGTCAGCAACGGCGGCATCGCGGTGCTGGTCACCTCCGCCGACCGCGCGGCGGACCTGCGCCAGCCGCCGGTGCACGTGCTCGGATTCGCGCAGAGCCACCCCAACTACCCCGCCGCGCGCGGCAGCGAGTTCGGGTTGCGCACCGGCGCCGCGCAGGCAGGCCCCACCGCGTTGAAGATGGCCGGAGTGTCCATTTCGGACGTCGATGTCGCCGAGCTTTACGACTGCTACACCTTCACCGTGCTGATCACCTTGGAGGACTACGGTTTCTGCGCCAAGGGCGAGGGCGGCGAGTTCGTCGCCTCCGGCGCGCTGGCACCAGGTGGCGCGCTCCCGGTCAACACCGGAGGTGGCCAGCTGTCCGGCTATTACATGTGGGGTATGACCCCGTTGTCCGAGGCGGTAATCCAGGCCCGCGGTCAGGGCGGCGCGCGGCAGGTGCCGCGCAACGACGTGATCCTGGTCAGCGGCAACGGCGGCATCCTGGCCCACCACGCCACCCTCGTGCTCAGCCCCACCGGATGAGCCTGAGGTGAGGGGCACCCGTGCCCCAGTAAGTTGGTCACGGGTGCCCCTCACCTCTCACCCGAATGGGGCGCCGACGGAACTGCTCGCATGGCGAGCTCTGACAGCAGGGACGTACCCGTGATCTCCGTTTCCCGCAACGAGGCGTCGGCCGAGTTCTTCGACGGCACCGCCCGCGGTGAACTGCTCGTCCGGCGCTGCCCGCAGTGTTCGCTGGTCATCGCGCCGAACGTGCCGCAGTGCCCGGACTGCGCATCGATCGACCTGACGTGGGAGCCCGCTGGCGGCACCGCGACGCTGGTGACCTGGACCGTGGTGCCCGGCCCGGACGACACCGCCGTCGTCGCGGGGATCGTCGAACTCACCGAGGGGCCTTGGCTGCACGCGCGAATCCTCGGCGTCGCCCCTGAAGACCTCGCCGAGGGCCTTGCGCTCTCCGTGGGCTTCCAGCGCTACGGAGACGGCGAAGCCGTGCCGGTGTTCCACGCGGCCTGATCAGCCGTGCTGCTTGACCAGCGGGAAGGTCAGCGACTCCCGGATCGAGCCGCCGGTCAGCAGCATGATCAGGCGGTCCACGCCGAGGCCCAGCCCGCCGGTGGGCG
>NZ_JALBWV010000127.1 GCF_022678645.1 Saccharopolyspora soli | reverse complement strand
CTCCGACGCGGCCGGCCGGGCTGCGCGGCGGGGGGGGGGGGCGCCGGGGGGGTGTGGGGGGGTGGTGCGGTGTGGGGGTTTCGCGGTGCTGGCCCCCCCCCCACGACCATGACGTCGCACACCCGCCAAGAAGTCGAGCCACACCCGCCTGATGGGTGACAATGGGCCTGTGAGCACCGACAGCAGCGATCGGGCCTCCAAACAGCCCGCCAAGCGAACCTCCAGCGGACGGTCCACGCGCCGGACGCCCCGCCCGGCGCGCCGCGCCGGGAACCCGGTCGCTGCCGACGAACCGGCAGCCGCCCAGAACTCCGACGGCGCCCGGGTGCCATCGGCGCCGCCCGCGGTGACCCGCGCGGCAGCCACCACCGACCTGCCCGAGGACCGCTACCTCAACCGCGAGCTGTCCTGGCTGGATTTCAACGCGCGGGTGCTGGCGATCGCCGAGGACAAGTCGCAGCCGGTGCTGGAACGCGCCAAGTTCCTCGCGATCTTCGCGTCCAACCTGGACGAGTTCTACATGGTCCGGGTCGCCGGGCTGAAGCGCCGCGAGGAGACCGGCCTTTCGGTGCGCAGCGCCGACGGACTGACCCCCCACGAGCAACTGGTCCGGATCTCCGCCCACAACCAGGACCTGATGGAGAAGTTGAGCCGGGTCTTCCTCGACGAACTGGTGCCCGAGCTGGCGGCGCACGGCATCCGGATCCTCAACTGGGCCGAACTGGAGACCGCTGACCAGATCAAGCTGAGCCGCTACTTCGAGGACCACATCTTCCCGGTGCTCACCCCGCTGGCGGTCGACCCGGCGCACCCCTTCCCCTACATCTCCGGGCTGTCGCTGAACCTCGCGGTCACCGTGGCCGATCCGGACGCCGGGTTGCGGCGGTTCGCGCGGGTGAAGGTGCCGGACAACGTGCCGCGGCTGATCCGCGTGGAAGCCGACCGGGAGAACGAACACGCCACGTTCCTGCCGCTGGAAGAGCTCATCGCCGCACACCTGGGAAAGCTGTTCCCCGGCATGCGGGTCGCCGAGCACCACATCTTCCGGGTCACCCGCAACGCCGACCTGGAAGTCGAGGAGGACCGCGACGAAGACCTGCTGCAGGCCATGGAGCGGGAACTCGCGCGGCGCCGCTTCGGGCCGCCGGTGCGGCTGGAAGTCACCGAAACGATGAGCGAGACCATGCTCGAACTCCTGCTGCGCGAGCTGGAGGTGGACCAGCACGACGTGGTGGAGGTCAAGGGCTTGCTGGACCTGTCCTGCCTGTTCCAGCTGGACCGGTTGCACCGCACGGATCTCAAGGAGGCGCCGTTCGTGCCCGCGACGCATCCCGCGTTCGCCGAAGGGCAGACGCCGAAGAGCATCTTCGCCACGCTGCGCGAGGGCGACGTGCTGGTGCACCACCCCTACGACTCGTTCTCCACCTCGGTGCAGCGGTTCATCGAGCAGGCGGCGGCGGATCCGCACGTGCTGGCCATCAAGCAAACGCTGTACCGGACCTCCGGTGACTCCCCGATCGTCAACGCCCTCATCGACGCGGCCGAGGCGGGCAAGCAGGTCGTGGCGCTGGTGGAGTTGAAGGCGCGGTTCGACGAGCAGGCCAACATCCAGTGGGCGCGAACCCTGGAACGCTCCGGGGTGCACGTGGTCTACGGCCTGGTCGGGTTGAAGACGCACTGCAAGACGGCGCTCGTGGTGCGCCAGGAAGGCTCGACGATCCGCCGCTACTGCCACTTGGGCACCGGCAACTACAACCCGAAGACCGCGCGGCTCTACGAGGATCTCGGCCTGCTGACCGCCTCGCCGGAGATCGGCGCCGACCTCACCGACCTGTTCAACGTGCTCACCGGTTACGCCCGGCACGGCCAGTACCGCCGGATCCTGGTGTCCCCGCAGGGCATCCGCAACGGCATCGTGGAGCGCGTCGAGGCCGAGAGCGAGCGGGCCCGGCAGGGTTTGCCGTGCGGCATCAGGATGAAGGTGAACTCGCTGGTCGACGAGCAGATCATCGACAGCCTGTACCGGGCCTCGCTGGCCGGTGTCCCGGTGCAGGTGGTGGTGCGCGGGATCTGCGCGCTCAAGGCCGGGGTGGACGGCCTCAGCGAGAACATCGAGGTGCGCTCGATCCTGGGCCGGTTCCTCGAACATTCCCGGGTGTTCCACTTCGTCGGCATCGACGAGCACTGGATCGGCAGCGCCGACATGATGCACCGGAACCTGGACCGCCGCATCGAAACCCAGGTGCGGGTCACCGACGCCAAGCTCACCGCGCAGCTCGACGCGATGCTCGACTCGACGCTGCACCCGTCGACGCGCTGCTGGGTGCTCAACGCGAAGGGAGACTGGGAGCCGTCCCCCCGCAGCGGCGAGCAGGTCCGCGACCACCAGGTGGAAATGCTGCGCCTGCACGGCGCGAAGGTGCGTTGAGGAAGATGAGCGTGACCGAGGACCAACCGACATCCGGCGAAATCGACGAGCGGACCGATGCGGCTGGCGAACCGATCCGGGCGGCCGGGGCCGTGCTGTGGCGGCCGAGCGCCGACGGCATCGAGGTGGCGCTGGTGCACCGGCCCCGCTACGACGACTGGTCGTTGCCGAAGGGCAAACTCGATGCCGGTGAGCTGCCCGCGCACGCGGCGGCTCGCGAGGTGGCCGAGGAGACCGGGTTTTCCTGCGTGCTGTCCCGATTCCTGACGCGGGTGAACTACTCGGTGCCGGAATTGGACGGCAGCCGCGCACCGAAAGTGGTCGACTACTTCAGCGCTCGGGCCCACGACGGGGCTTTCACCCGGAACAGCGAAGTGGACGAATTGCGTTGGCTGCGCATGGACCAGGCCCGCGGACTGCTCAGCTATCCGCACGATGTGGGCGTGCTCGACGCTTTCGACCAGCTGCCGGTCGATTCGGCGACCGTGTTGCTGGTGCGGCACGCGAAAGCGGGCAAACGGTCCGAATGGGCCGGGGACGACGTGCTGCGCCCGCTCAGCCGAGCGGGTCAGCGCCAGCGCGACGCATTGCATTCCCTGTTGCCGTTGTTCGGTCCGACTCGGATCTATTCCGCACCGCGGCTGCGCTGCGAACAAACAGTGGCGCCGATCGCCGCCGACCTCGGAATCGACATCGCCATCGAGCCGCTGTTCTCCGAAGAGGGGTATCTGACCGACCCGGCGGCGGCAGTGGACCGGATGCTGCGCATCGCGGCCGGTACCGGCACCGCGCTGGTGTGCAGCCAGGGCGGTGCCATCCCGGATCTGGTGACCCGACTGGCTGATTCGGCCGGGCTGGCACTGGGCGAGGTGGCCAGCCGGAAGGGCAGCGTTTGGACGTTGACCTTCAGCCGGGACCGGTATTCCAGCAACGGCAGGGGTCCCGCGCTGCGGCTGGCCGCTGCCGACTACCTGGCAGACCCGTTCGGCTGACAGCCTGTCTTCGAACCCGTTTCGCGTGGCGGTGCGGGTAGCGGCCCCCTGCGGGAGTTGCTGTCGCCGTCTCGGTGCCAGCCGCGTACGTGGGCCAAGCGGCTGCGCCGCTTCAAAGACAGACCGAAGACGCACTGAGAACTCGCGTCGGTCCGCCGACCGCGACGCCCCGACCGGACTTTCCCGCCCCGCGCACGCGGATCGCCGCTGCTGGGGCGAGGCCACGGAGGTTTCACCGGGCCGTGGTAAGGCCACAGGAGACGGATGCGTCGACGAACACCCGCCGACGCCCCGACTTCAACGGACCACAGCACCGCTGCACCGCCGCTACGGGGCCCTGATCGCGCCGTGTGGGCGTTGCGCACCGCCCACTGGCACTTGTCCATGGCCCACCGGCGATCCGGCGGCCACGGCCTTCTCACAGCGCTTGCGCGGCACCGTCGCACCACGCGCGCGGATCGACCACTCGCGGGCGCTCAGGCCCCCGCTTACGCGGAAAACCCCGACGCTGCGTCCGGACACAAACTGAGTCGGGGATCCCGCCGCCTAGGCGGCGTCTGAGGCGCCGCCGGGCTTCCACCTACGCGAATCGCATCCAGCAACAGGATCTTGTTGCCGTGAGCGGGCGGCTACTGCCCCTCGTTGGGGCTAGTTCGCCGCCCGCTCGGTCCACCAGTGCTCGGAAGCGAGCACTCACTTCTTCGTGGACTTGCGCGTGGTCGTCGCCTTCCTGGTTGCCGGACGAGTGGTCTTGGCCGCCGTGGTCTTGGCGGCGGCCTTCGGCGCGGCCTTGGCCGTGGTCGCCCGCTTCGTGGTCGCCTTCGCAGCGGTCGCCTTGGCAGCGGTCCGCTTCGGAGCGGCCTTGGTAGCGGCGGCCTTCGCCGTTGCGCGGCCGGTGGTCTTCGTCGCGGCCGCCCGCGTGGCGGTGGCCTTGGCGCGAGTACCGGCTGCGGCCTTGGGGGCGGTCGCGGTCTTGGTGGTCGCACCACGGGTGGTGGCCGCCTTGGCCGCGGAGACGCGCGGCAGTTTCCGCTGTCCGCCCACAACTTCCTTGAACTGGGTGCCAGCGCGGAAGGCCGGAACGTTGGTCTTCTTGACCTTCACGCTCTCACCGGTGCGCGGGTTGCGAGCGGTGCGTGCGGCACGGGCCCGCTTCTCGAAAACCCCGAAGCCGGTGATGTTGACCTTCTCGCCTTTGTTGACGTTGCGAACGATGATGTCCACAACGCTTTCCACAGCCTGGCTGGCGGTCTTCTTGTCGCCGAGGCGTTCTGCCAGAGCCTCGATGAGTTGGGCCTTGTTCACTTCAGTCCCTCCCAGGACACAACAACGGCCCCGTTGGGCCGACTCAATGTCAACGGTAAAGCCCCGGACAAACAAATGCCATTCGCCACGCCTCATTTTTTCGTTTGGGGCGTGGGGTTTCGAGTCCGGGCTCGGCCTCCGCAGGGGTCCTGGAGCAACTGTTCAGTTGTCCCCTCGGGGGCGGTTTTTTCCTTGCACAATGGGAAAAACTCGCCCCCGATCAGGGTCGAGATCAGGGGGTTCGGGCGGGCAGGGTGGCCGGTTTGAAGCTCGGCCGAGCATGCTCAAAAGTGTCGATCGTCTCGGCGTGGCGAAGCGTCAGACCGATGTCGTCGAGCCCTTCCAGCAACCGCCAGCGGGTGTAGTCGTCGATGCTGAAGGGCACCGTGAGGTCCTTGGCGTGCACGGTCCGTCGCTCCAGATCGACCGTGACGGCGGTGCCCGGCTCGTTCTCCAGCAGCTTCCACAGCAGCTCCACATCGGACTGCTCGCACTGGGCCGCCAGCAGTCCCTGCTTGCCCGAGTTGCCGCGGAAGATGTCCGCGAAACGGGCCGAGATGACCACCCGGAAGCCGTAGTCCTTCAGCGCCCACACGGCGTGCTCGCGCGAGGAGCCGGTGCCGAAGTCGGGCCCGGCGACCAGCACGCTGCCGTTGCGGAAGGTCTCGTGGTTCAGGATGAAGTTCTCATCCGCCCGCCACGCGGCGAACAGGGCGTCCTCGAAACCGGTCCGGGAGACCCGCTTGAGGTAGACCGCCGGGATGATCTGGTCGGTGTCCACGTTGGACCGGCGCAGCGGGACGCCGACCCCGGTGTGCGTCTTGAACGGTTCCATCGTCACTGCTCCTTGTGGGTTCGTGCCCTCATCCGTCGAGGTCGTCGGGGGAGGAAAGGGTGCCGCGCACCGCGGTGGCGGCGGCCACCAGCGGGGAAACCAAGTGGGTGCGGCCGCCCTTGCCTTGCCGCCCCTCGAAGTTGCGGTTGGAGGTGGAGGCGCTGCGCTCGCCCGGCGTGAGCTGATCCGGGTTCATGCCCAGGCACATCGAACAACCGGCCGAACGCCATTCCGCGCCAGCGGCGGTGAAAACGTCGTGCAGGCCCTCGGACTCCGCCTGCGCGCGGACCTTCATCGAGCCGGGCACGACGAGCATCCGCACGTCGGCGGCGACCTTGCGGCCCTTGAGAACCTCGGCGGCGGCGCGCAGATCCTCGATCCGGCCGTTGGTGCAGGAGCCGAGGAACACGGTGTCCACGGCCACCTCGCGCAGCGGCGTGCCGGGCGCCAAGCCCATGTACGCCAATGCCTTCTCGGCCGCGACCCGTTCGCCTTCGTCGCCGATCCGCGCGGGATCCGGCACCCGCTCGCCCAGCGGCAGGCCCTGACCGGGGTTGGTGCCCCAGGTGACGAACGGGGTCAACTCGTCGGCGTTCAGCGTGACTGTTGCGTCGAAAGTGGCGTCGTCGTCGGTGCGGAGCGTCTTCCAGTACTCGACGGCGGCGTCCCAGTCCGCGCCTTCGGGGGCGTGCGGGCGCCCCTTCAGGTAGGCGAAAGTCGTTTCGTCCGGGGCGATCATGCCAGCCCGCGCCCCGGCCTCGATCGACATGTTGCAGATCGTCATGCGGGCTTCCATGGACAGCTGGCGCACCGCTTCGCCGCGGTACTCCAGCACGTAACCCTGCCCACCACCGGTGCCAATCTTGGCGATCACGGCCAAGATCACGTCCTTGCTGGTCACTCCCGGCCGCAGCGTGCCCTCGATGTTGATGGCCATGGTCTTGAACGGCTTCAGCGGCAAGGTCTGGGTGGCCAGCACGTGCTCGACCTCGGAAGTGCCGATGCCGAAGGCCAACGCGCCGAACGCGCCGTGCGTCGAGGTGTGGCTGTCACCGCAAACCACGGTGGTGCCCGGCTGCGTCAACCCGAGCTGCGGGCCGACGACGTGCACGATGCCCTGCTCGGCGTCGCCCATCGGATGCAGCCGGATGCCGAACTCCGCGCAGTTCGTCCGCAAGGTTTCGACCTGCGTCCGGGACACCGGGTCGGCGATCGGCAGGTCGAGCCCGGTGGTGGGCACGTTGTGGTCCTCGGTGGCCAACGTCAGATCGGGGCGGCGCACCTGCCGACCGGCCAACCGCAACCCTTCGAAAGCCTGCGGACTGGTGACCTCGTGCACCAGGTGGAGATCGATGTAGAGCAGGTCGGGCTCGTGCCCCGCACCACGGCGCACGATGTGCGCGTCCCAAACCTTCTCCGCGAGTGTTTTTCCCATCGCTGCTCCCAGTCGAGCCTGCCGAGACCCGAACTCGGGTCTCTCCCACAGAGTGGACTTCCCAGATTCCGGGAAGTTAGTATCGGTACGTGGGACAGCATAGCGGCATCGGAGTACTGGACAAGGCGGTGGCCGTCCTGCAGGCCGTCGCCATCGAGCCTTGCGGCCTCGCGGAACTGTGCAGCCGAACAGGGCTGCCAAGAGCAACGGCCCACCGCCTAGCGGTAGGACTGGAAGTGCACCGACTCCTGAGAAGGGGCTCGGACGGCCGCTGGCGCCCAGGAGCGGCCCTAGCGGAACTAGCGGGCGGAGCGGTGGACCCGCTCCTGGAAGCGGCGACAACGGTACTGCCGAAACTCCGCGACATAACAGGCGAAAGCGTCCAGCTCTACCGAAGGGACGGAATGCAACGCCTGTGCATAGCGGCGGCAGAACCCCCCAGCGGCCTGAGAGACACGGTCCCAGTGGGAACGGCCCTGTCGATGACGGCAGGCTCCGGAGCCAAAGTCCTAGCGGCCTGGGCAGACCAAGCAACCCAAAGAGCGGTCCTAGCGGAAGCGGTCTTCGGCGAGAGAACCCTCCTGGAAGTCCAAAGAAGGGGCTGGGCCCAAAGCGTGGCCGAAAGGGAATCCGGAGTAGCCAGCGTCTCAGCCCCGGTAAAAGACGCCCAAGGCAACGTAGTAGCAGCAATATCGGTCTCAGGCCCCATAGACCGAATGGGCCGCCGCCCAGGAGCCCGCTGGGCAGCAGACCTACTAGCAGCAGCAGAAGCCCTACAAAACCGCCTATAACCACCACAACAACCACGCCCGCGACCGAACACGGCGCGAAGCGCCGACGAACCAGCGACCAACCAAAAGCCACGGCGCGAAGCGCCGACAATTAACCCCAAAGACCCAAACCACAAAGAAGCAAAGAAGACGCGAACCCCGCACAGGCGCGAAGCGCCACCAAAAACCCCACAGGCGCGAAGCGCCACAACCCACCAGCACCCCACAACCCCACGGCGCGAAGCGCCGACACAACAGGGACACGGCGCGAAGCGCCGACAGAGACGGAACGAAAAGGGCCCTACCCGCAAGCAGCGGGTAGGGCCCTACTGGTAGTCCCGACGGGATTTGAACCCGCGCTACCGCCTTGAGAGGGCGGCGTCCTAGGCCACTAGACGACGGGACCGAGCAACACGAAGAACTCTACAACACCCCCACAACCACCAAACCCCCACCCCCATCAACAAAAGATCAACACCCCAACCCCAGCCGGAGGCCTCACGCCGCCAGGCGACCCCACCCACCCGGAGCCCCAAGCCGAAAGCACCCAACACCGCGAACACCCGCTCCGCGGGACGAAACCCAGTCCGGAGCCCCAGTCCAGCTGGCGGAAATCCGACACCCCTCCGTTGGTCGAAAATGTGGTGGCACCTCTCTGCTGGTTGGCAATCCAAGCCGGGAACGAAACCGGAAGCAAGGAGCACTCGAAAAGCCCCCCACCGCACCGTGGGGGCTTGGGGGCTCGGCCCCCCAATGAAATGACGAAAAGAGCCCCATCTACGCATTCCGTAGATAGGGCTCTCCCACTCTTGTAGTCCCGACGGGATTTGAACCCGCGCTACCGCCTTGAGAGGGCGGCGTCCTAGGCCACTAGACGACGGGACCTTGTTGTCGAGCGATCACTTGCATTTCCGACGTCGATGTGCCACATCAAGTCGGTGATCTGCTCGCTGGGGTACCAGGACTCGAACCTAGACTAACTGAACCAGAATCAGTCGTGCTGCCAATTACACCATACCCCATGGTGTTGGACGGCCAGCCGCCGTTTTCCGATCTCCTCAGCGAGAAGTCCGGCTTCCGGGCTGCTGTCCGCCGCGTCGCTGAGAATATTAGACCATCTCCGGGGGCGTGGAAATTCGCCCCCCTCGGTCGGGGATCGTCGCAGGTGGCGGCGGCTGTGGCGGCCCGGATGCCGGTTTTCAGCGGACCAGTTCGGCGATGCGGCCGCCGGTGGTGACCGGCGGGCGGGCCGGGATGGCGGGCAGGTCCGAGACGAGCAGTTCGGGTAGTTCGAAGAGGCTCGTGATGGTCGGCACGTGTCCGGTCGGGGCTTCGGTCCCGTTGCGGTTGAGCCAGACGCCGTGCAGCCCGGCTTGGGTGGCGCCGAGCGCGTCGGCGTCGAGTTTGTCGCCGACGTGCACGACTTCTTCCGGGCTCAACCCCAGTGCGCGGCAGGCGGTGTGGAAGATGCGCGGGTCTGGTTTGGCGACGCCGAGCTCGTCGGAGATGACCAGTTGGTCGAAGGCGTCGGCGAGGCCGACGGCGGCGATTTTCTTGCGCTGGTAGGCACTCGGCGCATTGGTGATGACGGCGAGCCGCAGGCCGCTGGCGCGCAGCCAGTCCAGGCACGGCCGGGCGTCGTCGAACAGTCCCCAGGCGCTTTGCATGGCGGCCATCCGCAGGGATTCCCGGCGGGCGGCCTCGGCGTCGTCGATGTCTTCGCCGAAGGCCGCGAAGAACGCGCGGGTGCGTTCGACGCACATCACGTCGAAGTCGATCTCGTTGGTGACGAACCGCGCGTAGTGCTGGTCCGTGGTGCGCTGCCACACCGGCCAGGCCCGGTCGCTGCCGACGAGTTCCCGTAGGCCGTGTCGAGCCGCTCTCCCGCTGTCGAGCAGGGTGTCGTCGATGTCGAGGCAGACGGCCTTGATCTGTCCGAGTTCGCGGGTGGTTGATTCTTCAGACGCGGATGTCACCCCGCGAGGCTAGGCGCTCACCCACCGCGTCCGACTCGGCCAAGACGGTGATCCTGCCGGGCTGTTTCGGTTGAGTCGTGGGGGGGGGGGGGGGGGGGGGGGGGCCCCCGCCCCCCCCCCCCCCCCCCCCCGGCCCCCCCGGGGGGGGGGGGGGGGGGGGGGGGGGGGGGCGGCGGCGGGGGGGGGGGGCGGGGGGCC
>NZ_JALBWV010000126.1 GCF_022678645.1 Saccharopolyspora soli | reverse complement strand
CCCCCCCCCCCCCCCCCCCCCCCCCCCCCCCCGCGGGGGGGGGCGGGGGGGGGGCCCCCCCCCCCCCCCCCCCCCCCCCCCCCCCCCCCCCCCCCCCCCCACCCCGTAGCCGGCAGGACGGGCGTTGGACGCTCGCGGGTAGGGTCAGTTCGGGCTGGTGGTTCGCGGTTGGACCGCGGTCGGGTGTTGACCGGGAGGAGTCGGATGGATCGGGATGACGAGATCGGGGAGCTCGATCTGGACCGGCCGAACGCGGCGCGGATCTACGACTACTACCTCGGCGGATTCACGAACTTCGAGTCTGATCGGGCCGCCGCTGAGCGGCAGCTGGAGTTCTCGCCGTTCGTCCGGTCCGTGGTCTGGTCGAACCGGGCTTTCCTGCGCCGAGCGGTGAGTTACCTGATCGATCAGGGGATTGACCAGTTCCTCGATCTGGGTTCCGGGGTGCCGACGGTGGGCAACGTCCACGAGGTCGCCCACGAGCTCAACCCCGAGGCGCGGGTGGCTTATGTCGACGTCGAACCGGTGGCCGTGGCGCACGCGCGTCGGCTGCTGGGTGACGACCCGCGGGTGACCATCACGCAGGCCGATCTGCGCCACCCGCAGGACGTCCTGTCCGCTCCCGGCGTAGCCGGGCTGCTGGATTTCGCCCGTCCGGTGGCGGTTCTGGCGGTCTCGGTGCTGCACTTCGTGCCGGACGACGATGACCCGGTCGGGATCATGGCGAGTTACCGGGATTCCTGCGTGCGTGGCAGTGCGCTGGCGGTTTCGCACATCTCGCAGGTCACTGTCACCAACGAGCAGGTCGAAGCCGGGGTGCGCCTCTACCAGCAGACCTCGACACCGGTGACCCTGCGCACCTCGGACGGCATCACCGCCCTGCTCGACGGCTACCGGCTCGTGGAGCCGGGCCTGGTGCTGCTCGACCAGTGGCGTCCGGAATCCCCGGCCGACCCGGCGAACGCCGAGACGAACAACTCCTACGCCGCGGTCGGGATCCTGCCGTAGGCAACCGGGCGGGGCTCATGTCCGCTGGGCGGTGCTCCGGCCGACGTTGAGTTGTGGTGAGAGCAGGCGGATTTCGGGTGAGCTCGTGCCGTCGAGTTGGCTCATCACCATATCCACCGCTATCCGTCCGACGTCGTCGGACGGCAGCGGAACCGTGGTCAGCGGGACCGACCAGTTCGTGGCCAGGTCGTCCGGGCCGACCGCGACCACCGAGATGTCCTCGGGAATCCGCTTGTCCCGGTGCTGCAAGCCGGACAGGATCGTGCCGAGCGCAGCCTCGTTGTGCACGACCAGACCGGTGAGTTCCGGTTGCGCGGTGAAGAGCTCGTCCAGGCAGTCGTGCACCGCGTCGTAGGTCGGCGCGCACGGCAGGTTGGTGGCGTGCAGGCCGCGTTCGCGCGCCGCCGCGGTGAATCCGCCGAGGAACCGGCCCACGAAGTTGGTGCCGCGCTCGTGGACGGTCGGGGACGGTCCGATCAGCGCGACGCGTTCGTGCCCGAGGTCGGCGAGGTGGTTGACGCACCGCTTGGCCGCGGCGGCGAAGTCGAGGTCCACGCAGGACAGGCCAGCCGGGTCGTCAGGTACGCCGATCAGCACCGCCGGGCGCGACAACGCCTGCACCACCGGTATCCGCGGATCGTCGGCCTCGATGTCCATCACCAGGAGGGCATCGGCCATCGCCGAGTTCATGACGCGGCGAAGCCCGGCGGGTCCCTCGTCGTTGGTCAGCAGCAGCACGTCGTTGTCGTACTTGCGCGCGCAGGTGACCACGGAGGCGACGAACCGCATCATGACCGGAACGTGGACGTCGGTGCGCAGCGGGGTGGCCAGTGCCAGCACGTTGGTGCGGCTGCTGGCCAGAGCGCGGGCCCCCGCGTGCGGGTGGTAGCCGAGCTTGCGGATGCTCGCCTCCACGCGACGTCGCGTCTCCGCGGAGATCGACCGCTTCCCGGACAGCACGTAGGAAACGGTGCTCGACGACACGCCCGCATCGCGCGCGACGTCGACGATGGACGCCATCTTCACCTCTCCAGGATAAATGCGTCGAAGCGAATCGACGAGATCGGGGTCAGTCGAGGCTAGGTCCGATCCGCGAAGAACACAACGTTACCCGCCGATTTCCTGGCAATTTCCGCCCGAGTATTGACCGCCGCGCGGTGACGACACCAGAATCCGGACTCATCGCACGATCTCGCACCGGCAATTTTCGACGATGACTGTCGAAGCGCTTCGACAGAGTTCCGGAGGTGGTCGACAGGCCAACACCGACCGGAGCTGCGCCTGCGTCGCGGTGCAGGCACCGCTGGCGCGCAGCACGTCTGGCGTCCGGTTCCAGGCCCCGTCCTGGAGCGAAGTCGCAGAGCCCTCTAGTGCAACGGAGCAGGAGGAGAAGCCCTTGATACGCAGGCGTCGCAGACGTTTCCGAAGAACAGCGGTGCTCGCCGTCTCGCTGTGCGCGCTGAGCTTGACCAGCTGCGCCACCGGCCCCGACCCGAACGTCCTGACGTTCATGGACTACCACGGCGACGAGCCGATGAAATCCGCGCTGGACCAGCAACTCGCGGTTTGCAGCCGGGAGATCGGGATGGCGGTCCGGCACTACAGCGTGGCCGGGGACCAACTCGTCCCCAAAGCATTGCGGATGGCGTCCTCGCGTTCGCTGCCGGACGTGCTGATGCTGGACAATCCCGACCTGCCGCAGTTCGCCGCGACGCAAGCGCTCAACCCGCTGGCGGAGCTCGGCGTAACCACCGAGGGCATGGCGCCGAACATCGTCGCCACCGGGCAGTACCGCGGCCAGCTCTACGGCGTCGCGCCCACGGTGAACACCTTGGCGCTGTACTACAACAGGGACATCCTCGAACAGACCGGGGTGCAGCCACCCCGCACCTGGCAGGAACTCCGGGACACCGCGCGCCAACTGACCGACCGGCGGCACCACGGCGTGGCGTTCAGCGCCTACGCGTCGTTCGAGGGCGCCTACCAGTTCTTGGCTTTCCTGTGGCCCAACGGCGGAGACGAACGGCACCTGGACTCGCCGGAAGTGGTGGGGGCACTGCAGTTCTGGGTCGATCTGGTGCGGTCCGGCTTGGCTTCGCAGTCGGTGGTGGGCTGGGAGCAGGGCGACGTCAAGAACCAGTTCTCCGCGGGCCGGGTGGCGATGATGGTCAACGGCAGCTGGCAGGCCGCCGAGCTGCGCAAGACCCCAGGACTGCGCTGGGGTGTCGTACCGATCCCGGTGCCGCGCCCCGGCGCGCCACCGGCGACCGCGCTGGGCGGCGAGGTCATGACGATCCCCAAGACGACCCCGCAGCGGCAGCGCAAGGCCGCCGAGCTGGTTCAGTGCATGAACTCCGAGCAGGCCCAGATCGCGGTGGCACGCGCCGCGGATCGCGTTCCGACGCGGCCTGCCGCCGCCGAAAAGCTGCGCGCCGAAGTCCCGGACCTGCAGGTCTTCTACGACACCGTGCCGGTCGCCCGAGCCAGGACCGCGCAGCTGGGCACCCGGTGGCCAGCCACCGCACGTGCACTGTGGACCGCGTTCCAGTCGGCGCTGTCCGGCACCGCGACCCCGGAGCAGGCCCTGCGCCGGGCGCAGCAGCAGGCGAATTCGGGGTCGTGAGGAGGAATTGTCCATGACCACAACCGATTTCGCGGTCCGCAGCCAGCCGGGCGCCGCACTCCGGGCCGACGCCGACCGGTCCCGGCGGCGGGCGGCGATGGCCAAGTGGGCGTTCCTGGTCCCCGCGATCGGCTACCTCGCGGCGTTCTTCGGCTATCCGCTGGTGAACAACGTGGTGATGAGCTTCCAGCACTACACCGCGACCACGTTCTGGACCGGCGAGGCGCCGTTCGTCGGTTGGGCGAACTGGCGGGCGGTGTTCGGTGACGAGGTGTTCCTCCGCGCCGTGACCAACACCGCGTTGTTCACCGCCGGATCGCTGCTGGGCCAGTTCACCATCGGCCTGGCTCTCGCGCTCTTCTTCCGGCACCGGTTTCCGCTCAACCGCGCGGTGCGATCGTTGTTGCTGCTGCCGTGGCTGGTTCCGCTGGTGGCAGCGGGCACCGTGTGGCGGCAACTGCTCGACCAGGAAGGCGGCGCGGTCAACGAGTTCCTCCGCGGTGTCGGGGTGATCTCGCAGAACGTTCCGTGGTTGAGCAGTCCGCAGATCGCGCTGCTGTCGGTCATCCTCGTCAACATCTGGATCGGCATCCCGTTCAACATGGTCATCCTCTACGGCGGCCTGCAGGAGATACCGGCCGACCTCTACGAGGCCGCGTCGATCGACGGCGCGGGACGTTGGCGGACCTTCACCTCGATCACGTGGCCGATGCTGCGGCCCGTGGTCACGGTCGTGCTGCTGCTCGGGTTCATCGCCACGGTGAAGGTCCTCGACATCATCCTGGTGCTCACCGGCGGCGGCCCGGCGAACTCCACCGAGTCGCTGAGCACCCAGGTGTACGCGAACTCCTTCCTCCAACTGGACTTCGGCCGCGGCGCGGTCATCGGGAACGTCCTGATGGGCGCCTGCCTGGTGTTCGCGGTGATCTACCTGCGGGCCAACCGGAACGCGGACGCGAGGTGATCCCATGCGTTCCCCTTCACTCGGTCAGACCGCGCTCGCCCTGGGCATTCTCGCGGTCCTGCTGTTCCCGCTGTACTGGATGCTCAACATCGCGCTGCAACCCGGCAAGAGCCTGACGGCGATCAGCCCGCTGCCGCTGGATGCTGGCCTCGACGGGTTCGCCGAGGCGCTGGGAACCCAGAGCGGGGCGATGCTGACCAGCTTCGCGGTCGCGACCGGCGCGACGCTGCTGTGCCTGGCGATCGCCACGCCCGCCGCGTTCGCGCTCGCCCGGTTCCGGCTCCCCGGCGCCCGGCTGGTGCTGTTCGCGGCTCTGGTGGCGCAAATGGTGCCGGACATCGTCGTCGCCAACGCCGTCTACAACGCCTACGTGGACCTGCGCCTGGTCAACTCCTACCTGGGCCTGGTGCTGGCCGATGCGGCGCTGGGCATCCCGTTCGTCGCGGTGCTGCTGCGGGCGTTCATGACAGGACTGCCCGGCGAGGTGTTCGAGGCGGCGATGGTCGACGGTGCCAACCGGTTCCGCGTCTTCTGCTCGATCGCGCTGCCGATGAGCCGCAACGCCCTGATCACCGGCGGGTTGTTCGCGTTCCTGTTCGCCTGGAGCGACTTCCTGTTCGCGCTCACCCTCAACACCACCGACGACATCAAGCCGATCACGCTGGGCATCTACGACTTCCTCGGCGTGGACGTGACGGACTGGAGCGCGGTGATGGCCACGGCCGTGCTGGCCTCGGTCCCGGCCGCGGTGCTGCTGGTATTCGCCCAGCGCTACATCGCGGCGGGGATCAGCGGGGGATCGATCAGATGACAGAACTCGTCCCGGACCCCGTTCCGCGCCGCGGTGCGGGTGCCGGTTCGCTCGGTGGGGTGGTGCGTGAAGGGCACCTTTTACCGGCATAGTTGGTAAAAGTTGGCCTTCACTCCGAAAACTCCCAGCGGGGCGGGGAGAAAACGGATGGTAGGAGGGAAATTGGGGATGGTTGAGCAAGTGCTGCGGGTTACGGTGTGGAACGAGAACGTGCACGAGAGCACCGAACCCGAGGTCGCCGAACGGTACCCGGACGGGATTCACGGCGCGATCGCGCAGGGACTCGTCGAGCACCACGGCGACGGGATCCGGGTGCGCACCGCGACGCTCGCCGAACCGGAGCACGGCCTGACCGAGGACGTGCTGTCCAGCACCGACGTGCTGACCTGGTGGGGACATGCCGCCCACCAGAAGGTTTCCGACGAGGTGGTCGACCGGGTGCAGCAGCACGTGCTGGCCGGGATGGGGCTGGCGGTCCTGCACTCCGGGCACCTGTCGAAGATCTTCCGACGCCTGCTGGGCACCACCTGCAACCTGAACTGGCGCGCCGAGGAGGACCGCGAGCTGGTGTGGACCGTCGACCCGACGCACCCGATCGCACGCGGCGTGCCGCACCCGATCGTCATCGACCGCCAGGAGATGTACGGCGAGTTCTTCGACATCCCCACGCCGGACGAACTGATCTTCATCAGCTCGTTCACCGGCGGCGAGGTCTTCCGGTCCGGCTGCACGTTCCGCCGCGGAAACGGCAAGATCTTCTACTTCAGCCCCGGTGACCAGGGATATCCGGTCTACCACCACCCCGATGTCCGGCGCGTCATCGCCAACGGCGTCGCCTGGGCGGCCCCGGCCGGAGAACGCGCGTTGCCGACGTTGCACAAGCGGCCGACGGGGTGGTTCGAGTGACGGCCTTCCGCACCATTTCGGGCGACCGTCCACTGCGACTGGTGCTGGTCGGGGCCGGGCAGATGGGTCAGGCGTGGTTGCGCGCGATCGACCGGTGCCCGCTGGTCGAAACCGTCGGCGTCGTCGACCTCGACGTCGCCGCCGCGCAGGCCGCTGCGCCGCCGGGTGCCGTCGCGGGCGATTCGCTGTCCGAAGTCGTCGGGCGCCGCGCGGCTGATGCGGTCGTCAACGTCACTGTTCCGGCTGCGCACCTGCCCGTGACGCTGGAAGCGTTCGGACTGGGCCTGCCGGTGCTGGGCGAGAAGCCGTTGGCCGCCACCCTCCCGGAAGCGGTGGCGCTCGTCCGCGCCGCCGAGACCGCTGGCGAGCTGTTCATGGTCAGCCAGAACCGCCGCTTCCACCCCGGACTGTGGGAGCTCAAGCGGCAGGTGGCCCGGCTCGGCAGAGTCGGCGTCCTCGCCCACGAGTTCTTCAAAGCACCCCGCTTCGGTGGTTTCCGGGATGCCATGGCGCACCCCTTGCTGCTGGACATGGCCATCCACAACTTCGACGCGGCCCGGTTCCTGCTGGACGCCGACCCGATCGCGGTCTACTGCGAGGAGTACAACCCCGCTTGGAGCTGGTACCAGGGGGACGCGGCCACGACGGCGATCTTCGAGATGACCGGCGGGGCGCGGTTCGTCTACACGGGAAGTTGGTGCAGTCCGGGGTTGGAAACGTCGTGGAACAGCGAGTGGCGCGTGAGCGCGGAGCACGGCGCGGCCCGCTGGGACGGTGCCGGGGACCCGCAGGTCGAGTCCAATGGTGGCGGGGCGGAGCGCAGCGTCGACGGCTATCCGGGGGACAACCTGCTGGGGTCGCTTACGCTGTTCGTCCGGGCGCTGCGCACCGGCCAGCCACCGATGAGCGACGGCCGCGACAACATCCGCAGCCTGGCGATGGTGCACGCGGCCATCGCTTCGGCTGCCAAGGGAAGTCGCGTGCAGGTCGCGGATGTACTGCACGCGGCCGAATCCGAAGCCGACACTTTGGGCTCCTAATTTTGATCTCGTTTTTGAAGCGGCGAAGCCGCTTAGCCCACCCTCACAGCTGGCACCGCCGCGGGTTCTCAGACGTCGTCTCGCGGGACAGCCTCGACGTGGTGTATCGGACATGCATGAGTCGGGGATCCCGGAGTCGAGATGGCGTCTGAGGTTCCGCCACCCGCACCGCCACGCAAAACGAGTTCGAAGACAGGCGTGCAGCCCCGGCACTAGTGTGACTCGGGGCAGGAAGGGAGCGAGAGAGTGCAAGACGACAGCAAACCGGCACTGGACGTGGGGATGATCGGCTACGCCTTCATGGGGCGGGTGCATTCCCACGCGTGGCGCAGTGCGGGGCGGTTCTTCGAGCTACCCCTGGACGTGCGGATGTCCGTGCTGTGCGGGCGCGACGCGCAGGCGGCTGGCGCGGCGGCGGAGACGCTGGGCTGGTCGTCGGTGGAGACCGACTGGCGGCGCGTGGTGGACTCCGACGAGGTGCAACTGGTCGACATCTGCACCCCCGGTGCCAGCCACGCCGAGATCGCGATCGCCGCGTTGGCCGCGGGCAAGCACGTGCTTTGCGAGAAACCGCTGGGGAACACCGTCGAGGAAGCGCGCGAGATGGTGCTCGCCGCCCGGCAGGCGGCACAGACGGGCGTGCTCGCGATGGTCGGGTTCAACTACCGGCGACTGCCAGCCGCGACGTTCGCGCGGCGTCTGGTCGAGCAGGGGCGCATCGGGACCGTCCGGCACGTGCGCGCCCAGTACCTCCAGGACTTCGTCGCCGATCCGGCGTTCCCGCTGGTGTGGCGGTTGCGCCGGGACCAGGCCGGGTCCGGTGCGCTGGGCGACATCGGCTCGCACATCGTGGATCTCGCGCAGTTCATCACCGGCGAGACCATCAGCTCGGTGTCCGGGACGACCGAGACGTTCGTGCGCAACCGTCCTCTGCCGGACGGCTCCGGTGAGGGCGAGGTGACCGTCGACGACGCTGCCGTCTTCCTGGCCCGGATGTCCGGCGGCGGCCTGGCGACGTTCGAGGCGACCAGGTTCGCCACCGGCCGCAAGAACGCGTTGCGGATCGAGATCAACGGTTCGCGCGGCAGCCTGGCCTTCGACCTGGAACGGCTCAACGAGCTGGAGTTCCACGACGCCACCGAGGACTCCGCCACCGCCGGATTCCGGCGGATCCTGGTGACCGAACCCGAGCACCCGTACCTGGAGGGTTGGTGGCCGCCGGGGCACGGGCTCGGCTACGAGCACAGCTTCACGCACGAGATCAAGGACCTGGTGGAGGCGCTGGCCGCCGGTGCTCAACCGCGTCCATCCTTCGTGGATGGCTTGCGGGTGCAGTTGGTGTTGGACGCGGTCGAGCGCAGTGCGCGAGCCGACGGCCGGTGGGTGAGCATCCCCGACGACGATGACGAACTGTGAATGACCTCGCACCGACTCGTGGACGTACTTTCCTGACCGATCGAAGGAGATCATGATGCCGAAACCGATCACGCTGTTCACCGGTCAGTGGGCGGACCTGCCGTTCGAGGAGGTGTGTCGGCTGGCGGGGGAGTGGGGTTACGACGGACTGGAGATCGCCTGCTCCGGAGACCACTTCGAGGTCGACCGGGCGCTGGCCGAGGACGACTACGTCCAGGGACGGCTGGACATCCTCGAAGCGCACGGGCTGAAGGTGTGGACGATCTCGAACCACCTGGTGGGCCAGGCGGTCTGCGACCACCCCATCGACGAGCGGCACCGCAACATCCTGCCCAGCCGCATCTGGGGCGACGGCGAACCCGAGGGAGTCCGCCAGCGGGCCGCGGAGGACCTGAAGAACACCGCGCGAGCCGCGGCGAAACTCGGTGTGTCCACTGTGGTGGGATTCACCGGATCTTCCATCTGGCACACGGTGGCGATGTTCCCGCCCGTGCCGCCGGAGATGATCGACCGGGGCTACGCCGACTTCGCCGCGCGGTGGAACCCCATCCTGGACGTCTTCGACGAGGTCGGCGTGCGGTTCGCCCACGAGGTGCACCCGAGCGAGATCGCCTACGACTACTGGACCACGCAACGCGCGCTGGAGGCGGTCGGCCACCGCGAGGCGTTCGGCCTCAACTTCGACCCGAGCCACTTCATCTGGCAGGACCTGGACCCGGTCACCTTCCTCTGGGACTTCCGGGACCGGATCTACCACGTCGACTGCAAGGAGTCGGTCAAGCAGTTCAACGGGCGCAACGGGCGGCTGGGCTCCCACCTGCCGTGGGCGGACCCGCGGCGCGGCTGGGACTTCGTGTCCACCGGGCACGGTGATGTGCCGTGGGAGCCGATCTTCCGGATGCTCAACGCCATCGGCTACGAAGGACCGATCTCGATCGAGTGGGAGGACGCGGGCATGGACCGGCTGATCGGCGCACCGGACGCGCTCGCGTTCGTCCGGCAACTCGTGGCGATCGAACCACCGGAAGCGGCCTTCGACGCGGCCTTCTCCAGCAACAAGTGAGAGGTCGTGGGTGGGGAAAAACCCGGCCCCCCGGGTTTTGGCCACCCACGAGGGGTGGGCCGGGGGGGGGGCCCCAAAAACCCGCGCCCCGGGGGGGGGGCGCCCCACTCGGCCGGCCCCCCCCCGTTCCACCACCCCCCCGGGCCCCCGCCCCCCCCCCGCGTGCACAACCGCGGCCCGGCGGTCGGCCAGTTCGGCGGCCGACCGGCGCTGCATCCACCGCACCGCAGCGGAT
>NZ_JALBWV010000125.1 GCF_022678645.1 Saccharopolyspora soli | reverse complement strand
GGGCGACCGCCAGGGGTCGCCCGCCCCACATAACGAAGCGACTGGAAGGTTTGAACACACGCACGAGCGTGGTCAGGCTCGCCTTCCTTCGCTGAACCGGAACAGGGTGGGCAAATCCTACTTGGCTGAAGGTCGCCTCGACAGCGAAACCGCAGCTCGTCGCACCGAGCGGGTGGTGGCAAACCTGGCTCTGCTGCGCGCACCTCTAGTCGGGGTGGAGTTCAGCGATGACCGGTGAGGGACCAGCAAGACGAGCGTCATCGCAGGTCGAAGTCCGCACACCTCCGAGCTGCAGGAATGCTGATTCCTACGCCGAGTCATGCGGCAAAGTGCGACACGCGACATTCAAATCTCACCGCGACGCGACAGACCGGCGCCCTTGACGGGAGCCATCTGGCCGCTGGTCCACAAAGCTAGCTCCCGCAGTGGTTCGACCACTTCCGCCGGGTATTCCATCATCACCCGTTTGACGGGAAGGACGACCTCGACGTGCACATGGTCACCCGCGAGCCCGCCGCGCCCCGACGTCGTTGGCGTGCCCTGGGGGCGCGGCTCTTCACGCGGCGCCGGCTCGCCGGAGCGCTGACCGCGGTCGGCTCGGTTGTCGGCCTGGCTACGGGCCGCGCCCGCGAGGCCGAAACCCTTGTGACCGGGAACGCCTCGAGCCGCGAGGAACTGCGCGTGCTCGCCGACGAGCAGGCCGCGTTGCGGCGGGTCGCCACGCTGGTCGCCCGCGGGATGCCACCGGTCGAGGTGTTCACGGCCGTCGCGCAGGAGGTCGGCCGCGTCCTCGATGCCGACGCCACGCACATCGTCCGCCTCGATCCCGACGGCACGACGACCGTGGCCGCTAGCACCGGCGCATACGCCGACGGATTCCCGGTGGGAAGCCGCTGGAAGATTGAGCCACCCGTGGCCGTGGCGGCCGCCCTGCGCACGGGCTACGCGGCTCGCTTCGACGACTACCACCGAGCCCCCGGCGCCTACGGCGACCGCCTCCGCAAGCTGGGAATCCGGTCGGGGGCGGCGACTCCGATCGTCGTCGAGGGGCGTCTGTGGGGCGCGATCGCTGTCGGCATGCGGCGCGGGCGTTTCCCAGCCGACACCGAACAGCGCATGTCCTGCTTCACGGAACTCATCGCAACCGCGATCGCCAACGCCGACAGCCGCGCCGAACTCCGCGTGCTCGCGGAGGAACAGGCCGCGTTGCGGCGGGTTGCCACTCTCGTTGCGGGCGGGGCCTCCCCGACCGATGTGTTCGATGCGGTGACCGCGGAGTTTCGCCGGCTCCTGGATGGGTATCACATGGCGCTGCTCCGCTACGAGCCCGACGGCACTGCCACTCTCGTCTCGGCCCACAACGAGCCCGGCGTGACCATGCCGGCCGAGACGCCCTGGCCGCTCGAGGGCGAGAACGTCGCGGCGCTGGTGTTGCGCACTGGCCGCGTCGCCCGGATGGACAGCCATGAAGGTGCTCCCGGCTGGGCCGCTGCGCGCATACGTGAGCTGGGCTTCCACTCGGGGGTCGGAGCGCCGATCGTCGTGGAGGGCCAGCTCTGGGGTGCGGCAATCGTCGGGTCCAGGCGCCCCGAGCCCCTGCCGCCGAGCACAGAGACGCGCATGGTGGGCTTCGCCGAGCTCGTCGGCACCGCGATCGCGAACGCCGACAGCCGCGCCGAGCTCGCCGCGTCCCGCGTCCGCATCGTCGCCGCCACAGACGGCGCCCGGCGCCGTATCGAGCGCGACCTGCACGACGGCGCCCAGCAGCGACTCGTCTCGCTCAGCCTCGAGCTGCGCCTCGCCCAGTCCGCGGTTCCTCCGGACCTCCCCGAGCTCCAGACGCAGATCGGCCAGGCCATCGACGAGCTCGACGCGGCGAGCGACGAACTGCGCGAGATCTCTCACGGCATCCACCCTGCGATCCTGTCCGAGGGCGGGCTGCGGCCGGCGCTGCGGGCGCTCGCCCGCCGATCCGCGATTCCGGTCGAGCTCGACGTGCGGGCGGACGACCGGTTCCGGGACACGATCGAGGTGGCGGCCTACTACGTCGTGTCGGAAGCGCTCACGAACACGACCAAGCACGCGCGCGCCTCGTACGCACACGTCACCGTCGAGCAGCGCGACGACATCCTGCACCTCTCGATTCGCGACGACGGCGCCGGCGGCGCCGATCCCACCCGCGGCTCGGGTCTGACCGGCCTGCGCGACCGGGTGCAGGCCCTGGGCGGGTCGATCGACGTCAGCAGCCGCTCCGGCGAAGGAACGCTGATCGTCGTCGAGCTTCCGCTCCAGCCCGACTGACCGGCAGCCGTCAGCTGCCACCCTGTGCGGCGCCATTATTCGGAGCTGGCACTGCCTGGACTCAGGGTGTCCGGCCCACAGGAGGAACCTCAACCGGCACCAGCCCCATCAAACCCGACAACAACGACGACCCGAACCACATCACCAGCACGAGCAAGCGCACTGGCCCGTCCACACGTTGCTACCCACCACCTGCGTCCTCAATGGACTCATCCACGAATACCGGTACGCGGCTTGACGCGCAGCGATGACTCTTCGAGCGGTACAGGGCCGGTGCCATCAGGTTCCGCCGCTCGTCCGCAGTCATGCCGCCGCGCTGCGATCCTCACCGGCCCTGGTGGACCGGTGCCATGACTACGTCGGGGACATCGCTTCGACGCTGATTGGGGATGCCGCACGCCCGACCGGTCCCGACACAGCACCCAGGTCCGCGACCAGCTCCGCCGAGCGCGACGGCGGGATCGCGGCGCATCACCCGCTTCGCCACATCCGCTCTTGCACCCAGACGAAGCCGATCGCGAATCCGACGCTGACCAACCCCTGGAAGGCCAGGAATGCCAGCAGGTCCGGCGGGAACGCGAACTGCTCGCTGAGCACTAGGCGGGTAGCCACCTCCTGGAAGAGTCGCGCGATCGGGAACGCGATCAGCCAGTAGAGCGCCACCGGCGCGAAGGTGCCGCTGCGCAGCACCCCTCGCGCCCGCAGCACACTGCAGCCCGCACCCAGCACGACCAATGGCAGGGCGAGCGTGATCGCGGTGACCGCGGCCCAGCTCGGCGGCATACCGCTGACCATCGCCAGCCCGCCCGCGAACAGGCCAGCGACGGTCCCGATTACCAATCCCGGCGTGGCGAGCTGGCTGGTGAGTGTCATGTCAACTCACGACTACTCCGTAATTGAAGAGGCAGTAGAACAGCATCCCGAGGTAGAACACCGCACCGAAACCGATGATCAGGTTGATCAGCAGATTCGGACGGATCGGCTTGGGCAGCATTCTGTTGTTCACCAGCAGCAGCACGACGCAGTAGGCACCCATCGCGAACGCGGACAGGAACGCGAGGGTGTCCAGGATCGCGTCGGGGCCGTGCGCCGGGCCGAACAGCAGGATCACGATGGCGAAGATGATGAGGCCCCACAGGAACGCCGCATACAGGTGCGACATCCGGAACCGCTGCGCGCCCGGCACGAAGTGGTACGTCATATCGGCCTGCCCGCGGGAGAACGAGTCGAACAGGCCGAGCGTGGCGTTCAGGCCGATCAGCGCGATGAACCCGAGGAACACCGAACCGAGCATCGGACCACCGGCTGCGGAAAAGGTGTCGGACATCGCGCTCAGCGCGGCCTCCCGCCGATCGGACTCGATCAGGTGCCGCACGTCGGGATTCTCCCGGGCTGCGGACTGCGCCAGAACGGTGAACGAAATGGTCACCAACATGGTGATGCCCCAGAACAGCAGCAGCGCGTCGAAGGTGACCCAGCGCCGCCAGCCCTTCCACTTGCGCAACTCGTCGGGATCATCGGTGTCGAACATGAACCCGCGCGAGGGCATCGCCTCTTCTTCGTCGGCGTGCCGCAGGCCGCGGATCCGGGGGATGTGCGCGCCCATGCCCGCGCCCTTGTCCCGCAGGTGCAGGGTGTACCACATCTGCTGCATACCGGACGGTCCGGCGAAGGCGATCGCACCCACCAGGATGGGGAACCAGGTCGCCGACATCGCCGCTTCCGGGAAGTAGCCGAAGTGGAGCATCCCGGTGAGCGTGCCGGTCAGGTCGGACAGGTTGCCGACCATCGAGGCGACTACGGCGGTGCCCACCACCAGCAGCCCGATCAGCAGCGACAGCACCTTCTCCAGCAAGTTGTAGATCACCTTGGCCAGCGTGAACGCCACGCCCACCAGCAGCAGGCCGATACACGCCGACACCACCCACGGTATGCCGGTGACCTGCTCCAGTGCTGACGCACCCGCGGACAGGTGGCCCGGCCAGATGTAGACGAGGATCGCGGTGGCGAAGAAGAACCACATCAACGGTTTGGCCACTCGCGCCGCGCCCGAGAAGATGCTCTCACCGGTAGCCATCGCATAGCGGGCCATCTCCAGCATCACCACGGCTTGCAGGCTGACGCCGACCAGGAACAGCCAGCGGATCCCCGGACCGAAAACCAGCACCAATCGGGGCCAGATGTACGACTCGCCGATGCCGACCCCGAGCGCGACCAGGAACACGGTGGGGCCGAGCAAGTGCACAGACGATGGCGGTTCGGGTAGCTCGCGGATCGGCATCGGCTCCAGCCGCCCCGCCTTCCACACTCGAATCTCTGTCATACCGGAGTATCTGTTGTTATCTCGAATTCTGGTGCTTTCTCGGCTTCCACATCGGACCTCCTCGTCCCGCGTAGCCTTGGCGGTACTTGGTGCTCCGACCGAAGCGACCAGCCGCGCAACCCACTGATACTTCGTACCCCTGACGGCGGCGACAGGTTTCTCGCCAGATGGGGTACGCGACGATGCCGTAGTCGAACAGCTAGTCGGCGACCTGCTCAACTTCGGTGTCACCGGTCAGCGATACGACGAGTGTGGCAACACGGCGGCTCGGCAGGGCAGGGCGGAAAGGCCCAGGTCAGCTCACGGACCAGCCGATCCGTGTTCTCAGGTGGCTGGGGCGGTGTCCCTACCAGTGGCAGGCAGTTGGCACTCGTGCTGGTATTCGCTGGTTCCTGCGGCCTAGACTCGGATTCGAGTTTGCCTGTGCGACCTCCCTCATGAGGTGGTGGCCGTGGTTACTCTGGCGACGGAGTCGTGGCAGGACGAGTTCCGCGTCCAACTGGCGGATCGGTACGGCCCGGCCAAGGCAAGGTGGTTGTTCGCCCGGTACGCGTCGGCGTTCCCAGCTGGTTACCGGGACGTGTTCTCCGCCGGCCAAGCGGCGCTGGACGTCGGTTCGCTGGAGAGCTTCGAACCGGAGGTCGAGCCGCGGCTGGTCTTGTGGCCGTTGCTCGGTTCCGCCGCGGGCGCTCGATTTGCGCTGTTCTGGTCGACCCCGCGTCCGGCGCTGCTCGCCGATGTGTTCCCGGTGCTGGAGAACATGGGCCTGCGGATCGCCGATCATCGTCCGTTCGACGTGCGTCCGGTCGGCCGCAGCGCGGTCCGGGTCGAGGAATTCGAAGTGCTGCCACATGATTCCGCACCGCTGGCCGACCCCGCCACGCGAGATCTGATGACCGATGCGTTTACTGCGGTCTGGCGCGGTGACGCCGAGGATGACGGCTTCAACCAGCTCGTGCTCAAAGCCGGCCTCGGCTGGCGGGACGTCGCGCTATTGCGTGCGATCCACGCATATCTGCGGCAGGCAGCGGTCGCGTTCAGCCAGGCGCACGTGGAACGCACGCTGCTCACGCACCGCGAGGTGACCGGACTGCTGGTGGAGTTGTTCCGGATGCGCTTCGATCCGGCGATCGCGGATGCCGACGGTCAGGTGGAGGTGGATGCTCGGATCGAAGCCGCGCTGAGTGAGGTGGTGCACCTCAACGAGGACCGGGTGCTGCGCGCCATGCGGACGGTGATCCTCGCAACGGTGCGGACGAACTTCTTCCAGCGAGATCCTGCTGGTCGGGCCAAATCCTACTTGGTGCTCAAGCTCGATCCGAGCCGACTGGCGTTCCTGCCGGATCCGCGCCCCGCGGTGGAGACGTTCGTCTACTCGCCGCGGGTGGAAGGCGTGCACCTGCGCGCCGCGAAGGTGGCCCGCGGCGGAATCCGCTGGTCGGACCGGCCGGAGGACTTCCGCGCCGAGGCGCTCGGCTTGCTGAAGGCGCAGATGGTGAAGAACACAGTCATCGTGCCGCAGGGCGCCAAGGGCGTGTTCGTCGTCAAACGGCCACCGCCGAGCACGGACCCGGAGGCCGTCGCGGAGGAGGTGCGCGACTGCTACACGATGTTCGTGCGCGGGCTGCTCGACGTCACCGACAACCGGCGCGGCGATGCGGTGGTCCGGCAGCCGGAGACGATCTGCCACGATTCCGACGACACCTACCTGGTTTTGGCGGCGGACAAGGGCACTGCCGCGTTCTCCGACCTGGCGAACTCGATCGCCGCGGAGTACGGGTTCTGGCTGGGGGATGCGTTCGCCTCGGGCGGCTCGCACGGCTACGACCACAAGGCCATGGCCATCACGGCGCGCGGCGTGTGGACATCGGTGCGCCGCCACTTCGGCGAACTGGGCTTGGACCCGGAGCGCGACGAGTTCACCGCGGTGGGCATCGGCGACATGTCCGGCGACGTGCTCGGAAACGCGATGTTGTTGTCGCGCACCATCAAACTGGTCGCCGCATTCGACCACCGGCACATCTTCCTCGACCCGGACCCGGACCCGGCCGTGTCCTTCACCGAACGCCGCCGACTGTTCGACCTGCCGCGGTCCTCGTGGGCGGACTACGACCCGGCGCTGATCTCGGCTGGCGGCGGGGTGTTCGCCCGAACCGCGAAGTCGATCCCGCTGACCCCGCAAGTTCGGCAGGTCCTCGACGTCCAGGTGGATGAGCTGCCCGCCGATCAACTCATCCAAGCGATTCTGCGGGCGCCGGTCGACCTGCTGTTCAACGGCGGCGTAGGCACCTATGTCAAGGCCTGCGCGGAGCTGAACGCGCAGGTTGGCGACCGGGCCAACGATGGGGCGCGCGCGGACGCCGAGCAGTTGCGGGCGCGGGTGGTCGCCGAGGGCGGCAACCTGGGGTTTACCCAGCGCGCCCGGATCGAGTTCGCCTTGCGTGGCGGGCGCATCAACACGGATTTCATCGACAACTCGGCCGGGGTCGACATCTCCGACCGGGAGGTCAACCTCAAGATCCTGCTGGATGGCGTTGGTCGGCTCTCCCCGCAACGCCGGGACCGGCTGCTCGCCGAGCTCGGCGACGAGGTCGCGCAACAGGTGTTGGTCGACAACTACCGGCAGGCGCTGGCCATCAGCGTCAGCGAAGCGCTGGGTGTGACCGGGCTGGACCGTCACCTGCAGGTCATGCACCTCCTCGAAGACGATGGGCAGCTGGACCGGACGCACGAGGCGTTGCCGGATGACGACACCGTCGCCCAGCGGCGGGCTGCCGGGTTGGGGCTCACTCGGCCGGAGATCGCCGTACTGCTCGCCTACAGCAAAAACCGCTGGACGAGGGTGCTCCATTCGACGATGCCGGACGATCCGTACGTGCTGGCAGGGGCAGTCGACTACCTGCCCGCGGCGCTTCGCGACGCGTTCGCCGGAGAGATCCCGACCCACCCAATACGCCGGGAGATCGCCACGACCGTGCTGGCCAACGAGGTGATCAATCGGCTGGGGTCCGGGCTGCTGCATCGCCTGCAGCAGCTTACCGGGGACCGTAACACGCCCTTCCTCGTCTACGTCGCGGCCCGCGACCTACTTGACCTGCCCGCCATCTGGGCCGAGATCGACACCCTGGAGTTGTCCCGTCACGCGCAAACCCAAGTGCGCCTGCTTAGCGCGATCCGCGAGGTCATCGAGCAGGCTTCGCTGTGGTTGCTGCGCAACCGCCGGGAGATCGACGTGGCGACGGAGGTCCGACGCTTCCGCCCGGCGATGCTGCGACTCGCCCGAGTCCTCCGCACCCGGCTCACCGGGCGGGAACGGCAGCGGGTGGAGCGCGCGATTGCCGGGTTTGTCCGGCGCGGGGTTCCCGAGCAGCTGTGCGAGCGGGTCTTCGTGCTCGACCCGCTGTGCGCTGGCATGGACATCGCCGAGATCGCCTGGGCGTCCGGCCGCGACCTGGAGTGGACGGCCGGGTTGTACTTCGCGCTGGGCGAGAAGCTCGACCTCGATTGGCTGAAGGCGCAGACGGTGGAGCAACCCGGCGACTCGCACTGGACTTTGCTGGCAAAGATCTCGCTGCGCGACGACCTGCTCACCCAACGCCGCCGGCTCACCGCGGCCGCCCTGCGCGGAGCCGAGACGGCGACCGAACCGGACCAGCTCCTGAACACCTGGCTGGACCGCAACCTGGACCGGGTGACGATGTACCGGAAGACCTTCGCCCTGCTGAAAGAAGCGAACGAACCGGACATCGCGATGCTCTCGGTCGCCCTCCAAGAACTGCGCAACCTCGCCCAGAGCGGTGGCGGAAACCAAACCGAACTCAACGGCATGTCGAGCTGACAACGGGATCTCACCGTCTACTGCGGACATCGGGTGCAGACGTCTGTCCGGTCTGCGACCGGAGGTTCGCGTCAGCGGCGACGCCCTCGTGGAAGCACCAACCCCGGTCAGCCGGTGCAGGTGAACCGCACCGAGTGCCAGCCGCACAGCACCTGCAATGACTGCCAGGGCGTGGCTAGCAACGGATGCAGCGTGCGAACACCCTTGAACCGGCCGATCTGCGCACCCTGCTTGGCTCGGCCGTAAACCCGTTTGTGGGTCGGGTCGATAGCGATCAGATTCGGTTCATCGAACGCCGCATCCACCCGCGCAGGACTATGAGAAGATCGCACTCCAGAGATGCCCTCTCGCTAGGACCGATTGGATCCTTCAGCAAGATCAATCGTCCCAGCTCAAGAGGGCATCTCGCCTTCTCGCCGCCGAACCGTTACCCAAAACCAACGGTGGATCGAGGATAAGACGTCGTCCTCGATATCTGGGGAGCACGGAGTTCAATGCCGAACCCACCAGGCGGCCCCATCCGAAGGGACGAGCTCCAGTCAGTGGTCAGCTACAAACCGTCCTTTTAACCGACCCAATCGCCGTATCAGGTGCTGAAGACCATCAATTGGCTGATGAACCGTTCTTATCCGCAGCCGTTTCCGACACGATGTCGAGATAGAAATCGCGCTTCAACATCGAACTGTGTGGAGCCCTTCATCCAGACCTGCTCCTTACGGTCGATAGTACTCAGTGGACACTTGAGTCGTCGCTCGCCTGGAACTCGGCCAGCACGCCGTCCCACAGGCCGATGCGGGCTCGGATCGCGTCGACGCTCACTTGCTCCGCCTCGGCCTCGCGGACCGGGTCGCCGTCGCACAGCGCCGCGAGCAGCCGCAACGCCAGCGGGCCGTGCTCGTCGTGGTCCAGCGCGATGTGACGGTCGAGGTAGTGCCGGAACACCGGGGCGTTCGCCAGCACGTCGTCGACGTTAGCGCGCACCTCGGAGAACACGTCCGGCAACAGGTTCTCCCGGCCGTGGCAGAACGACGAAGCTACCTCGTGGGGGGCGCCGTGCAGCGCCACATCCAGCGTGTGACCGACGAACTTACGCACGCCGTCCGGGATGTGCGGATCGTCCAGCGCTGTCAGCGGGCCGACCCCGCGGTCGAGCGCGGTGAGGAAGGCGTCGATCGGGCCGGCGTCGGCGCCGAGTTCGGCCATCGCGCGGAGGTACAGCTCGAAATGGCTGACGTAACCGCCGTCGATGTCCTCGTCGGTCTCCTCGGCGAGGACGATCTCCATGATGAACCGGCCGTGCTCGGCCTTGTTCTTCGGGCGCCACGGCAGGGTCACCGTGGTCACCTCGGTCTGCAGGCGCTTCAACAGCGTAAAGAAGTCCCACACAGCGAACACGTGGTGCTTCATGAAGATCCGCAGCTTGGCCTCGGTGTCGATCTGCGTGTAGAGCGGGTGGTTGATCAGCTCGGCTCGGATGGTGTCGAAATCGGTGACTGCGGTCATCTCTGTCCATCTCTCTCTGGAATTGTCAGTGATGGCGGCGTCGCTTTTCCCGCCAGTTCGTGCACTCAGCATCGATACCGGAACTGTTCACCAGGTTGGCGCCGGTTTGGCGCGGAGTTGGCGGTTCTTGTCATGGAGCATGGCCGAATCGGGACGATCTACAGATTGGCAGAGATGCCCCGGGTGTCCGTCTGGTGGCATATGCCAATCGGTCGGCTGCGTCGGTCGTACGGTGGTCGCCGGGGTGCGCGGGCGCGGTCGGCCGCCAGGCCACAGGCGCAAGCCAGCGCGGGTCCCCGGCGGG
>NZ_JALBWV010000124.1 GCF_022678645.1 Saccharopolyspora soli | reverse complement strand
CCCCCCCCCCCCCCCCCCCCCCCCCCCCGCCCCGCGCCGCGGGGGGGGGGGGGGGCGGCCCCCCCCCCCCCCCCCCCCCCCCCCCCCCCCCCCCCCCCCCCCCCCGTCAGTGGAAGGAGTGCTCCGCCGCTGGGAAGGCGCGGCCGCGGACTTCGTCCGCGAAGCGCGTCGCGGCGTCGGCGAGGACGCCGCCGACGTCCGCGTAGCGCTTGACGAACCGGGCCGTGCGGCCGGTGTTCATGCCGGACATGTCGGTCCACACCAGCACCTGGGCGTCGCAGTCCGGGCCCGCTCCGATGCCGATCGTGGGAATGCGCAGCTCACTGGTCACCCGCTTCGCAGCCTCCGCCGACACCATCTCCAGCACCACCGAGAACGCCCCGGCCTCCTGCACGGCCCGCGCATCCGCCAGCAGCTCGTCGGCTTGGTTGCCGCGGCCCTGCACCCGGTACCCGCCGAGGCCGTGCTCGCTCTGCGGGGTGAAGCCGATGTGCGCCATCACCGGGATGCCCGCCGCCACCAGAGCTTCGATCTGCGGGGCGTAGCGGCGGCCGCCTTCCAGCTTGACGGCGTGCGCGCGGCCTTCCTTCATGAACCGCGTCGCGGTGGCCAGCGCCTGCTCGGGCGACGCCTGGTAGGAGCCGAAGGGCAGATCAGCCACGACCAGCGCGCGCTCGGCCGAGCGCGTCACCGCGCGGACCAGCGGCAACATTTCGTCCACGGTCACCGGCAGCGAGGACTCGTAGCCGTAGACGTTGTTGGCCGCCGAGTCGCCGACCAGCAGGACCGGGATTCCGGCCTGGTCGAAGATCCGGGCGGTGTACATGTCGTAGGAGGTGAGCATCGGCCAGGGCTCGCCATGTTCCTTCAACTGCTGGAGGTGGTGGATGCGGACCCGCCGCTTGGTCGGGGTGGAGCCGTACGGCGCTGCGGTCTCGCTCGGATTCTGAGCAGCAGTCATCGTTGACCGTCCTTCTTCCTCGAAGCCCGCGAAAGCGGGTCCCCGGGTCGTATCGGATGGTTGCGAAAAAAGCGTCCCACGCGCGCCACCTCCGCGGCACACGCTGCGGGCCAACGTCACAGTTGCCAGGTCAGCCGATCCACGGCTGGGCGATCCGGGCGTACGTCCCGTCGTGCAGCGCGAGGTTGAGCCACTGGTTCACCCACTGCTGGAACACCACGTCGCCCTTGGGCAGCAGGTACGCCTTCTCGCTGAAGGTGAACGGCTGGTCCGGGTGCACCGAGCACAGTTCGGGGTGCTGTTTGGCCTGCCACTTGGTTTCGGCCGCATCGGTGATCATCAGGTCGGCCCGGCCGTCCATGATCTGCTGGAAGATCGTGTTGTTGTCCGGGTGCTCGACGATGGTGGCCTGCTTGAGGTGCTGCTCGGCGAACTGCTCGTTGGTGCCGCCAGGGTTGACGATCGCGCGGACGCCGGGCTGGTCGACCTGCTGCAACGTCTGGAACCGCGAAGCGTTCTCGCAGCGGGTGATCGGGGTCTTGCCGTCGACCACGTAGGCGGTGCTGAAGAACGCCTCCTTCGCCCGCTCCAAGGTGATCGACACCCCGCCGACGGCGATGTCGCACTTCGCGTTGAAGTCATCGACCAGCGTCTTCCAGGTGGTGGGCACGATGGTCGCCCGCACCCCGAGCTTGGCGGCCATGTCGTGCGCCAGGTCGATGTCGATCCCGCTCCAGGCGCCGCTGGTGTCCCGGTAGGTGAACGGTCGGTAGTCCCCGGTGCTGCAAACCCGCAGCTCACCGCGCTGCACGACGTCGTCCAACCGACTGGCGGCCGGTTTCTGCTCCGCAGCGGGCGGCGCCGCGGAGCACGACGTCCCCAATGCGACAACGCCAGCCACGGCCAACCAGGCACCGAAAATCTTCCACCGCATGACGCCCGCCTTTCGATCTTCGCGCAACATGCATAACCGTTCGGACCTGCGAAAGCCAGTGCGCGAGGACCGCATGATGGTCGGTCCGGCAAAAACGGGAAAAATCCGGGACAACCAGGGGCCCTCCCGAACGTCTAATGAGTGGGAGCGCGTGGGAGCGCGGGAGGGAGGCAACTGGGGGTGCCTCCCTCCCGTCGATCAGTTGGTGCACGGTCGTGAGTGCATGACCGGGCTGGAGCCCGGCTGAACGCTCACGACTTTCAGTGCACGGTGCCGAGTCGGACGATGCGGGTTTCGCCCTGCCCGAGTGGTTCTCCGCAGTGCGCGCACACGATCTCCGGGTGCAGTTCGGCGCCGCAGTTGTGCTCCCAGACCGTCGGCGGCGGACCGGTGGTGACGTAGCGATCGCCCCACTCCATGAGGCCCAGCAGGATCGGCTGCAAGGCGCGACCGGCCTCGGTGGGCAGGTATTCGTAGCGCGGCGGACGCTGCTCGTACTGCTGCTTCTCCAGCACACCGGCCTCGACGAGCTTGCGCAGCCGGGTGGTGAGGATGTCGCGGCTGGCTCCGGTGTTGTGCGCGATCTGGTCGAAGCGCCGCACGCCCAGCATGACTTCGCGCAGCACCAGCAGGCTCCAGCGTTCGCCGATGACGCCCAGTGCATTGGCGATGGAACACTCGCGCCCCTTCGCGCTCATGCCGCACCTCCTCGGTCTTGAAATCCAACTTAGCAGATGGGACAGTGAGTCTGATTTTCCAACTAACTGTCTGGGAGAGACCATGACCTCGGAGAACGACAGGCTGCCGAGCAAACTCGCCCAACACCCGTCGGTGCGCGCGGTGCTGTCCCGCCGCGAGAACCGCCCGGCGAAGCCCGCGGTGATCGACGCGGAATGGCTGCGCAAGGTGTGCCTGGACGCGGGTGCCGACGACGCGGCCGCGGTGTCCCTGGACCACCCGGACCTCACCCGCGAACGCGAGCCCGTGCTCACCGCGCTGCCCGGTACCCGCAGTCTGATTTCCCTGGTCGTGCGGATGAACCGGGACAACGTGCGCTCGCCCGTGCGCAGCGTCGCCAACCAGGAGTTCCACCGCAGCGTCGAGATCATCAACGAAGCAGCCCGCACCGTCGTGCGCACGCTGCAGGACGCCGGTTACCGAGCGGTGAATCCGTCGGCGGCGTTCCCGATGGAGATGGACGAGTACCCGAACCGCTCGTGGGTGGTGTCGCACAAGACGGTCGCGGTGGCGGCGGGACTGGGCGCGATCGGGATCCACCGCAACGTGATCCACCCCAAGTTCGGCAATTTCGTACTCCTGGCAACGCTGCTGGTGGACGCGGAGATCAGCGACTACGGCGCGCGGTTGGACTACAACCCGTGCCTGGAGTGCAAGCTGTGCGTCGCGGCCTGCCCGGTGGGTGCCATCTCGAAGGACGGCGAGTTCGACTTCCTGGCGTGCTTCACGCACAACTACCGCGAGTTCATGGGCGGTTTCACGGACTGGGTCGAAACGATCGCGGACAGCGCGGACGGAGCGGACTTCCGCTCCCGCGTGACGGACGCGGAGAACGCGTCGATGTGGCAGAGCCTGTCGTTCAAGGCGAGCTACAAGGCGGCTTACTGCATGGCGGTCTGCCCAGCCGGAGAAGACGTCCTGGAGCCGTACCTGGAAGACCGCAAGGAGTTCATGAACCGAGTCCTACGCCCCCTCCAGGACAAACGGGAAACCCTCTACGTAGACCCGAACTCCCCAGCGAAGACGCACGCAGAACGCAGATTCCCCCACAAAACCATCAAAGAGGTACGCACCAACAGCCGCCGAGCCGACACCTGACCCCGCCGTCGGAAGCGCGACAACGGGTGATGGTTTTCGAGGTGAGGGGCACCCTTAACCAAGTAATTGGGTTAAGGGTGCCCCTCACCCATACCTGAACGGGTGGCTATCTGCCGAGCCCGCGCAGGAATCGCTACCAAGCGAGGCTCCCGAACCGGAGGATCGGCCCGTCGGGGTCCTTCGAGTCCCGGATGTCGATGCCGCCGCCGGATAAGCGGGCTTCGACGCAACTGTTGTTGTTCGGGCCGCTGTAGCTGCTCTTGAACCAGCTGAGCTTTCTGTCGTCATTGGTCATGCTCTAGCTCCTCTGCTCGTTGAGCGATGAACGACCGTGACTGCTCAGGTCCGAGCGCTACCGCACGGGAGTTGGTCGAAGGCGCGCATGCACTCGCCGATGTCCGTTTCGTCGATGACGTAGACACCGCTGCCTATGAAGGTTGGCTGATGTACGAGGTCGGGAGCAAGGCCGCCGAATCGGAGGATTTCGATCGATCCGCCAAGCAGCGGATGGTCCACGATGGACAGTGGGGCGACCTGGATGACGATGTGCGGATGCTGCTCGATCAGATCGAGCAGATGCCGAAGCTGGCCATGCAGTCCCTTCCAACGTCCGATAGGGCGCCGCAAAGCCGCCTCGCCGATCACGAACCACATTTGCGGAGGGTTCTCGCGGCCAATGAGTTCTTGGCGGTCGAGCCGAAATTGGACTCTCGCCTCGATGTCCTCGCGGCTTGAGCCGAGCACGGCCGAACGTCCAACGCGCATCATTGCGCGGATGTAGTCCTCGGTCTGCAACAGGCCGGGAATGAGCTCGCTGTCCGAGTAGTAGATCTCCGTGGCGTCCTGTTCGTGGTCGCTCAGCCTGCGAAACGCCCCTGGGAAGGCGTCGGAGTACATGCGACGAGGTTGGAGCTGGCGAACAACCTGCGCCAGGTGCGTGATCTGCGACCGTGTTTCCCTTGGGGCGCCGTAGAAATCGAGGAGTGCTTCGATTTCCAGCACTTTGAAGGCGCGTTCGCCGCGCTCGACTCTGCTGATCTGGCTGACGTCGCACTCGATCGCCGCAGCGGCTTCCTTCCGGAAACTTCCAGGAGTTCCCTGTCCGGTGCGTCGTCGTAGCGGTCCGCCGAATCCCTGAACAGCAGGGCCTCCCAGGCAGGTGGCTTCCGGAGTTGAGTGTTCGTTTGATGTTCGTGGTTGGGTGGGTGACCGCTACCGGGTCGGTCACGTTGCCGCTCAAGGCTGGGGCTCCACTCACTGACTCCATTCGGAGGAGCCACCATGCGCATCACCGGGTTCCGCCTGGGCGCAACCGCTGTGTCGTTGGCCGCTTGCCTCGGCCTGCTGATATCCACCGCGAACGCTGCAGGCGGGCGCGAAGACCTGCGGATGAACCAGATCCAGCTCATCGGGACGCACAACAGCTACCACCGCGAATTGTCGTTCGCCGAACAGCAATTCCAGGCCGCCTCCAACAACCTGTGGTACTCGCACGCATCGCTGCCCGTGCAGTTCGACCGCGAGCCGGTGCGGGGCATCGAGTTGGACCTGATCCCGGACAGCGACCAGGGCGGGTTGTACACCTACCCGCTGATCCGCCGGGACGCCGGGCTGGGACCGCTCACCGATCCGGACCTGGCCAAGCCGGGGATCAAGGTCATGCACGTGGCCGACTACGACTACAACACGACTTGCGCAACGTTGGTCAACTGCTTGCAGCAGCTCCATGACTGGTCGGACGCCCACCCGGGACACGCCCCGATCCCGGTCATGATGGAGCTCAAGCAAACCGATCCGGTGCTGGAACAGCGCGGCGGCGCGGTTTCGCCGCCGTGGGACGCAAAGCGGTTCGCCGACCTGGACGCCGAGATCCGGTCGGTCCTCCCGGCGGACAAGATGATCACGCCTGACGATGTCCGCAAGCCCGGCCTGACGCTGGAGCAGTCGGTGTTGCGCTTCGGCTGGCCGACGATGGCCGACTCCCGCGGCAAGTTCGTCTTCCTGATGGACAACGACGATCCGCAGCTGCAGGCGCCGTACCTGGAGAACCGCCCGAACCTGGAAGGCCGGGTCCTGTTCACCAACGCCACCCCCGGTCGGCCCGATGCGGCTTTCGTGAAGCGGAACGACCCGACCGGTGCGAACACCGCGCAGATCCAGGACTTGGTGCGCCGGGGATACCTGGTGCGCACCCGTGCTGACGAGCCGTTCGAACAGGCCAGCACGGGAAGCACGGAGCAATTGAACGCTGCGCTGGCCAGCGGAGCGCAGATCATCAGCACGGACTTCCCGGTACCTGGACTGGCCGCCCGCTACGGCTCGGACTACGTCGCCGAACTCCCCACCGGAACCCCAGTCCGCTGCAACCCGCTGAACGCCCCGAAATCCTGCTCGACCGACCAGATCGAACAACGCCCATGACCTGAGCGCACCGTTGTGGGGGGGGGGGGGGGGGGGGGAAGCCCCCCCCCCCCCCCCCCCCCCCGCCGACCCCGCCCCCCCCCCCCCCCCCCCCCCCCCCCCCCCCCCCCCCCCCCCCCCCGCGCCCCCCCCCCCCCCCGCCCCCCCCCCCCCCCCCCCCCCCCCCCCCCCCCCCCCCCCCCCCCCCCCCCCCCAAACCCCCCCCCCCCCCCCCCCACCCACCCCCCCCCCCCCCGCCCCCCCCCCGGGGGGGGGCCCCCCCCCCCCCCCCCCCCCCCCACACCTCACTCCGGCGACGTCATGGCGCGGTAAGCGGGGCGGAGGAGGTCGACGGCGTTCTTGGCGCCGACCTTCACCGGGAGGGGGGCGAGTTCGTCGAGCAGGGCATCCGGGGCGGTCGGTTCCGGTTCCGGCATCGTCGCGGCGGCCGGTGCTTCCGGGGCCGTCCAGAACGTCTCCAGGCATTCCGACAGCGGCGCGACGTCGTCGGATTCCTCCGCCGCAGGTCCGGCAACG
The DNA here is from genome assembly GCF_022678645.1 of Saccharopolyspora soli. Taxonomy (GTDB): domain Bacteria; phylum Actinomycetota; class Actinomycetes; order Mycobacteriales; family Pseudonocardiaceae; genus Saccharopolyspora; species Saccharopolyspora soli. The sequence continues at coordinate 3,722 of NZ_JALBWV010000124.1, read as the reverse complement.
CTCCCGCGCAGCGCGCGCAGGCGGTCCAGCAGTTCCTCCCGCCCGCGGCCTCGCCAGGCGAGGATTTGGAACGGGTCCTCGTCGAAGGATTCCGCCAGCAGGTAGCAGGCCGCCGCGAGGTGCTTGCACGGGATTTCCCAGTCCGGGCAGGAACAATCCATCGTCAGCTCGCGCATCGTCCCCGGGAACAGCTGCAACCCGAGGTCGGCGAACACGCGCTCGATGTCCGTCGGCATCTCCCCGGCCAGCAGCTTCGCCGCATACAGCGCCTGCCCGGCCAGTTCCCGCTCGATCCGCTCCCATTCAGCCGCGGTGAACGCCTTCACCGCGATCCGCGCCCGGTACGGCTCCCGCCGGGAGCCCTGCACCAGCCCGACCACCACGCTGGTCGACAACGTCAGGTTGAGCACCTGCCCGGCACGCGCGTAGTTCTTGCCGCGCTGCAACCGCCCGCCCATGCCGAAGGACTCCAGCACCTCGATGAACCGCCGCGACCACCAGGTCTGCGCGATCTCGCCGCGTTTGCTGCGGGCCTTGATGCCGCCCTCGACCCGGATCGGCTTGGCCGCCGGTGGGAATCCGCGCCACCTATTCACCGATGGCCTCCGCATCCAGCGTGACCAGCTCGCGCAGCTCGCGGGTGGACAGCTCGGTCAGCCAGCCCTCGCCGCTGCCGACCACCAGCTGCGCCAGCGCCTTCTTCTCCTCGATCATCCGGTCGATCTTCTCCTCCAGGGTGCCGATGCAGGTCAGCTTGCGGACCTGCACGTCCCGGCGCTGGCCGATCCGGAACGCCCGGTCGGTGGCCTGGTCCTCGACCGCCGGATTCCACCAGCGGTCCAGGTGCACGACGTGGTTGGCGGCGGTGAGCGTCAACCCGGTACCGCCAGCCTTCAACGACAGCAGGAAGATCGACGGCCCGTCCGCGGACTGGAACCGCTGGACCATCTCGTCGCGGGCCTTCTTCGTGGTGCCGCCGTGCAGGAACAGCACCTCGGTGTCGAATCGCGCCGACAGGTGCGGCACCAACATCCCGCCGAACTCGGCGAACTGCGTGAAGCACAGCGCCTTGTCGCCGTCGGCCAGCACCGATTCGAGGATTTCCTCCAGCCGCTGCAACTTCCCGGACCGGCCCGGCAGCGCGGAGCCATCCCCGAGGAACTGGGCCGGGTGGTTGCACACCTGCTTCAGCTTGGACATCGTCGCGAGCACCAGCCCGCGGCGCTCCATGCCCTCGCTGTCCGCGATGCGCGCGAGCATGTCGTCCACCACCGCCTGGTACAGCGACGCCTGCTCGGTGGTGAGGTTGCACAGCTGCCGCATCTCGATCTTGTCCGGCAGATCGCTGATGATCGCGGGATCCGTCTTGAGCCTGCGCAGCACGAACGGTCCGGTGATGCGGCGCAGCCGGGCTGCCGCGTCGGTGTCACCGTCCCGTTCCACCGGCACCGCGAACCGCGCTCGGAAGGTGCTCAGCGAGCTGAGCACACCGGGATTCGTGAAGTCCATGATGGACCAGAGCTCGGCGAGGCGGTTCTCCACCGGCGTGCCGGTCAGCGCGATCCGCTGCCGGGCCGACAGGCCGCGCACCGCTCTCGCCTGGCGGGAGGCGCTGTTCTTGATGTTCTGCGCCTCGTCGAGCACCACCCGGTCCCAGCGGATCTCCCGCAACGCGGCCGAATCCCGCGCGGCCAGCGGATACGTCGTGATCACCAGGTCGTGCGAGCCGACCTCCTCCTGGAGTTCCGCGCCGCTGAGCCGGTTCCAGCCGTGGTGGACGTGCACCTTCAGCGAGGGCGCGAACCGCGCGGCTTCCCGCTGCCAGTTGCCGACGACCGACATCGGGCAGATCAACAGCGTCGGGGCGCGCGAACCGCCCGACCTGGCCAGCGCTTCCAACGCCAGCAGCTGCACGGTCTTGCCGAGGCCCATGTCATCGGCGAGGCAGGCGCCCAATCCCAGCCGGTCGAGGAACGCCAGCCACGCGAGGCCGCGACGCTGGTACGGGCGCAGGGTCGCGGTGAAGTTCTTCGGCGGCTCCACCGGTTCCAAGTACTGCTCGACCTGCCCGGACAGCAGATCGCCGAGCCAACCGCGCCCGTTGACCTCGATCACCGGCATCGGCAGGCTGCCGTCGTCCGGGTGCAGTCCGGCGTGCAGCAGTACGTCACCGGCAGTCATCTGCCCCTCTCCGGCGCGCTCCAGGTACGCCAGTCCGGCCGCCAGCCGCTTGCGGTCGACCTGGACCCACTTGCCGCGCAACCGAACCAGCGGGACCTTGGCATCGGCCAGCTCGGCCAGCTCCGCCTCGGTCAGCTCCTCGTTGCCCAGCGCGAGATCCCAGCGGTAGTCGACCACGGCGTCCAGGCCGACTCCGGATTCCTTCGTCACCACACCCGCCGTGCCGGTACTGCTCGCGGTCAGCTTCAGCCCGAGCTGCTCGGTGCGCCCCCACCAGGACGGCAGCAGCACCCCGAAACCGGCCTGGTCCAGCAGGTTCGCGTTGCTGAGGAACTCGTACGCGCCGGAGGAGTCCAGAAACAACTCCGTCGGATGCGGTACCCGCAGCGCCACGTCGAGCGGGGGCAGGATGCGGCTGGCCTTGCCGAGATCCGCGAGCAGCAATTCTTGCGGCTGCGCGACCCAGCGCTGCAGGACCCGGCTCTCCTCCCGCCAAACCTCGTTCGCCGACACCAGGACGCTGGGATCGTCCGCTGCTTGCAGCAGGAACTCCAGGCACCACTCCTCGTCGTCGTCCTCGGGCGCGTGCAACCGGAAGCAGGTCCGCACCGGGCTCTCGTGGACACCGCTGGCGTGCCAGGCGTCCAACTGCCGAGCCAGCTTCCGCACCTGCGTGGGATCCGCGTCGAACCGCGGCTCGCGGGTCAGCGCGTTCATCCACGTCGCAGCCACGGTCCGGCCGCTGGAGAGGCGGACGTCCGCGACTCGGCTGCGGGCGATGCCGTCGACGAGCGTGTCAAGCGTCGTGCGCAGGACCTCGGCGGGTGATGCGTCGTGCGCGCAGCGGAACGCCGGTGGCATCGCTTCGCGAAGCGCCACGAACCGCGCCGAATCCGTGCCGGACAACAACGGCCGCCAACGAGCCGCGGGCCGCTGCGCCTCGAAGACCAGCGCGGGCAGCACCCGGCCCTGCGACACCATCTGCTCAGCCAGCTCGGCGACACTGCGCAGGAAGTGCGCGGACGCGCCGAGCCGACATCCTGGCACGCCTTCGGCAAGTGCGTTGAGCGTTGCCACGGGGCCGTACGACACGGCCGGAACCAGCCAAGAGCGCAGCCGCAACTTCCCGCGCGGCGCGGGCCCAGCGGTCAGCGGATCCCGCACCAGCTCGGGCGATGCGACCGGCGCGGAGGCGTAGGAAGGCAGTTGCAGCTGAACGGAATCGACCTTGGCCTGATCGACCGGCAAGGCGTCGCGCAGCGCCTCACCCGGCACCGCGAAGGGATGGGCGACCGGGCCACCAGGCGCCCGTCCAGGCACCCGCTGCGGAAGCTCGGAATCCTCCGCCCACAGCAACAACCGCCCGTCCTCGGTGCACGCTCCGTGCACGACCCACACGGCCAAGCCTCCTTCAGCGGTCGTGGGGGGGGGGAAACGGCGGCCCCCGGGGGGGGGGAAAACACCCCCACCCGGGGGGGGACGGCCCCCGGGGGGGGGGGGGGCGCCCCCCCCGCCCCCCCCCCCCCCGGGGACTGGGGGTT
>NZ_JALBWV010000123.1 GCF_022678645.1 Saccharopolyspora soli | reverse complement strand
CACCTGGATGGGGTCGTGGGGGGGGGGGGGGGGGCGGCCCCCGGGGGGGGCGCCCCCCCCCCCCGGGGCCCCCGGGGGGGGGGGGGGGGGGGGGGGGGGCCCCGGGCGGGGGGGGGGGGGGGGGCGGGGGGGGGCCCCCCCCCCCCCCCCCCCCCGCCGCGAAGGAGAGCCCTGTGCTAACCGCGGCCTCCGATGCCGGGGCGATGACGATGGACCTCGCGCAACGTTTTTTCGAGCCGGTCAGCGAGCTGATCCGGCAGGGGCAGGAAATCGGCCTCTTCCGACCCGACCTGGTCGCGGAGGACACACCGCGACTGGTGCTGATGCTGGTGGGGACGCTGCCCTCCTTCGAAAACGGCGACGAAGGATGGCAGCGCTACCTCACACTGCTGATGGACATGCTCGACGGCAGTGGCGTGCATTCGGAATTGCCGGAGGCCGTGGCAGTTCGAGCGCACAACCTCCGGGATTAGCGCCGCTCAATTCTGGGCGACTGGCGTGGGCTGGCGGACGAGTGGTCATCACTGCTCCTCGGGTTGATCGGTGCTCAGCCGGAGCGACGACAAGACCTCGACCTTGATCGAATTCAAGGCTTACCGGGTGCCGTGGTCGAGGCCCGGCAGCCGAGATGGGCAGCAGCGGCGAACCCCGTCGAGGACGTTTCTCGACAAGGCCTTCCGCGAACTAGATTTCCCGCCGTACTATCCTCGGTCGACCGTCTAATGTGGCCCGGGGTTTCCCGCTGCGTTACCGCGGATTCACCAAAATTGCCGTTTGGAAGGGGCAGCCCCGCGATCAATCGGCCGATCGGCCGGGATCGGGTCTGGAAGATCGGCCCTTCGGACCGCCGAACTCAGTCCTTCAGTTGATGTTGGGACGAATGCCGGTGCATAGCGTCGCCGTCGTCATGCAGTCGACGACGCAAGGAGCACAGCATGTCCCGCAGTTGGGACGGAAACCGGGGCCACCGGGCTGGTAGATCCGGTCTGTTCGGCCGCACCGGAAAGCCGTCTTTCGTCATCGGTTCCCTGATCGGCGCCGCCCTGTTGGTCTTCGGTTTGCCTCCGGCCGCAGCGTTGGCGGATCCTCCCGCCGCACTGCCTTCCAGCGCACCCGAAGCCGACAGCAAGTGGCAACCGGCTTTCGACTACGACGGGGATGGTTGTTATCCCACCCCCGCCGTCGGGTCGGATGGCACGGTGGCGCCGGGTTTGGATCTGGCTGGCGATACTAACGGCAACTGCCACGACGAGTCCGACCTCGACAACACCAACTCGTACTCCCGCAGCAAGTGCAACAACGACTGGTGCGCCTACATGTACGACCTGTACTTCGAAAAGGACCAGGTCGTGCACGGCAGCGGCGCGTTCGGCGGGCACCGGCACGACATCGAGCACGTCATCGTGTGGGTGCAGAACGACGAAGCGAAGTACGTGTCGGCGTCCGCGCACGGCGATTACGACACCAAACCCGCCTCGGAGGTCTCCTTCGAGGGAAGCCACGCCAAAATCGTGTACCACAAGGACGAACCCGGCACGCACGCCTTCCGCTTCGCCAGCGGCGACGAGCAGCCGGAGAACCACAAGGGCGCCTGGCAGTACCCGGCATTGGTCGGCTGGGACAACTTCCCCTCCGGTGTCCGGGACAAGCTGACGTCGGCCGACTTCGGCAATGCCAGCTTGGGAATCAAGGACGGAAGTTTCGAGGGCAACCTGGAAAACGCCAAGCCGCAGGACATCCCGTTCGACCCCAGGGGCTGATCCCGCCAATCGACCGATGGACGTCACACCGGGTGCCGCTCCCAGCCGGAGCGACACCCGGTGTGCCATCTCGGCAGCGTGCTGGTCGGTGGGCACGGATGCCATGCAGGTGAGAGGTCGTGAGTGGCAACGGCCGCCATAGCAACCATTTCCACTCACGACCACAGCGGCAACACCGACTTCATCTCCAGCATCGAGGACCTCGTGCTCGCCGCGACCACCTGCACACGGGCGTCAGGGCGTCGTGCAGCGGTAACTGGCGGCGTCAGCGGGGTCGCCGTGCCCGGTATAGCTGGCGACCTTCGGGTAGCGGCACAGGTCGCGGGTGACGGTCTTCCCCGTGGCGTCGGTGGCAGCTGCGGGCAGCGTGTTCGGCGCCGTGCCGTGCTCCACCCAGTTCACCAGCGCGGCGAGCGCATCGGTGGGCACCGGACCGGTGCCCCCTCCGCAGTGGGCGACGCCCGGCGCCAGGAACAAGCGGTAGAAGCTGTCGACCCGGCTGGTGCCGCCCATCACCTGGTCCACCCGCTGGCGGTAGTCGATCGTGCCCTGGGGTGGGATCAGGGTGTCGGCGAGGCCCTGCCAGGTGATCATCTTGCCGCCCGCCTCGCGGAACGCGGACAGGTCCGGGTCGTCGGTGCCGATGATGTCGTTGTACTGCCGCTGGGACTGCCGGAAGAGCTCGGTGAACTGGTCGTAGCTGATGGTGGCGGTGTCGAAGTCGGGCTGCTGCTTCAGGAAGGTCTGGACCCAGTTCTTGGCGATGGGGAAACCGGGCGCCGACATGGTTCCGTCCGCAGCCGTGACGGTGCTGGCCAGTCCGCTGAAATCCGCCCCTTCGGGAAGTCCGAACCACAGTGGCTGGGGCCCGTCCCAGATCTTGCGAACGACGTCGGCGTCCGCTGCTGAAATGGTCACCTGCTCGCCGTCGCAGACGATCGTCTTGCCGACGAGCTGCTTCGGGTCGTAGTCGCAGTTCTGCGGCTGTCCGATGATGCCGTCGGTGACGCCGTCATGAGCGTCGCAGGACTGCACGGCCGCGTCCTTGAACGCCTTGAACTCGCAAGCGGTGGGGAAGTTGTGCTCCTGGTTCATCACCACCTGCGGCCACAGCGTGGCGACCGCGAACCGGTCCCAGTTGATGGCCGGTGCGTTGGCCAGGATGCCGTCAAAATCATCGGGGTGCTGCTGCGCTTCGACGTACCCCTGCCGACCGCCCGTCGAGCAGCCGTTCCAGTAGGAGAAGTCAGCCGCCCGACCGTAGAACTTCGCGGTCACCTCCTTGCCGACGACCGCCAGGTCGTGCATCGACCGGGAGGCGAAGTTCTGCAGCAGCGGGAGGTTCACCTGGCCGTCCGCGGTCAACGCCCATGCGCTGGTGTCGAGGAACGACAAGGTGACACCCGCGTCGGTGGACGCGGCGGCGTAGCCGTTCTTCACCGCCGCGACCAAGGGCGCTCCGAAGTCGCCAGCCGCGTAGCCACTGCCACCGACCGCCTGGAAACGGCCCGTCCAGCCGGACTCCGGCAGTAGGACCTTGACGCGCGCGTGGTCGTTGGCGCCGGGATGGTTGAGGGTGACCGTTATGTCGCAGTAGGCCGGAACTCCGGTTATCGGCGGGGGCGGTTCCGTCGAGGGCGGCTGGACGGGGAATGTCACGGTGCCGCCTTCCTGGCGGACGGCCGTCACCGACTCCACGCCCGCGCCAGGCGGAGCGGAGACGGACATGGCCGAACACGCCAGCGGGGCGGGGTCCGCGGGTTTCGCTGCCGCACCGGCCGAAAAGGGCACCAGCACGGGTAGCAGCAGAACTGCTGCTACCAACTTGAGAACTCGTCGCATAACTGTCCTATTTGGATGATCGTGGGCCGCTGGTGGCGGCGCGGGTTTCGAGAGGTTCCTCGACGGCGTGTCAGCCGGGTCGAGTCGATGGGTGTTGAGCACGGCGGGCTCATGGCCCGATCGTGCTGCCACCGGAGGCCCGCAACCATGTTCTCCTGATCCGTGGATCCGCTCCCCGACCGCTGTGACTCGCATCTCAGCACCAGCAGTACATGGATCCGGCCAGCCGTCGCGGCCATCCTGGAGCCGAACAGCATCGCGAGGAGCGTGGACGCCGTGGACCGAGCCCGGCTCGCCGACTTCCTGCGCGCCCGGCGGGAGGCGCTGCAACCCGAGGACGTGGGGCTGCCCCGCGGCAGGCGGCGGCGCACCGGCGGGCTGCGCCGCGAAGAAGTCGCCGTGCTGTCCGATATGTCGATCGACTACTACAGCAGGCTCGAACAGCGACGCGGGCCGCACCCGTCGGAGCAGATGCTCGCCTCGCTCGCCCGCGGTCTGCGCCTCTCCTTGGAGGAGCGCGACCACCTGTTCCACCTCGCCGGATACGCCACCCCGCTGCGCACCCTGCGCACCGACCACATCAATCCGGGGATGATGCGCATCTTCGACGGACTCGAAGACGCAGCCGCCCAGGTCGTGACCTACCTCGGCGAGACCCTGCGGCAGACCCGGCTGTCGGCGGCGCTGCTCGGCGACGAGACCGCCTACACCGGGCTGGCGCGCAGCCTGCACTACCGGTGGTTCACCGACCCGGCCGCGCGGCTGGTCTACCCCGAGGAGGACCACCCCACGTACACCCGGCTGATCGCGGCGAACCTGCACCGGATGTACACGCACGGCGGGCCGGAATCGCGCGCGGCCGAGATCGTCGATGCCCTGTTCGCGGCGAGCCCGGAATTCGCCGATATCTGGCGCGAGCATCCGGTCACCGGCCCGTACTGCCCACCGAAACGCATCCAGCACCCGCAGCTCGGACTGCTCGAACTGCACTGCCAGACCCTGATCGACCCCGACCAGTCCCAACTGCTCGTGGTCTACACCGCATCACCGGGCAGCGAGAGCTACGAAAAACTCCAGCTGCTGTCCGTCATCGGCAACCAACACGCCTGAGCGCCCGATATTCGATCAGTCCTGTGTGGACGGCTCTCAGACCGCTTCGGCGACGAACCGCAGCCGCGTTCCGTCCGCGTGCCACGTCCCGTCGGATCCCATCAGCGTGGCACGGGTGAAATCGGTTGCCTTGACCAGCAGTTCATCCACGTGTTCGGACGGGTAGGCGGCCAGCACGGGCGAGCCCACCGTTCGCCACCAGTCCTCCGCACCACGCGGACAGTCGACCATGGGCGTCGACCTGTCCAGGCATTCCAGCATCCGGACGCGGAAGCCCGCGGATTCCAGCAGAGCGGCCTGCTCGGCGGCAGTCGGGAAGTGCCAGGGCAGCGGCACGTGGCGCGGGAGTCCGACCGCGTCGGCCGCCTGCCGCAATCCATCGATCAAGGCGGTCCAGTTGCCCGCGGCACCCATTTCGGCGACGAACCGACCGCCCGGCCGCAGGACGCCGTGCACCGAGGCGAGCGCGTCTTCCGGTCGTGGCAACCAATGCAGTGCCGCATAGCAGAAAACGGCGTCGTACGGGTTATCGGCCGCCAGCTCGTAGGCATTGGAGACTTCGAACTCGGCATGCGGGTACGAGCTGCGAGCCTTGTCGATCTTTCCGGGGTCACCGCAAACCCCTTTGGCGACGGACCCCTGGTCGGCGATCGCAGCGGTGAGCTCGCCGGTACGACAGGAAACGTCGAGCACCTGCTCACCCGGCTGCGGGTTCAGCAAGCGCACCAGGGAAAACCCGGACGTGGACACGTCCGACAACCAGTCGTAGTACGGCGGATCGCAATGCATGCACCGCACACTATCCGACGCGCCCACATTATGGAAAGAAACTCCCACATAATAGGAAAATGGGGAGGCGTGCGGCGCCGGGGTGTTCCTGCGATGATCGACCGATGTCCATGAGCGCTGCCGGGTTGTCGCGGGCCGCCTTCTCGCGGTACTGGCTGTCCGCGTTCCTCGCCGATTTCGGTGATGGTGTTCGGCTAGCGGCATTTCCGTTGCTGGCGCTCCAGGTGACGAATTCGCCAGCCGCCGTTGCCGCCGTGACGGCTGTTCAGGGGCTGCCGTGGATTCTGATCGGCCTGGGTGCTGGCGCCATCGTGGACCGCCACGACCTGCGGGCGACAATGGTCATGGTCGACGTGATCCGCGCGGTGGTGATCGCCGCGCTGGCACTCGCGGTTGCCGGGGGTGCCCTGAGCCTGCCGCTGATCTACCTGACGGCCTTCGCCACCGGAGTGGGCGCGTTGGTGCGCGACACTGCGGCGGCGACAGCGGTGCCGAGGCTCGTCGGCGAGGACGAGCTCGAACGCGCCAATGGCCGCCTCGTGGCCGGAAGGCTGGTCGGGGACGAGCTCGCCGGTCCGGCGGTCGGTGGCTGGCTGTTCGGTATCGCTGCCGCGCTGCCGTTCGCCTTGAACGCGGGCGGTCTCGGGCTCTCGATCCTGCTCCTGCTGACCCTGCCGAGCATCTTCGCCGCCCCTCGACGACCGCGGGAACCTGCGGGTCTGCTGCGGTCGACCGTGCGCGATCTGAATGTGGGACTAGCTTGGCTGCGCCGCGACCGCCTGGTGCGGAACCTGGTGGTCGCGGTTGCCCTGGTCGCCGTGGCGGACGGGGCGTTCCTGGCGATCCTGGTGCTGTACGTGACCCAGGTCCTGGACCAAAGCGCTGCCGTCTACGGTCTCCTGCTGGGCCTCGGCGCGATCGGCGGCATCGTTGCTGGCGTCAGCTGCGCCCGGCTGACCTCCCGAATCGGCGCCGCGCGCATGTTGACCACAACGGTGATCACCATGGCTGTCGCGCAGCTCGCGCTCGGGCTGACCAGCAGCATGGTCGTCACGTCCGTCACCCTCGTCTGCAGCGGCGGCGCCTTCGCCGCCTTCAACGTCACCTCGATGACCGTGCGCCAACGCCGTTCTCCGATCGACATGCTGGGCCGCGTCAACAGCACCTACCTCACGGTCGGCCGAAGTGCCGCCGCCATCGGCGCGCTCGCCGGAGGCGCCCTAGCCGCCGCCGCGGGCATCCACGCGCCCATCCTCATCGGTGTCATTCCGCTGCTCTGCGCAGCCGTCCTCATCGCCAGAACCAACCCCCAGCAGCGACCATTCGCCTGACATCTCGATCGCTGCTGGGTGCGGTCAGCGTTGGGCGCGATAGGCCGAGGACATCAGCGGGACCGGCGGCGCTGGCATTCTTTCTGGGGGCATGGTCGGGTCTCGGTAGCGGCCGATGGGTTTGACGTCCGGGAAATTCTCGGTTGGTTTGTTCGCCAGGTATGCCGTCATGAACTCGGCGCTGATCCGGCTCGGGTTCGCATCGCTCAACATCCGGCCATCCGAGTCCAGCACCGGCACCGATTGGTTCTTCTCATCGCTGGCGCTGATCGAAACCGCCACGGCGATCTGCGGCGTGTAGCCCGCCGTCCACACCGCCATCGCCTTGTCCGCGGAGCCGTTGAACTGGGCGATGCCGCGCACCCCTGCGACCTGGCGATCTCTGGTACCGGGCTCAGCTGCCCGTTCGTCCCCGAGAAGGGCCTCCGTGACGTTCCCGGCGATGTTCTTGCTCAGCACGGGATTATCGGTGAACGCGCTGCGCGGCTTCGACCGGAAGCTGTACATCTCGCTTCCGCTGCTGCTCAACACCTGCTGGACGAAGTGCGTCTCGTGCCGGATTCCGTCGGCGGCGAGTGTCGCGTAGCCACCCGCCACGTCAGCGGTGCTCACCGGGTAGTCGCCCATCGCGATGCGCGGCTCGACCACACCATCCGCGCGCTGCATGGCTGGCTTGTCGTTGATGACCGGGGAAATCCCGGCCCGCACCGCGGCGTCCCGCACCTTGTCCGGGCCGAACTTCACCGCCATGTTCACGAAAGCGGTCGAGACCGACTGGGACATCGCGGTCCGCACGCTGCACTTCGAGATGTCCGGGCAGCCGCCGGTGGCGTTGCGGTAGGTGGCACCCGCGATCTCCTGCGGTGAACTGCCGTCGTAGACCTCGCCGATGCCGTACCCCTGCATCAGGCCCGCGGCCGCGACGAACGCATTGATCGCCGGACCGGGTGGCTGTGCCGCTTGAGCCCAGTCGAAGCCACCGATCTGCCCACCGCTGTGGTAGGCGCGGACGGAACCGGTATCCGGTTCGATCGCCACCAGCGCGGTTCGGAGGTTCTGCGGTTGGCCACCGGTCACTTCGGCGACCGAGTCCTCCGCGACGCGCTGCGCGTTGCGATCGATCGTGGTGATGATCGTGCCGCCGAACTGGTGCAGTTGCTGGGTGGTGATATCGGCGTTTTCGAGCTCTTGCAACACCCTTTCCCTGATGTGGAACAACGAGCCGGACATCTGCTCACCGCGCCAGGCGAACCGCTCGCGCGTCACCGGCAGCTTCATCAGCGCGCGTTGCGCGGGGTCGACCATGTGATTGCTCAGCATCTGGTTGGCCACGTACGTCCAACGGCGCGCCGCCCCGACTTCGTTCACCCGCGGGTCGTGGTCGTTCGGCTTCTGCACCGCACCTGCCAGCAGGGCCGCTTCGGACGCGTCCAGGTCGCGAGGCAGCTTGCCGAAGTAGGCGTTCGCGGCGGCGTGGATGCCCCAAGCGCCGCGGCCGTAGTACGCGGTGTTGAGATACGCCTTGAGGATCTCGTCCTTGGGGTGTTCGTTGGTCATCTTGACCGCCAGCACGATTTCCTTGAACTTGCGGGAATAGCTGTGCTCGTCGTTGCCGGTGGCCAGCTTGATGTACTGCTGGGTCAGCGTGGAACCGCCACCTGGGCTGCCGGTGAGCTGGGCGTACACGGCGCGCAGGATGCCCAGGAAGTCGAATCCTCGGTTTCGGTAGAAGGAAGCATCCTCGGCGGCCAGGGTCGCCTGCCGCATCGGCTCGGAAACCTCGTTCAGATCGCGGATCATGGTGCGGTTTCCGGTGTCTGGGACGATCCTGGTCATCTCGGTCTGGTCGGAGTACTTGAGCACGATCGACTGCTGCGTGCTGTTGGCGACCACCTGCGGCTCGGGAACCTCCCAGATCACGTATCCGACGCCGAACGCAACCAGGCCGACGAGGAGCACCCCGACCATTGTGGACAAGGTGACCCACAGGATCCGCCGCAGCCACCTGTGTTTGCCGGTCGCCGGTCGACCAGCGGTGGACGCATCGTGCACAGTCTTCACCTTCCCGCAGAGCCTGTACTGATTGTCCGGCCGCCAGATCGGAAATCGCTCGGATTAAATGCTTCCCAACTGGATCACAACAGTTTCTTCACACAGCGGCGAGCTTTCGATGACACGTTCGTGACAGAGCCGCGCGAGGGACGCGCTCAGCACGGCGTCCAGCCCGGTGCCCGATGTGGCATTCAGCTCCCGCCATTGCCGGGACGCCACATCGGGCCCTGCCGCGACGATGAACCGTCAACTTCCGACGTTCTGCTGGATCCAGTCGGCGTAGCTGGTGGCGTCGGTCCAGATGCCCGTTCCGGTGGAGCAGCGTGGGTCCTGGTCACCGTCGCGGCTGGTCGCTCCGATCAGTCGCCAGTCGCCAGGCCTGCCGATGAGCTGGGGGCCACCGGAATCGCCGTTGCAAGCCTGCGCGTCGGGGGTGTCGCTGTCGGTGCACAGTTCGCGGGGTCCGTCGATTTCGGCGCACTGGCCGTCGTCCACCAGTTTGGTGTCCAACTCCTGCAAGGTGATCGGCAGGTCGGAGCAGTTGTCCTGGCGGTCGCAGGTCAGGCCCCAGCCCAGGATCCGGGTGGCGGTGCCGGGCGCGCCGGAGCCGTCGGCGAGCTGGATCGGCTGCTGCGGCACCGGGTGGTCGAGCTTGAGCAGCGCGATGTCTCCGCCCGGTGCTGGTGGGGCGTAGTCGGGGTGGACGATGATCTGGGTGACGCGGGCCTCGCTGCCGCCCGTGGTGCGATCGTTGCTGCCGACGCGCACGTTCAGGCTGGCCGGGTCGGTGCCGGACGCGACGCAGTGCGCGGCGGTGACCAGCCAGTCCGGCCGGATCAGTGACGCACCGCAGTTGTGGCTGCCCGCCACCTGTAATGACGCCATGAACGGGTACTCCTCGGTGGCGTCATGGCCGCCGATCACCAGCGGTCGGGGTTCGTCGGACGCCGCCGCGACGGGCGCCAGCGCCGCTGTCGCGACAGCGGCGGCGCTGAGAACGCCGATCAGCGCGGCTGATCGACGTTTGCTCGTCCGCTTCTGCTTCGGTGTACGGGCCATAGCCCAACTCCTCGTGTTCGGCGGGAATGTCACGGCAGCGACGTTAACCAGGCGAAATCCGGCGAACATCGACCGAAAGGCCAGCGATCACCGGCCGATAGGCCAGCAGTGCTCAGACGAAAGGACTATCCGGTCGAGGCGTGGTGCACGCCGAATCCGATCCACTGTGGATGATTGGAGGCTCGGGAATCGCGCAGCGACCAGGTCGGACATGGCGCCGAACAGATGCGGTTCGTCGCCGGAATGGGCGTAGGGCGCATTCGCTTTTCAGTCATGCCCGTTGGGCGTGTGCCGTTTCCCGCCAACCGGTCCGCTGGGAACTCATGCCTGTGATCCCTGGGGAATGCCTGCGGTAAACGGTCACACGTTGGAAGCGGGGACGTTCTGCACCGACCTCAGCCGCAGTCGTCTTGGTAGTGACCTCACGCGCCGACGTCACGTTCAGGACGGCTCAGCCAAGGGGATCTCGGTGGGCCCATCAGATACGTGCTCGCTTCCCGCCCACCGCAGTGGGACGTTGGCGACTTCCTCTGGAGCAACGGCGACCAATACCTTGCGCATCTCGCCGTATCCGTGCCTATCAATGAGCTGATGAAACCGGGCGATTGCGATGTCATCGCGCACACCTGCTAACTTGAAGAGGCGCCAGATTTCGACCACAAGTCCGGCGTCCGGATCGTCGTCGTTCATGAGAGTCCCGCATTAGTCGCACATAGGGATCTACTACTGTCAGCAGCCACATTCGCCTTTGCTTCGCCAACGGGCACTCGACGATCGCCAGAGATCGGAATGACACAAACGGTGGTCAAATGCTGTCGTGGGTGGGAAATGTGGGCCAGGCGGCCCATTGCCCACACGACCCCCCCCCGGGGCGGGGCGGGGGGGTCGGGTGGGGGTTAGTGCCGAGGCCCCGGG
>NZ_JALBWV010000122.1 GCF_022678645.1 Saccharopolyspora soli | reverse complement strand
TTGGTCCCCCCCACACAATTATTCTCCCCCCCCCCCCCCCGCCGCCCGCGGGGGGGGGGGCGGGGGCGGGGGGGGGGGGGCCCCCCCCGCCCGCCCCCCCGCCCCCCCCCCCCCCCCCGACCCTCACGGTGCGATCTCGCGCCAGCGGTTGGTCAGCGGCAACCGCCGGTCCCGCCCGAACGCCTTGAACGTGATCTTGGTGCCCGGCGGGTACTGCCGACGCTTGTACTCGGCGCGGTCCACCAGCTGCAACACCCGCTCGACCAGCTCGGCGTCGAACCCGTCGGCGATCAGGTCCGCGTAACTGCGGTCGCCCTCCACGTAACCGTCCAGCACCACGTCCAGGACGTCGTACTCCGGCAGCGAATCCTGGTCCACCTGGCCGGGCCGCAGCTCCGCCGACGGCGCCTTGGTGATCGAGTTCTCCGGGATCGGCGGCACCTCGCCCCGCTTCTCCGCATCGGCGTTGCGCCACTTCGCCAGCTTCCACACCAGCGTCTTCGGCACGTCCTTGATCGGTGCGAACGCACCCACCGCGTCGCCGTAGATCGTCGAATACCCAACCGCCAGCTCGGTCTTGTTCCCAGTGGCCAGCACCAGGTGCCCGCGCTGGTTCGACAACGCCATCAGCAGCATGCCCCGGCACCGGGCCTGCACGTTCTCCTCGGCCAGCCCGGTCAGCTCCAGCTGCCGCACGTACACCTCGACCATGTCCGCGATCGCGTGCACCTCGAAGTGGCAGCCGATCCGCTGCGCCAGCTCGGCGGCGTCCGAGCGGGAGTGCTCGGACGAGTAGTTCGACGGCATCGACACGCCGTACACCGCGTCCGCCCCGAGCGCGTCGGCGGCCAGCGCGGCGCACACCGCCGAGTCGATGCCACCGGAGAAACCGAAGGTCACCGACCGGAAACCGTTCTTCTGCACGTAATCCCGCAGCCCGGTGACCAGTGCCCCCCAAACCTCGGCCTCGTCGGCCAACGGCTCCGCGGGCGGCGCGACGGGGCGCGGTTCGTAGCTCGGCAGCGGGTCCGGCTGCAGCACGATCCGCTGCACGTCGAAGGCGGACATCCACATCGGGCCGGACTCGGCGGGCACCGTGGTCGAGGTGTAGCCACCCGCGGGCAGGTCCAGGTCCAACACCATAAGGTGCTCGGTGAACTGCGGGGCCCGCGCGATGACCTCGCCGTCGGGCGTGGCGACCATCGAGTCACCGTCGAAGACCAGCTCGTCCTGCGCGCCCACCAGGTTCACGTACGCCATCGGCGCCCCGGCCTCGGCGGCCCGCCCGATGACCAGCGGCGTGCGCACGTCGTCCTTGGCGCGTTCGTACGGCGAGCCGTTCGGGCAGATCACCAAGTCCACCCCGACCTTGCCCAGCGCCGCCACCGGGCCGCCGTTCTGCCAGATGTCCTCGCAGATGACCACGCCGATGTCCAGGCCGTGCAGCCGAACGATCGGCAGGTTGAAGCCGGGCGCGAAGTAGCGCGCCTCGTCGAACACGCCGTAGTTCGGCAGGTGGTGCTTGTGGTAGGTCGCGACGATCTCGCCGCCGTACAGCAGCGACGCCGAGTTGCGCGGTCCTTCGTCGTCGCGGCCGAGGTGACCGACCACGACCAGCGCGTCCCCGCAGCCCGAGTCCTGCAAGCGCCGGGCGAGCAGCTCCAGCTCGGCGAGGTTCGCGGCGGCGAACGACCTGCGCAGCGCGAGGTCCTCGACCGGATAGCCGGAGAGCATCATCTCGGGGAACGCCACCAGATGAGCGCCGTCCTGCACGGCCCTGCGCGTCCAGTCCAAGACCATCGAACTGTTACCAGCAATATCGCCGACACATGCGTTTACCTGCGCGAGTGCGATCCGCAACTGGGGCATGCACCCATCTTCGCGCACGCAGCCGCGCAGCGTCGTCGCAGCCCGCTGTGAGCCGCGACGCCAAATGCATGTCACGATTCAGTAGTGAACCGCCTACTGCCCGTGCTGTCCGTGCTCGCCGTGCTGGGCCTCGTCGCGTGTGCTCCGACAGCGCCAGAGAGCGAGCCGCTGCAGCCGCACAACGAGCGCAAAGGACCGGTCGGGCCCGTCCCGGCAGGTCTGGAGCGGTACTACTCGCAGACGTTGTCTTGGGGGCCGTGCGCCCCGTACGCCACGACCGACAGCGATCGGACGGCCTTCCAGGATCCGGGTCTGGAATGCGCGCGGCTGCAAGTCCCGCTGGACTACGCCGACCCGCAGGGCCAGTCGATCACGCTCGGGGTGCTGCGCATCCCGGCCACCGATCCGCAACATCGGATCGGCTCGCTGGTGATGAACCCCGGTGGTCCGGGTGCTTCCGGGATGAGCGCGGCGACCAGCCTGGCCTCGTCGTTCTCGCAGAGCCAACTGAGCAGCCGGTTCGACCTGGTCGGCTTCGACCCGCGCGGGATCGGCGCCTCCGAACCGGCCGTGCACTGCCTGACCGGCCAGGAACGCGACGCCGAGCGGCTGGACTCGGACGCGGACGCGTCGCCGGGTGGGGTCGCCAGCACCGAGCAGGAGGAGCGCGACTACGTGGCCAGGTGCGTCGAGCGCACCGGCGTCAAGATGCTCGCCAACGTCGGTACCCGCGAAGTCGTCCGGGACATGGACGTGCTGCGTTCGGTGCTCGGTGACGAGAAGCTCACCTACCTCGGCTACTCCTACGGCACCCGGATCGGTTCGGAGTACGCGGAGGAGTTCCCGGGCAACGTGCGGGCGATGGTGCTGGACGGTGCGATCGATCCGACGCAGTCCGCGGTGGACGCCGAGGTCGCGCAGGGCTTCGGATTCCAGCACGCCTTCAACGACTTCGCGGCGTGGTGCACCGCGCGCCAGCAGTGCTCGCTGGGCCACGACCCGAAGCGCGCGGTCGCGGAGTTCCAGCAGCTCACCCGCCCGCTGGTGCAGCACCCGGCGCAGGCGGGCAACGGTCGCGAGCTGTCCTACACCGACGCCACGATGGGGGCGATCCAGGCGCTGTACGCGCCGAGCCTCTGGGAGCAGCTCGACAACGGGTTGGCCGAACTCCGGCAGAGCAGCGGCCGGGGGCTGCTGTCGCTGGCGGACAGCTACTACAGCCGCGGTCTCAACGGCCGGTACTCCAACACCACCGACGCCTTCGACGCCGTGCACTGCGTCGACGATCCGCGTGTCGAAGATCCGGCAGCGGTGCGCGATGCCGACCGCCGGTACCGCGAGGCCGCGCCGTTCCTGGACGACGGCTACCCACCGAATCCGGCGCGCGAGGTCTGCGCGTTCTGGCCGGTGCCGGTCACCGGCGAGACCGCCCAACCGCAGGTGGGCGCCCTGCCGCCGGTCGTGGTCATCTCCACCACCGGCGACCCGGCCACGCCCTACGACGCGGGGGTGAAGCTCGCGGCGGCACTGCACGGTCGCCTGCTGACCTTCGAGGGCACCCAGCACACCGTCTTCCTCCAGGGCAGCAACTGCGTGGACGACATGGTTACGGCGTACCTGATCAACTTGACGCTGCCCAGCGACGGCGCCCGCTGCAAATCCTGAAGCGTCTCGGAGCCGGTGAGCGCGGTCCACTAACCGGCTCCGAACTCGGGCGTTCCCGACTACTTGCCAGCGACCTCTAGTGAAGTCGATCACAGTCGGCTTATCGTCTGGGGCATGGACAAAACGGGTGATGCGGGCCGACCGGCCGATGCGCAGAGCGTGACATCGGTGCTGCTGTCCGGCAGCACGTACCGAGGTCTGGGCGAGCAGGTGCTCTCCCCAGCCGAAGAGCGGTTCGAACGGGCGCGCCGCACCGTCGGGCTGATCCTCGCCCCGGTGCTGACCATCGTGTTCCTCCTCCTACCCATCCAACTCGAACCCGCCCAGCACAAGCTGGCCGCAGTGCTCCTCGGTGTCGTCGTGCTGTGGGTGTGCGAGCCGGTGCCGATCCCGGTCGGTGGTCTGATCGGCGTCGCGGCCGTCGTGGTCCTCGGCGTCATGCCCCCGGACGACGTGCTCGCGCCGTTCGGATCCTCGACGGTGTTCACCTTCATCGGCGCGTTCATCCTCGCCCAGGCGATGCTGCGGCACGGTGTGGCCAGGCGCTTCGCGTTCACCATCCTGTCGCTGCCCGGCGTCGGGCGTAGCGCGTCGCGGGTGATCATCGCCTTCGGCGTGATCACCTGCCTGCTCTCGTCGGTGGTGTCCAACACGGCCACGGTCGCGATGCTGCTGCCCACCGCGGTCGGCATCCTCGCGGTGATCGCCGAGCTGGTCCGCAAGGAACTCCCCGAAGGAGCCCCCTTCGATCCGCTCCGGCTGCGGGTCGGTGTCGCCCTGATGCTGATGCTCGCCTACGGGGCCAGCGTCGGCGGCCTGCTCACCCCGATCGGTTCGCCGCCGAACCTGATCGGCCGCGGCCTGATCGAGGAGGCCACCGGGCAACGCATCTCCTTCCTGCAGTGGATGGCCATGGCCGCACCGGTGTGCTTGCTGATGTTCGTCGTCCTGGCGGGCATCCTGCTGCTGCTCAACCGCCCGGAGATCAAGAAGCTCTCCGGCGTCGAGGAATACGTGGCATCCGAACGCGCCAAGCTCGGCTCGATGTCCAGGGCCGAGAAGAACACGTTGATCGCCTTCGCCATCACCGTCGCGCTGTGGGTGGCCCCGGCTGTGGTCGCGCTGATCGCGGGCAACGACTCGGCGGCCTACGACGCGGTCAGCGAGCGGCTCGACGAAGGCATCGTCGCGGTGCTCGGCGCCTCGCTGCTGTTCCTGCTGCCGACCGACTGGTCCAAGCGCCAGTTCACGCTGACGTGGACCGAAGCCAGCCGCATCGACTGGGGAACCGTGGTGCTGTTCGGCACCGGCATCATCTTCGGTTCCTTGCTCGCCGACACCGAGCTGGCCAAGACCCTCGGCGAGGGCACCGCGAACAACCTCGGCTTCACCAGCGGCGTTGCCATCACGATATTCGCCATCGTCCTCGCGGTGTTGGTTTCGGAGACGACGTCGAACACCGCCTCGGCTGCCGTGGTGGTGCCAATCGTCATCCCGATTGCGGTTGCGGCGGGTGTGAATCCGTTCGTGCCCGCGCTGGCTGCCACCTTCGCGGCGTCTTTCGGGTTCATGCTGCCGGTGTCCACGCCGCAGAACGCGATCATCTACGGCTCGGGCGCGGTCCCGATCACGAAGATGATCAGGTCGGGAGTGGTCTTTGACGTCGCCGGGGCGATACTCATCGCGCTGATCCTGCCGCTCATGATCGCCGCGCTCGGGTTCGGCTAGCCCGAGGTTCATGGACCAGTTACGCAATCGGTGCCCGGAACTCTTAGGCTGCGTGCATGAACCGCCAGCAGGAGTTCGTGCTCCGCACCTTGGAGGAACGTGACATCCGCTTCGTGCGGCTGTGGTTCACCGATGTCCTCGGCATGCTCAAGTCGGTGGCGATCTCGCCCGCCGAACTGGAGGGCGCTTTCGCCGAGGGCATCGGGTTCGACGGCTCGGCCATCGAGGGCTTCGCCCGGGTCTACGAATCGGACATGGTCGCAAAACCGGACCCCTCGACCTTCCAGGTGCTGCCGTGGGAGACCCCCGACGGGGAGCACTACTCGGCCCGGATGTTCTGCGACATCCACATGCCCGACGGCTCGCCGTGCTGGTCGGACCCGCGGCACGTGCTGCGCCGCACCCTGGCTCGGGCCACCGAGTCCGGCTTCACCTGCTACGTGCACCCCGAGATCGAGTTCTTCCTGCTCAAGAACCTGCCGGATGACGGCAGCGAGCCGTTGCCCGCCGACTCCGGCGGCTATTTCGACCAGGCCAGCCACGACGCCGCACCGCACTTCCGGCGCAACGCGATCGAGACCCTGGAGGCGATGGGGATCTCGGTGGAGTTCAGCCACCACGAGGGGGCGCCGGGCCAGCAGGAGATCGACCTGCGCTACGCCGACGCGCTGACCATGGCCGACAACGTGATGACCTTCCGGTACGTGGTCAAGGAAGTCGCGATCACCCAGGGCGTGCGCGCCTCGTTCATGCCCAAGCCGTTCAGCGCGCAGCCCGGCTCGGGCATGCACACCCACTTCAGCCTGTTCGAGGGCGACCAGAACGCCTTCTACCACCCGGAGAACCCCTACGAGCTCTCCGACATCGGCCGGGCGTTCGTGGCCGGGATCCTGCACCACGCTCGCGAGATCAGCGCCGTGACCAACCAATGGGTGAATTCGTACAAGCGGCTGGTCGTCGGCGGTGAGGCGCCGACCGCGGTCTGCTGGGGCCACGCGAACCGGTCCGCGCTGGTCCGCGTGCCGATGTACTCGCCGGGCAAGGCGTCGTCCCGCCGCGTCGAGGTCCGCAGCCTCGACTCGGCCTGCAACCCGTACCTGGCCTACGCGGTGATCCTCGCGGCTGGACTGCGCGGCGTGCAGAAGGGCTACGAACTGCCACCCGCCACCGAAGACGACGTGTGGGGGCTCACCGAACGCGAGCGCAAAGCGGCCGGCTACGCCAACCTGCCGCAGAACCTCAACGAGTCGCTGTCCGAGATGGAGTCCTCCGAGCTGGTCGCGGAAACCCTCGGCGAGCACGTGTTCGACTTCTTCCTGCGCAACAAGCGCGACGAGTGGAACGCCTACCGCAGCCACGTCACGCCCTACGAACTCCGCACCCTGATGCCCTTGCTGTGAGCACGCCGCCAGCATTGGGCCGGATGGGCACTCGTGGGGTTGGGCGTGTTGTTGGGACGCGAGGAACGATAGGTTGCGCGCGTGACTGATTCGCAGGCGCAGCCCGACCCCGTGACCTCCGGGAGTTCCGATGGCGAGGCCGTCACGGAAGCCACGCTGCAGTCCGGTGTGCTGGAACAACCGGCGGAGCTGTTCGGCGAGCCGGAGTGGCCAGCCGAAGTCCCGGACGAAATCGGTACGGGCACCCTGCTCGGCTGCACCCTCGCGTGCCGGGACCAGCTCCCAGCCGCACGGGTGCTGCGGGAGACGTTCCGCCGACACCACCCGGACGCGCAGTTCGCGCTGCTGGTGGTCGACCTGCCCAGCGCGGACCGGCCGGAACCCGACGGCCTGACCGTCGCCGACATCGGTCTCGACCTGCGGGAGTTCGCCCGGCTGGCGATGAGCTGCACCGCGGAGCAACTGCGCAACGTGCTGCGCCCGAGGTTCCTGCAGCACCTGCTGGAATCGGGTTCGACCCTGCTGTACCTCGAACCGTCCGTCCAGGTCTTCGGCCGCTTCGACGATCTGCTTGGGGGCCTGACCCAACAGCGGCCGGTCGCCCTGGTCCCGCGGGTGCTGCGCCCGCTGGCGGTCGACGGTCTGCGTCCCAGCCCGACCGACCTCGCCGAATCGGGCACCTTCGACCCCAGCGTGTTCGCCGTCCGCCCCGGTGCCGAACCGCTGCTCGCGACGTGGGTAGAGCAGCTGGCCGCCGATCCCACGACGGCGACGTCGATGCTGGACGGCGTGCCCGCGCTGGTCGATCACCAGGTGATTCGCGACCCAGGGGTGGGCCTGTCGGTCTGGAACGCGGCGCAGCGCGAACTGACGGTGGCTGGCGACGGTCGGCACGAGGTGGACGGCGCGGCGCTGCGCAGCGTCCACTTCGACGGTTTCCAGCCGCAGCGGCCGTGGCTGCTGTCCACGAACTACGCCGACCGCCCGCGGATCCTGCTCTCGGAGAACGCGGTGCTCGCCGGGCTGTGCGCGGGCTACCGGAATGCGCTGGTCGGGGCCGGTTACACCCGCGAGCAGCCGCATCCGTTCGACGTCCTGCCCGACGGCGTCGTGCTGCCCACCACGTTGCGCCGCGAATACCTCGAAACCTGGCTCGCGAACGGTCAACCGCCGCCCAGCCCGTTCGAACCGGGCGCGACGCTGGCGGAGTTCCGGGAATGGGCCTGCACCCCGGTGGACGACCGCCAGCGCGCGGCAGGGGGTTCCCGGTGGACCGCCGCGGTGTGGGCGGACGATCCGATCCTGCGGCGCGACTACCCGGATCCGTTCGGCAGCCACGCGGAAGCCTTCCGCGAGTGGTGCGTCGGAGTGGGAGTGGCCAGCAGTCGCGTTCCGGCCGAGGCGGTGCACCGCCGAATCGATCAACGTGCCGCGCTGGTCGATCAGCTCGGCGTCGCGGTCCTCGGCGACGGCCCGCTCGCGGAGCTGATGCGCACCGCCGTCCGCGCCTCCGGACTGCCCTCGGCGGACACGGCCTACTACCCGGTGGTGCTGCGCTGCGAGCCTGGTCTCCCGGTGCCCGCGGGCCGGTACGTGATCGACATCCACTCCAGCACGACCGATGCCTCGACCACCGATGTGGCTGAAACCTGGGTGCTTTCGGAGAGCAGTCGCGCCGCGGCCCGCCGCAACGGTGCGAAAACACGAGTCGTGGCGTTGCCAGCGCCGGAGCGCGAGCGGGTGGATCTACCGACCCGGAAAGGCGCTCGGGCCCGGTTCGGGCTGTCCGACGAGTTCGTCTTCGGTGCGTTCGTGGACCACGCCGCCGAGCGTGCGGACAACGCGCTCGGCGTGGTCAACGCCTTCTTGGCGGCCTTCCCGGAACGCGATGACGTGCGCCTGCTGATCGGTGTCGCCGGTGCGGTCGAGCACCCGGAGGCGGCCGAACGCCTGCGGCTGGCCACCGCGCCGGATCCGCGCGTGCTGTTGATCGAAGAAGACCTCGACATCCACCCGCTGCTGTCCGCGTCGGATTGCTTCACGTCATTGCGCCGCGGGGAAGCCGGTGACGATCACGTGCTGCGGCTGCTCGAGATCGCCGCGCACGGAGTGCCGGTTATCGCGGGCGAGCACGGGGCGGTCGCCGAGCTCTTCGGGGCGGAAGCCGCCCGCCTGGTGCCTTGTCAGGGACCTGGTGAACCGGACATCGATGCGGCCGCCGAGCTGTTGCGCGCAGCCGCCGACGATCCCGAGGGCACTGCGGCTTTCGGTGCGGCGGCAAAGGAAAACCTGCTCGCGACGCATACCGTCGCGCGTGCGGGCGCACGCCTGCGCGAGCGCGTCGAGCACGCGTACCGGAACTGGCGCACGAAGTGGTCGCGCGACAGCCACGGCCAGTTCGACGACCCGTTGCGCCCGCTCCTGGTGGCACGCCATGCGCTGCACCGCGCACCGGACGTGGGCGCCAGCAGCCGGAATTCGATGGCCCCGGCCCTGCGCAAGGCAGTGCTCAAGGCACTGAGCCACTACGACGAGCACATCCGCGATGTGATGCGCTCACTCGTCGACGGCGTCGAGCAGACCGCATCCGAACTGCTTCGCCGCCAATACGAGGTCGACGGCGAAGGCGACCTGGAGGCAATGCGCGCGGAGCTGGTCCAACTCGTCCAGCGCCACGAGCAGTTGGGCGCCCAACTGCTCGGCACCGATGACGGCATGGTCCGAGCCCGCGCCGACCTGGCCGAACAACACCGCAGGCTCCGCAAGCTCGAAGACGGTGCAGTCGGTGACCAACGCGTCGACGCCCTGGCGGACCGCCTGGACAGCCTGACCGGCGCGGTCGAGCGGATCCTCGACCGGATGGATGCGCTGGAACAGCGGCAGGAGGGGGACCGGGGAGTCGAGGCGAGCCTGCGCAGCGCGTCGCACGATGCCGCGAACGCCTTGCAGCGCACCGATGTCCTGCAACGCATCCTGCTGCGGGAGCACGAACGCAACACCGGAACAGGCGACGGCACCACCACGCCGGTGCTCTGCGATGCGGGGTTGCTCCGGCTGCCCGCCGATGACAGCTTCATGCTGCCCTGGCTGTCGTCGCATTCGACCTGGGATTCCGAAGTGTCGGCGCTGATCGACTCGCTGCTGGAGCCGGATGGCGTGTTCATGGACGTCGGCGCCTACGTCGGCTACCAGACGGTGCGCGTGCTCAGCCGCATGGGAAACAGCGGCGCCGTCATAGCGGTGGAGCCATGTCCAGAGAGCACCGCGCTGCTGAAGCGCAACGTCGAGGTCAACGTCCCGGCGGCCTGGGGCCACCGGCTCGTGGTGGTCGAGGGCGCGGCATGGGACGGGTCCTGCCACCTGGCAGCCGAGTCGGCGCTCACGGGCGGCCTGTCGGTCACTCCGGTGAGCGAGGACAACGCCCCAGCGGTGCGCGGCGTCCGGCTCGACCGCGAGTTGGAGAACCACGAAGCCCTGCGGAACCTGAAGTTGTCGGTGGTGCACGTCGACGTGGGTGGCCGAGTGCATCGGGTGCTCGGTGGTCTGGTCCGGTTGCTGCGCCGCGACCGTCCTTCGATCGTGTGCTCTTTCACACCGGGCTCAATAAGCCAACTAGGTGACGACCCAGCGGCGGCACTCCGCGAGTTCGGAACCTGGGGTTACGAGCTCGTGCCGGTCGGCCGAACCGAGCCGGTAACCGCGTCTGACCTGCTAGAAGCGATCAATGCAACGAGTTCGGTGAGCACCGTGAAACTCTGGCTGCGGCCCAAGCGCAAGTAACCCGAGCGCCGCCGAATGAGCGACGTCAAGAGTCTGACCAGGCGATTTGACTTTGACGCAGAGTGTGCGTAATTTTCTTTCCACCGCACGGAAGGCCGGACGGAACAGGACGCAAGAGCCTGGCGAGGACGGCTGCGGGAGCGCCCGGGGATCGGATACGAACTCCGCGGAGCGCACACCGACCGGGGCGCGCGGTTTGACACCGCGGAGCGCACCGGGTAACGTTAAGCGGTCGCCAAGTAGACGACAGAGCTATGAGGTGCGTTGATAACTCAAGTAACAGGCTCGACCTTCGGAACGATCAGCGCGGGGGCACCCCCTGAAAACGTCGAAATGACTGCCTGTTAGAGTTACCGACACAAGAAAGCGACGGAGAAAATACTCCGCCAGACGCGTTCGCGCTGGTGTGGGTGTGTTCTTTGAGAACTCAACAGTGGACTGTTTTGGTTAGTGTTCTTTTATGCCCCTGACTGCGCGG
>NZ_JALBWV010000121.1 GCF_022678645.1 Saccharopolyspora soli | reverse complement strand
CCGCCGGCGTCAGCCAGGACGTGCTCGACGGGCTACGTGACCGTGTCCGCCTGACCGAGGGCCGCAACGCCGCACCCAGCGCGGGCAGCATCGACTCCGCCTCGGTCAAAGCCGCCGAGACCGTGGGTGCGGCAAGCCGCGGGTTCGACGCGGGCAAAAAGATCAACGGCCGCAAGCGCCATATCGCCGTGGACACCCTCGGCCTGCTGATCTGCGTGCTCGTGACCAGCGCGGGCGTGCAGGACCGTGTCGCGGCACGCAACCTGCTGGCCCGGCTACGGTATGTCTGCCCGAGCATCCGGCACCTGTGGGCCGATTCCGGCTACACCGGCACTCTGCTCACCTGGGCGAAGTCCCTGTTCGGCCTCACCATCGACATCGTGGCCAAACTCGCCGGTCAAACCGGCTTCGTCGTCCTGCACCGCCGGTGGGTCGTCGAAAGAACCCTGGCCTGGATCAACCAACACCGCCGCTGCGTGCGCGACTACGAACGACTCCCCGAACACCACGAAGCCATCCTCCGATGGGCCATGATCCACACCACCAGCAAACGCCTCACCCGAGTTTAGGAACAGGCTCTAACATGTCCCCGTACGGCGATATCCAGCTTGACACCAGCCGTCGCCTGGCCCTCGGCGGGCACCCCCGCCGAGCCCGCCACAGCGCCCGACGGAGACTGACAGCCCCGCATCTGCGGGTCTCAAAAACCATCGGTTAACGGAACAACCGAGATCTGCCGATCCGGCACACGTGACCGGCTGGATGCGGTGCGCGGCTCGTCTGCTGTGGCGGGCCGCCACCACCGAACAACCGGATCTCACCGACTCCTGGAGGACCCTGTACGAAGCGGAGAAACCGCCACCCTGACGATCTGACCTTGTTCTGGCGCATCCTGGAATCCGCGACCTCATCGGCTTCCGACGACCCCCAAGCCCCTGTCTGCGCTGGTTTTCCAGCGCGGGCAGGGGCCTTTTTCATGCCCAGATCCAGCGTGCCGGAGACAACAACGGCCAGCGTCGAGGTGGCCAGCCACACCGCGCCGACGACGAGCACCGGTCCGCCGCCGACTGCGGCCACAACCGGCCCGGCCGCCGCCAGCGACGCGGGCAGCAGGACGAGGTTCCGGAGCTGTGACCACGCCGCCACCCGGCTCCGTCATTGCGACTCCACCGGTCGCCGAGCACGCCACCGAGGAGCACCAGCACCGCCACGGGTAACTGGTTTGCCGCCAGCACCAGCCCGAGCGCGACCGGTCCAGCGACCTGCAGCGCAGCGAACGCGATCGTCAACGGCACCAGGCTGTCGCCGAACAGGCTGGCGCTCTGGCCGATCCAGTAGCGGCGGAACCCGCGCTCACGCAGGACAACAGGCGTGATCATGCCCGCCAGCATCACCCGTCTGGCAGCGGGACACAATACGCGTTTACAGACTCTGTTGCTTCAGTGTCAACTGAAGTCAGTGGTGAATGGTGAACATCTGAACGCGTACGTCCAGTCGGAGTGATCTGCGGGTCCGTTTAGATGAAACCCTCCCCAGCCAGTTCGGCCGGAGAGGGGTTTTCCTTGTCTGCGTGCCTTTTCGTGGTGTCGCTCACGCTATTGTTCGCGACATGACGGATATTTCGGTCATCCCCCAGGAGCTGCGCGACTGGGCCAAGGATTGCGGTGCTGTGGCCACGCGCATCGAGCAGCAGCTCAAACCGGCCGAGTCCGCCTGTGAGGACATGCGCAACGCGCTCGACGGATGGGCGATCGCCGACGGAGTCTCGGACCTGCGGGATCGTTGGGAAGAACTCAACGAGCTGCTACGCGACGAGCTCGACGAGGCCGCCGACAGCTTCGAAAAGAGCGCTGATCAGTACGACGACGATGAGAATCGCATCATCGAGTGGTTCCGCCACCTATTTTGAACCTGAGGTGCGCAGATGGTCAGTTTCGGACAAGTGCGCGATCTGCGGACTGATGCTTTCCGAGCGTTCGCGGACAAGTGGCACGAGATCAGCAACAAGCTCAACGACGCCAAGCGCGAGTTCGACGAGCAGATAAGCAAGCCGCTCACCCAGGAGAAATGGAAGGGCGAGGCTGGTACCGCAGCCAAGAACCGGGTCGCCGAGATCTCCCGGGAGATCGACGCGGTGGCCGCGCAGGCGAAATCGACATCGGCCTACATGGAGAAGGTGCTCGCCGGCGATGCGGAACAACGAGAGCATGACGCAGCTCAAGCAGCAGGCGCAGCTGC
This sequence comes from Saccharopolyspora soli, assembly GCF_022678645.1. Lineage (GTDB taxonomy): Bacteria > Actinomycetota > Actinomycetes > Mycobacteriales > Pseudonocardiaceae > Saccharopolyspora > Saccharopolyspora soli. The sequence goes on along the minus strand of NZ_JALBWV010000121.1, from coordinate 9,509 downwards.
TGATCGGCCAGGCCGCAGCCAAAAGTATGAAGATCAGCGACGACGGCGAGGTCACCGGCGGCGATGCCAGTGCGGCCGAGGCGATCGCCAAGCAGGTCAAGGAATTGGTCACCAAGGCGACCGAAGCGGACGAGTTCATCGCCAAAGCACTGCGCGTGGTCTTCGGCACCAAGCACAACTTCGACGCTGAGTCGCGGGTCTTCGGGGCGGAGCGGGACGAGGCGAGCTGGAGCGACTCCTTGACCGAGACCAAGCTCGAAGGCGTCATGGCCGCCATGCGCCATCACTACAACTACGAGGACGCCGCGAATCTGCTGGAGCACTGGCTGGACGGCAGCGGCAAGCCATATGAGGTCGACACGCAGAAGATGCTCAAGGACATGCCGCAGTTCCAGAAGGACGTCAATGCCGACCTGACGGAGGTGAAGAAGGGCCAGGACGGGAAGTTCGAGACGGAGTGGTCGGACAGCCGACCGGATCTCGACGACGGTCCGAGCAACCTGAATTGGTACTACGCGCTGAACAACTTCGAGTACCGGCTGGTCGGAGAGAAGCAGGGCGACGAGGTGACCTACCAGGTCGAGGTGCGCAAGCAGTATGACTGGGGCACGCCCAGCGAGCACCGCGCCGACCTGGAGAAGGGCCCAGTTCACTTGGAGCAGGCCGACATCGCACACCTGAACTCGGTGGGATTCGCGCGGGACTTCCAGGTGCACGGCAAGACCGGACAGCTGACCGGGTAGACATCGGGTATGAGCGGTCGAAAAATATTGGTGATCGTCCTGGTGGCAGTGGGCGTGCTAATCCTGCTTGCCGTGCTCGGGTTGTTCGGCCTGTGGCTGTGGTTCGACTACGACATGCGGAATCCGCAGGAGTCGGGCTGGATGGACTAGGCGACCCTTCTGGTACTGCAACGGCACTTGCCTGGTTCGGGCTAGGCGTTCAGCGCGGTCTTATCCCGCCAGCGCGTGGAGCTCGTACGCCAAGACGGAGGAGCGACCAGCACCACTTCCTCGCGCAAACCTGCCCTTTGCGTGTTGGGGGCGCCAGCTCTGTATAGGGGCGCCCCCAACACGTGTCTTACGCGTGGCTTTGAGCTAGCGCGCCCGGCGAGGCAGGTAACAGGTCGCCGTCGGCTCGGCCGCCGCGGCGACCCGCGGATCGCCTCCGCAGAGCAACGCCAGCACGATCCGCGCCCGAAGGCGCGCGCCCCCGCCCGAACATCGCGGTGCCGCACAGCACCACCAGTACCAGCACGATGGCCAGGAGCACAGCAGGCTCCTGCCCGTAACGCAAACCCCCAAAAGCGTTCCATAGACGCGTACGCGGCATGTTTGACAGAGCTGACCAGGGAAAACGGCGCACCCTTCCGGGCGTCTCGCAAACGATCGTTTTCCGAACGCTGTCGGACAGATCCAGAAGAATCCCGAGCGTGATCAATCTTTGGGTGCAGACCAAACACCACGGCCTGGTGCGGGCGGACTGGATTGTCGCCGTGGATCGGAACGGGATCGATGATTTCAAGCTGACCACGGCCAGCACTGAAGGCGATGCCCGGGGAGGTATCGGACCCGAGGTGTTCACCGCGGCCGAGAAAACGCCCGGAAGCCGACCGCGAGCTGGTCGAACTGTTCGCCTACGCCCGCAACCACGACGTTTGCGGAGTGATCCAGCTGGGCAAGGGACGTCCCACGCTCCAGCACTTCGGCGATTCGCGCGAGTGATCCGCCACAATCCTTCGATCCGTCCTGGTCGCAGCCTGCTACTCAGACCCCAGCTCGCCGCCGGGGTCGGCATTAGCGAGCGTGCAGCAGCCGCCCGGCCGGGCGATAGGGGTCGCCGTAGTATCCGGAAATTTCGAACGGATATGCCTGACCAGCGGTGATGACAGTCGATGCGGGTTCAATTACCGCCCGCCCTCGCTCGAGGACGGTGACTGAGACGTTCCCCGCTCGCCCAGCGGCCCCGCAATCATCGAATTGCGGGGCCGCTTGACATCAGCACTCGATCTCCTCGGGCTGGCGCAGTGGTCGGTAGCCGGTGCGGGCGTACTCGCCCTCCCCCGGGAACTCGTAGCTGATCGGCCCAGTTCTCCCGAAGCTACGGCGAGCCGCAAAGTAGCGGATCCGCTGGTATGGGCTCGATCGACATGAGGATTGGACTCTGCCGAAAAGAAGAGCCAGGTTCGTTGTAGACGAAGCAGGTCGTTTCTGCGAGTTCATGTCAGATCGAGGTTGTTCTGGAAGGACAAGCAGATGACGACTGTGTGGGCGTTGGTGATCGGGGTGGCTCCGGCTGTCCTTGTGGTGTTGCGTGACGTCATCGCGCTGTGCCGCAGCAGAGTTCGGCGCCGTAGTATCGAACGGCTCGCCCGCGGTGGGTTCGATATCGTCGATCGTGATACTGACGGCGCCATGATCGCCGTTTCGAGGGCCGAGTTTCCGCACCGGGATGAGGCTGAGTCCGGCCGCTCGTTGGCTGGCCCCGCGCAGCCCGGACAATGACCTCTATGCCCGACGATCACGGGGGGCCGGCCGATCCCCGCGGGGACACATTCGACGCGGACACATTCGACGCCTTTTACGAGGTGACTGCGAAGAAGGTCGTCCAGGCAGTGACCCGGATGACCGGCGGTATACCTGACCTGGCCGAAGATCTCGCTCAGGAGGCGTATGTGGCGATGTTCTACAAGTGGGAGCATCGCGTGCTGCTGCACCGCCACCTCGACCGCGCCGACGTCCTCGCGGCGCTGCGCGCCGCCGCCACGGTCGGCGCCACCTCGCCCGACGTCGTCGCCGTCGAAGCCCGACGCATCGCCGAAGCGAGGACGCCCGCCGAGACCGCGGCCGTCGGCGCAGACCCTGTGGCCGAGAAGTCACCGAAGGTGGTGAGCCTGACCGAGCGGCGTCTGGCGGACCCGCAGGCCACGGTCGCTGCGCTCCCGTCCGACGCCCGTCCGCTGCCCAGCGTCGAGGCCTACGACGAGTTGCTGGCTCGACGCCGCCCGCTTCCGACGGCGTCCGCGTCGTCCCCGTCCCCGACTGCTGGTGAGGTGTCATGACGAGCACGACCGGCCCGCGCCGACGGCGCAAGGGCATGAGTGAGCAGGCCGCGACCGCGGCGATCGACCAGGCCTGCCGGTCGTTGCGCCTGCCGACCGTTCGCGGGTCGGTCGAGGACATGGTCACCGCCGCCGAGCACGAGCAGCAGTCCTACCGCGGGTTTCTCGCCGAGCTGCTGCTCTCCGAGTGCGACGACCGCGACCGGCGCCGCTCGGCGCGGCGGGTCAAGGCCGCCGGGTTCCCGCGGGAGAAGTGGATCGAGGACTTCGACTTCGGCGCCAACCCCAACATCAACCCCGCCACGGTCAATACGCTCGCCAGCGGCGCCTGGATCAAGGCCGGCGAGCCGCTCTGCCTGATCGGCGACTCCGGCACCGGCAAGTCCCACCTGCTCATCGGGCTCGGGACCGCCGCGGCGCTCACCGACCCGCGGCTCTGCGCCGCGATCATCGACCGGCTCACCTTCGCCGGGAACATCCTCGAGACCGGCACCACCTCCTACCGGCTCGCCCACGCCCGGTCGGCGACGGCGCACTGAGCTGGCGCTGTCGGTGGGAGCTGATTACATGGCCGAATGTTCGAAACTCGCGACGAGCTCCGCGGTCTCCAAGTCCTCCTCGACACGTCCTGGGCCGGCTCCAGCAGCCACCTCAAATCGATCATCCGACCAGGTGAACGGACCCTCGACGCCGAGCAGGTCGTCCGAGTCTGCCAAGGCATGTGCACCCTGGCCATCGCCACAGTCACCCGGCGCGGTGAGCCACGCATCAGCGGCGCCGACGGGCACCTCCTGCACGGCCGCTGGATCATCGGCACCCACCGCCAGGCCGCGAAAGCCCGTCATCTCGCGGCGCGGCCCGGCATCAGCGCGACCTTCATGCGCGGCGAACAGCTCGGGATCTTTACCCACGGACAGGCCGTCGTGCTCAACCCCAAGGACGCGCGCAGCGACCCGAGCTGGCCGGCCGTCCACGACTACCTCGTCAACCACTACGGCGACGACGACGGCGACGGACCGGGCTGGGACGAGTGCATCTGGTATCGCATCGACCCCAGCTGGATGGTCGCCTACAGCGTCGACCCCGTCGGACTGCTCGACCAACAACCATCAGTCTGACGAGAGCTCGCGCGGGTCCACCTCAGGCCGTCACTCCGGGGCCAGTCGAGGTTGACATCTTCAACTCAGCGCTACTCCTTGGAGTTGTAGGCCGCGTGGAGTGCGGCGGCAGCAGCTGGGTTCTGCACGCCGCGTCCCATGTACACGTTCTGGGGCATCGCTGGGTTGGCGTGCCCGAGCTGGTCAGCAATTTCGCGGGCAGTCTGCCCGGACGTGTCCAAGATGGTGGCGACGGTTTTGCGGCCGACATGCGTAGTGAAGTCGGGGTACTCGATCCGCTCACGCATACGGCGCACCGACCGCTGCATATTGCTGGGGTGGTGCCAACCAAGTGTGCCGGATGGAAACACCGGCTCGCTTTCGTGGGCGTCGAGAGGTTTGCGCACCAACAGCAGCGTGTGCAGATAGTCAGGGAGCCCGATGACGCGGTTGGCCCTGAACGTCTTGCCGTCGTGGCGGACCAATCCCTTCCCTGACACGGCGACGATGTTGCCGTTGATCCACACCGATTGGGGCGGGACCTCCTGGCCATCGACGGTGAGGGGTTCGTCGGTCAGGTTGAGGTCGCACCATCGAACAGCGAGAGCCTCGCCGAACCTGACGCCCGTTCCGAACAAGAACCGGATGTAGTCAGGAAGGTCCTCACGGCGGCCTTGTCGGCGTCGAGCTTGGCCAGGAAGTCCGACAACCGCTCGGCCGTCATCGCGACAGGCTTCTTCGCAGTGCCTTCGATGTCGGAGAGGTCGCGGACTGGGTTGTGGTCGACGATTTCGTGGCGGACCGCGTACTGGATCACGCCGGACAGCACGGTGCGGATTCCCCGGCGGGTGTTCGCGGCAACCTTCTTGTGCTCGAGTTCCAGCATGATTTTCTCGAACTTGCTCACGGTGCATTCTCGAAGGAGGAGGTGCCCGATCGATGGCAGGACGTGCTTGTCGAGGCGCCCTTTGTATCGGTCGTAGGTGGTGCCGCTGCGTCGGGTCTGAATTTGCTCAAGGTAGAGCGCTGCGGCGTCTTTGAACGCGATCCTGTGCTAAGGGTGGTTTGCTGGCCGGCCTGCTTGACGAGGGCTCCGCGGAGGCTGCGGCGTGCCTTCGTCTCGTTGGTGCCTGTGCGCTCCACCTGTCGGGTGCGGCCGTCGTGTCCGGGGTACTTGGACATGGCGCGCCAGCTGTCGACCTTCGCGCCAGTGGGGATCGATGCCTTGGGGGTCCACTTGCCGTCGACACTGCCGTAGGCACGGATCGTGCCCCAGGTTCCGAGGGGAAGTGGAGGGCGGGCCAGGATCATCTCCCAAAAGCATGGGTTTTGTATGGATGATCTATGGTAGCGCCAAGCCGCAAGTCCGCTCTATGCGTGCTGACCTGCACTGATGAGTGCCCCCGGTGCGACTCGAACGCACACTGGACGGATTTTGAGTCGGCTTCTTACTGTGGCTCGGGTGAATTTGCTGGGCAACAGGGACGAATCGATGCCGGAAACGTTGCTCCAGCGGCATCGTCCGCACGGGTTCGCACCCAGACTCGCACCCAGTTGAGGTCGACTAAGGGAGGCCCCCGAAGGCTGCGGCATCAGCTTCATAAGCAAAGCGCTGGGCCGAAGCCGAGCTGGTTGCCTTGCTCGCTGCAGTCGATCGCCAACCTGTCGATCTCGACGTGGTCTGTAGACTGTGGATCGGATTCTCGCTCGGCGCTGCCTGTCCAGCCACAAGGCAGACCGGACCGAATTGCGACCTGAACGCGGGAGCGCTGCGCCGCCATCCATGCCTTGCTTGCCAAAGACGCTGGCGTCAGGGCGATCTTTCCCGGCTCGGCTTGCCACGCGGGATGGCACGCCGCTTCGCCCGCGCCGCTGTGGCCGCGGAGTTGTTGACCCGCAACGGCACCGGACGACGACCAAGCCTGTTGAAAGAGTTCAGGCCCTATCTGCACCAGCGTTGGAACGACGGGTGCACCAATGCCGCTGCCCTATTCGTTGAGATAAATGCGCTCGCCTACCCGGCGGCGAGAAGATCATGCACGAATACCTGCGTCCGTTCCGCGCTTGAAGATGTCAACCTCGACTGGCCCCGGAGTGACGGCCTGAGGTGGACCCGCGCGAGCTCTCGTCAGACTGACGGTTGTTGGTCGAGCAGCCCGACGGGGTCGGCGCTGTAGGCGACCATCCAGCTGGGGTCGATGCGATACCACACGTTCTCGTCCCAGAACGGTTCGTCGCCGTCGTCGTCGTAGTGGTTGACGAGGTAGTCGCGGACGGTCGGCCAAGTCGGGTCGCTGCTCGTCCCCTCGGGGTTCAGCGGAACGGCGTGTCCATGCGTGAAAATGCCGAGCTGCTCGCCGCGCATGAAGGTCGCGCTGATGCCGGGCCGCGCCGCGAGATGACGGGCTTTCGCGGCCTGGCGGTGGGTGCCGATGATCCAGCGGCCGTGCAGGAGGTGCCCGTCGGCGCCGCTGATGCGTGGCTCACCGCGCCGGGTGACTGTGGCGATGGCCAGGGTGCACATGCCTTGGCAGACTCGGACAACCTGCTCGGCGTCCAAGGTGCTTTCACCTGGCCGGATGATCGATTTGAGGTGGCTGCTGGAGCCAGCCCAAGACGTGTCGAGCAGGACTTGGAGGCTGTGGAGCTCGTCGGGAGTTTCGAACATTCGGCTAGTAGTGCTTTGTTAGTTGTTGATCTTGTGTGGGATGGTCTTGGGGTGATTCCCGCAGAGTTGGATGCTGTTCGTGGTCGTCTGGAGGATTTTGCTGGTGAGGTGTTTACGTCGTTTTCGCGGCGTGAGCAGCGGCTTAACGGTGGTTTGTATTTGCGGGGGTTGATGCTGGACGGGCGGCGGAAGTCGATGCAGCCGATGGCCGAGCGTCTGAGTGTGGATCATCAGCGGTTGCAGCAGTTTGTCACCTCCTCGACGTGGGATTACGCGGCGGTGCGGCGTCGGTTGGTGGCTCGTGCGGTGGAGGTGGTGGCCCCGGAGGCGTTCGTGCTGGATGACACGGGGCATCTCAAGGACGGGGATGCTTCGCCGGGGGTGGCGCGGCAGTACACGGGCACGGCGGGCAAGGTCACCAACTGTCAGATCGCGGTCAGTGTGCACGCGGTGACCGACACCTGCTCGGCCGCGCTGGACTGGCGGTTGTTTCTCCCGGAGAGCTGGGATGACGACTGCGCTGTGGGTGCGGAGGCCGAACGCATCGCGGCCCGGCGCGCGCGGTGCGCCATCCCGGCTGAGGAAGGGCATCGCCCGAAGTGGCAGCTGGCGCTGGAGATACTCGACGAACTCGCGGCCTGGGGCCACATCCCTGCGGTGGTGACAGGTGATGCCGGTTATGGGGACAACACGACCTTCCGGCTGGAGCTGACCCGGCGTGATCTGCCGTACGTGCTGGCCGCCAAGGGTTCGACCAGTGCTTATCCCAGTGATGCCATGCCTGCCACCGCACCGTATTCCGGTCAGGGCCGCCGCCCCGCGCCCCGCTACCAGGACAAACCCTCCACACTGCGGGACCTGGCCATCACGGCTGGGCGAAGTAGTCTGCGGCAGGTGACCTGGCGGCAGGGCACCAAGAAAACCCAGGGCAATCCCACCGCGAAGATGCGTTCCCGGTTCCTGGCGATGCGTGTGCGCCCGGCCAACCGGGACATCCCCCGCACCGACGACGGAAGCCTGCCCGAGGTCTGGCTGCTGGCCGAATGGCCACCACACCAGCCCGAACCCACCGACTACTGGCTTTCCAGCCTGCCTGACCACACCCCGATCCGGAAACTCGTGCGACTGGCCAAGATCCGCTGGCGCATCGAACACGACTACCGCGAACTGAAAACCGGACTCGGCCTCACCCACTTCGAAGGACGTTCCTTCGCCGGCTGGCACCGCCATGTCACCCTCGTCTCCGCCGCCCACCTCTTCCTCACCGAACTCCGCCTGACCAGCCCAAAAACACCTGGGGCGGCCTAACCCTCTACAAGATCCTCCACGCACTCCAGGCGCTTCTAGCAACCTGGACCGGCCGATGCCCCACCTGCCACCAACAACCACCATGACGAACTAACAAAGCCCTACTAGTTAATCAGCTCCCACCGACAGTGTCGGCTCAGTGCGCAGTCGCCGACCGGGCGTGGGCGAGCGATGTGGGGCCACTTCAAGCCGTCACAGGACCCGGCGTGTCGGCAGGTGGGGCCAACTCGAACCGTCACAACCTCCCGGCGAGCCAACCCCGGTGGAGCCAGATCAGACCGTCACGGTGGGGCCAGAGCAGGCTGACATCCTCACGCGCTGCTCGCCGCGGTCCCGAACCGCCTCGTAAGCCAACCTCAGTGCGGCAGATCGTGGTTGGACCATGAGCGATCCGGACGACAGGGAATCAGCCGTGGTGACAGCTACCCGTGTGTGAGGCAAGCCGACGGGTCTGGTACAAGTTGATCGTGGGCGCGAGTTCCCGAAAGAGGAGTCTTCGACGAGCGGGAACATCGGCGCTACGCTCTGTTCCGCACCCGTGGTGGCGGCGTCGAACTGGCCGACTTGTTGTAGGTGCACCCACTTTGTGCGGAGTCAGCGTAATCATCGGCGGTGCAGCTGGCGGCTTGTTTGAAGTCAATCAGTTCCTTGTCGGCGGTACTGTGCTGCTCCTTGGTGGACTCGTGGCAGGTGTCGGCGAGGCCGCACGCAGTGAAGTCACCAAGAAGGAACGTAGAAGACGTAGAACTCCTGGTGCTACAACGACAGCGCAGAAAGTGCCTCCGTCTGCTGATCTGCCTCTGCCCGGACGGTTGCCGTACGTCGCTAAGGAGCGCTTTAGGCCTGACGGGAGTCGTCGCGATAAGATCTTTGTATACGAATGGCAGCTCGCTCAGCAAATCATTAGGGACGATCAGGAATCTGACGAAGATCGGTTCAGGGGTGACGATGAGTGACAGGTCGGATGCTAATTCGCTAGCCCGTGAAGCGTCACACCTTAACAACCAATCAATTACTTTTAGGTCATCCGGCCGTTTGATGGAAGCGGAGGCTAAGGCTAGAGAATCAGTCGATTTGTACCGAACGCTCAATCGCGAGACTGGGACTCATTCGCCGGACCTTGCTGCTGCTATCAATAATCTTGGTGTAAAACTGTTCGATCTTGGGCGGTTTGGTGAGGCTTTGGAGGCGACCGAAGAAGCGGTCGCAATTCGCCGCGAGCTAGCCGTCGTCGAACGGGTTCGCTATGCTCCAGACCTGGCCGCATCTCTCAGTAATATCGGTGGAATACTTTCACGTCTTGGGCGGTTTGGTGAGGCTTTGGAGGCGACCGAAGAAGCGGTCGCAATTCGCCGCGAGCTAGCCGCCGTCGAAC
>NZ_JALBWV010000120.1 GCF_022678645.1 Saccharopolyspora soli | reverse complement strand
CTCCCAGTGTCTTGCGGGACACCCGCACCCGGTCGGCCGCATGAGCAGGAAAGGGATTGTGGCTCATACAGCCTCCCGAGTGGTGAATGCGTCCAAGGCGGTGTTGAGGATCGCGGCGGCGATCGCATCGGTCTCGTGGAAGAAGTCGGCGTCGGTGCCCGGTCGCGCCCCGATCGCGGTGGTCCACCGCACGCCCTCCAGCGGAATCCCGGCGGCGAACAGCCCGCGGTGCACCCGGCCGTCGGGGCGGCGGACCCGGCCGTCGCTCGGCCGCACGTCCAGCGCCCCCGTCGGGATCGGCGGGTGGCCGGGGCGTTCCGCGACGAGCCGGTGCGGCCGGGCCAGGCCGTCGGCGAGCAGGGTGCGCAGCAGCCCCGGACCGGGCGTGGTGACGTCGATCGGCGGAATCCAGGCGTCCACCACGTGATCCGGGCTGACGTGCAGGCCCGGCACCAGCGCGGACTCGAACCGCTGGACATCCTTGAGCGGGCCGAGCAGATCGACGACCCCGGCCGCCAGCAGCCCGCGCAGCTGCTTGATCCGCAGCGCTGGCGGGCCGCCGGAGAGGAAGTTCGCCCAGCGGTTGAGCATGCCGAGGACGTCGCGGCGGTAGGAGTCACCGGTCAGGTTCCCGGCGGTGATGATCTTGCGCAAGGCCGGACGGGCGTGCCGGATCGCGGCGATCAGCGCGGCCTGCGGCGACGGTTGCGGTGCGGTCGCTTCGCGGTGGTCGCGGTCCAGGTAGTCCGCCCACCAGGCGCGCAGCTCGGCGAGGTCGGCGAAGCTGCGCCCGCCGAGCGGATCGAGCAGGGCGTCCAAGTCGAGGCGCAGCGCGGCCGGGACGGCCAGCCGCCGGGGGCCGAGCACCTCGTGCTGCGGCAGGATCCGGGAGTACCAGGCGAGTTCCAGATCCGCGATCAGCAGCGGCAGCACGTCGCGCGCGAAGTCCAGCCGTGGCGCGGCGCAGAGTTCCGCGACCCGCTCGGGAGTCAGGAATGCCACCGGCGGGTGGAAATCCGGGGTGTCGACGCGCGCGTGGAACGGCAGGCCGCGTCGCGACGTGATCCAGATGTGCGGTTCGCGGCCACTCGGCCGGTAGCGGCCCGAACCGTCGAAGACGCCGCCACGGCCCGAAGTGAGCCGCGCGATCACGTCGAAGGCGTTGAGCCCGGCGCCGCGCAACAGCAGCTCGGCCCCGGCGTCGATCTCGTCCAGCGGATAGTCGGCGGGGTGACCAGCGCCGATGTGGCGACGGCCCGGCCGTGGCGGCGCGTCGAGGTGGCCGGTGGCCAGCACCACGTCGGAAGCGATGCGGCAGCTTCGGTCGGCGAAGGTCACCGCGAAACCGTCGCGGAGCTCGGCAATGCCGACGACCTCGGTTTCGCGGCATTCGATGCGCACGTTCTCCGGCGCGCCGCCCAGCACCCGCTGCCGCGCGGCTTGCAGGTAGCGGCCGTACAGCGAGCGCGGCGCGTAGTCCCGATCGGTGGCGGTGGCGAGGAATTCGTCGAGCGCCGGTTCTCCGGTGCGGCCGGTCGTCGCGATCCAGTCCGCGAAGGTCGGGCCGGTGCCCACCGGTGCGTCCAGGGTCACCGATGAGTCCGGAAACACCGTGTTGTCCGAAATCATCGTGTTCATCAGGAAATCGCTGGACTGGTCGGCCCGCCACACCCGGCCGCCGGAGTTCAGGTACGGGTCGGTGAGCACGATGTCCAGCCGCCGGTCCGCAGCGCGCGCCACCAGCCGTTCGACCACCGACAACCCGCGGGGCCCGGCCCCCGCCACCACCACGCGGGTGGTCGGCCGGGCGGAAACGCGGGGATCCATCGGGAGAACTCCTGGTCGGCGATCGGGGCGACTCGGACGAACCGATTAAGGTGCCGGTGGGCTTCGGGGGTGTCAACCGCGAGCGGAACACCTCGCACGGCCTGCCACCACCTGGCGAACACTGCGGCAAAGATATCTGCTGCAACAGCTTTTTAGGGAGTCGTTCCACTATGTGGTCAATGCGGACCAGGGCGAGATAATCTGATGCATCAGGTGTTCGACTGTGAATTAGGTCACTTTATCCCATGGTGACGGGGAATCGGACGGCGAGCGGAACGGGAGCGCGCGATGGCTGAACCGGCTGGCTACCTGCGGGTCGCGGACGACCTCCGCGAACGGATCATCTCCGGCGGCCTCGCGCCCGGCGACCGGCTCCCGTCCCGCACCGAGATCAGCCGCACCTACCGGGTCGGCCAGAACGTCGCGATCTCGGCGGTGCAGATCCTGATGGCCGAAGGTCTGGTCGAGGGCCGAGCGGGCAGCGGCGTCTTCGTCCGCCACACCACCGGCCACCTCCGGGTGCAGCGGTCCTCGATGAGCGGCCACGTGCACGGCGCACCGTTCGTCGCGACCCGCAGCGGCGACCGCATCCCCGGCGAGCGGGAATCGACGTCCAGCACGATGCCCGCCCCGGCGCACATCGCGGCGCGACTGGGCATCGAGGTCGGCGAGGGCGTGATGCGCAGTGAGTACGCGTTCATGGCGGGCGGCGAGCGCACGATGATGTCGACCAGTTGGGAGCCGCTGGCGATCACCGGCGGAACCCCGGTAGCGCTGCCGAACACCGGCCCCAAAGCAGGAGAAGGCGTCGTGGAGCGGATGGCCTACATCGGCATCCTGGTCGACCGGACGGTGGAAGCGGTCTCAGCCCGACCGGCCTCGGCCGACGAAGCCCACCGCCTGAACGTCCCGAAGGGCAGCATCGTCCAAGTCCTGCAACGCACCTACTACACCGCGGATCGCCCGGTGGAAACGGCGGACATCGTCGTCGCGGCGTCCCGCTACCAGATCGAGTACGAAATCCCAGTGTCCCCCCGTCAAAAACCACGCTGACGGACCCGCAGGTCGTGAGTGCGAAAGCGGGCTCCAACCCGCTTTCGCACTCACAAGACCAGGCGGACGGAGGTCACCTCCCGGATGTGGACCACGAGGTCGAACCAGTCCCGCAGCGAGGCACCCGAGAGGTTGTGGTCGGCGTCGTTCGCCGGGTCGTAGTGCGGGCCGATCAGCCTCGTTCTGGTTGGCGCTTCGAGCCAGGCCCGCACGTCGGCCGGGGCGTCCGCATGCAGGTCGAGCACGTACGCGTCCGGCCCCGTGGCCAGCACCGCCTCGGCGAAGTCCGCTGGCGGGGCGGGTACCTCGTGCAGCGGCGATCCACTGTGGAATGTCAGACCGATCGAGACGTAGCCCGCTCCGAAGTGTTCTCGCAGGTAGCTACCCCCGTTTCGAGACGCCACCACCCCGGGCGAGATGGTGCGCGCGGCACCGTTGACCGTGTGCGCGAGACCGCCCCAGTACACGATCTTGTGCCCGGTGCGCTCGTGCCAGCGAATCGTGTTCGTCGCCAACCCGCGCTCGATGTCCGCCAGATCACGTCCGGGTACCACCGCCTCATCCGCGTGGGCGAGCCGAACCTGGTCGGCTGGGTGCTGCTCGTTGTGGGCGCGGATCCATTCGACCGCATCGAGGACCTCCTCGGTGCGCAAGAACGGTCGGGCGTCGGCCAGCAGTTCGCGCGGATCACCCCGGCCGGTCCGCGCGTACTCGTCGAGCTGGCTGCTCGCCACTTCGTCGCCCTCCAGGGCGAGCGAGCGAAATCCCAACTCCACCACCAGAAACCGCATCAGCCGCGACGCGACGACCGCCAGCTCGTGGGCGCCTCGCGAGGAGGCCCCGAGAGCCACGACCGTGGCGTCCCGCAACCTGTCGCGCAACGGCACCAGGTCGTCGTACCCGTCCACCGCCGTGAGCGGGATGGCCCGATCCTTGATCCACCGCGTTGCGCTGTGCTCCACTACGGCAACGTAGAACTTCGATCATGCTAGAAGTCAAGGAAACATCGTCGCTGGCCAGCATTTCAGCGCGTCACCGAATCACCACTGGGCAGCCGCCTGATCTGGGGTGGTTCACCGGCCCGAAACAAACGCCTGTGCAAAGTGCACCATGAGCGCGGTAACACTGTGCACATAACCCACTGACCGAGATCTGACCAGCCCTTACGGTACGCGATTGACGCCCACTCCGAACCGGCAGAAGGAGCTCGCCATGCCCTCATCCGTCGGGGTCGACGACTACGCGCTGACCCGGGTGCCCAGCACCGCTCGCTACTCCTGGTGGACCGTCGCGGTCCAGCGGTTCGGCCAGGTGTCCGCGCTCAGCCAATTCCTGCTCGGCGCCACGCTCGGTTTCGGCATGACCTTCTGGAACGCCTTCCTGGCGCTGACCCTGGGCGCGGTCATCCTGGAGATCGTCGCGATCTTCGTCGGCGTGATCGGTGCCCGCGAGGGCCTGTCCACCTCGATGCTGGCGCGCTGGACGGGCTTCGGCCGCGCCGGATCAGCGCTGATCGGACTGGCCATCGCGATCAGCCTGATCGGCTGGTTCGGCATCCAGTCCGCGGTGTCCGCCAAGGGCCTGGTCTCGCTGGTCGGCGGACTGCCCGAATGGGGTTGGTCGCTGGTGTTCGGGCTGCTCGTCACCGCGATCGTGCTGCGCGGTTTCGGCTCGATGGCCTGGGTCGCCTACCTGACCGTGCCCGCCTTCCTGGTCCTGGTCGGCTGGTCGATCAGCGTCGAGCTCACCCAGCACGACGTCGGGGCGCTGCTGACCTCCGCGCCGCCCGGTCCGCAGCTGTCGCTGCTGGCGGGCACCACGCTGGTGGCCGGTGGGTTCATCACCGGCGCGGTGATCACCCCGGACATGACCCGGTTCAACCGCACCGTCGGCGACGTGGTCAAGCAGACGCTGGTCGGCATCACCCTCGGCGAGTACGTGATCGGCCTGGCCGGTGTGCTGCTCGCGCACGCCGTGCGGTCCGCCGAGATCACCACCATCGTCACGTCGTCGGTCGGCTGGGTCGGCATCCTGGTGGTCGTGGCGGGCACGGTGAAGATCAACGATTGGAACCTGTACTCCTCCGGGCTCGGTCTGGTGAACTTCGTCGGCACGGTTTTCGGCAAGAAGCTCAACCGCGGCGTCGCGACGGCGGTGTTCGGCCTGATCGGCAGCGTGCTGGCCGCGGTCGGCATCCTCGAGGAGTTCACCGACTTCCTGTCCGTGCTCGGCGTGGTGTTCCCGCCGATCGGCGGGATCATGGTCGCCGAGTACTTCATCGTGCGGCGCTGGCGGGGCGAGCTGGAGGCGGCGCGCGCACTCGGCAGGGTTCCGGACGAGTCGCCGAACTGGGTGCCCGCGACGCTGATCATCTGGGTGGTTTCGGCGCTGCTCGGTGGATTCGTCGAGATCGGCTTGCCCAGCATCAACTCGCTGGCACTCGCGCTCGTGCTCTACGTCGTCGCGGGCAAGCTCGGCCTCGTCCGCGGTGTCGGCGCCACCGCGACCGCAACCCCGGTTTCCGTCGGGGTGTGAGTGCGAAAGCCGGTTCCAGCCGGTTTTCGCACTCACGACCAGGACCTGACAAGGAGTTTCGACTTGCGTATCGGCATTGACGTCGGCGGTACCAACACCGACGCGGTCCTGCTGGACGGCCGGGCGGTGCTCGCCGCGGTCAAGATGAGCACCACCGCCGATGTCACCTCGGGGATCGTCGCGGCGATCGACGGCCTGCAACAGCAGCACGCGTTCGACCCGACCAAGGTGCGCGCGGTGATGATCGGCACCACGCACTTCATCAACGCGCTGATCGAGGCCCGCCGCCTCGCCCCGACCGCCGCGGTGCGGCTGAGCCTGCCCGCCGGTGCGTCGCTGCCGCCGATGGTGGACTGGCCGCCGCGCCTGGTGGACGCCGTTGCCGGGCGCAGCTACCTGTGCCACGGCGGGCACGAGTTCGACGGTCGGCACATCGCCGAACTCGACGAAACCGAGTTGCGCAAGGCCATCGACGACATGGGGCGCAGCGGCATCCGCAGCGTCGCGATCACCTCGGTGTTCTCCCCGGTCAACCACGAATTCGAGCAGCGCGCGGCAGAGCTCATCACCGCCGAGCTGCCCGACGTGGCGATCTCGCTGTCCCACGAGATCGGTCGGATCGGCCTGCTGGAGCGGGAGAACGCCACGATCATCAACGCCGCGCTGCGGGAGTTGGCGGCCAACATCGTGGACGGCCTGGCCGCATCGGTGACCGGCGCGGGCATCACCGCGCCGCTGTACCTCAGCCAGAACGACGGCACGCTGATGGACGTCGACTTCGCCCGCCGCTACCCGGTGGCGACCTTCGCGTCCGGGCCGACCAACTCGATGCGCGGCGCCGCCGTGCTGTCCGGTTTGGACACCTGCGCGGTGGTCGACGTCGGCGGCACCACCACCGATGTCGGCGTGCTCAACCAGGGTTTCCCGCGCGAGGCGACCACCGCGGTCAGCATCGCCGGGATCCGCACCAACTTCCGGATGCCGGACGTGCTGTCCATCGGCCTGGGCGGCGGCAGCCTGGTGCGCGGCGAACCGGCCGCGGTGACCGTCGGCCCGGACTCGGTCGGCTACCAGCTGACTTCGAAAGCGCTGGTGTTCGGCGGGGACACGCTGACCGCGACGGACATCGCGGTGGCCGCCGGGCGCGCCGTGATCGGCGACCCCGGCCCGGTCGGGCACCTGGACCAGGAGCTCGTTCGCGCCACGCTGGAGCGCATCGCCGCGGAAACCGCCGACGCGGTGGAGCGGATGCGCACGTCCGCCGAGCCGTTGCCGGTGGTCGCCGTCGGCGGCGGCTCGGTGCTGTTGCCGGACCGCATGGGCGATGCGGGCGAGGTGCGCCGACCCGAGCACTACGCGGTGGCCAACGCCATCGGCGCGGCCATCGCGCAGATCGGCGGCGAGGTCGACCGGGTGTACGCGATCGAGCCGGGCCGCCGCGACTCCGTGGTCGACGAGGCCAAGCAGGAGGCGATCGACCGCGCGGTGGCGGCGGGCGCGAGTCCGTCCACCGTCGACATCGTGGACTTCGACGAGGTGCCGATCCCGTACCTGCCGGGCAACGCGACCCGCATCCGCGCGAAGGCCGTCGGTGATCTGCAGCTCGGAGGCGGCGATGAGTGACGATCGCACGACGGCGACGATGCGGCGGATCGAACTGTCCGATTTGGAC
The DNA here is from genome assembly GCF_022678645.1 of Saccharopolyspora soli. Classification (GTDB taxonomy): domain Bacteria; phylum Actinomycetota; class Actinomycetes; order Mycobacteriales; family Pseudonocardiaceae; genus Saccharopolyspora; species Saccharopolyspora soli. The sequence goes on along the minus strand of NZ_JALBWV010000120.1, from coordinate 5,184 downwards.
GACATCGCGCGCGGCGCCGCCATCCTGGGCACCGGCGGTGGCGGTGACCCGCACATCGGTCGGTTGCTGGCCGGCGCGTCGTTGCACGAGCACGGCCCGGTCACCCTGACGCCGCTGGACGAACTGCCGCGGGACGCCGCCGTGCTGCCGGTGGCGATGATGGGCGCGCCGACCGTGATGGTCGAGAAGCTGCCGTCGATCGAACAGATCGGCCTGGCCGCGCACACGCTGGCCCACTACCTCGGCCGCGAGCTCACGCACATCGCCTGCGCCGAGGCGGGTGGCGTCAACTCGCTGATCCCGGTCGCCGCCGCGGCGCAGCTCGGCCTGCCGCTGGTCGACGCCGACGGCATGGGCCGCGCGTTCCCGGAGATCCAGATGGTGCTGCCCACGCTGTACGGCGTCGCGGCCACGCCGATGGCCATCGCCGATGAGAAGGGCAACCGCGGAGTTCTGGACACAGTGGACAACCACTGGGCGGAGCGGTTGGCGCGCAGCGCCACCATCGACATGGGCTGCTCGGCGATGATCAGCAGTTATGCCATGACCGGGCAGCAGGCCAGCGAATCGCTCGTGCCGGGCACGCTGACGTTGTGCGCCGAGTTGGGCCGGTTGGTGCGCACCGCGCAGGCCGAGCACACCGATCCAGTGGCCGCGGTCGTCACGCGGTTGCGCGGTCGACGGCTGTTCACCGGCAAGGTCGTCGACGTCGCGCGCCGCACCGTGTCCGGCTTCGCCCGCGGCGACGCCCGGCTGACCGGCACGGACGGCGACGGGGGGACCGAGTTGGTGCTGCGGTTCCAGAACGAACACCTCGTCGCCGAGCGCGACGGCGCCGTGCTGGCGTCGGTGCCGGACCTGATCTGCACGCTGGACCGGGAATCCGGCGAGGCGGTGACCACCGAGGCGCTGCGCTTCGGCCAGCGGGTCGCGGTCATCGCCGCACCAGCCGACCCGCGCTGGCACAGCCCGGCCGGGCTGGCCTTGGCCGGGCCGCGCTACTTCGGCTACGACATCGATCCGGTGGGGGTTGCGCAGTGAGCTGGCAGTTGACCGAGGACCACCTCGACGATCTGGCCCGCGGCGCGGCCGTGCTGGGCACCGGAGGCGGCGGCGACCCGTACGTGGGGCGGTTGCTGGTGCAGCAGGCGATCCGCGAGTTCGGCGCGATCATGGTGCTCGATCCCTCCGAAGTGGACGATGACGCCCTGGTGATTCCGACCGCGCAGATGGGCGCGCCCACGGTGGTGCACGAGAAGATCCCCAGCGGCAACGAGCCGGTCGTCGCGCTGCGGGCGCTGGAGCGGCATCTCGGCATCGCGGCGACCGCGACCATGCCGATCGAATGCGGCGGCATCAACTCGATGATCCCGCTGGTCGTGGCGGCCCGCACCGGGCTACCGGTGGTGGACGCCGATGGCATGGGCCGGGCCTTCCCCGAACTGCAGATGGAGACCTTCGGGGTCTACGGGGTGCGCGGTTCGCCGATGGCGGTGGCCGGGGAACGCTGCGAGACCGCGGTGATCGACACCGGTGCGGACAACAAGCGGATGGAATGGCTGGCGCGCGGCATCACCATCCGGCTCGGCGGGGTGGCGCACATCGCCGAGTACTCGATGCGCGGCGCGGACGTCAAGCGCACCGCGATCCCGCGCACCCTCACCCTGGCGCACACCGTCGGCAAGGCCATCCGCGAGGCCCGCGAGAACAATGCGGATCCGCTCACGCACCTCGGCGAGGCGCTGAAGGACACCCTGTACCGGAACCTGCGGGTGCTGTTCCGGGGCAAGGTCTCGGACGTCGAGCGGCGCACCGAGGCCGGGTTCGCGCGCGGCCACGCTGCCGTGCTGTCCTTCGACGGCGCGCACAAGCTGGAGTTGGAGTTCCAGAACGAGCACCTGGTGGCGCTGGTCGACGGCGAGGTGCGGTGCGTGGTGCCGGATCTGGTGTGCGTGCTGGAGGCCGAGCAGGCCGAGCCGATCACCACCGAGACCCTGCGGTACGGCCAACGGGTCACAGTGATCGGCATCTCCACCCCGGACCTGATGCGCACCCCCGAAGCCCTCGCGGTCTTCGGTCCGGCCGCCTTCGGACTGCCCTACGACTTCCACCCGGTCGAAGACCTCGCCTGACCGCGCAGCGGTCCCTGCTCCGTGCACGTCCGCGGCGTGCCCACGCGGGGGGTGGACGCGGCGATTCCGCGCGGAATCTCCGCGTCCCGTGGGGGGCGGGTGCCGGTTTCGCGAGGAACCGCCACCCGCCCCACGGGGTCCGTCCAGGGGTGGAGCTGGGGTGATGAGGCACGCTGGGTCCATGCGCATCGGCTTGTCGGACGTGGCCTCCTTGGAGCGCGGCGTGTCCCTGCTCGGCTCCGGCGGCGGTGGGGACACCGTCACGGCTGCCGCCCTGCTGCGCAACCGGCTCACCGCAGGCCACCCGATGACCGTCATCCCGACCAGCGAGCTGGCCGCCGACGCCCAAGTGGTGCCGATCGGCGTGATCGGGGCGACCGCGGTGTTCGCCGAGAAGCTGCCCAGCGGGGCGGAGTTCGGCGCGGCCGTCTCGGCCATGGAGCAGTGGACCGGCCGAGCCGCGGACGCGGTGGTCTCCATCGAGGTCGGCGGGCTCAACGGCGTCCTCCCCCTCTTCGCAGCCGAGCAGCTCGGCCTGACCGGGGTGGACGCCGACCTGTCCGGACGCGGAGTGCCGCGCCTCGACCAGCTCTCCGTCGCCGCCGCGGGCAACGGGCTGGCGCCCGCCGTGCTCGCCGAGCCGGGCGGGCAGGTGCTGCTGCTGGCCGAAGGCACCCCGGCTGAGGTCGAACGCAACGCGCGCGCCTTCCTCGCCAACTCCGGCGGCTGGGCGGTGCTCGCCCTCGCGCCGATCCCGGCGCGGGAACTACCGGCCTGCGCGATCCTCGACACCGTGAGCGCCGCGCTTTCCCTGGGCCGCCGCGCCCTCGCGCTGGGCGAACGGCCGGAGGCCGATGAGCTCGCCGCGGCCACCGGCGGCCAGGTACTCGGACTGGGGCGGGTGGTCGAGGTGTCCCGCCGTCCCAGCGAGCCCGGTCGCACCGGGTTCGCCCGCGGTAGCGTCACCGTCCTGGACCACCGGACGCGGTCGTTGCTGCGGCTGGAGATGGAGAACGAATACCTGCTCGCGCTGTGCGACGGCGAACCCGTCGCGTCCACACCGGATGTCCTCGCGGTGTTGGATCGCCGAACCGGCGTGCCGATCCTCTGCGATGTCGTCCGGCCGGGCGTTGAAGTCACCGTCCTGCGGCTGCCCGCCGTGGAGTTCTGGACGGACCCGCGTCGGCTGCCGGTGGTGGAACCACGTGCCTTCGGCATCGACTGCGACCCGATCCTGCTGGAGGTGCGGCGATGAAACTCCCCGTGTCAACCTCAGTCCTCCCGAACCGCACCTCAGGGGAACGTGACGCAAACCAGCCACGAGAAACCATGAAACGCCGAGATTGGCTGGACGCGACCACAACTGTGAATCGCGGAGAGGCGGAACTGGAGGCGGACCAGCGATGAGCACCAGCGTGCGGCGGCTGCTCGCGCTGCCGGAATGGCGCAGCTCGGTGCGGGTGCTGGCGGGCGACATCGACCGCACCGTGCGACTGGCGCGACCGATGGTCCCGGACCGGCCGGTCGAGGTCGGCGAGCTCGTGGTGGTCGTGCAGCCGGTGCCCACGACCGACTGGCGGATCGATGCGCTGCTGCGCCGGACCGCTGACGGCGACGGCGCCGGTGTGCTGCTGCCCGCTGGCGGACTGCTGGACACCACGCGCATGCTCGGCGACCGGCTCGGCGTCCCGCTGCTGGCGGCGACCGCGCCGCCGCTCGACCTGCTGATCGCGGCCCGGCTCCTGCTGGCCGCACCGACGCTGGACCGCGCGGACCTCGTGCTGGCCATCCACGAAACGCTCGGCCCGCGCATCCACACACCGGAGGAAATCGTGACGACCGTGCACGGTCTCCTCGGCGCACCGGTCGCCCTGCTCGACGCCAGCGGCGCGCTGCTGGCCGGAAAACTCCCCCACACCAACGAAGTCCGCGTGCGCGAACCGGTGCCGCAGCGCATCCAACTCGGCGGGGACGTGCTGCTCGCACATCCCGTGCTGCTGCCCGACGCAGCACGGCCGACGCTTTGGCTGACCGCCGAACTGCACGGCACCAGCGCGGCCCGCGCGGACATAGTGCCGCCCGCGCTGTCGGTCGCCGCCGCGGCCGTGCAGCGCTGGCTGCTCACCAACCGGCTTGAACTGGAGCGCGACGCGCGGTCCCGCGCCGCATTGCTGGGCGATCTGCTCCGCCTGGACGACGAGCCGCCCGCCGACCTGCGGCGCCGCGCCGCCGACGCGGGATGGGCGCTCGGTGGCTGGCACATCGGTATCCGCATCGGTACCCAGTCCGCAGTGGACACCGTCGCGCGCACCCCGGAAGTCGAACGCGCGCTGCGCCCCGATGGCAGCGAAGCGGTGGTGGTCGAGCACGGCGACGGCTGGACCGGGTGGGTGACCTACGACCAGGAACCGACGGCCGACCAGGTGCGGGCACTGGCCGCGCAACTGCGCACCGCCCACCACGAACTGCAGCGCACCATGGACCTGCACATGGGGGTGGGCGGCCCGCACCCGCAGGCGGACGGACTGGCCACCACGATCGCCGAGGCCACCGATGCCGCCCGGATGGCCAAGGCCAGGCCCGAGTCGGGCCGGTTCCTGCACGTCGACCAACTCGGCATGGCGCAGCTGCTGCTGGAGTGGACCCGCACGGACACCTTCGAACCCGCCGCGCGCACGCTCATCGCACCGCTGCGCGGCCAGCCCGGCGACCTGATCCACACCCTGGCGACCTACCTGGACGCGGAGTCGTCGATCGCGGAGACCGCCGCGGTGCTCGGCGTCCACCGCAACACCGTCGCGGCGCGCATCGACCGCATCGAACGCCTCCTCGCGGTCGACCTCAGCCACCGCGACGAACGCCTGGCCCTGCACCTGGCCTGCCGCGCGGTCACCCTCGCCGACGGCGAGTGACGAGCACGAGCCCCCTGGAGACCGTTCCAGGTGGTTTGCGCAGTGTCCGTCTTTGTTCTTGTTTTTGAAGCGGCGAAGCCGCTTAGCCCACGTACGCCACTTGCACCGCCGCGGGTTCTCAGCGGTGCCATGCGGGGACA
>NZ_JALBWV010000011.1 GCF_022678645.1 Saccharopolyspora soli | reverse complement strand
GCTCTTACCCCCCCCCCCCCCCCCCGGGGGGGGCCCCCCCACCCCCCCCCCCCCCCGCGCCCACCCCCCCCATCCCTCATACACCCCCCCCCCCCGCCGGGGGGGGGGCCGGCCCCCCGCCCCCCCCCGGGCGGGCCTCAGTTCAGGATGCGCAGGTCGGTGACCGTGTAGGACAGCGAGCCGCGGAATCCGGCACCGGTGCGTTCGGGTGCCAGAGCGGCGAGCTCCTCACCTGGCGCGGGCAGGAAGGTGAGGCCGCCGCTGCCGATCCAGGTGTTCGCCACCTGCGGATTGTCCAAAATGGACATGGTCAGTTCGTGGACGGCCGGGTTGTCGTACTGCCCCAGGGACAGGCGGGGGAAGTGCCGCAGGTTGACGATCGGTCGGCCGAGCGCGGGCAACGTCGCAGACGTCTTCTCCAGGGTGACCGTCGCTTCGGCCAGCCGGTGTCCCGCCGCCGACATGCTGGCGGCGAACTTCCCCCCTGCACCGACCACCGGAGCGGCCTGGCTGTTCACGGCGAAGGCCCTGGTCTGCCGGATCGCGCCCATCTTCTTCGGAAAACCCTGCACCCAGCCACGCGCCAGGGCGGAGTCGTTGTCGACGTAGATGAACGGGCACCACGCGACGGGAGTGCCTTGCCACACCGCGTCCAGCAGGACCAGGAACTCGCCGTACTGGCTGCGCACCGGATCGAGATATTCCTCGTTGTCACCGGAGAACTGCCAGTCGATGAACAGCGCGTATCCGTGGCCGGAGGATGCCGGGTCGGGGTCCAGCCCGGTCGGCAGAGATGCCGCGGCGGCCGCCGCCGAGGTCCAGAATTCGACGCCGACGACATCGCCCGCGTAGTGCCAGGGTGGTGCCGCCGCCAAGTTGGCCTCGCCGCGCGCGCTGAGCGGGTAGGTGTAGCCCTTCAGCTTCTCGTCGACGGTCGCGGCGGTGGTGGCTGCAACGGCTGTCTCGTCCGCGAACGCGGGAGCCGCGACGGCAGTGGTCGCCATCGCCGCCAGTCCGCCAGCGAGCACGTTCCGTCGTCCCACTTCTTTGTTGTGCAAGGGAGTTCCTTCACCTTCTGTGTCGAGCGAGTGGAGCGGAGACAGGACGTCGCTGGCCTGTTGACAGGCTCCGGACTCCTATCGATTCCTCCACGGATCCCGTTTCCGCCTGGTTCAACGTCAACACGTGCGAGACAGCACGGCGGCAGCATTGCCCGTTTTGTCGATGAATGACGCGGATATCGTCACTTGGCGCGAAATGTCCATCCTGGACAATTCGAGCGATCACCACGGGACGCCGGGCCAATAGGCCGGTGACCGCTCCGCTCCGCTCGTCCGAGGTTCCGCCACGGGATAGCGGTGCGGGTCAGGACTGCGGATCGGCGGAGACCAGGTGGACCTGCTGGGTTCCGTCCCGCTGGCCGCGGGTGGCTCCGCGGTCGCCGGTGAACACGACGAGCCCGGCCGAGGCGGCGGGGAAGGTGGCGTTGCCCGTCTTGGTCAGCTGGACGGGCGCCGACCAGCCAGCGTCCGCCGTGCTGCGGGCCGTGAAGATCTTCCAGCGCCAGTCCGCCGCGCGGGAGTCGTACCAGACCGCACGGACCGAGCCGTCCTGGTCGCGGCTCAACCGCGGCCGCTGGCTCATCGCGTTCGTGTCCACGGCGAACGGCTGGAAGGCGGTCCAGGTGAGCCCGCCGTCGGTGGACCGGCTCGACCTCAGCGACAGGTTCGTGCCCGAACTCTGCAGCGCACCACTGTCCCAGGCGACGACGAACGCGTCGTCGCGGTCGGTGGCCGCGCTCGGATGCCGGTCGGCGCGGTCGGTGGCGGCGCTGACCTGGACCGCGTCGCTCCAGCCGACGTGCAGGCCCGCACGGGTGCTGGCGAGGATCTGCCAGTTGTCGGGATCGGTCCCGCCGCCGGCTGGCTCTCCGGCTGGCGGGGTGTGCCCCGTCCACAGTGGATCCGGGTCGAACCGGTCGTCCTGCCAGACGATGAGGATGCGGTCGTCCTTGCCGACGGTCACCGACGGGAACAGCGAGGCCGGGTAGCGCGGCGAGCGGGCGTCGGCGGCCGGGTCACCCGCGCTGACCGCCTTGCCCGCAGCGGACACGTTCGCCGGGTGCGGATCAATGCCGATCACCTGGGCGTACACGTCGAAGGCACCGCCGGTGCTGGCTGCCCACGCGACCACCGGTTGCCCGCTGCCGAGCAGCGCGATGGCGGGGTGCACGGCGCGCCCGGTGCCTTCGTCGAGTCGGGTGGCCGGAGCGAAGTTCAAGCCGCCATTGCTGCTGTGCCGCAGGTAGATCGCGGGCCGGTGCGGCTGCTCCTGGCCGCGTTCGTCCTGCCAGACCACCCAGACGTCGCGACCGGACGCGGCGACCCGCGGCGCGGTCGCGGTGCCCGAACCGTCGGACAGCTCAACCTCGTACCTGCCGTGCCCACGGCCGTCGACGCGGCGGTACACCACGGCACTGCGCCCGTCCACGTGCCGCTGGGCGACCACGTGCACGTCACCGTTCGTGGCGGCGACGTCGGCGAAGCCAGCGAACGCGCCGCTCTCGCCGAGCACCGCCACGGCACCGTCGTCGCCAGCTTCCGGCGGGGGCAACGGAATTTCCGGCTCGGGTGTGGCTTGCTGGCCGACTGACACGAAGACCGGCGAGGTCGCCGCGCGCAGTTGGTCCGGCCGGTTCGGGTCGGCGTCGGCGCCGGAAGGGCTGCCCGGCGACCGCACCTCAGCGCGGAACCAGACGTGGTCGGCCGACAGCGCGAGCGGAAGGACGTGAGTGTCGTCGTCGCCGACCACGGCGGTGTCGAGCACGGCGCCCGCCGAGCGTCCCGGCGCGGCGTACACGAGCAGGCGGGTCCCAGCGCCGCGACTGACGCGGACCCGCAGGGCGGCGTGGTTTGACAGCCGACGGTCGGTGACCACGGTCTCGTCACCGCCGATCGCTTCGAACCGTCCGTCGCCGTCGAGGTCGGCCTCGATCGTCACGAACGGGCCCGCGACGCTGGCGGACACCGTGGTGCGGCCCGCCTTGAGGGCGTCCAGGATCGCGCGAACGCTGCGGTCGGCGGCGAACACCCGGGTGGCTGGCTGGCCTGGTCCGGCAACCCCCCACAGCTCGCGGAAGTGGCAGTCGCTGGCGGCGCTGACGCCGGTGCGGAAACCGCGGTTCCAGCGGTTCTCCGCGTAGTCCAGCTGCACGTCGGGATCGGAGGAAACGTTCAGCACCTCGATGCCGTGCATGCCCTGTGCGCTGGCGTTGTCGTTGGGCCCGTCGGCCGGGGTGTACTCGCCGTCGTCGGGATGCGCGACGTGCCACACCGCGTCCTGCGAACGCACGTCCCAGATCGACTGCTGGACGTGCCGGAACGCGGGAGAGCCAGGCGGGTTGGCGCCGTCCACCACGTGATCGACCGCGCCGAGCACGATCGCGTGCGGCGCGCCGTTGGCCTCCTCGCCCGGAATCAGCAGCAGCCGCTCCGACGTCCACTGCGGATCCCAGTGCTGGTCGTACGTGCGGTGGTCGGTCAGCGGCAGGAAGTCCAGGCCGGTGCGCTCCGCCTGCCCGATCTGGTCACCGACGGGCAAGTTGCCCGGTAGCGTCTGCTTCGACTGCTGGCGCGGCAGGCTCCCGTCGGCGGAGTGGTCGTCGTGCACGTGCGTGTCGCCGACCAGCCACATCCCCTGCGGTTCCTTGCTGGCTCCGGCGAAGCCACTGGCGGTCGCGAGCGCCGGGGAGGCAGCGATGCCGGTCGCGGCGGCCCCGCTCGCGACCATGAACTGCCTGCGCGTCAGACCCATTTCTTTCCTTCCATAGCATTTCAGAGCAGGGAGATTCCGTGCCTGATGCCGTTCTGGCCACCGACGAGGAGCGTCCGGACAGGCATGCGGCACTGCTTCAGTCAGCCCTGCGGGAGGCTGTGAGCTCCCGACGAGAATGGATCTTGCTTGGCGCATCCGGCAGCGCCTGCCCGTGCCGCTCGTACTCCGTCCCGGCAAGATTCATCCGAATGGATTACGCGCGTGTTGCGTACGGCCGTGGTGCAGCTGAACTCGAAGCCAAGCTATGCCGCAGCGGGGGCGGAGGCTCAGCGGCGGCCGTGCTCGGCGTCGACGCGGGACGTGACGCCGGATTCGACGATGGTGCGGGTCGCGTCAACCGAGGCGTAGGTCCACAGGATGCGCATCGGCTCGGTGTCGGAGGCGTTGCGGAAGCAGTGCGGAACTCCGGCGGCCACGTGGGTTGTGTCCCATGTGGACAGTTGATGCTCGGCGGAAAGCATTGACAGCCCGTCGCTCCACAATGGACTTCAGCCAGCTGGCACGTCCCGGCGGCGCAGACCGAGCAGGCCGAGCACGGTCAGCGCCGCCGCGATCGCGGTGAGCACGACCAGCGGCAGCACGGCCACGTCGCCACCGGGAAGCTGCGGGATGTGGTTGAACACCGACAGGTCGAGCACCCACTGGCTCAGCTGGAGTTCCCCGCCCAACCAGCCGAGCAGCAGGCTCACCATGAGCACGGCGAACGCGCCTGCGGCGAGCCGGGGCAACAGGCCGAACAGCGCGAACGCCAGCCCGACGAACACCCACACCGCAGGCAGTTGCACGACCGCCGCACCCAGCACGCGGGGCAGTTCCCGGCCGATATGACTGGTGTTCAGCCCATGTGCGAGACCGGCGGCCAAGCCGAACACGGCCAGCCAGAGAGCCGAACCGAGCAGCGCGAAGGCGAAGTGGCCGCTCGCCCAGCGCAGTCTGTCGACCGGCGCGGCCAGCAGTGGCTCGGCCCGGCCGCCGCTCTCCTCGGCGCGGAGCCGGAGCGCGGCCTGGATGCCGAACGCTGCGCAGGCCACGCCGATCATGGTCATGACACCCACGAAGTACTGATCGACGACGGTGCCCGGACCGCCCAGCCTGGCCAGGACTTCGCGCGCCGCCGGGGTGCTGTTGTTCATCAGCTCGCCGATGCTCGTCGCGATGCCACCGAGGCAGAGACCGACCACGGCGAAGCCCACCGCGCGGGCCACCAGCGAGTCGCGGTGCAGCCGCCAGGCAAGCGCCAGCGGGGTGCGCAATCCCGGCGCTGCCTCAGCAACACCGGAACGGGAGTGAAACAGGCCACTGCCGACGTCCCGCCGCTCGGAGAGCGCGACCGCCGCTGCGGTGAGCGCGACGACCGCGCTGACCGCCAGCCCGAGGACCCACCAGCGCTCGCCGCTGAACGGCCGGAGCTGGCCCGCCCAACCGATCGGCGACAGCCAGGAGACCCAGCCCAATCCCCCACCGCCGGACGCACTGACATCACCGATACCGCGCAACAGGAACGCGACACCCAGGACCACGCTGCCCAGACCGCGAGCGCTCCCGGCGCCAGTGGTCAGCTGGGCGACGACCGCACCGGTCGCGGTGAAGACCCAGCCTGTCACCACGAGTCCGATTCCGTACGCCAGCGAACCGGCTGCGGGCAGGCCCTGGCCGATCAACGCCAACGCCGACAGCACGCCCATGACCAGATCGGCCCCGCCGGTGACGATCAGAGCAGCCGCCAGGCCCGCGTGCCGCCCGGCCGCGGTCGAACCGATCAGTTCGCGACGACCCGCTTCTTCTTCAGCACGGGTGTGCCGGATGACCGTGAGGACGCTGAGCAGTCCGACGATCACCGGGACGAACCCGGAGCGCCAGGCGATCAGCTGGCCGAGACTCCCCCCGTGCAGCGCGCCGTACATCACGGTGAAAGCGGCATTGTGGGCGCTGGTTTCCGCGTACTCCTGCAACGCCTGCGGGGTCGGGTACGCACCGTTGAAAGCGGCGACGAAAACCACTGGGACCACAACGGGGAAGAGCACCCAGATCGGCAGCAACATGCGATCACGCCGCAGCGCGAGCCGAATAAGCTTCCCGGTGCCGGTGAGCTCGCTCATCGCGCCACCCCCGCATGCCGCGTCGTGCCGGTCCGCTCGTAGTGCCGCAGGAACAGTTCCTCCAGCGTGGGTGGCTGGCTGACGAGGCTGCGCACGCCCACCGCGGTGAGGTGGCGCAGCGCCGTGTCCAACGCGGCGGTGTCGACGTCGAAGCGCACCCGGCCGTTCTCGGCGCTGAGGTCGTGCACGCCGGGCAGGTCGGCCAGCCCGTCCGGCGGGCCGTCCAGCTCGGCCTGGATCGAGGTGCGGGTGAGGTGCCTCAGGTCCGCGAGGGTGCCGGTTTCGACGGCCCGGCCGTCGCGGATGATGGTGAGCCGGTCGCACAGCGCCTCGACCTCGGCCAGGATGTGGCTGGAAAGCAGCACGGTGCGGTCGCCGCGCCGCTGTTCCTCGCGGATCGTCTCGCGGAACACCTCCTCCATCAGCGGGTCCAGGCCGGAAGTCGGTTCGTCGAGGACCAGCAGTTCGACCTCCGAGGCCAGCGCCGCGACCAGGGCCACCTTCTGCCGGTTGCCCTTGGAGTAGGTGCGGCCCTTCTTGCGGGGATCGAGGTCGAAGCGCGCCAGCAGGTCGGCGCGGCGCCGCCGGTCCAACCCGCCGCGAAGGCGGCCGAGCAGGTCGATCACCTCGCCACCGGAGAGGTTGGGCCAGAGCGTGACGTCGCCCGGCACGTAGGCCAGTCGGCGGTGCAGCGCGGTGGCATCCCGCCACGGATCGCCGCCGAGCAGCCGAGCGCTACCCGCGTCCGCGCGCATCAGACCGAGCAGGACGCGGATCGTGGTGCTCTTCCCCGCGCCGTTGGGTCCCAGGAAGCCGTGCACCTCGCCGGTGCGCACGGCGAGATCGAGCCCGTTCAGCGCTCGGGTCGAGCCAAAGGTCTTGACCAGCCCAGCCACCGAAATGGCGTCAGTCATCGTGGTGCTCCTCATGTTGGTGCAGTGGATCCGCTCGAGTCGCGTCGTGCTGGATCTTGTCGAGGGCGGCGCGGGTCGAAGCGGCGTCGGCAAGGCTGAGCATCGGATGCGAGTAGATGTCGATCAGCGTCCGGGCGAGCAGTTGGTCGCCTTCGGGGCTGAACAGTTCGACGCCCATCCCGCGGGACACGTGCTGGTGCAGGACCGTGATCGACAGCGCCATCGCGGTGATCACCGTCGCCCGCGTCTTGAGGTCGACATCAGGAGGGTCGGGGCGGCTCTTGTCGGCGTCGGCGAGCCACCGCTCCCCCAGCACGACGACCTCGTCGAACAGCGCCGCCGCCGAGCCGTCAGCCAGGGCGCGTGCCAGATACCGCTGGTAGGGCCCCAATGTCGAGCGGGCGACCGCCACGTAGTTCACATCGCCAGGAGTGGGGTCGGCCCGGACCTGCTCGTTGAGCCGACGCAGCACCTTGACCAGGTGGTCGTCGCACGCCTCGCGCAATGCTTGCTTGGAACCGAAGTGGTGGCGAACCAGCCCCGAGGACACGCCAGCGGTCTCGGCGATCCCGCGGATCGTCGCCCGCTCGAACCCGTGCTCACCGAAGTGCCGCAGAGCTGCGTCCCGGATTCGAGCGCGCGCGGTGAGGTCTTCCGGGTCAGGTGCGACCACAGCCATCAGCCCTATCCACCCGTACAGCTGGCTACACGTACGGAAAGGATGCTACACGCATGTGTAGTCGGTAGACCAGTGCGGGGAGCGCACGATGCCGCGCTGGCGATCGGACTCAATCGGAAACCACGTTCACCGCGAATCCGCCCGCTGATCGACGAGGCCGCGGGAAGCGCGTGCGATTTCGCGCGAAATCGGCGCGGGAGCTACGTCGACGCGACCGCGCGACCAGCCGCCTGCAATCCGCGTCGCCACCGGCACGCGGGCGCCGCGTCGTCAGTCCACTGTGGACTAGGTGTCAGCGTGGGATGGAGGTGTGCTTGAACTCGTTGAGGTCGGTCCACCCGGTCAGCAGGTCCACCACGCGCTCGATGGCCTGGATGGACGGCGCCGGATCGGCCCCCAGCGGTGCGCGGTTCATCAGCCGGACGAACACCGCCTGATCGTCGGCGATGAACGTCGGCACACCCCAAACGTTGTGCGAGGCCACGAACTGCTCGTGCTCGGCCCGCACCTGCTCCAGCGCGGCACCGTCGTCGATGCGCGCGAACACCGCGTCGACGGGAATGTCGTGGTCGACGAGGACGCGTTCGAGCAGCGCGCGATCCTCCAGGTGCAATCCCGCGTCGTGGCGTGCCGCGAACAGGCCGCGGTGCACCGCCGGGAACTGCTCCGGGAACTCGTCTCGAACGATGACGCCGACTTGCAGCGCGACGATCCCGGTGTCCTGCTCCGGCTTCTCCCAGACGCTCGGCTGGCCCTCTTCGACGTGCGCCTGGCCGAGGGAGAACGGCAGGTACCGGACCTGCCAGTCCGCGCCCGCGGCCAGCCCGGTGAGCAGGTGCTCGTGCGCGTTGCGGGCGAACGGGCACCGGTAGTCCCAAGTGACAGCGAATGTGGAGGTCATGGTGGGTCAACATCCTCGTCCGGTGTGGTTGTTCCCGGCGCGGGCCGGGTCACGGATAGCAGTACGAGTCCGAGGAGGCGTCGCCGCCTTCCAGCCGGACCTGGTGGACCCGCAGACCGCGGAACTGCTCGCCGTGCGGGAAGAACCGCTCATCGACCGCCAGCCCACCACCGGCGTCCGGATCGGTGTCGAGCTTGGCGAACCAGGCGCCGACGCCGTCCGGGTAGAACTGGTCGTCCCAAGCGCCGTAGAGCGAGTTGGTCAGGTAGATGCGCCGACCGTCGCGGCTGACCTCGACCATCTGCGGCCCACCGGACAACGGCTCGGTCGGTGCGGCTGGGTGGGCGACGCGTCCGGTGATGCCGCCGAGCCGCACCGATCCGGTCTCGCGCGGCTGCGCCGGGTCGCTGACGTCGAACTGCTTCAGCTCACCGGTGCCCCAGCACGAGACGTACAGGAACCGGTCGTCCACGGACAGGTTGATGTCGGTCACCAGGGGCGGCACCGCGCCGAACGGTTGCAGTGCGGGTGGCAACTGGTCCACGGGCGCCGGTTCCGCCGGAATCGTGATCACCTTGTCCGCCTGCCAGCTCCCGCGTTCCCGGTGCCAACGCCAGACCGACGCCGACAGGTCCTCGGTGCTGACGACGACGCCGACGAAACCCCAGGTGGCGTCGGGATCGTGCGAGGGGCGGAGTTCGAGCACCATCTGGTGCTGCGCGCCGAGGTCCACGCGCTGGAGGTGGCGGCCCCGCGCCAGGTCCCAGAAGTGCAGTGCGTGGCCGTATTCGTTGCCCAGCAGCAGTTCCGGGTTGATCCCGTTCTCCACCATCGACGGAGTGCCCCACTCGCTGGTGATCAAGGTGTTCTGGTTGAGGTGCCACCACGCGTCGTAGGCCAGGTGCTGGGGTCCGCGGTCGGTTTCCCACGCGCGCACGACGTCGAACGTGTCGTGGTCGAGCACCGCGATGCCGCCTGGACCGTCGTCGCCGTCGGCCGCACCGAGGCAGGACAGGTAGATCCCGTCCGGCCCGCAGTGCAGCGTGTGCGGCCGGGAATAGCCCGCCTTCGCCGCGAGTTCGGCAGCCGTGATGGTCCTCAGCAACTGTGGCTGGCGGGGGTCGGGGTGGGTGTCGTAGACGTGCACGTTCGACGACCGCAAGCCGGGCAGCAGCAGGTAGCGGCGCTGCAGGCCAGCGGTGTGGTGACCGGCGTGCGCGAAGGCGCTGCTGCACGCGTTCCAGCCGAAGTGGTGCAGTTCGTCGCCGCGGGTCGGCAGGTCGGCCCAGCCGACCACCTCGGCGAAGCTCGCGGACTCCGGATCCGTGTCCACAACGGCCAGCGCGTCCGGGTGCTCGGCGGTGCGGTCGAAGGCGACGACGTAGGCCAGCCGTTCCGCGGGCGCGGCGACGGCGTCGCTCGGACTGCGGTAGAAGGTGGGGTCGGGCGCGTGCTCGACTGGAGAACTCATCCTGTCTCCTCGACCAGACGGCATCGTCACTCAGCGTCTCCGATCCGACGCGGAGCGTCGAGACCGTTCACATGGTGAGACCTGACGCGCCCCGCCTCAACTGGTCGGCAGCCGCACGGTGAAAGCCGCCGCCGGCTTGGACGTCGAGGTGCGGCGGCGTGCTCACTTTCGAGGCCGCGCGACCAGGAATCCGATGACAACGCCGACGATCAGCAGCACGGCCAACGCTGTCCACAGTGGCATCGTCACCATCGGGACGAACACCCTGATGTCGACCAGCTGCCGGTTTTCGACCGCGAGCACCACGGCCAGAACCGCCAGGACCAACCCGGTGACAGCCCGTGGCGACACCCGGTGGCGGCGCGGCGTGACAGGTGACGGCTCGTGCTTCGGAACGCCCATGACTTCGCTCCAGTTAGGCCGGTGCCGGACCCGCGTGTGCGGCGGTGACCGCGGCAGCACGCGGGCGCATCTGGATGGCCCGGATCGCCGCGATCGCCCCGTAGACCACCAGCCAGATGCCGAGGACGTAGGTCAGGACCACCAGGCCGAGCCCCGGGTAGACCAGCAGCGCGATTCCGGCGAGCACGCTGAGCACCCCGGACACGATCGCCCAGCCGCGCGCCGGAACCTGCGCGCGGACGATGGAGTGGAACGTTTCGATGAGCCCGCTGACCATCCAGAACAGGCCCAGCACCAGCGGGAAGAGCAGCACGGTCGCCACCGGCGACCGCAGCACCACGACACCGGCGACGATGGCCAGCACGGCCAGCAGCACCTGCACCAAGCCGCCTTCCTGGTGCGAGCTCACGGCCCGGACGAACCAGAAGATCCCGGCCACGAACAGTTGGGCGCCGAAGATGATCGCCAACGTCAGGACGGCTGGCCCCGGCCAAACCAGCGCCAGGACACCGGCGAGCAGGGTCAGGATTCCGAACGCCAGCAGCCATCCCCAAGACCGCCCGAGCTTGGCGAGCGGTTCGGCGGAAGCCGCGGTGGCCTGTTCCGGTGCAGTGGACATGATCGCCTCGCATGGACACGTCGAAATAAGCCAATGGCGGCCCGACATCCTCAGCGTGCGAGCCGCCACGACGTCTCCCCCAGAGTCGAACGACCTCTGTGCCCGCCAGCCACCCTGATGAGGGATGACTCCCACCCGAACGTGGCGGGGTCGGGCACACTGGAGTTCGGGCTGGACCACCTTGCGGGTTGGGAGCGCGGCCATGAACGGAACGGTCCCGCTGGGCCGCATCGCCGGGGTGCGGGTCGGGATGCACTGGAGCGTGGTGGGCATCGTCGTCGTGGTCGCCGTCGGCTTGGCGGGCTACCAGCTTCCGGCGGTGTTCCCCGGACATTCCCCGGTCAGCTACGTGCTCGCCGGGCTGGCCGCCGCAGTCCTCCTGCTGGGTTCGCTGCTGGGGCACGAACTCGCACACGCCGTAGTGGCGCGCCGGAACGGGGTGGCCGTCGAGGGCATCACCCTGTGGCTGTTGGGCGGCGTCGCGCGGCTGCGCGACGAGGCGCGCAGCCCCGGAGCCGACCTGCGCATCGCCGTGGTCGGACCAGCGGCCAGTGCCGTGCTCGCCGTGCTGTTCGGAGCGCTCGCCTGGATCGCGTATCTGGCGGGCCTTCGCGGGCTGGTGGTGGCGGTGCTGGTCTACCTGGCGATGCTGAACGTGGTGCTGGCGGTGTTCAACCTGCTTCCCGCGGCGCCGTTGGACGGCGGCCGGGTGTTGCGCGCGGCGCTGTGGCGTTGGCGGGGCGACCGGTACCAGGCGGCGGTGTGGTCGGCACGCGCCGGACTCGGGCTCGGCTACCTGCTGGTGCTCGCCGGGTTCGTGCAGTTGATCCGGCAGTCCACCGAGGGGCTGTGGTGGATCTTGTTGGGGCTGTTCATCGTCAGCGTCGCCGCCGCCGAGGAACGGCAGGCCCGGACAAGCGCGACGCTGGCTGGCATTCGGGTGCGCGACGTGATGTCCCACCCGGTCGAGACAGCCGACGGGCAGTTGACCGTCGAGCAGTTCCTGCCGGAAGTCGCGCTGCACCGGCACCACGCGAGCTTCCCGATCCTGGACCGCGCCGGAGCGGTCGAGGGCCTGATCACCCTCCGCGGCATGCGCGCCGTCGCACAGCAGCGGCGAGCGACGACTGCGCTGCGCGAGATCGCGACGCCAGCGGACCGCATTCCGACTGCTGACCCCGACGAGCCGTTGGCGTCGGTGTTGCCCCGGCTGCACGCGGCAACCGACGGACGGCTGCTCGTCTTCGCCGCCAACCACCTCGTCGGGATCATCTCGCCATCGGACATCAGCCGCACGGTCGCCGAACACGGCCTCCCCGCTGACCTTTCCGCGTCGTCCGACCCCGGCCGGGACGGGGCGGAACCTCCGCCGCACTGGTGGTATCCGGGCCAGCAACGGCCGCGGTGACGGTGCGCGGGCGGCGCCGGTTTCGGGCTCAGCGCCCTACGGGTACCCGCGATGCGTCCGGGGATCGCTCGTCCGCGACCCGGACGGTGAACACACCGAAGTGCTTCGTCCTGGGAGGAAATCATGACCAGCATGCTGCCGCGGCCGGGCTTCGGACTGCCCGACATCTTCCAGATGTTCGAATCGGAGTGGCCCTTCGGCGAACGGCACACGATGCGGGTGGAGACCTTCACCGACAAGAACGACTTCGTGATCCGCAGCGAGCTGCCCGGCGTGGATCCCGACAAGGACATCCACATCAGCGTGGAGGGCAACCAACTCAAGATCAACGCCGAGCGCAAGCACGAAGAGCGCACCGACCGGCACAGCGAGTTCTTCTACGGCTCGTTCAGCCGCACCATGCTGCTACCGGCCAGCTGCAACACCGAGGACATCAAGGCCGAGTACGAAGCGGGCATCCTCACCATCCGAGTACCGCGACGCGAGGCCGAGATCAGCAAGGAAATCCCGGTGGCCCGCAAGGGGAAGTAAGAAGGTGCTCGGATTGGTTTGCGTGGCGGTGCGGGCGGCTGAGAACCCGCGGCGGTGCCAGCTGCGAGTGTGGTTGGAAGCGGCTACCGCCGCTTGCCTGACGATCAGCTGCGGCCACGCCGAATCCGCGCATGTTCTGAGCCGACAAAGGCCGAGCCCGCCCTGCCGGAGCGGAATCCCGCGCGACTCGCGTCCAGCGGCGCCGACGGGGTCGTGAGTGGCTAGCCGGGCTCCAGCCCGGTTGCGCACTCACGACCCCGTTCGCCAGCCGGGCATCCTCCGGCGCGACCTGAGATGCCGTGGCGCTGCGCGGGCCCGAGGCGCGGCTGATGATGAGGCTCGTCGGAATCCGCCTCCAATGAGGAGCTGCGATGCCTCGGGACCGCTTCGTCGGCGTGGTCGGCCATGGCTGATTTCGAATCCCTGTACCGGCACGGCTTCGCGCGGATGGCGGTGGCCATACCGCTGGTCGGCGGCGTCGACCCGGAGCTCAACGCCGATCGCACGCTGGCGTTGGCCCGCCGGGCTGCCGCGGACCACGCGGTGCTGACGCTGTTCCCGGAACTCGGCCTCTCCTCGTACACCGCCGATGACCTCTTCCACCAGGACGCCCTCCAGGACGCGGTGCTCGCCGGTCTGCGGCGGGTGGTGCGCGGGAGCGCCGAGCTGGGCAGCGTGCTCGTCGTAGGCGCCCCGCTGCGCTGCGGTGCGCGGCTGTTCAACTGCGCCGTGGTCATCCACCGGGGCGAAGTGCTCGGCGTCGTGCCCAAGAGCTACCTGCCCACCTACCGGGAGTTCTACGAGAGGCGTTACTTCGCCGCGGCTCGGGACGCGACCGCGCGGCAGCTGACCTTGCTCGGCAGCGATGTCCCGTTCGGCGATGACCTGCTGTTCGACGTCCCGGCCTTCGACGGTTTCACCTTCCACGTCGAGGTGTGCGAGGACCTGTGGGTTCCGGTGCCGCCGAGCACCTGGGCCGCTCTTGCCGACGCGAGCGTGCTGGTCAACCTTTCGGCCAGCAACATCACCATCGCCAAGGCGGACTACCGGCGCCAGCTGTGCGCGGCGCACTCGGCGCGGTGCGTCGCCGCCTACCTCTACGCCGCGGCCGGGCCGGGCGAATCCACCACCGACCTCGCCTGGGACGGACAGGCGCTGATCTACGAGAACGGCGAGAAGCTCGCCGAGGGCGACCGGTTCAGTGCTCGCGAGCAGCTGGTCACCGCCGATGTGGACCTGCAACGCCTGGCCCAGGACCGGATGCGCACGACGAGCTTCGCCGACTGCGCGCACGACCACCGGGAACGACTGCTCGGCCTGCGCCGGGTCCGCGTCGACCTGCCGATGCCCGACACGACTGTCGCGCTGCGCCGCGAGGTCCCGCGCTTTCCTTACGTGCCAGCCGATCCGCGCACGCTCGGCGAGCGGTGCGCCGAGGTGTACCAGATCCAGGTGCAGGGTCTGACCCGCCGACTTGCCGCGACCGGGACCACGAAGGTGGTCATCGGGGTTTCCGGCGGGCTCGACTCCACCCAGGCGCTCATCGTGGCCGCGAAGAGCATGGACCGGCTCGGCCTGCCGCGCGGCAACGTGCTCGCCTTCTCGCTGCCCGGTTTCGCCACCAGCGAACTCACCCGGCGCAACTCCCACCTGCTGATGGCGGCGCTGGAGGTGACTGCGGGCGAGATCGACATCCGACCGTCGGCGATGCAGATGCTGCGCGATCTCGACCACCCGGCGGCCTGCGGTGAACCTGTCTACGACGTCGCCTACGAGAACGTGCAGGCCGGTGAGCGCACCTCCCACCTGTTCCGGTTGGCCAACCAGCGCGGTGCGCTGGTGGTGGGCACCGGTGATCTCAGCGAGATCGCACTGGGCTGGAGCACCTACGGGGTCGGCGACCACATGTCGCACTACAACGTCAACGCCTCGGTGCCCAAGACGCTCGTCCAGTACCTGATCCGGTGGACCGTGGACACCGGTGAGCTGACCGGTGCCGCGGCGAAGGTGCTGCAGTCCATCTTGGACACCGCCATCTCACCGGAACTCGTACCTCCCGGCGAGGCCGACAGCGGCGAGCCCGCGCAACATTCGGAAGCCGTCGTCGGCCCCTTCGAACTGCAGGACTTCCACCTCTACTACCTGCTGCGGTTCGGCTACCGGCCGAGCCGCATCGCCTACCTCGCGCAGCAGGCGTGGGCAGACCGGACGCGGGGCAGCTGGCCCGGCCTCATCCCGCCGGAGAAGCGCAACGAGTACGACCTGGCCACCATCAAGCGGTGGTTGGCGGTGTTCCTGCACCGCTTCGTCCAGACCAGCCAGTTCAAGCGCTCCGCACTGCCCAACGGTCCCAAGGTCGGCTCGGGTGGCGCGCTCTCGCCCCGAAGCGACTGGCGAGCGCCGAGCGACGCCACGGCCCGCGCCTGGCTCGAAGAACTCGAACGCAACGTCCCGGACTAGAGACCGTTTCCAGAAGTGGTTTGCGGAGCTGGCGGGTATCCCACGAGCACGTCGCAATCGGGGCTGGAGTGAGCATGGCTGCCACCAACATCGATCCCCGCCGCCACCGCGCGGTGCTGTTCGACATGGACGGGGTGCTCACCGACACCACGTCCGTGCACGCCGCCGCTTGGAAACAGCTGTTCGACCGGTACCTGGCGGACCGGCCAGCGGCAGCGGGCGAAGATCACCGCCCGTTCACCACGTCCGACTACGCCCGCCACGTCGATGGCAAGCCGCGGGTCAACGGGGTGCTCGACTTCCTCCGCTCGCGCGGCATCGTGCTGCCCAGGGGGCTCGCGGACGACGATCCGGGGCAGGAAACCGGCCACGGGCTGGGCAGGCTCAAGGACCGCTACTTCCGGGAGGCCCTGGCCGCGCACGGGGCCGAGGCGTTCGACGACGCGGTCGCCCTGATCGAGTCGTTGCACCGCCGCGGCGTCCGCACCGCCGTCGTATCGGCCAGCCGCAACTGCGCGCTCGTGCTCGAACAGGCCGGGGTCGCCGACTTGTTCGCCGTTCGCGTGGACGGGGTGACCGCCGAAGAGCTCGGGCTGCCCGGCAAACCCGACCCCGCGATCCTGCTCGAAGCGGCCCGGCGGCTCGGTGTCCCGTCCTCGGCTTGCGTCGTCGTCGACGACGCCCCGGCCGGGGTGGCCGCGGCCAAGGCTGGCGGTTTCGCGCTCATCGTCGGCGTCGTCCGACGCGGCCCGCCGAGCCGACTGCTGGACGCCGGAGCCGACGTGGCCGTGTCCACGCTGGCCGACGTTTCCGTCGCGGCGTCCGAGGAGCGCCACCTGTCCGAGGTGCCCGACGGCCTCGACCACTGGGACGAGATCGCCGATCGCCTGCGGGACCACCGAGTGGTGCTGCTGCTGGACTTCGACGGCACCCTCGCGCCGATCAAGAGCGAGCCGACCAAGGTCACGATGCCCGTCAAGAGCCGCCAGGTCCTGCAGACGCTCGCCCAGCAGTGCCCGGTGGCGATCCTCAGCGGCCGGGATCTGCACGACGTGCGCCGCCGGGTCCGGGTGGCGGGCCTGTGGTACGCGGGGAGCCACGGATTCGAGCTGGCCGGGCCGGTCGGCGAGCCGATCGTGCAACAGGACGGCGAGTCGGCGCTGCCCGATCTCGACGAGGCCGAACGGCTCCTGTCGGCGGAACTGGAAACCGTCGCCGGGGCGATGGTCGATCGCAAGCGGTTCGCGCTCGCGGTGCACTACCGCAACGTCCGGCCGGATGCTGTCGACCAGGTCATCGCCGCTGTGCACCGCATCGGTGACGCACTGCCCACCCTGCGCACCACGCACGGCCGCCGCGTGGTGGAGTTGTTGCCGAACATCGACTGGGACAAGGGTCGGGCGCTGCGCTGGCTGCTGGCCCAGTTGGGGTACACCGACGCCGATGTCACCCCGATCTTCGCCGGGGACGATTACACCGACGAGGACGCCCTGCACGAGATCCGCGAGGACGGAATCGGCATCGTGGTGCGCAGCGCCGAACACGGCGACCGCCTGACCTGGGCCCACTACTCGGTCGACGGTCCGCGCGCATTGCGCACGCTGCTCGCCCGCATGCCATACCTGGTGACGTCCGGATGAACCCGTGGCGGCTGGTCTTCCGCGGCTTCGACCCGACCGACGAAGGCCGTCGGGAAGCGTTGTGCACGTTGGGCAACGGGTACTTCGCGTCGCGCGGCGCGGCCCCGGAATCGTGCGCCGACGGCGTCCACTACCCCGGCACGTACGTCGCTGGCTGCTACAACCGGCTCGGCACGACGGTCCGCGACCGCGAGGTGGTCGACGAGTCGTTGGTCAACATGCCCAACTGGCTGCTGCTCACCTTCCGCATCGGCGGGGGTCCGTGGTTCGACCTGGCGCAGGTCGAGGTGCTCGGCCACGAGCAGGAACTGGACCTCGAACGCGGCATCCTGGTGCGTCGGCTGCGCTTCCGGGACGGACAGGCGCGGACCACCAGGGTGGTGCAGCGCAGGTTCGTGCACCTGGCCCTGCCGCACCTCGCCGGGTTGGAGACGACGCTGGTCGCGGAGGATTGGTCGGGGACGATGACGCTGCGCTGCGGCATCGACGGCCGGGTGTCCAACAGCGGGGTCGCCCGCTATCGCGACCTGAACGGCCAGCACCTCGTCGACCACCACAGCGCCGAGGTCTCCCCGAACATCGTGGTGCTGCACGCGGAAACGTCCCAGTCGCACATCCGGGTGGCCGAGGCCCAGCGCGTGCGGGTGTGCGCGGGCGGCGACCCCGATCGAGCACTTCTGCGGCGCGCGGAGATGATCGCGCACGATCTCACGCTCGACCTCGACCGGAACGCCGAAGTGCGGGTGGAGAAGATCGTCGCGCTGCACACCTCGCGGGACCGCGCCAGCACCGAACCGGTCACCGAGGCCATCGACCAGGTGCGGGATGCCGCAGGATTCGACGACCTGTGCCGGTCCCACCGGCTGGCCTGGGCCCGACTGCACCGGGTGTTCCACTGTGGACTATCCATGAGCGAGGCCGCCCAGCAGGCGGTTCGCCTGCATCTTTTCCACCTGTTGCAGACGGTTTCGCCGAACACCATCGACAACGACGGCGGGATTCCGGCCCGCGGGCTGCACGGCGAGGCGTACCGAGGTCACGTCTTCTGGGACGAGCTGTTCGTGCTGCCCACCCTCAACCTGCGCATGCCACAGCTGTCCCGAGCGCTGCTGCTCTACCGCTACCGCCGACTCCGGCAAGCGCGGAAAGCTGCCCGCGATGCGGGTTTCGCCGGTGCGATGTTCCCGTGGCAAAGCGGCAGCAACGGTCGGGAGGAGAGCCAGCTGCTGCACCTCAATCCCCGCTCCGGGCGGTGGCTGCCCGACCACACCCACTTGCAGCGGCACATCGGCATCGCCATCGCGTACAACGTCTGGCACTACCACCAGGCCACCGGGGACGACGAGTTCCTCAGCGACTTCGGCGCGGAGCTGATCCTGGAGATCGCCCGGTTCTTCGCGTCGCTGACCGACCACGACCGCGGTCGCGACCGCTACGTCATCCGCGGCATCGTGGGCCCGGACGAGTACCACACCGCTTACCCCGGACGGGACCAGCCCGGAATCGACAACAACGCCTACACCAACGTCATGACTGCCTGGCTGTGCCACACCGCGGTGCAAATCCTGCGCGAACTCCCCGACGACCGGTGCGACGAGCTCCGCACCGAGCTGGGCATCGGCCACCGAGAGACCGACCGCTGGAAGCGCATCGCGCACCGGATGTTCGTGCCGTTCCACGGCGACGGCATCATCAGCCAGTTCGAGGGCTACGAGCAGCTCGCCGAATTCGACTGGGACGCCTACCGGCAGCGCTACGGCGACATCCAACGCCTCGACCGGATCCTCGAAGCCGAAGACGACGACCCGAACCGGTACCGGGTGTCCAAGCAAGCCGACGTGCTGATGCTGTGCTACCTGCTGTCCGCCGAAGAACTCGAAGAGGTCCTCCGCAGGCTCGGCTACCCGATGCCCACCATCCACGACAACATCGAGTACTACCTCCAGCGCACCAGCCACGGATCCACCCTCAGCGCCATCGTGCACGCCTGGGTCCTCGCCCGCGCACGCCGACGCCAAGCGCTGGAGTTCTTCGACCGCCTGCTGGCCAGCGACATCCACGACGTCCAGCGCGGCACCACCAGCGAAGGCATCCACCTCGCCGCGATGGCGGGCAGCGTCGATCTGTTGCAGCGCTGCTTCGCCGGTATCGAGGTCCGCGATGGAGTGCTGCGGTTGAATCCGCTGTGGCCCGCCGAGCTCGGCCCGCTGGAGCTGTCCATCCGCTACCGGGGCCAGCCCATCACCGTCGAGGTCACCGGCCGCACCGCCGCGGTCCGGACCGCACCGGGGCGTCCCCACCTCGGCGTGACCTGCGCCTGCGGACCCCGAACCGTCCACCTCGGACCAGGCGAAATCGCGCAGTTCTCGCTGGAATCGCGCAACTCGGGCCTGGGCGTGGTGCTGTGACCAGGAATCAGACGGGTTGGTACGTCAGGCAGTCCACGATGTCCTGTTCGCGGCCCACGGTGATGCCGGGTGCCTGGCACTCCAGGTCGACGTTGTACCGGCAGTCGGACATCTTGCACGCGCCGACCTGGCCGACCGCCTTGGGGTCGCCGCCGGACATCGGGGCTCTGCAGAAGGTGTCGCACTGCGCGTGGGCCGGATCGCCGATGGTGATGGCCAGCGCGTGGCAGGTCTGGTCCCGGTTGTAGGAGCACTCCACGGCAGTGCACTTGTTCACCATCGGCATCTTCATCGCCACCACCCCAGAATCGTGTCGCCGTCAGACCTCTACTGTCCCGCCGACCAGCGAGCGCGACAGGCCGCAGCGGCAACCGTCACCAAATGAGGTTCTGATACCGGTAGACGCGTAACAGTGTTCTCCTGCGCCACGACAGCCACGGGCTTACTGGTCGCGGATTTCGTCATTCGGCCTGGATCTTCCAATCCGCGAACACCAACAGCACCGCGGCGAGCAGCGATGCCACGAGGAAGCCCGCCCCCGCGCCGAGGAGCAGGCAAAACACCGCGAGCACAGCAGCCACGACCCCGAGCGCCTTGCGGATCGACAGCCACGCGACGAATCGCACCAGCGGGCGCACGTGGGTCATCTTCTCCGCGAAATCCGGGTCTTCGGCGCTGAGCCTCCGCTCGATCTCTTCCAGGAGGCGCCGTTCGTAGCGTCGGAGCATTGGAACCTCCCGAAGTCAGCCACGCGCCAACAAAGCCGTTGGGGCAAGCGTTGCTAGGCGCGACGCGGACAAATAGAGCCCATCGGCCCCCATCGGCATGGCGGGGGCCAGGTGCGCGTGTCGACCATCGGCTGGTACCCGGTCCGAACTGTCCACTAGGGATTGTCGGGCGCGGCCTTGCGCTTGCCGCCCGCCAGGCCGAGCCACCGGTGACCTGCCGGACGCTTCGCCGCTCCCGGCCCCGTCGCGGCGAGTTCCGGTGCGTGCTGGTGCTCGTGGACTGGCGCGAGGTGGATCTGCACGGCGTAGACCAACCAGCCCAGCGCCGCCAGGCCGAGCCAGTTGATCAGCCGGTAGACCAGGACGCTGGCCAGGGCTGGGGCGATCGGGACCCCGGAGGCGGTCAGCACGCCGAGCAGTCCGGCTTCGGCAAGACCGGCCCCACCAGGGAAGACCTGCAACGCGATGCTGCCCTGGACCACCAGGAAGCCCACCACCAGCGTGGACCACGGCACCGGGGATCCGAGCGCGGTGACGCTCGTGGTCAGGCTCAGGTAGTCCAGCAGCCAGCTCAGCGCGGCGAGCGCGGTGATGGCCGCCCATTGGCCCCGGTCGGGGCGCAGCAGCCGGATCCGTTCCGAGATGCGGCGCGCGGTGGCGTCCGGGTCGGTCGCCCAGGTTCGGCGGCAGGTTCGGCAGAAGCCGGGAAGCCGCCGCGTCAGCCATGTCAGGCCACGCAGGCCGCGGTGCAGGACCGATGGGCGGTTCACCAGGATCCAGCACGCCCACGAGCCGAGCACGACACCTGCCGCGAGCCCCACCGCGACGAGCACCGGCACCTTCCCGGCCCACCCCAAGCCGAGCACGCCCAGCACGATCAGCGTGATAGTCGCGACTGTCCCGGCCAGCACCAGCGACCACGCGGCCAGCGCGACGTCGACTTTGCGCTTGCGGAGTTGGTAGGTCGCGTAGACGAACCCGACCGCGTTGCCCACCGCGGGCAGCGTGGTCGACAACGCGTTCTGGGCGAAGTTGATCGCTTGGATCGTCCGCACCGGCAGCCGCGCACCGCCTGCGGCCAGCAAACGCCGGTGCAGTTCGCCGTACGCCACCAGCGCGCCGATGCCCAGCAGGACCGCCGCGCCAACCCAGCCCCACCGGAGTTGCGCGAGTTCGGCACCGAGGTCGGTGGTCTCACGAGCGAGCGCGGGCAACTGCCACACCATGACGCCCGCGCCGCCCAGCACCACCACCCACTGCACGATGGTGCGCACTCGTCCTCGCATCGTCCTTCCCCCGGTGCCGCTGCCTGGTGACCGTCAGCTCGCCCGCAGCCGGTCGAGGCCAGCCACCACCCACCGGCGAACGCGCTCGTCGTCGGCTGCGAACTCGTCGAGGGTGCGTGGCGGCTCGGGTGCCGTGTCAGGGTCAAACGTCCCCAGCCAGCTACCGCCGGGACCGCGCCCAGCACACTGTGACGCATCGCACCCGCGGCAACCCGTCAGTCATGTCCTACGTCTGCGTTCCGACAACGTCTCCAGCCTGCGGCGGTATTCCTCTTCATCGATCTCGCCGCGAGCGAAGCGTTCCGCCAGCAGTTCCTCGGCGGAGACGGTGCCCCGCTCGACCCGTCCGGTCCGCTGGAGGTAGCGGACCAACGCGATGATCGCCGCGATGACCAGTGCCCAGAACAGCACCATGCTCACCGTCATCATCGTCAGTCCCCAGACGCCAAAGCCGTAACCGCCCCAATGGTGCATCGCGTCCCTCTTTTCCGGCGGCCTCGGTGC
Organism: Saccharopolyspora soli; assembly: GCF_022678645.1. Taxonomy (GTDB): domain Bacteria; phylum Actinomycetota; class Actinomycetes; order Mycobacteriales; family Pseudonocardiaceae; genus Saccharopolyspora; species Saccharopolyspora soli. The sequence goes on along the minus strand of NZ_JALBWV010000011.1, from coordinate 157,573 downwards.
GGCACCACGACCACCAGTCGAACCGTCGCGCCCCACCAGATTCGCGACCAGGGCAGATGGTCACCGAATTGTCCTTTATGGATGGCCGTGCCAGGGGCAGGTGACCATCGGCTCTATATCGCGGGTCGTCGGCCCGACAGCCTTGGTTCGTGGAGTCACCGGCGACGAAGGAGGGCGCGTTGAACACCTCCATCATGCCCGTCGGGAGCCTGACGGCCGATCAGGTCCGGCAGGTTCTGCTCGCGGCCGTCGCCGCGCCGTCGTTGCACAACAGCCAGCCCTGGCAGTTCTCCTGCACCGCTGGCGTCATCGAGTTGCAGGCGGACCGCTCGCACGCTGTCCCGGTCGCCGACCCCGAGCACCGGGAACTCACCCTCGCGTGCGGAGCCGCCCTGCTGAACCTGCGGCTGGCGATCCGGGTGGCCGGGGTGTACCCGGACGTGCGGATGTTCCCCGATCACGGCAAGCCCGACCTGCTCGCGACCGTGCGGCCTTCCGGTCGACGCCCCGCCACTCCGATCGACCGCGTGTTGGCAGCCGCGATCCCGCAGCGCCGCACCAACCGCCGCCCGTTCCTGCCGCTCGCGGTTCCCGCACACGTGCAGGCCCAGTTGCGGCACGCGGCCGAAGCCGAACGGGGCTGGCTCGCCATCCTCGACCGGACGCAGCTGCCCAAACTGCTCGTGCTGCTGCGGCGGGCGCACGACAGGCAGCGCGCCGACCCGGATTTCGTCACCGAGTGGCAGCACTGGACCGGCCGCGACCAGGACGTCTACGACGGAGTGCCCGCCCGCAACAGCGGGCCGTTGCCGGAACCGCAGGACGAGTACGTGCTGCGCGACTTCAGCAACGGCAAGGGGGCACCCCGAACGACGGGCAAGGACTTCGAACCCGAGCCGCTGATCTGCGTGCTCGGATCGTTCCAGGATTCGCGGCACGCACACCTGCAAGCCGGGCTGGCCATGCAACGCGTGCTGCTGACCGCCACCGCCGTCGGACTGGCGGTCTCGTTCCTGCCCCAAGCCGTCGAGGTTCCGGCGACCCGCAAAGAACTGCGCACCCTCATCGGCGGCGGCCTGTGGCCGCAAACCGTGCTGCGCATCGGCTACGGATCACCGGTACCGGCCACCCCACGACGGCCCGCGCCGTGACGGAACGAGCGCGTCTAGTTCTTCGACCAGCCTTCGCGCAAGCGGGCCTTGAGGACCTTGCCCGAACCGGTGCGCGGCAGTCGGTCGACCACCTCCAGGTGCACCGGGATCTTGTACTTCGCCAGCCTGTCGCGGAGGAATTCGCACAGCTCGTCGTGCGTCAGCGCAGCGCCCGGCCGACACACCACGAACGCCCGACCCACCTCGCCCCAGCGCTGGTCCGGGACCCCGATGACGGCCACTTCGGCGACCGCTGGATGCGCGAAGATGGCGCTCTCCACCTCGGCCGGAAAGACGTTCTCCCCGCCGGAGATGAACATGTCCTTGACCCGGTCGACGATGTGCAGGTGGCCTTCCTCGTCGAGTTTCGCGATGTCGCCGGATCGGAACCAGCCGCCGTCGGCGACCGACGCCGCCGTGGCGGCCGGATTCCGCCAGTACCCCGGACTGACGTTGGGCCCCTTGATGAGCACCTCGCCCGGCTCGCCGGGGTCGACGTCGGTGAGGTCCGGCCGCACCACCCGCACGTCGGCGAAGAACACCGGCACCCCGGCTGATCCGACCTTGCGGGTGCTTTCCGCGGCTTCCAGGAAGGTCGCGCCGGGCGAGGTCTCGGTCATCCCGTACCCCTGGCAGAACACCAGCCCGCGCTCCTGGTACGTGCGGATGAGCGGTTCGGGGATGGCCGCGCCCCCGCTCATCACCGTTCGCAGCGAGGAGAGGTCCGCGTCGGCCCAGCGCGGCGACTGGGCGAATTCGGCGAACATCGTGGTCACGCCGAACATCAAGGTGATGCCGAACTCCTCGACCAGGTCGTAGCAGGCATCAACGTCCCAAGTGGACGTCAGCACCGAACAGCCGCCTTTGACGAAGGTGGGCAGCAACGTCTGGTTGAGCGCGGCGACGTGGAACAGCGGGGCGCTGATCAGGGTGACTTCGTCGCTGGTCAGATCAACGCCGACGAGGAGGTTGTAGGTGTTCCACACGAGGTTGCCGTGGGTCAGCATCGCGCCTTTCGGGCGCCCCGTGGTGCCCGAGGTGTAGAGGATGAGCGCGGTGTCATCGAGGTGCACCGCGACGTCGATCGGTGCGTCGTCGCCAGCGGTGAGCCAATGTTCGTAGTCCTGCTCGCCAGGCGCGGGCTCCGCAAGCGCCACGACCTCGCGCAGTTCGGTGAGTTCGCCGAGCGCGCGCACCACCGCGGCGCATTCCGGCGCGTATACGAGCACGGTGGCACCCGAGTCGGCGAGCATGTACTCGATCTCGGGCACGGCCAGCCGGAAGTTCAACGGGACGAAGATGCCGCCGATCATGTGGGTGGCGAACGTGGTCTCGACGAACGCGGGATGATTCGTGCCCAGATAAGCGATCCGGGCGCCCGGCTCGACACCCGCCCGGCGCAGTTGGGACGCCAGCAGGGTGGTTCGACGGGCGAAATCGGCGTAGGTGACCGACTCTTCACCGAACACGAACGCGGTGCGCCCCGGTGTCATGAGCGCTCGCCGAGCAGGCCAGCCGCCCAGGCCGTTGTTCCGCATCAGCCCGTACCCTCCTCGTCCGCCAAGGCAGTCCAGTGCTCTCGTCGCGGCCAGATCCTCCTCGCGCGGTCTCTCCCACCACAACCGACAACAGGACGCTTCACGCGTAGTGCCGGTAGACCGCTCGCGCGACGCAGGCCGGTTTGGCGGATCCGTCGATCTCGACGGTGAAGTCCAGGACCATCTGCACCCCGTTGCCGGAGACCTCCTCGACCGAGGCGACCTTCCCGGCCAGTCGGATCTTGCCGCCGACCGGCACCGGACTCGGGAACCGCACCTTCTCCAGGCCGTAGTTGACGCTCATGCCCACGCCCCGGATGTCGAGCAGTTCGGTGTACAGCGGGATGAGCAGCGACAACGTGAGGTATCCGTGGGCGATGGTGCCGCCGAACGGGCCGCTGCGGGCCCGGTCGACGTCGAGGTGGATCCACTGGTGGTCGTCGGTCGCGTCGGCGAAGGTGTTGACCCGTTCCTGGGTGATCTCCAGCCAGTTGCCGACGCCGAGATCCCGACCGGCGAGCTGCTTGATCTCGTCCAACCCGTGCACGGTGGTGGTCACGACTGGTCCGCCTCCAGTTCCGCCTCCGGTGCCGCCTCTCCGCGATTTGCAGTGGTGGTTGCGTCCAGTCCAATCTCCCGTTTCGGGGTTTCTGGTGGCTGGTTCGCGTCACGGTCCCCTGAGGTGCGGTTCGGGAGGACTGAGGTTGACACCGGGGATGTCATGGCATGCTCCTAGCTGGTGAGGGCGAGTAGCTTCGCTGCGTTGTCCTTGAGGATCTTGGGGCGGACTTCCGGCTTGATGTCGAGCTTTTCGAAATCGGCGAGCCAGCGGTCCGGGGTGATGACCGGGTAGTCGGAGCCGAACAGCACCTTGTCCTGCAACAGCGAATTGGCGTAGCGCACCAGTTGCGGCGGGAAGTACTTCGGCGACCAGCCGGACAGGTCGATGTACACGTGCGGCTTGTGGTTGGCCACCGCCAGCGCCTCGTCCTGCCACGGGAACGACGGGTGCGCCAGGATGATCCGCAGCTCTGGGAAATCCACTGCGACGTCGTCGACCAGCATCGGGTTGGAGTGCTTCAGCCGGATCCCGCCACCGCCTGGCACACCGGCGCCGATGCCGGTCTGCCCGGTGTGGAACAGCGCGATCCCACCAAGCTCCTCGATCACCTCGTACAGCGGGTAGGCCATCGGGTCGTTCGGCGAGAAGCCTTGGATGCTCGGGTGGAACTTGAACCCGCGGACACCGTGTTCGGCGACCAGCCGACGCGCTTCGCGCACCCCTGCCCTGCCCTTCCACGGGTCGATGCTGGCGAACGGGATGAGCACGTCGGAGTGCTCGGCGCAGCTCTCGGCGACCTCTTCGTTGGCGATGCGCGGATGCCCGGTGGCGTGTTCGGCGTCCACTGTGAACACCACCGCCGCCATCCGCCGCTCGCGGTAGTAGTCGGCCATTTCCGGGATCGTCGGCTGCCGGTGGCCCTGCGCCTTGAAGTACTTCTCCGAAGCGCCGAACAGCTCGGGGCTCAACGACCCGTGGCCGTCCTTGGAGATCTCGGCATGCGTGTGGACGTCGATCGCGACCAGTTCAGCAACATCGATGTGCGTCATGCCAAAGCCCGTCTTCCAGCTCGTGGTCTGCTGCTTCAGGATTCCGGGATCTTCGGCGCGGGAACGCCGTAGGTCTCCGGCTCGGCGCCGACACCGCTGTGCCACGACGCGGCGATGGCCTCCGCGGTCCACCCGCCGTCGGCGTAGGCCGCGGTCTTCTCCTGCGGATGCGACCACAGCGCGAGCTTGTCCCCGCCGATCCCGATGGCCTGGCCCGTCACGCCCTTGGCCGCGTCGGAGGCGAGGAAGACGATCAGCGGCGCGACATCCGCTACGGTTCCCAGCCCCTCGTCCTTGCGCAGCCACTCCGGGAACGGCTGGCCGGTGCGCTCGGCCTCCTCGATGATCGGCCCGAACGCGGGGATGGTCTTGGTCATCTCGGTCGCGGCGATCGGGACCACCGCGTTCACCGCGATTTCAGCCTTGGCGAGCTCCATCGCCCAGGTGCGCGCCATCGCGACGATCCCGGCCTTGGCGGCGGCGTAGTTGGTCTGGCCGAAGTTGCCGCGCTGCCCGGCGGGCGAGGAGATCAGGATCAAACGACCTCCGGTGCCCTGCTCGCGCATCCGCGCGGCCGCCGCGCGGGCGCAGGTGAACGTCCCGCGCAGGTGCACGTCGAGCACCGCGTCGAATTCCTCGTCCGACATCTTCCACAGCACCCGGTCCCGCAGGATGCCCGCGTTGGTCACCAGCACGTCGAGGCGCCCGAACTCCGCCACGGCGGTGGACACCAGGCGGTCCGCGACCTCGGCGCTGCCGACCGGGGCGACCACCTGCACCGCCCGCCCGCCAGCGGCGGTGATCGCCTTGACGACCTGCTCGGCCGCTTCGGCATCCACGTCGTTGACGACGACAGCCGCGCCGGAGGCCGCGAGGGCTTCCGCGTACGCCCGCCCGAGCCCGCGGCCACTGCCGGTGACGACCGCGACTTTCCCGGCTAGATCCATGAAATCGTCCCTTCCCGCAGCGAGCCGACGCCCGGCAAACATACGGCGTTCTTGTGACTGTCGTCAATATTGTGCCCAACTTCAGGAGGGCTACGCTTGCTGCCGTGACCGGCAGACCCACCGATGACGACGTGCTGACCTACTCGGCCCGACCGCAATCGCTCATGCTCAGCTTCCTGGGCATCTACGTGCTGGGCCGGGGTACGGCGGTCTACTCCGGCAGCATCATCGACGTCTTCGATCGGGTTGGGGTGTCCGAGGAAGCGGTCCGCTCGACGCTCGCCCGGATGGCCAATCGAGGCCTGCTGACCCGGCAGCGCAGGGGCCGCCGTGTCTACTTCGGACTGACCGCGCACGCCACCGGCGTGCTGCGGGACGGCGAGCGGCGGATCCAGGACACCGGCGCGGTCAACCGGGACTGGGACGGCAACTGGACCCTGGTCAGCTTCTCGCTGCCGGACAGCAGGCGAAGCGATCGACACGACCTGCGTTCCCAGCTGATCTGGGCGGGCTTCGGCATGCTGCAGAACGGCCTGTGGATCGCGCCGGGAATCAAGGACGCCGCCTCGATCATCGATGAACTCGGGCTGGCCGAGAACGTCACGGTGTTCACCGCCCAACAGGCGAAACCGACCGAATCCGCCGACCTGGTCCGCCGCGCCTTCGACACGGACGCCATCGCCGCGCGGTACCGCGCCTTCCGGGACCGCTGGGACACTTCCCGGCCGCTCCCGTCAGCCCCGGACGACCTGGCGCGCCAACTCATCCTGCACACCGACTGGCTCCAGTTGGTGCGCCAGGACCCCCACCTCCCGGCGGAACACCTGGCGGCCGACTGGCCAGCGATCGGAGCCGAGCGACTGTTCCGCAGACTGGAACGCCGCTACCGCCCCAAAGCGGCCCGCATAGCGGCGGAGGTGATCGACGAGATCAACGTCCCCGCGAACGCCCGAGCACCCGAGTGAGCCACCAGGCGTCCTCGGCGCCAACATGGCTCGCTGCGCCCGCTAGTACATTTCGTTCAGAATCAGCTGAACGATGCGAGCCGCATCGGGTCGATCAGTCCGGTCGCCGGAGGCCCGCGATCCGCCTGGAACACTCGTTACGGTTGCGAACGACTGGCCTGTTGGCAAAGGTCGATCCGTGACTTCGAAAACCTGCACGAGACTGGTCCGCACTCGGCTAGCGGTTCGGTGGCCGTCATGAGCCGGGCCGGGCGGGCACCTGGGCGCACGGGGCCTGTTCTGGGGCGTGCGCTCCAACTACTGGACGCCTTCACCGTGCAGCGTCCCGCTATGACGTTGAGCGGGCTCGCGCGGCACTCCGGACTGCCCCTTTCGACCGTGCACCGGATGCTCGGGGAACTGGTCGCCTGGGGTGGACTGGAGCGCGGCGAGGACGGCTACTACCGGATCGGGCTTCGCCTGTGGGAGCTCGGGGCGTTGGCGCCGCGCAGCCAGGGGTTGCGGGAACGGGCTCTGCCGTTCCTGGAGGACCTCTCGCAGGTCACCCGCGAGAACGTGCAACTGGCCGTGCGCGAGGGCACCGAAGTCGTCTACATCGAACGAATCGCGGGCTCCGGTGCGGTTCCCGTGCTCACCCGCGTCGGCGGCCGATTCGCCCTCACCGCCACCGGCGTGGGGCTCGTGCTGCTCGCGCACGCCCCGACCGAGGTGCAGGACGACGTGCTCAGCGGTCCCGTCCAGCGCTTCACCGAATGCACCGTCACCGACCCGCAGGCCCTCCGCCGGATGCTCGCCGACATCCGCAACAACGGTTTCTCCATCAGCGACCGCCAGGTCACCTCGGACGCGCTGTCCGTCGCCGCGCCGGTGCACGACCAGCACGGCCAGGTGATCGCCGCGGTCTCCCTGGTGGTGCGCCACGGCAGCGCCACCCCGCACTCGCTGGTCCCGCTGTTGCTGACCAGCTCCCGCGCGATCTCCCGAGCCCTGGCTGGCCCGTCCTGACCGTGCAGATGTGCACCGGTTTCGCGCGAAATCGCCCAGACAGCTCACGGCGGGCGATTCCGACCGCGACCGCTTCGACGGCAGGCCCGGAGACCGGTTGGTAGCGGGCACCGCGAGTTCTTCCATCTTTTGGAAAGCTCGTTGGTCGCACGCCGGTCGCAGCCACACGATGTCCAGCACTACCAGGAAGTCTGGCTGCTTCGCCCGACGACGGCCGTGGACATCCGCCGCCACCCGAACACCGCCACGGAGTCAATGATGACCACCATTCCACGCAACCAGTGGTACGTCGCAGCTTATGGCCGCGAGATCGGCCAAGAGCTGTTCTCCCGCACCATCTGCGGCGAGTCGATCCTTTTCTGGCGCACCAAGAGCGGCCAGGTCACCGCGATGTCCGACCGCTGCGTGCACCGCCGGTTCCCGCTGTCCCAAGCGCCGACCCGGCTGGTCGACGACCAGGTCATCTGCGGGTACCACGGCTTCACCTACGGCGCCGACGGCGGCTGCGTGGCCGTCCCCGGCCAGACCCGGATCCCCCGCACCGCGCGGCTGAAGCCGTACCCGGTCGTCGAGCAGGACTCGTTCGTCTGGGTCTGGATCGGCGACGCCGACCGGGCCGACGCGACCACCATCCCGCGCGCGCCGTACCTCGACTCCCCCGCCTACACGACGGTCAGCGGCATGGAACCGCTCGCGGCGCGCTACAGCCTGCTCGTGGACAACCTGCTCGACCTCTCGCACGAGACGTACTTGCACGGCGGCTACATCGGCACCCCGGAGGTCGCCGCCACCCCGATCACCACCGAAGTCGACGACGACGCCGGGATCGTCTACGTCAGCCGACACATGGACGACGCCGAGTGCCCGCCCTTCTACGCCAAGTCCACCGGCCTGACCGGGCGGATCGCACGCTGGCAGGACATCGAGTACACCCCGCCGTGCCTGTACAAGCTGCACAGCCGGATCGCCCCGGTCGGCAGCGCCCCCAATCCCGACGGCAGCGACCCGGACGCCTTCCACGTCGAGGTGGTCTACGCGATCACCCCGGAGACCGAGCACAGCACGCACGATTTCTGGGCGGTGGCACGCGATTTCGCGCTCGACGACCAGGAGGTCTCGGGCTTCCTGGCGGAGAACAACCGCACCGTCGTGCTCCAGGACGTCACCGCGCTCGACGTGCTGGAGCAGGTGATCGCCACCGAGCCGGAGGGCTACCAGGAGCTGTCCATCAACATCGACACCGGTGGCCTGGCGGCGCGCCGCATGCTCAAGCGCATGGTCGCCGGGGAAACCGTGGCGTCATGAGCGACATCCCCGCCGCCCGGCCGATGCTGACCGGCGACCGCGTCTACCGGATCCACTGGATCCTCGGCACCGACCGACTGCGCGCGGTGTGCCACTGCTCCGCCGAACGCGAGTTCGAGGACCCGGTGGAGCTGTGGGAATGGCTGCTGTCGCACCCCGACGGCCACCAACCCGCCGATCCGACGCCACCAAGGGTCCGAGAACCGGTCGGCGCCACCGCCTGAGCGCCCGTCCTCGAAGGCGTCCTGTGGTCGTGAGTGCGTGAGTGGGCTCCAGACCGCTTGCGCACTCACGACCGCATCCGAGACGAAACGGAACATGCGATGACCGAGTCCGAACTCGACCTGCTGCTGGCCCGCAAGGAGACCATCGCGGACGGCGTCGTGCGGTTGACCTTCCGCCACCCCGAGGGCCAGCCGTTGCCCACCTGGACGCCGGGCGCCCACCTGGACCTCCTCTTCGACACCGACCTGGTGCGGCAGTACTCGCTGTGCGGCGATCCCGCTGACCGCTCGACGCTGCAGGTCGCCGTGCTGCGCGAGGAGGCTGGCCGGGGCGGCTCCCAGTACGTGCACGACCAGCTCGCCGAAGGGAGCCGGGTGCGGGTCCGCGGTCCCCGCAACCACTTCCAGTTCGAGAAGGCCAAGCGCTACCTGTTCATCGCTGGCGGCATCGGGATCACGCCGCTGATCCCGATGATCGCCGAGGCGGCCACCGCCGGTGACGAATGGCGATTGGTGTACGGCGGCCGGACCCGCGCGTCGATGGCCTTCCGCGACCAGCTCGAAGCCGAGCACCCGGATCGGGTCGAAATCCGCCCGCAGGACGAACTGGGCTTGCTGGACCTGCCCGCCCTCCTCGCCGAGCCCGACGAGGACGGCGACACGGCGATCTACTGCTGCGGTCCCGAACCGCTGCTGGCGGCCGTCGAGGAGCACTGCACCCGATGGCCCGCCGGAACGCTGCACGTCGAGCGGTTCGCCCCCAAGCCCGTGGAGGGGGTCAACGAATCGTTCGAAATCGAGCTCGCGCAAACCGGCCGGATCCTCACCGTCCCCGCGGACCGCTCGATCCTGGAGGTCATCGAGGACTCCGGTGTCGCCGTCCTGTCGTCCTGCCAGGAAGGCACCTGCGGCACCTGCGAGACCACGGTCCTCTCCGGCACCCCGGACCACCGGGACTCCATCCTCACCCCCGAGGAGCAGGAAGCGGGCGACACGATGATGATCTGCGTCTCCCGGTCCTGCTCCAACCGCCTGGTCCTGGACCTCTGAACCCGCCGGTGGTGGGGGGGGGGGGGGAAACCCCCCCCCCCCCCGCGCGGGGCCCCCCCCCCCCCCCCCCCCCCCCCCCCCCCCCCCCCCCCCACGACCCCATCCCGCCGCAGCGGTCGGGTGGCAGTCCAGGGCGACGAGTCGGCGCCGACCCAGTTCTCCCCGGACTCGGCCCGACATGCCGAAGGCACCCGCCGTCACGGCGAATTCCTCGACGCCTGTGCGAGCCTGGAACCCCGGTTCGAGCGCGAACACCGCTGACAGCCGAGAATTCAACGGGACGGCGGCGGCGTGCCGGTCCCGGAGCCAACCACCGACCAGGGGAGAACATGAGCGACCTCTTCACCCTCGAAGGCAAGACCGCGGTAGTCACCGGCGGTGCGCGGGGCATCGGCGAGGCCATCGCGACCGCCCTGCGCGACGCCCACGCCAGGGTGTTCATCTGCGACATCAACCCCGACGTCGGCGCGGCCACCGCACAGCGACTCGGGGTGGAGTTCGTCGCCGCCGACGTCACCGACTCGGCGAGTGTCGACGCCGCGTTCGGGCAGGTCGCGGCCACCGCCGGAACACTCGACATCGCCGTCAACAACGCCGGAATCGCGCACAACCACCCCAGCGAGGATCTCAGCGACGAGGACTGGCGCCGGGTGCTCGCGGTGAACCTGGACGGCGTGTTCTACTGCTGCCGCGCGGCGGGCAGGCAGATGCTCCAGCAGGGTTCGGGCAGCATCATCAACACCGGCAGCATGAGCGGCCACATCGCCAACCGCCCGCAACCCCAGTCCGCTTACAACGCGGCGAAAGCGGGCGTCATCCACCTGACCAAGTCGCTGGCCGGTGAGTGGTCCGCGCGCGGGGTTCGGGTGAACTCCATCTCCCCCGGTTACGTCGGCACCGAAATGACCCAGCTCGGGATGGGCAACGAAGAATGGCGCCGGACGTGGCTGGACAGCACCCCGATGGGACGCGTCGCGCAACCGCGCGAGATCGCCCCGGCTGTCGTCTTCCTCGCCTCGGACGCGGCCAGCTTCTGCACCGGCACGGACCTCGTCGTCGACGGCGGTTACACCGTTTGGTGAGTCCGATCACCGGGCTTGTTCGTAAGCCGCCAATTCGGCGAGGTACGCGTCCTTGAGCGAGTTCGGCAACCAGGCGACCTCGAACGCGTTGCGCTCCAACTGAAGCACGTCCTGCGGCGAGATGGTGATCGCCTCGCTCAGCGCGAGCAGGTTCTCCGTGACGTAGCCGTTGAAGTACGCCGGGTCGTCGGAGTTCACGGTCACCCGCATGCCCAGGTCGAGCATTCGTCGGATCGCTTCGTGGCCGAGGTCGCCGCGCACGTAGCCGTTGGAGATCGGGCACACCGTCAGGCCGAGCCCGCGCCGCGCGATCTCGGTGTGCAACGCCGGATCGTCCAGGGAGTTGACGCCGTGGTCGATCCGGTCCACGTCGATCACCTCAAGGCACTGGCGGATGTGCTCGGTCGAGTTCTCCTGGTCCACGTCGCAGTGCATGGTCAGGAGGTAGCCCTCGGCACGGGCCCGTTCGAAGACCGCGGCGAACTTCACCGGCGGGTTACCGTGCTCGTCGGAATCCAACCCGACTCCGACGATCCATTCCTTGTACGGCAAGGATTCCAGCAGCGTCGCCATCGCGTACTCGGCGGAGAAGTCCCGCAGGAAGCACATGATCAGCTGGGCCCGCACGTCGAGCAGCCGACGCGCGTCCAGCACGGCACGGCGCAGCCCGCGGATCACCGTGTCGAAGGAGACGCCGCGCGAGGTGTGCGCCTGCGGATCGAAGAACAGCTCCGCGTACCGCACGTGCTGCGCCTGCGCCTTCGACAGGTAAGCCCAGGCCAGGTCGTAGAAGTCCTGCTCGGTCAGCAGCACGGCCATGCCCTCGTAGTACACCCGCAGGAAAGAAGGCAGGTCGTGGAACTCGTAAGCGGCGCGCATCGCGGCGGCGTCCGCGTAGGGCAGCGTGAGTCCGTTGCGAGCGGCGAGCTCGAACTTCAACTCGGGTTCCAAGGTGCCCTCGATGTGCAGGTGCAGCTCGCACTTCGGAACACCAGCGATGAATTCCTCGATCCCGGTCACAGGCCCATCCTCCCCCTATCCAACCCCAAGATCGACGGGCCACGCCGTCCACCACCACACCAGCGCCCGTGGACCGCGCGCTGGATCTCGACGACTCGCTTGAGATGATCCATCAGATTCGCAAGGAGATGGAGACATCATGAACAGCGCTTCCCCGACTGCATCCGGCTGGTTCAAGAGCTCCTACAGCAGCCCATCGCAGAACTGCGTCGAGATCCAATTCGCCGACGGAGCGGTCCGCATCCGGGATTCCAAGGACCGCGGGAACGGGCCGATCATCGGCGTGCCACGCGCTGAGTGGGACGCCTTCGTCTCCGGGGTGCGCGATGGCGAGTTCGACTTACCGCGCACCGCTCGGCCCGCAGCCTGAACACGGCACGGGGTGTCCGTCACAGCTTGAACAGGCGAACGGCGTTGTCGTGGGCTATCTTCCGGCGCTCGGTGTCGGTCAGCGGTGTCTTCTCGATCCACTCCACCGCGGGCGCCGTCGCCTCGTAGGGATAGTCGATCGAGAACAGGATGCGATCCGTGCCCACCACTTGGCGTGCGCACGACAGCGCCGTGTCGCTGAAATTGCCGCTCGTCGTCAGGTAGAAGTTCTCGGCCAGGTAGTCCTGGATCCGGCGTTGGAAAAACTTCGTGCCCTGTCGCTCGTACAGGTTCTCGTAGATGTGCTGGATGCGCCAAGCCGCGTACGGCAGCATCTCCCCCAGGTGTCCGAGCACGACCGTCGCAGTCGGGTAGCGGTCGAACAGGCCGCTGAACACCAATCGCAACGCGTGCAAAGCGGTCTCCGCGCCGAAGCCCCACACCGCGCCGACCATCTCGGGATGTCCGTGGTACGCCCGGCGTTCGTGGGGTGGCCGCGGATGCAGGTACACCGGAACGTCAAGCGCGGCAACGGCATCCCAGAACGGGGTGAACATCGGCTCGTCCAGGTAAGCGATTTCGTCGCTGATGTTGGTGAATCCGTTGACCATCACCCCTTTGAAGCCGAGCCGGTTGACGCACCTGTCCAACTCCTCGGCCGCGTGTTCCGGGTCTTGCAGCGCGACGCTGGCGAAGCCGCCGAACCGGTTCGGCTTCCGCACGATCGTGTCGGCCAGGAAGTCGTTGATCTCACGCGCCACGCTCACGGCCTGCGCGCGCTTTCTGATCCCCTGCACGCCGGGTTGCGTCAGGGAGAGGATCGCGAACTCCACGCCGCCCAGGTCCATCTGGTTGAGCCGTGATTCCCCGATGTCCTGCAAGGATGGCCAGATGCGGGCCATCAAGTCGGTGGGCACCCCCTCCGAGCCTTCGAAGGCGTCGAAGTCGATCCCTCCGGCGGCGTCGTGCGGCACTGCGGCCGCGTGCCCGAAGTGCTCCTCAAGGGCGATCTTGCGCACGCGAGCACCGGTGTCCCGGTCGATTTCCATGGCCATCGTGTTCCTCCTGAGCCATCGACGCGATGGTTCTTCCAGAAACCCCCTTGAACTCGCGTTGTCTGCCGCTTCGAGATCCAGTTGTCAGAATCCGCGCGTTCCGAGATCGCGGGAAATCGCGCCCGCCGTCTCCCGCACCTGGCTGACCAGCGCGGGCTTCGGCCGTTGCCCGGAACCGCAGATCCGCTCCGGCGCACCGGACACACCCACAGCGCCGACGACCAGGCCACCGCAACCGCGGATCGGCGCGGCCACGCTCGCCGTCCCCGGCACGAACTCCTCGAATTCCGAGGCCCAGCCGACGTCGCGGACCCGGCGGAGCGCCTCGGCCAGCACGCCCGGCGTGGTGATCGTGCGACGGGTCCGCGAGTCCAGTCCGTTGGCGACTGCGGAAGCCGCGAGAGCGGGATCGGATGCCAGCAGCACCTTGCCCAACGCGGTGGCGTGCAATGGCAGGAACGTAAGGGAATCCGCGACCTCACCGACCCCGAGACAGCCCGCCGTGCGAGCGAGCAGGCGGAGCATCGCGGCCGCCCGCTCAATCGACTGAACAGGACCCGGCATGCTCACCGAATCTAGTCCGTGACGAGCCCGTTGGACAATCGAGGACCCCCGCTGATCAGGGCGAACTCAGCAGATGGGTGGCTGCCCGGATAGGCGTTCGACATTGTCGAACACCCGGTACTGGTGGCCCGCGAGCCGTTTTCTAAGCTCTCCGCAGTTCCACGCGGCCCGCCAGGCTCCTCCGAGGCCGCGGAGTTGGGAAAGGCGAGGATGATGGCCGGATTCAGCAAGGCGGTCCACCGGGGAAGGCCGAATTCCCGGACCGACGCCAACGAGATCGCTCGCCACCAGGCAGACCACCGGCGGCTCCAGTGCTCGGCAGGCGGAAGGTCGAAGTGGACTCCGATGAGCGTCAACGGTGTTCGGATCTCGGCCTGGGCCATGGCACCGTCCGTCGCTCGTCGTCAGCCGCCGATGTAGGACATCTCGACCTTGGGTCGGTTGGTGGTTTCGGCAGTGCGCAGTTCCGAATACCGGTCGGTGCGGCGGCCCCAGATCGCCTCGATGCGGCGCTCCAGCTCGGCGTCGTCGACCTCGCCGCGCACCAGCGCCCGCAGGTCGTGTCCACGGGCGGCGAACAGGCAGGTAAACAGCTCGCCCTGCGCCGACAGGCGGGCCCGCGTGCACGTGCGGCAGAACGGTTCGGTCACCGAGGCGATGATGCCGACCTCACCACGGCCGTCCAGGTACCGGTAGCGCTGGGCGACTTCGCCGGGGTAATCGGGGTCCACCGGGGCCACCGGCCACGCGGCGTGCAGGCGTTCGACGATTTCGCGGGCGGGGACGACGTCGGACATCCGCCATCCGTTGGTGGTACCGACGTCCATGTACTCGATGAACCGCACGACGTAGCCGTGCTCGCGGCCGAACTCGGCCAGTTCGAGGATATCCGCACCGTCGTTCATGCCGCGCTTGACCACGGTGTTGACCTTGATCGGGGTCAGGCCCACCTGGTCGGCAGCGGCGATGCCGCGCAGCACCTCCGCCAGCGGCACGCGGGTGTCGCTGATCCGCGCGAACCGGTCCTGGTCCAGCGAGTCCAGGCTGACCGTCACGCGCGACAGGCCCGCGTCGCGCAGCGGCTGCGCCTTGGCCGCCAGCAGCGAGGCGTTGGTGGTCAGGGCGACGTCATCGATCCCGTCGACCCCGGTCAGCATCGCGACCAGCTTCTCCAACTGGCGGCGCAGCAGGGGTTCGCCGCCGGTCAACCGGATCTTCCGGACGCCCTGGCGGGAGAAGGCGCGCACCAGCCTGGTGATCTCCTCGAAGGTCAGCAGCTCAGCGCGGTCCAGGAACGCATGATCGGCGCCGAAGACCTCCCGGGGCATGCAGTAGCGGCAGCGGAAATTGCACCGATCCGTCACCGAGATCCGCAGATCCCGCATCCATCGGCCGAACCTGTCCGGTCCGGCACGCTCCGAGTCCCGCATCGCCACCTCCGGCGCGTCGCGACGCCCTACCGTCGATGGTGCTACCGGTGCGGCCGGGTGGCAACCACCACATCCGCGCCCCTGAGCTGCCGCAACGCACCGAGCTGGTTCGGGACGTCGCCGCACCATGCAGCACACGATTCTCATGTCCTTTATGGACATTCATCTGCGTTTTCAGCATCCACGTGGGACTGTTCGGATTTCCTGTGCGGCCAGGGCCGGTCAGCTCCTCGGTGAGCTGACCGGCCCTGGCCGAGTGCTCAGTGGATGACGACCTCGCGCGCCGAACCGACCCCGCGCTTGGGCAGCACCTTGCCGGTGACGGTCACGTTGTCGCCCTTGGTTAGCCCGCTGGCCGGAACCGGCTCGCCGTCCTCGATGACTGTTTTCCGGGGTGAGACGACCCACTTCACCGCACGGTCCTGGTCGGCGAGCTCGATGATGGTCACCTGGTGGCCCCGGATCTCCCTGGTCACGACGCTGCTGATCACACCGCTCCGGGTGGCCGCCACCCCGTGTTCGGCCACGTGCTGGCGGGCGGCCGACGGTGCCGGGGACGGAGCGGCTGGGTCGGCGTTCGCGACGGCGCCGAAGGCGACTGCGGGGACCAGGGCGAGTCCGGCGACGATGCCTGCCCGTCGAGCGTTGCTGATGCGCATGAGTTCCCTTTCTCCGCTTCGCGGAGCCGGTCTGGTCGACCGGTCGAAGCCCCAGGCTGGCCGTGCCGGATGAGCGATCTCGGAGAGGTTCTGGGAGACCTCTGAGGACGCCCGCCGAACACTCCGGATCCAGCTCGCCCAGCAGCCACAATCGTCGCCAGACACTCAGAGAACTCTCAGATCCTGATCTTCGCTGCCGTGGTGCACGAAACGATTTCGCGCGAAATCGGCACCGACCCCGTGCACCGTGTGGATGAGCTTGGGCTCGGTGGTGTCGAGCTCGCGGCGCAGATAGCTGATGTAGGTGTCGACGATGCTCGGGTCACCGCCGAAGTCGTACTGCCACACCTGTTCGAGGATCTGGCGCTTGGAGACCACTCGACCGGCGTTGAGCATCAGGTACCGAAGCAGCCGGAACTCCGTCGGCGACAACCGCACCGGCTCGCCGGATCGCAGCGCCTGGTGACCGTCGACGTCCAGTTCCAGGTCCGCCACCCGCATCGTCCGCGGCTGCGCGGATCCGGCGGTGCGCCGCAGCACAGCGCGGATCCTGGCGATCAACTCCTCCGGGTCGAACGGTTTCGGTCGGAATCGGGCTCGGGGCTTCATCGGGGCGAGGTCTCCGGCCGTCTCGCGGGAGTATTGCCGCCAGCAGGAATTGTGCTCATCTTGCGGGAACGGCACGCTGCGCTTGTGACTGCATACGCACCTTCCCCGGCAGAGTCCTCGGCCGACGGATGCGCGTACTCCCAGCGGATTCGCGCGCTCCGGCAGCGCATGCGCGCCGAGGGCCTCACCGCCGTCGCGCTGACCAGCCCGGAGAACATCTACTACCTCACCGGGCTGGACCACCTCGGCTACTTCGGGTTCACGCTCCTCATGCTGCCCGAATCCGGACCGCTGACGCTGGTCACCCGCGACATGGAGCGACCGACGATCCGCGCGCAGACCCCGTGGTGCCACCACGTGACCTTCGGCGATGGGGAGTCACCGGCCGCGGCTGTCGCCACCGTGCTCGGAAACGTCGCCGACGGCGATGCGGCCGTAGCGCTGGACGAGGAGTCGATGTTCTTCCCACCCGCGATCGCCGATGCGATCCGCACGCGGTTGCCCCGGATGCGGTGGACCTCCGCGTCGGCGTTGCTGGCCGCCCAGCGGGCGGTCAAGTCGGCGGTGGAGATCGACTGCGTACGACGCTGCGCGGTGATCTCCGATCTCGCGATCTCCACCGGGATCGGCATGCTGCGACCGGGTGTTGCCGCGCGGGAAGTGGCCGCCGAGGTGTACCGGACCATGATCGCCGCTGGTGGCCAGCCACCGGGGTTCCCGCCGCTCATCCGGCCCACGACCGTCCTGGACCAGGAGCACGTCTCCTGGAACGACGACACCTTCTCGGCGGGACAGGGCGTGTTCGTCGAACTGTCGGCCAGCGTGCACCGCTACCACGCGCCGCAGAGCCGCACCGTCTACATCGGCGAAGCGCCAGCCGGGGCCAACGAAGCGGCCGAAGCAGCGCTGGCCGGGCTCGTCGCCGCCCGCGACGCGCTGGAACCGGGCGCGCGCACCGGTCAGGTGTACGCGGCGTGGCAACGCGCCGTTTCCGACGGTGCGTCGCCGGACGAATCGCCGCGGCACCACTGCGGCTACCTCGTGGGGATCGGCTTCCCGCCCAGCTGGGTCGGTGGCGGCGAAGTGCTCGGCATCCGGCCGCGCGGCGACGTGGCGATCCAGCCCGGCATGACCTTCCACCTGATGTCGTGGGTGACGCGACCGGTCGGGCACGTCATCTCCGACACCGCACTGGTCACCGAGGCCGGTGCCGAACTGCTCACCACCACCCCGCGCGAACTCACCACCATCCGCTGACGAAGGGATCGTGGACGTCCCGAGGCCGCCTCGGCGTGATCAGTGGTCGTTCGAAATCTGTCGCTGAACAGGATCAAAGCGGCCATCCCTTCAGGTGACCAGGAGCCTGCGCACCCCAACTTTCGTTGCCATAGTTGCGAAAACGCGCCCATGACAACTTCGCGGACGCGCCGGAGCAGACCTTGAAACTTCTTCACGGAGGCCAACGATGGCGACGCTGTCCGAACTCGACCACACGGTGACCGACTACCAACTGCAGCACGCCTACTGGCTCGCCAAGGCGGCGAAGCTCGCCTACGCCGAGGAACCGACGATCCGCGAAACCACCATGGAGTGGGGTTTCGACCGGTGCGAGTACTTCCACGGCGAACTGGACGCGTCGTTCCCGATCTCCGACACCCAGGGGTTCGCCGCGGGCAGCGAGCGGATGATCATCGTCGCGTTCCGCGGCACCGAGCCGAAGAAGATCAAGGACTGGCTCACCGACACGAACACGCTCGCGGCCCCAGGTCCGGCGGGCAACGGATTCGTGCACTTCGGCTTCAGCCGGGCGCTGGACTCGGTCTTCCCGCAGGTGCGCGACGCGGTGGAGCGACTCCGGGACAACGACCAGACACTTTGGTTCACCGGCCACAGCCTCGGCGGCGCGCTGGCCATGCTCGCCTCCGCGCGGATCTTCTTCGAGGACCCCGCGCTGCTGCCGGACGGGGTCTACACGTTCGGTCAGCCGCGCACCTGCGACCGGCTGCTGGCCGACCCGTACAGCAAGGCGCTCGCCTCGCGGGTGTTCCGCTTCGTCAACAACAACGACATCGTCCCGCAGCTGCCGCCCGAACCGGTCTTCCACCACGTGCACGACGTCCGTTACTTCGACAACAGCGGCGCCATGCACGAGAAGGTCTCGGTGGTGAGCGGACTCGCGGACAAGTTCACCGGCTTCACCAGCGACGTGTTCGCCCCAGCCGCCGACGGCATCCGCGACCACCAGATCGACCGCTACCTGGAACTGATCGAGAAGAACCTCTCCTGACCGGCGCCTGCCGTTTTCGCGCGAAATCGCCACTTGCCACGCGGGGCAGGTGGCGTTTTCGCGTGAAAACGCCCTCCGCTGTGCGACGCGGGGGCCGTGCTTGCGATGGTGACCATCTCGGTCTCGTTGTATCGAATCGCGGCAATCGATTGCAGTTCGGGTGACTTTCGTGAGCTGGAGCACGCCCGTCGAGATGCTGTCGTGGAGTGAAATTACCGGCGGTCGTTGCCGCAAACGAATGCAGTGGCTTTCTTCTGCGCAGGCTGCGGATGGCGCGCTGGGAGGACAGTTCTGGTGTGGTGCGCTGCAATGATGTCGGGGTCGGCGGGCCGCGACTCGTCCTGCCGCAGCACCATCCCCAACCGGGTCCAAGACCAGGCACTTCGAGGGGAAAGCCATGCCCAGGCAATTCGCCCTGATCGTCAACGGACGTCCCGTGCGGGTGACCGCCGATCCCGAGACGCCCCTGCTCACCGTCCTGCGTAACCAGCTGGGTCTGGTGGGTTCGCGGTTCGGCTGTGGTCTCGGCATGTGCGGCGCCTGCTTCGTCCAGCTCGACGGCCAGGTGGTGCCGTCCTGCGACACCCCGCTGTGGTCCGCCGAAGGCGCCTCCGTGGTGACCGTCGAAGGCCTCGCGGAAGGTGATCAGCTGCACCCGGTGCAGCAGGCGCTGCTCGACGAGCAGGCCGCCCAATGCGCGTTCTGCATCTCGGGAATCGCGGTCCGGGCCGCGGCGCTGCTGGAATCCACGCCGAACCCGGACGAGCAGACCGTGACCGAGGCGTTGGACCGCAACCTCTGCCGCTGCGGTGCGCACCGACGCATCGTCCAAGCGGTGCTGAAAGCCGGGAGCGTGGCGCGATGACCGCTGAGTCCGAACTCGTCCTGTCCCGCTGGGTCACGATCACCGCGGACGGCATCGCGGAGGTGCGCGTCGGCAAGGTCGAAATCGGGCAAGGCGTGCTCACCGCACTCGGGCAGCTGGCCGCCGACGAACTCGACCTCAGCATGGCACGGATCCGGATGTTGCCCGCGCGGACCGGAAGAAGTCCCGACGAGGGCCTGACCGCGGGCAGCCTCTCGATGTCCACGTCCGGCCCCACCCTGCGGCTGGTATGCGCCAACGTGCGCGCGCTGTTGCTGGCCGAGGCCGCCCGCCGCTGGCAGGTGGACGTCGCCGAACTCGAGGTCGCCGATGGTCGCATCCAGACCACGGACGGCACCCGGCGAACGACGTACGGCGAGTTGTCCGGCAGCGTTGACCTCGACGTCGAAGCGCGGACCGACATTCCCCCGAAGGCCGTCGGCGACCTGCGCATCGCTGGCACCGACGTGGACCGACTCGACCTGCCGGACAAGATCGCCGGTCGGGACCGGTTCATCAGCGATCTGCGGCTGCCGGGCCTGCTGTTCGGGCGGGTGGTGCGCCCGCCGTCCCCCGGCGCGCGCCTGCTGGAGGTGGACGACACCGTTGTCGCACCCGACGTGCAGGTGGTTCGGGACGGCTCCTTCCTCGGCGTGGTCGGCGACGACGAGGCCGAGGTGGTGCGCGCCGCCGAGCAATTGCGGCAGGCAGCCAACTGGGCGGAGTCCGCCGAACTGCCCGAGGAGAACGACCTGGTCGCCTTCCTCAAGCGCGGGCCGCACGAGACGACCCCGGTCATCGAGGAAAACACCGCAGCGGCAACGGGAAAGCGGCTGAGCGCGCAGTACAGCAGGCCGTTTCTCGCACACGCCTCGATCGCGCCGAGTTGCGGTGTCGCGCGCTGGACTTCCGACGGCACGGTGTCGGTTTGGAGCCACAGCCAGGGGATCTACCAGCTGCGGAAGGCGATCGCGGACACCCTCGAACTCGATGTCGAAGCGGTTTGCGTCCAGCACGTCGACAACGCGGGCTGCTACGGCCACAACGCGGCCGATGACGCCGCCTTCGACGCCGTGCTCCTCGCCCGCGCCGTGCCCACCCGCCCGGTGCAAGTCCTGTGGAGCCGTCAGGACGAACTGGCCTGGTCGCCGTTCGGCTCGGCGATGGCGGTCGACGTCGCGGCGACCGTCGACGACACCGGGCAGATCCAGTCCTGGGACTACGACGTCTTCAGCCAGGGCCACATCTCCCGCCCCGGCTACGCCGGTGTCCCCGGTCTGCTCGCCGGGGCGTACCTGGCAGGTGGGACGCCCGCCCCGGCCGCCACTGATCCGCCCCTACCGGCCGCGGGCACGGCACGCAACGCGATTCCCGGATACCAGCTCGGGAACCGGCGGATCACCGCGCACCGGCTGCTCGAAACTCCGATCCGGTCCTCCGCGCTGCGCTCCCTCGGCGCGTTCGTGAACGTCTTCGCCATCGAGTCCTTCATGGACGAACTCGCCGCCGAGGCCGGTCGCGATCCGCTGGAATACCGGCTGGCGCACCTCACCGACGACCGGGCCAGGCAGGTGTTGGAGACCGCCGCAGCCGCAGCCGGATGGCACGACCCCGCTCCGGCGGAGATCGGTCGCGGAATCGGTTTCGCCCGCTACAAGGGCAGCGGCGCGTACTGCGCCGTGGTCGCCGAGGTCGAGGCGGAGCACGACATCCGGGTGCGCAACCTGACCATCGCCGTGGACGTCGGATTCGCCGTGAATCCGGGCGGGGTGCGCAACCAGATCGAGGGTGGCGCGACCCAGGCGACCAGTTGGACGCTGAAGGAGCAGGTCCGCTTCGACAAGCGACGGATCACCAGCGACGACTGGGAAAGCTACCCGATCCTGCGCTTCAGCGAGGTCCCGCGGATCGAGGTCGAGCTCGTGCCGAGGCCGGATGCGCCCATCGTGGGCGCGGGCGAGGCCGCGCAAGGCCCGACGGCGGGCGCCATCGCCAATGCGGTGGCGGACGCGATCGGCGTCCGGGTCCGCGACCTGCCCATCACCAGGGACGCCGTGGTGGCAGCCATCGAGTCGGCGGACGCCTGAGCGCCCGCAGCTCAACAGCGGTTCGCGACGACGAGTTCCGGTGCTGGGAACAGGGTCAGCTCCCTTCACCAAGTCCGTCGTCGACAACTACGTCCTCGGATTTCAGGGCCAGCGCGGCATTGTTCGCCTGCAGGTCAAGCAGGATCGCGAAGTCCTCGTCCACCCGCCCGCTGCTCACGCTGGCCTGCACGAGTTGCGCTGTCGCGGCGGCCAGCGGCATCGGCACGTCCAGTTGCCGGGCGGCGGCGAGCCCCAGATCGAAGTCCTTGCGCAGCAGCGTCGGCGTGAAGGTCGGCGTGTAGTCCAGGTTCACGAAGGCGGGCGACTTGTACCGGGTGTAGACCGAGCCCATCACGCTGTTGTTCAAGAAGTCCAGGAACGCGGCCCTGGACACCCCGCCCTTCTCGGCCAGCACCGTGATCTCGGCGAGCGATTGCGTGACCACGCCCAGGAACAGGTTGTGGCAGATCTTCACCAGCCTGGCCAGGTCGCCGTCGCCGACGTAGGTCACCGACTTGCCGAGGAACCCCAGCAGTGGCGCGACGGCGTCGTAGATCTCCTCCGGCCCGGACACCACGAGGCTGAGTTCGCCAGCCCGCACGACCTTGCCGTTGCCGCTGACCGGCGCGGCCAGGAAGGCGACACCCCGTTGCGCGCATACCTCGCGCATGGCAGCCGACGACTCGATGGAGACGGTCGAGCAGTCCACCAGCACTCTGGGCACGTTGTCGGCGTCCGCGAGCAGCCCGCCCGCGCCGAGCAGCACCTGTTCCAGGTCGTCCGCGGTGGACACCATGGTGAACACCACATCGCAGCCGCGCAGTTGGGAGATCGTGTCGGCGATCGCGCAGCCGTGCTTCGCCAGCGGCTCGGCCTTGGCTTTCGTCCGGTTCCAGACCGTCAACCGCACCCCGGCCGTGGCGAGGCGCTCGGCCATCGCGCCGCCCATCCGCCCGGTGCCGACCCAGCCGACCGAGGGGCCGTGTCCCGGAGGCTTCGGATTGCTCATTTGAAACACCTCTTGCAATCGTTTGTAGTCTCTGTGCGCAGGATGCCATCGAATTCCGAACCGCGCACGGATCCGTCCCAACGCCGCACAGCCCGGATTCGACCGCTATGGGATGACGATTTCTCGTGAAATTGCCGACTCCGCTAAGCGCACTGGCTCCCGGTCGACAGTCCATCCGGTACCGAGCCCTTTTGCCCACCCCAGTCGCCTTCGCAGTACCTGTGCGCGGCGAAAAGTGCAAACGAGTGCAGCATCCGGTAAAGTCGACATTGCGGTCAGCGCGATCTCAGGCGTCCGCGTCGTCGGCGGTCGACCGCAGCACGGGACTCGGGCGGCTCGGGTTCGGCGCAGCGCGTCGGGAGGCGCGTTGACGGCCTTCAGCACCGCGAGGGCAATAGGATTTCGCCAATGCAGGCACCAACGCTCCGAGATGTGGCCGAGGCGGCCGGGGTGCACGCCGCGACGGCTTCCCGCGCGCTGAACCCGGACACCCGGCGCCTGGTGAACGCCAAGACGGCGCGGCGGGTGCTGCGCGCCGCCGAGTCGCTGGGCTATCAGCCGAATCCGATCGCCCGGAGCCTGAAGACCGCGAAGTCCCGGACCGTCGGCCTGGTCATCCCCGACCTCACGAACCCGCTGTTCCCTCCCATCGTGCGCGGTATCGAGGACGTGCTCGGCCCGGCGGGCTACAACGCGCTCATCGTGAACACCGACAACGATCCGGACCGCGAGCAGTCGCGGATCGATTCGCTGCGGTCCCGGCAGGCCGAAGGGCTGATCATCGCCACGGCCCAGCTCGACCACCCGCTGCTGGCCGAACTGCACCGGCAGAGCGTCAAGATGGTGCTGGTCAACCGGCGAACGGACGACATCGACGTGCCCTCGGTCGCACCGGACGACGTCAAGGGAATCGGCTTGGCGGTCAAGCACCTCGTCGCCCTCGGGCACCGTCGCATCGTCCACCTCGCGGGCCCGCAGACCACCTCCACCGGGGTGGGCCGGGCGCGGGCGTTCCAAATCGCTGTTCGCGAGCACGGGCTGGACGACGACCCCGCGCGAATCGTCCCGTGCGACTACTGGACCGAGCCCCAAGGTGCCAGCGCACTGCGCGCGGTGCTCGACTCGGGCGTCGAGTTCACCGCGGTGGTGGCGGGAAACGACCTGATCGCGCTCGGCTGCTACGACGTGTTCGCCGAACGCGGCATCTCCTGCCCGGACGACGTCAGCGTGGTCGGCTTCAACGGAATGCCGTTCCTGGACAAGCTGCAACCGCCGCTGACCACGGTCGCTGTGCCGCTCCACCAGATCGGGCTGGAGGCGGCCCGCATGCTGCTGGAGTCGATCAACGAGCCCGAGCAGCCCACGCGAGTGGTCCTGCTACCCCCGTCCCTGGTGATCCGCGGCTCAACCGCCGCACCGCGAACCTGACCGCGCGCTCGAAATCCGCTCCGCCCAGCACGATGACCACCATCCACCCGCGTTGTAGCCGGGTCGTCCTGGTCGACGGATTCGGCGGTCTTCCGAAGGGTTCGACACTCCGGGTACCGGACGGCTACACCGGTGATCCGTCGGTGAGCAACGTCGCGCAACCCGGTGCGGGCAACCGCGTCGAGGCCGCGCCGGGCTGCGGCGTTGCTGGCTCTGCGTGGATCACGGGCCGGGGCAGGAATCGGCCGCCCAGTCGTGGAGGGCGTTGAGTGCCGGGGTCAGCGCCACCCCGGCCTCGGTGAGCTCGTACTCGACGTGCGGCGGCAGTTCCGGGTAGACGATGCGGCGGACCACCCCGTCAGCCTCCAGCGCGCGCAGCTGCTGGATCAGCATCTTCTGCGTCACCCGCGGGATCGCGCGCTCCAGATCGGAAAAGCGGCGGGGTTGACGCACCAGCAGGTGGTGGATGATCAGCAGCTTCCAACGGCCCTCCAGGATGCCCAACGCCCGCTCGACCTGGTCGATCGAGCATCCCGGCCGCCCGCTCGGAACACTTACTTTTTTGTCGGTACTACCCACATCGGGAGCGTAGATCTAGCGTCGAGCGCGGCACAAGACCGACCGTCGAGAGGCTGCCATGACCCGCACGACCAGGATCGTTTCCCTCAACCGGTACCTGCCCACCGGCCGGGTCGAACCCGAGCACTTCACCATCAGGACGAAGGAACTGCCCGACCTGACCGACGGCGAGATGCTGTTGCGCCCGATCGCGTTCTCCGTCGACGCCACGTTGCGCGGACAGCTGACCGGCCAGGACAACTACTTCGCGCCGCAGGTCCCGCTCGGCGAGGCGGTGACCGGCATCGCGGTGTCCGAAGTGGTCGAATCCCGCCACCCCGACCACCAGCCGGGCGACCGGGTGGTCGGCCTCGTCGAGTGGGCCGACCTGTCCGTGTGGCCGCCCCGGACGGACTGGATCGGACTGACCAAACTCGACCCGCGCGTCCGCAAACCGTCCCACGCGCTGGGCGTGTACGGACTGCTCGGCGGCCTGACCGCCCACACCGGCATCATCGAGGCAGGGCAGGTCACCGCCGGGGAGACCGTCGCGGTGTCGGCAGCCGCGGGCAACGTCGGCTCGCTGGCCGGACAGATCGCCAGGATCCGCGGCGCCCGGGTCATCGGCCTGGCGGGCTCCGAGCAGAAGCGCAAGATCCTCACCGAAGACCTCGGCTTCGACGCCGCGGTCGACTACCGCGCGCCCGACCTCGCCGAGCAACTCCGAGCCCTGGCACCCGACGGCCCGGACCTGTACTTCGACTCCGTCGGAGGCAGGGTCAGCCAGACCGTCATGGGCCTGATGCGCCGCCCGGCACGCGTGGTCGTGTGCGGCCTGATCTCCACCTACGACGACGACACCGCGTGGACGGTGAACATCAAACCGTTGTTCGCCAACGGACTCACGCTGCAGGGCTACACGCCGGTGCAGTTCCACGACGCCCTGCCCGCCGCGCTGGACCACCTCGTCGACTGGGTCGAAACCGGGCAGCTGATCCCACTGGAAACCGAACGGCACGGCCTCGAAGCCCTGCCAGGCGCCATCAGCGGTCTGTACCGCGGCGAGAACATCGGCAAAATGGTCGTCACCGTCCCATGAGGACGGACCACTGGTCCTCGACAGCGCGCGTCGAGCACCAGTTCCGGATCGATGTCTCGCAACCGGTGGGAGTTCGACCGCACGACCAACCTCCGGGATCGCTCGGGGTGTCGTGATGTGCGGCACAAGCCGTTGATCTCCAGTTAAGTCGAGGTTCGAACCTGCTCGCAACGACCATCGGAGTGGGAGGTTCGGGATGCGGGCAGTGCAGGCGACGGCGTTCGGTGGCCCCGAGGTGCTTGCGGTGACCACCTTGCCGGACAAGGAAGCGGCGCCCGGAGAAGTCGTCGTCGCTGTGGCTGCCGCAGGCGTGCTGTCGGTCGACACGATGATCCGCAGCGGCCGCGGCGGGGATGTTTTCCCCGTGCGACCGCCGTATGTGCCGGGCCTCGGTGTGGCTGGGCAGGTCGAGTCGGTCGGGGCAGGCGTTGACGGGCAGTGGATCGGCCGTCGCGTGCTGGCCGACGTCGACAGCGGCGGCTACGCCGAACAGGTCGTGGCCGAGGTGGCGAGGCTGATCCCGATACCGGACGCGCTCGGTTCTCGCGAGGCGATGGCGCTTCTGCACGACGGCAGCACCGCTCTGGCGCTCTTCGAAGCGGTGGACCTGCGGCAGGGTGAGTCGGTGCTCGTGCAACCGGCCGCGGGCGGGCTCGGCAGCCTGCTGGTGCAACTGGCCCGCAATGCCGGAGCGCACGTCATCGGGGCTGCTCGGGGCTCCCGGAAACTCGAACTGGCCAAGGACCTGGGCGCTGATGTGGTGGTCGACTACAGCGCGCCCGCTTGGACGGATCAGCTGCACGACGTGCAGGTGGTTTTCGACGGTGTCGGCGGTGAGCTGGGGCGGGCCGCGTTCGAGACCACGGCACGCGGCGGCCGGTTCTCCAACTACGGATTCGCCGGTGGCACATCGGTGATCGACCAGGAGGACGCGCGGCGGCGCGGCGTGACGATGCACGGCATGGAGCAGCTCACCGAATTCCAGCCGAACAGACTGGATCGGGCACAACGCGTCCTGCGCGAGGCCGCGGCGGGCCGGATCCGGCCGGTCATCGGCCAAATATTCCCACTGGAGAAGGCCGCTGAAGCGCACGCCGCGCTCGAAGCCCGCGGCATCCTCGGAAAGGCGCTACTCGTGCCCTGACCCATTCCCGCTCAGCCGTGCGGCGCCACCCACTGTCACACGGCTTTGCCCCGGCGCGCGGGAAAATACCGAGCCGTGCGCCTAACTGGGCGCTTTGACCTCCGGTTCACTTGGCTCGGTTGCGGTGGTCGCTCGCTTGCGCTTCACGTACGCCACCACCGCGCCGATCACCACGAGCGCAACGGCCACGGCCGAGCTGCCCTTGCCGACGATGTCCTCCGCGAGCCGTGCGACCTCGCCGGTCGCGGCACCGATCCCGATGTGCAGTGCGCACCACCCGGTGGCACCCACCAGCACCGCTGGCAAGAACGTCCGGTACGGCACGCCGGAGGCTCCCGCGGCGGCGGGCACGAGCGTCCGCAGCACCGGCAGGAAGATCGCGACGAGGACAGCTACCGGCCCGCGTCGGCGCAGGAACTCGGTTGCCCGGTCCCAGCTCGCCGCGCCGTGCTGTCGCACGACCTTCGTCTGGCGCAGCCTCGGCCCATACCTCCGGCCGATCGCGTAGCCGACCGAGTCGCCCGCGACGGCACACGCGGTGGTGACCAGCCACATGATCAGGAACTTGGGCGGACTGGTTGCGGTGGTGCCCAGGATGAACAGGCCGGTCTCGCCCGGGGTGATGAACCCGAGGCCAAGTGTGCACTCGCCGAACACCAGGATCCCAGCGCCGACCACCAGCCCCGCTGGGGGCAAGCTCTGCAACCAGTCGAGCAGTTCGGTCAGCATCGCGGAACCCCGTCCGTCCTATGTGGATCCTCGAACCACGCGGTCACGGGATCAACCGCACGTCAGGATGCGATGGGGAATCGCCGTCGAAGAGTTCCGTCCACTGCCCGCGCAGTTGCAGCCCGAAGAACGCCCCGAGGTAGTCGCGCTGCGCCGCGATGCTCCGCTGCGGATCCACAGTTCCGATAGCGCCCGCCAGCTTCTCCGGTGGCACCGGCTGCTCCCGGTTGATCTGCGGCAACAGCACCTGGGAGTCGGTGAAGCTCATGTGCTCGGCGGCAGGCAGGTAGACGTCCCGCTTCCAGCCGGTGGAGTTCGCCCAGAACGAGGCCCAGTCCGGGGAGTGCTGGTGGTTGTGGGGATGCTCGTCGGCACCGCTGGTCCCGCCGCCCATCAGGAGGAACGGACGGTCGACACCGCGTGCCGCCGCCTCGCCCGAGTTGGGGTCCATGCTGCCGTCGAGGTTGGCCCCCGCGTCGATCCGCTCGTCGGTGAGCATGGTCTCGGCCGTGGTGAAACCGCCCATCGAATGGCCGAACATGCCCACCCGCGACAGATCGAGAGCGGCCCCGATCCCAGGCGGCAGCGGCCGTCGCGCCACGTCTGGGTTGCCGCCCGAGGCGATCACACCGAGCTGGTCGAGCACGAATCCGGTGTCCCGCACCCGTTCCCGCATCATCTGCGCCATGTCCACGCCGCTTGCCGGGAGTTCCATCCGGTCGGGGAACTCCACCGGACCGGCGAAGGTGTGATCGACGGCGACCACGACGAAACCCCGGCTGACGAGGTCTTCGACGAGCGCGGTACCGAGTGCGCGCGAGTTTCCGCCACCCGGTGAATACAGCACCACCGGTCGTTTTCCGAGGATCGGGGCGGCATCGGCCTTGGCATGCGTGCGGGTTCCGGCGAAGTCGGCCGTGCCCGGTTCCACCCCGAGCGAGCTGGAGTTCTGGTCGTAGTACTCCGCGACACCCGGCGTGAAGTGCGAGGTCGTGGGCCGGTGCGGCACGGGTAGGGCCGGGTACCACAGCGAGGTCATCAGTTCGCGCGGCTGGTTCGGCTGCTCCGCCCAGGGATCGGTGCGGCCGTGGTCGACGAGGTGCAGGTCGACCGTGCCCACCGGGTAGGGGCCGGTCGGCTCGGGCAGCGCGAGTTCGACGGGTTGCTGGGCCGGGAGCGCGGCAGTCGCGCTCACCAGTCCGGTCGCGGCGAGCAGCGCACCCGCGCACAACGTCGGGACGAGCGCCTTGCGCCAGTTCTTCGTTGCCATGCGATCAGGATCGTGACCGCGGCGGCGCCGGACATCTGTCGAACGCTGCCAACCGGACTTGTCGAAAGTTATAGTCGTTCAGCCGCGTTCGACCAGGCCCGCCTCGTGGGCGATGATCGCGGCCTGCACCCGGTTCGGCACCTCCAGGCGGCGCAGGATCGTGCTGACGAACACCTTCACCGTCCCCTCCACCACGTGCAGCCGACGGGCGATCTCCGCGTTCGGCAGTCCGTTGCCGACCAACGCCAACACCTCCCGCTCGCGTGCGGTGAGGCACTCGACCAGACGGCGGGCGCGCGCCGCACCGGACATCCGATCACCGCCGGAGCCCAGCTGGTTGATGGCCCACTGCGCGATCTTCGGCGACAGGTACGCGGCACCACCCGCCACCGCCCGGATACCGGCGAACAGCTCGCGCGGATCGCCTGATTTGAGCAGAAAACCGCTGGCACCACCGCTGAACGCGCGCGCGATGTGTTCGTCCTCGGAGAACGTCGTCAGCATGATCACGCCCGTGCCCGGCACGGTCGCGCTGATCTCGGCCGCCGCCGACAGCCCGTCCAGCCTGGGCATCACGATGTCCAGCAGCACGACGTCCGGGCGGTGCGCCTGAACCAGCTCCACCGCCTCGCGCCCGTCGACCGCCTCGGCCACCACGTCGAATTCCGGGTCCGCGCCGAGCACTGTCCGAATACCCGCTCTGGTCAGCGGCTCGTCATCGGCCAGCAGTACCCGGATCACGCCGTTCTCCTCACTCCGAGCCCGCC
Source organism: Saccharopolyspora soli (assembly GCF_022678645.1). Classification (GTDB taxonomy): domain Bacteria; phylum Actinomycetota; class Actinomycetes; order Mycobacteriales; family Pseudonocardiaceae; genus Saccharopolyspora; species Saccharopolyspora soli. Next base: position 127,746 of record NZ_JALBWV010000011.1, on the reverse strand, counting down.
GAGATCGCGCTGCGCGGGACGGGCTCCTTGACCACCAGTCGGTCCGCCACGAAGCAGAGCCGGAAGAAGAGCTGGTCGTCGCGCTGTTCACTCGACCAGTAGTGTCGGCATTCCGCGCCCTCCGGTGGCGCCGGGAGCATACGTTCGGGATCACCGAGGATCTGGAACGGGGGCAGCTGCGGCTCGACGTCCGAGCGCGCCGCGCCGACCGGAATCCGCTCGTACACCGCCGAGTCGAGGGTGTTGTTCGCACCGACCAGGGCGTAGAGCGCCATTCCAAGCACTGCGACGACGACACCCACCAGCACCGGCATCCGGATCACCTCGATCAGGCGGCGCCGCACCTCGCCTCGGGTTCGCTGCCGGACCAACTCGGTACCCGCGGGCAGGTCGTTCGGGCGTGCGTCGTGCGGAAGCGTTGCGACCAGCGCGAATCCGCTGTCCTGTGGACCGGCGTCGAGCGTTCCGCCCAGCAGCCGGACACGTTCGGCCAAGCCCACGAGCCCATAGCCGCCTGCGGCCTCGTCCGGCTTCCGGGTCGGCAGTCCGTTGGCGACCGTGACGACCGTGCGGTCCGCGTGGTGCTCAAGCCGGACGGTGACCGCCGCACCGGGTGCGTGTTTGGCCGCGTTGGTCAGCCCTTCCTGGACCACGCGATGCGCCGCCCGCTCCACGGCTGGTGGCAGTTCCTCCGGTGGCTCCGCCGATTCCCAGCTGACGTCCAAACCCGCGTCGAGGGCCCGCTCGACCAACGCCGCGATGTCGACCCGCTCATCGGGGGCCGCGTCGCCATCCGGCCGCAGCATCCCGATGATCTCCCGCAGCCGCTCGGTGGCATCGGCCACGCTGGCGCGCAACTCCCCCGCCAGGACGCGCTGCCGTTCCGGGAGGTGCGCGGCCACTTCGAAGGATGCCGCGCGCAGGGCGATGAGGCCCCACTCGTGGCCGAGCGAATCGTGCATGTCCTGCGCGATCCGGGCGCGTTCCCGCAGCCGCGCCTGATCGACCTCAAGCCGCTGCTGGCGTTCCAGCAATGCGGCGCGTTCCCACCCGGCGGCGGCGAGTTCCGCCCGCAGTCGCCGGTACCGGCCGACCAGCCACGGCAACACGACCACCACCAGCAGGACCAGCACCAACACGAACCAGTCGTAGAGGCCGAACAACAACCCGAAGCCCCCGCGCACCGAACTGTCCGCCAGCACGCTGACCGGTAACCCTGTCAACACAACGATTGCCAGCGAGAACAGCACGGAGCGCGCCTGATCCACCCGACGCCCGACGAGGTAGCCGAACACCGCCGCGGCGACGAACGGCCACACCCGGCCCGGATGCGTGGCGGTCGGCTCCAGCACCAGCGCGAGCACCATCGCAGCAGCGACGAACAGACCCAGCGTCGCTACCTGGAAGCGGTCGAAGAGCACGACGGCCGCGCCGAGCACCAGACCGCCGGCGATCAGCTCGCCCCAGCGCAGCACCGCGTCGCCGACAGTCATCGCTTCCAGCACCAGCGGAACCATCAACCCCGCCCACAGCACGGCCGCTGGCCATCGCTTCCTCAGCGCGGACAGCGACCGGTCACCCATCGGCGGTCTCCCGAGCATCCGCCCATGTTAATGCGCTGCGCCGCGGACCAAGCGCATCCACAGTGGACGAATGCGGAAGTGCGTCAGCCTCCTGCTCTGACGCGGTTGTGGATGTTGGTGACGGCATATCGGGCGGAGTCGAACGCGCCCGCTTGCCAGGCGATGAAGTAGCTCAGCCAGTCACCGGCGAAGTAGACCCGCCCGGCGGGCTGGTTGAGCAGCGCGTACTCGCCGCTGGTGCGCGAGGGCCAATCGACCCAGCCGCCCTCGATGAACGGAGTCCGGTGCCATGCAACCGAGAACGCGCTGACGAGTTCGTCGCGGTAGGTCGCGCCGTGGATCTTCGCACCCTGCGCGACAGCGCGGTCGATGCGCTGGGCCGGAGCGAGCGAACCGTAGGTGGTGGCGTTCTTGCCGGTGTTGTAATAACCGACCACGACTCCGCGCTGCCCCTGGAACCCGTACGACGGGTACCAGATGTGCGCCAGGTCCATGTCGGTTTCGGTGATGCCGCCGTAGATCCGCGCGTCTTCCTCCCACCAGCGGCGGCGGTATTCCAGGCCGATCTTGCCCACCGGGTTCACGGTCGGGAACCGCAACGCCGCAGCCACCCGTGGATCCAGATTCGTGGGAATTCGGGCCATGATGTGCGGTGGCAGCGTCGCGACGCAGAAGTCCGCGGTGACGAGCTGTTCGGTGCCGCGCTTGTCCCGGTAGCCGACTTCGACGCGCCCCGGCAGGTCGGTGATCCTGGTGACCTCCGCGCCGAGCCGGATCTTGTCCGCCCCGATCGCGCGGTGCAACGCCATCGGGACGGCATCCATGCCGCCGACCGGCTGGAACATCGCCATCGCCTGGTCGTAGCCGAACTCGAACGAGAAGTACCGACCGACCTGGCTGGCGAGCACCTCGCGCAGCGACGGCGGCGGGCCCAGGACCTCACCCGCCTGATCGGCCGCGCCGGGCTCGACGCGGTAGCCACGCCGATCGGTGCCCCGGTAGGCGAATCCGTCCGCCTTGTCACCGATCGCGCCGAAGCCGGACAGGAACGTCAGCAGCCGATCCTTGTCCGCCGCGGAAAGCTCCTGGTCCAGTGCACCCTGGTCCAGCGCCTTGGCCAGCAGTTCGGAGACGTAGCCGTACACGTCGGCCTTCGCGGTCCGGTACTGCTGCACCGGTGCACCGGTCTGCTCGTTGTAGATCAGCGCATTGGCGTTCTGGTTGATGAACGGCTCGATCGGGATCCCCAGCTCGCGGCAGTAGTCCAAGGTGATGTGCGACTGGGGCAACCGGGCGGGCCCGGCGTTGAGGTAGTGGCCGTTGGCGAACCGCGCGGTTTGGGCGTGGCCGTCGAGGTCGGTTTCGCTCGTGCCGCCGCGCACGGTCCAGTTCCGTCCACCGACCCGGTCCTTGGCTTCGAGGACCGTGCACCGGTAGCCCGCCTTGCCGAATTCGTAGGCGGTGGCCAGGCCCGCGATGCCAGCACCGAGGATCACCACGTGCTTGCCGCGCTGGGCCGCGTTGAGGTCCCCCACCGAAGGCGACCGGAAATCGGGCACGGCCAACGCCTGCGGTGCGGCGACCAGTCCGAGCGCGCGCATCGCCTCGAACATCACCCCCGCTCCGCCCGCGACGCCGATTGATTTTAACAGGGTTCGCCGTGTCACGTTCGCTGTCATGCGTCTCCCACTCGTCGATCGTCGGGGAGAAGCCTGAATGCCAGCCATGATCGGGCGAGTGACAGTGCTGTGTCGTACCGGTTGGTAATGCGGGTAATTCAGACGGACCATCGACTATCCATTGTGGACATACCATGGCGGACACCCGTGCTGCCGGAAGCGTCCATTCACAGCCCGGATACCACGATGTCATCTGGACCTGCGAGACTTCAACGCTGGACTCGAAATGCCCTTCACTCCGCCCGACGGGTGAGGAAGTCATCGATCTCGGTCGCCGTTGGTGCGGTGGCCGGGCCGGGTTTCGTCACCGCCAGCGCGGCGGCCACGTTCGCGTAGCGGGCCGCTTCCGCCGGTTCGAGCCCGCGGGCCAGGCAGGCGATGAACGCACCGACGTGGGCGTCGCCAGCACCGTTGGTATCCACCGCGGACACCCGGAAGCCGAGTACCTCCACTGGATTTCGCACATCGGTGGCGAGCACGCAGCCGTCCGGGCCGGTGCGCACCACGACGCCGGAGCATCCGCGCCCCACCAGCTCGACCGCTGCTTCAGCGGGATCCTCACGTCCGGTGAGCAACGTCGCCTCGCGCAGGTTGCAGCTCCACCAGTGGGCCCTCCGCAGCGTCGCCGCGAGGACATCGGGGGCGATGTCGGTGACCAGTGGTCCAGGGTCGACGACGACCGGTACTCCGGCGTCGAGTTGCCGCATCCACTCCGCCAGCGCGGGTCCGCTGGAACGTTGCACCAGGCTGTAACCAGAGACGTAGACGAAATCTCCAGGCTTAATCGTGATTCGGGCGAGATCGGAGCGGCCCAGCGTCGCTTCCACTCCGAAGCTCGTGACGAACGTGCGCTCCCCCTCCGCATCCACCAGGGCGACGTCGTACCCGGTGTCCTGATCGGTGCGCACCGCCTGCAGCAACTCGATCCCGGCGCCGTCGAGTTGCTTGCGGACCAGGTCGCCCAGCGGACCCGTGCCGTGCAGGCCACCGTGGGCGACGTGCATGCCCTGGCGAGCCGCCGCGACCATCACGTTGAACCCGCCGCCCGCCATCATCCGGCTGGACGTCGCCAGCACATCGCCGCCGCGCGGCGGCAGTTGCGGCACAGTCATCACCAGGTCGACCAGCACGTTGCCGAGGTGCACCAAGCGATTCATCGGGTCGTCGCCTTCCGCGCGTTGAGTGCGAGGTAGAGGATCCCGGCGACCGCGAACGCCGCCACCCAGCCGAGGCCCGTCTGGCCGAGCCAGGTGTCCGACAGCGGACCGGCGAACCACACGTCGCTGTCCGATGTGGACGCGGTGGTGAACAGCAGTCCGGCCGCGAACCCGGCCAGCCAGGACAGCGTCGCCGACCAGCGGACGCCACCCCGGTACCAGTACCGGCTCGACGGCGTGGTGTCCAACAGCGCTTGGTGGTCGTAGGACCGGCGGAAGACCATGTCGACGACGAAGACCGCCACCCACGCCGTGATCGGTGCGGCCAGCAGCGAGATGAAGGTGATGAACGGGCCGTAGAAGTTCTTCGCGATGAGCATCAGGTAGATGCCGCCCGCGAGGATCAGCACGACGTCCAGCGACACCGCGAGGACCCGGCTGGTGCGCAGGCCGAGCGTGATCATCGTGAGACCGGCCGAATACACCGACAGGTGGTTGGACAGCAGCAGCCCGCCGAACGCCGCGAGCAGGTACGGAACCGCCATCCACGCCGGTAGCAGGGCCTGGATCGCCGAGACCGGGTCGGCCGCCGACGCGAGCGACGGATCCTCCGCCGACAGCACCGCACCGAGTCCGATGAGCAGCACCAGCGGGATACCGGCCCCGGTCGAGGCCGCCAGCACCAGGCGGCCGCCGCGCACCCCGCGCGGTTGGTACCGGGCCATGTCCGCACCGGCGTTGGCCCAACCGATGCCCGTCCCGGCGGCGATCGTGCCGATTCCGACGATCACGCTGGCGGTCGGCGCCGCAGGCGCGCTCAACACGGCCGCCCAGTCCACCCTGGCCACCAGGAACGCCCCGACCAGGATGTTCAGCGCGCCGAACAGATAGGTCGCCCAGCGCTGGATCCAGAGGATCGTGGCGTGGCCGAGGCCCGAGACCAGCAGCGTCAACGCGACGAACGCCAAGATGCACAACACGGTGACGACCGCGTTCGCCTCGACCCCGAACGCGATCGCCAGCAGCGCGAGCAACGCGTAGGCGGCGGTCGTGGTGTTGATCGTCTCCCAACCGACCCTGGACAGCCACGAGATGAAAGTTGGTCCCCAGTTCCCCCACGGACCGAACACCGCGCGCGACAGGGTCATGCTGGGCGCACCGCCCCACTTGCCCGCCACGCTGACCAGACCGACGACCGCGAACGACCCGAACGCGCCGATCACCGCGACCAGCAGCGCCTGCCACAGGTTCAGCCCGCGGAAGGCGACCAGCGTCGCGCCGAGCGGCAGCCCGAGGATCGAGATGTTGGCCGCGAACCACACCCAGAACAGCTCGCTGGGTTTGCCGCGCCGCTCCTCGTCCGGCACCGGTTCGATGCCGCGGGTCTCCACGGTGCCGAGGGCGTTCGTCTGCCCGGTGCTCGATGAGGTGGTTGACATGGCGGTCTGCCTTCCGTGTCGACAGCTAGCCCGTGGGGCGCAGCTTCAGCAGTTCGATGGCGGTCTGTTCGAAGGGCAACTTGTTGACGTCGTGGACAGTTCCGATGGCGTCTTCCGGGAATGCGGCGCGGCCGTGGCACGCCCCGGCGATCGCGCCGACCATCGCGGCGATCGTGTCGCAGTCGCCGCCGAGCGAAGCGGCGAACCGGCAGGCCCGCCACGGATCGTCCGGCCAGACCGCCAACACGGCGAACACGGCTGGCACCGATTCCTGGGTCGCCACGCTGGTGCCGACGAGCTTTTCGATCAGTTCGGCGGCGGCCGAAGGGTTGCTCGCCTCGACCAACCCGTGTGCCCACGTCAGCCGCGTGGCGATGTCACCCGCAGCCACCCAGTGTCCCTTGTGGACGGCGAGAGTGGCCGCCTCCGCCGCGAGGCGAACCGCCTCCGCCACCCCGGCACCCGCGATGCCTGCGCTGACCGCCGCCGCCACCGCAGCGGCACCGGCCAGCGCCACGCTCGTGCTGTGGGTCACCGAGCTCGCCTCGACGACGAGATCGACCAGCGCGCCGAGGTCTTCGACCGGCGCCACGACGCCCACCGGAGCGATCCGCATCGCCGCTCCGTTGGTCGTGCCGAAGCGCCCGGTTTCCTCGACCGGCGTGCCCGCGGCAACGGCGTCCACCGCCCGCTTGGTCGACGGGCCGAGCAGATCGAGCGAACCCCGACGACGCATGTCCTGCTCCCACGCCAGCAACCGGTCCGCGAGGCGGCGCGCGTCGATGTGGCCAACACCTTCCAGGAGCAGGTCGGCCACGAGCATCGCTTGCTCGGTGTCGTCGGTGACCGAGCCCGCGGCCATGTTCGGCGCGATCGGCTGGTCCGCTGGCCCCGGCAGGAACCCGGTCAATTCGCCGTAGCGGCGGAGGATCTCGTCGCGCGGCATGGATTGGGTGGGCATCCCCAGCGCATCACCGATGGCCAGGCCCAGCAGTGCTCCGCACGCCCGCTGCTCGATGCTCACCGGTCACCGCCAAAGCTCTGGTGCAGCTGGAAGCGATCGGGGTCGAGCAGGCTGTCCACGTGCTCGACGAACTCGCCCGCGAAGGTGCGGCCGAGCCGCCGGGTTCGCAGCACCGAACTCCCCGGCGCGCGGTCGAGCATGCGAGCTTCGTCGGGGAGCAGCTGGTGCAGCGCCGCCCACTGCTCACCGCACTCGACCACCAGGCCCACCGAGCGCAGCACCTCGAACAGCGACCGCTGCCCCAGTCCGATCTCGGGCAGCCTCCGCAGCTCTCCGATTGCCGGAACGCGGCTGCGCTCGAAGGAGATCGGCGCTGCGCCGACGAGCTTGCGCACCCGGTCGACGGCGACGAACTCGACGTCGTCCAGGCCGATGCGCTCGGCCAGTTCCGGATCTTCGACCAGGTCCAGCCGAACTACGCTGACCTCGGTGCGGACGCCCTGCGCGGCGAGCGCGTGCGACCACCCAGCGCGGTCGTCCAGCGACCGACCGTCGAAGTCGACGAACGAGCCCTTCCCGGAATGCGTCGCGATCAATCCCTGATCGCCCAGTTCGGACAGCGCGAGGCGAACCGTGTTCCGGCTGACCGCGAAGCGGGTGGCCAAGGCGTGCTCACCGGGCAACCGCTCGCCGTGGCGCAATCGCCCGGCGCGGATGTCGGCGGCCAGTTCCGCCGCGATCAGCTGATGCTTCAACCGAACCTGTCCAGACATGTCCAGCACAGTAGAACGTGCGGACCGGACTGGCAATACCCCGGAGTTCGAGCGTCAGTGATCCTCGGAGCGGCGTCCGGCGTAGGTGCGGCTGGCGTGTTCCACGACCGCGATCAGCACCTCCTTCGCGGAGGACCGCTCGCGTGCGTCGCACAGCACGACCGGGGTGCCGGGGTCGAGATCCAGTGCCGCCGACACCTGTTCGACCCGGAACCGCCGCGCGCCCTCGAAGCAGTTGACCGCCACGATGAACGGGATCTCGCGGCGCTCGAAGTAGTCCACCGCCGCGAAGCAGTCCTGCAGGCGTCGGGTGTCAGCGAGCACGACAGCACCGAGCGCGCCCTGTGCGATGTCGTCCCAGAAGAACCAGAACCGGTCCTGTCCGGGCGTGCCGAACAGGTACAGCGCGAACTGTTCGTGCAGCGTGATCTTGCCGAAATCCATCGCCACGGTCGTGGTGGTCTTCTGCTCCACACCGTCGGTGTAATCCACGCCGAGGCTGGCTTCGGTGAGGTGTTCTTCGGTCCGCAACGGCTGGATTTCGCTGACCGCACCGACCATCGTGGTCTTGCCGACGCCGAAACCACCGGCGATGAGGATCTTCAGCGCGACGATGGGCGGGGCGCCCGCCGACCGGGCGTCAGAGCGCGCGGAGTCCATTGATCACTTCCCTCAGTACGTCTTCGCTGGGCAGTTCGCGCGGTGGCGTGGGCCGGTCGATCCGGAGGTGACCGGCGTCGAGCAGATCGGTGAGCAGGATCCGGACGACGCTCAGCGGCAAGTCGGACTGGGCGGCGATTTCCGCGACCGACACCGGCCGGTCCCGGCTCAGCTGGAGGATGCGCGCCTGTTCGGGGGTGAGCGTCATGTCCTGCTCGGGCAGCGTGTTGGCGACGACGAGCGCGATGATGTCCAGGGGTCCGCGATTCGGTTGGGCGCGTCCCCTGGTCATCGCGTACAGCCGCACCATCGGGCCCGCTTCGTCGTCGTACCAGTTCCGGCGGGCCCCGCTCACGACCGCAGTGCCTTCCTACCCATCGGCGTTCGCCCTTCCGCAGCGCGGCACCGGCGCCCTGCTCCCGATGCCCCGAGCGTTCGCTTGGTTGGTCATCGTTCGCCCGGCCAGTCGCCGATGTCCGAGCGCTCGGCGGTGTACATGTGCTCGCCGACCTGGTTGATCAACCGCGCCATCTCGTAGGCGACGAAGCCGATGTCGGCGCCTGTCTCGGCGAACACCGTGAGGCACGTCCCGCCGCCCGCGGCCACCACGAACAGGAAGCCGCCGTCGAGCTCGATCATGGTCTGCCGGACGGAACCAGCGTCGAAATGCCGACCGGTGCCCTTGGCGAGGCTGTGCAACGCCGAGGCGACCGCGGCGAGGTGTTCGCCTTCCTCGCTGCTGATCCCCGACGACACCGCCAGGGCCAGTCCGTCGTTGGACAGCAGCAGTGCGAGTCTGACCCTAGGCACGTTGTGGACCAACTCGTCCAGGAGCCAACTCAGCTCCCCGGCCTGCTCGGTGGTGCCAAACATTGGTCCTCCCTGAGAACTCGTCCGTGAAGTGGTTCGGGTGGCGGTGCCGATCGCACGCTTCGGCCGAGCGGCCGCGCCGCTGCGACGACAAAGCACTCAGGCGTCCGGGAAATCGTCGGTTCGCGCACCGCGTCCGCGGGCGAAGCCCTGCTGGACCGCGGTCATCATGCTGCGCGCCTGCTCCGGCGAGATCTTGGCGCCGACGGCGTCGGTCTTGCGCTGGTTGCGGGAATCCTCGGCCCGCAACCCAGGTGCGAGGCTCGCCTGTCGGGTCCGGCGCGGCAGGCCGCCAGTGTTCTGCTCGTCGTTTCCTCCGGTGTCGGCGGGGGTTTCGTGCGACACGACCTCGCCGTTGATCGCGACCGGTTCGGCCGGGTCGCGCCAGATGGACGAGCGCCGCCGCCGGGTTGCTCTGGGCACCGCGGACGCTTGCGGCACCCTGGTGGGCAACCGGGTCGCGACCGCCTTCATCGGTACCGGGACGACGTCCTCCTCCGGCGCGGAGATCGCTTCGGGCTGCTGATCGTGCTGATCGGGTCGCGGTTCGATGGTGGTGAGAATCGATGCGGGCAGCAGCACCACGGCGGTGGTGCCGCCGTAGGGCGAGCGGCGCAGCGAGACGCTGATGTGCTGCCGGTTCGCCAACCGGCTCACCACGAAGAGCCCCAGCCGGTCGCTTTCGAACAGCTCAAGCCGGTGCGAGTCGGCGATCAGCCGGTTCGCCTCGTCCATCCGCTCCGGGCGCATGCCCAGGCCGCGGTCCTCGATCTCCACGACGAATCCGGTGCCGACCGGCTCGCCGTGCACCAGGACTGTGCTGCCGGGCGGGGAGAACGACGTCGCGTTCTCCACGAGTTCGGAGAACAGGTGCGTGAGGTCGGAAACCGCAGAGCCGACCACGTACAGCTCGGACATCCGGTGCACCTCGACGCGCTCGTAGTCCTCGACCTCCGAGACCGCGGAGCGAACCAGATCCATCAACGGCACCGGATTGCGCCAGGACCGGCCGGGCGCGGCACCGGACATGATGATCAACCCCTCGGCGTGCCGACGCATCCGGGTCGCCAGGTGGTCGAGCCGGAAGAGGTCTTCGAGCGCGGTCGGATCTTCGGTCCGGCGCTCCATCGCGTCCAGCAAGCTGAGCTGGCGGTGCACCAGGGACTGGTTGCGCCGAGCCAGGTTGACGAACACCCCGGAGACACCGGTGAGCAGTTCGGCCCGCTCGGCCGCGGCCTGCAACGCCGCGTGCTGCACGGCGTTGAGCGCATTGCCGACCTGACCGATTTCGCCCTCGCCGGGCGCGACCACCGGCACGTCGGCATCGATGTCGATCTTCTCGCCCGCGCGCAGCCTGCGCATGGCCTGCGGGAGCCGTCGGTTGGCCAGTTCCAGGGCCGAGTCCCGCAGGCCGACCAGCTCGATCACCATGCCGCGACCGATCCGGACGGAGACCACCAAAGCGAGCAGCACGGCGAGAAGTCCAAGGGCGACCGTAAGCGCCGCCTGCGTCAGCACCGCGCCGCTGGCGGATTCCGCCTGCGCCGCAGTGGCCGCGCTGGCGTTGGCCCGGACGGTCGCCACGCTCTGCGCGAGAGGTTGCACCGCGCCGCGCCACTGGTCGACGGAGAAAGCGCCGACGGCTGCTGGCCCGCTGAGCAACGCGTTCTGCATCGAGGTCAGCGACCGATAGGAGCCGTCGTTGACGAATTGCTGGTAGGCGGCCTGATCCGCCGGGGCGAGGTCGGGCAGCAAACCGTCGGTCAACACGTGCTGGCCACCGAGCGCGGTGGCGAACGCCTCGTGCTGATCCGGTGTCATCCCCTGGGCGGCCAGGGCTGAGGTCACGACGGCGTCCTGGCGCGCGATCATCTCGCCCACCCGGCCGAGTTGGAGGACGACCCGCGCGGCGGCAGCGGCTTCGCCGTCCTGGACGTTCGTCAGGGCCTCGTCCACCGCGAAGGCGCGCTCGATCGCGGTCGTATACGAGTTGTAGGCGTCGTTCCAGTCCATCCGCTGGGCGACGACCTCGGCATGGTCGCGCTGCAACCGGTCGAGATCCTCGACGAGGGCGGAGATTCGCTGGTCCACTTCTGGTGCGACGTTCGCGATGTTGGCTCTGGCCACCGTCGAGCCTTCGACCAACGCCGCAGTGGCCGCGGCAGTACGCGCTCGTTGGCCGGAGACCAGTTGTTCGCCGCCGCGTGGCGCGGCCAGGTACTGCGCGACGGCGGCGCGCTCGGCCTGCAGGTCGTCGACCAGATCGCTGACCGGTCTGGTGAGTTCGGCGTTGAGCTCTTTGACCTGGTGCAGCGTCCACGCGCTCTGCACCGCCGAGACCGTGGCCAGCGCCCACAGCGCCATCAGCGAGACGACCGGCACCACGAGCAGCGCGACCGTTTTCGCTCGCACTGATTTCGGCCTCAGCAGGCTCGGAGAAACGCGTGAACGCGTGCGGGAATACCCAGGCATGAGTCCTCCATCCTGGAGGGAGTCGGAAAGTTGGGCGGGCTCGTCGCGAACGCGGATGACCCGCTGCGGAAAGGCAGTGGACGCAAGTCACCCGGTGAAGGGATCCACCTGCTTTTCAGCTGCGCCATCCGCTCTTCTCGGCGCGTTCGGCGAAATCGCGACGAAGGCCGACGTCAGGAACAAATACGTGCCCAACACGACGGTGAGCGGAAAGATGAACTGCATCGGGGTCGCGCCGTCGACCGGAGAATGCATCGAATGCAGGCCGACGTGGACCGAGGCCATTCCCGTGTAGTGCATCGCGCTCACCGCGACACCCATCACCAGCGATGCGCCGAAGGCCGCCGCCGGGCCGCGGATGTTCAATGCCGCCCACAGCGCCGCGGTGGCGGCGACCACCGCGATGACCACCGACAACGCGACGATCACGGGGTCGTAGCCGACGGTGCCGGAAAGCCGCATCGCGGCCATGCCGATGTAGTGCATGATGGCCACGCCCAGGCCCGAGACCACCCCGCCGACCAGCACCGCCAGCACCTTCGAGCGGCTGTAACCCACCGCGAAGACGCCGATGCCGACGACCACGATCGCGACCACCAGGCTCAGCACGGTCAGCGGCACGTCGTAGCGCACGTCGGTGCCCGTGACCTGGAAACCGAGCATCGCGATGAAGTGCATCGTCCAGATCCCGGTACCGATCGCGACGGCGCCGTTGATCAGCCAGTTGCGCCGCGAGCGGCCGGTCTTCGCCAGTGCGCGCACCATGCAGCGCAAGCCGAGTGCGGCGCCAACGCAGGCCATGGCGTAGGACAACACCGGCGTCAGCCAACCGAATCCAAATTCTGTCATCGAGCCTATCTGACTCATGAGTTCCCAAAAGCGCATAGGTGGCACATGGCAAGAATCGACCCGCGTTGCCCCGACCGGCCGTTCACGTTGCACCGACCTTACTCATCGAGATCATCCACCACAACCGTACTCGAAAGTAAGTTAGGCCGGGTGACGAACCATGCACGCACCGTCAACTATCCGTCTCATATGACACATTTAATTCGCACTTAAGAAACGCTCTCAAACCCACCAGAAGATCGAAAATCCACACCGCTAATTAATTGATCAATACACTGTGGACATTCATCGGGAGCGCGGCGCGGCGGTGGATTCGCGGACCACCAGTTCGTGCGTCGTGGCGCGGCGGCGCGGGCGCGCCGACGGCGACTTCAGCGCGAGCAGGAGCGCCTGCTCCCCCATCTCCGTCATCGGCAGCCGCACCGTGGTCAGCGCGGGCGACAGGTGCTCGGCTACGGCCACGTCGTCGAAGCCCGCCACCGACATCTGCTCCGGTACCGCGATGCCGCGCGCACGCAACGCCGCCAGTACGCCGATCGCCATGTCGTCGTTGAGCGCGATCACCGCGGTAACTCCAGGGTGCTCGTCCAGGATCCGCCGGGTGGCCGCCGTGCCGCCCTCCCGCGTGAAAGCCGCCTCGATGACGGGCATGTCGTCGACGGACAGCCCGCGCGCGCCCAACGCCTGGTCAACGCCAGCAAGCCGATCGGCGACCGTGGTCAATGCCTTCGGCCCGACGACGAACGCGATCCGCCGATGTCCCAGCGAAAGCACGTGCTCGGTGATCGAGCGGCCGCCTGCCAGGTTGTCCGGCAACACCGCGTCGGTGCCGAGGGGGTGCCGCCCGATCACCGCGACCCGACCACCGGTCTCCTGGAACGCTTGCAGGTCCTTCTTGACCGACGACTGCATCCGCGCGTCCACGAAGCCCGAACCGGCGATGACGATCGCGCGCACCCGGTTGGCGATCAGCGTGCGCACCTGGACGAGTTCGCTGTCCGGATCGCGGCCGGTGTGGCAGATCTGCACGGTCAGCCCCTGCTGCGCGCCGACCCGCAGCACCCCGCTGGCGATCTCGGTGAAGTAGGGGTCGCCGATCTCGTGCACGAGCAGACCGACGGTCGTGCTGGCACCCCCGGCCAGGGTGCGGGCGTGCACGTTGGCGACGTAACCCAGCTGCGCGGCGACCTCCCGCACTCGCTGCGCGATTTCGTCGCTGACACCCGCGGAGCCGGACAGCGCGCGTGACGCCGCCGCGATCGAGACCCCGGCCCGCTCCGCGACATCGACGAGCCGGAGCCGCGCGCGCCGCTGTGCCATCCGAGTCCCTCCTCCCGTCGGTCGGTCCGCGGACCGCCCCGGAACACATGATGCTCGGCGCCCCTTGCCGCCACAGCTCGTGGTCCCTATTCTGCCGTAAGCGCTTTCGTAAGCGCTTACGGATGCTCCCAACGACGGGTGGATCATGAAAATTTCAAACGGTCTCCGACTCGGAGCACTCGTGGCCAGCGCGGCCCTCGCGCTCACCGGTTGCCTCAGTTCGGGCTCCAGCGGCAGCACCGACGACCGGATCCGGATCGGCATCTCACTCCCGCTGACCGGCGACTTCTCCGAGCCCGGCAAGGGAGTGCGCCGCGGCTACGAGGCGTGGGCCGATTACGTCAACTCCCGCGGCGGGCTGCTCGGCCGCCAGGTGGAGCTGGTGATCCTCGACGACCAGTCCAACGCCGACCGCGTCGCCGCCGACTACGAGCGGCTGATCAACCAGGACGGCGCGGACCTCGTCTTCGGCCCGTTCTCCACCCGCCTGGTGATCCCGGCCGCGCAGGTCGCCAAGGACTACGGCTTCCTGTTCGTCGAACCGGCGGGCGCCGCCGAGGAGGTGTTCGACCAGGGCTTCGACAACCTCTTCTACGCCGCGCCCGCGGTGGCCCAGGACCACTACAACTACCTCGCCGAGGCGATCTTGGCGATGCCGCCCGACCAGCGACCGGAAACCGCCGCGTACGCGGCCATGGACGATCCGTTCGCGCAGGGCACCGCCTACGGCCTCAAGGACAAGCTGGCGGCGGCTGGCGTCCGCACGGTGGTCGACGAGGTCTACCCGCCCAACACCACCGATTTCGGCTCCATCGCGGCCAAGATCGCCGACTCGCGGGCGGAACTGGTCGTCGGCGGCACGCAGTACCAGGACGCGGTGAACCTCATCGTGGCGCTGCGCCAGCTCGGCTACCAGCCCGCGATGGCCGCCTTCTCGACCGCGCCGACCAACCCGGAGTTCCCCAGGGCGATCGGTGAGCAGACCGAGGGCATCCTCTCCCCCACCGGCTACACGCCGAAGGCGGCCTTCCCCGCCAACCAGGAGTTCGTCGCCCACTACACCAAGATGCACGGCACCGAACCCAACGAGGACGAGGCCAACGCCTGGACCACCGGGCAGGTCGTGGCCGCCGCCGTCCAAGCCGTCGGGTGCGCCGACCCGGATCCCGAGTGCCAGCGCAAGCTCATCGACTGGCTGCACAACAACGAAGTCGACACCGTCGTCGGCGAGCTCCGCTGGGACCGGACCGGAAAACCGCAGGGCGCGCACCTGATCCAGCAGTACGTCGACGGCCGGATCCAGATCGTGCTGCCGGAGAACGCCAAGGAAGCGAACCTCATCCACCCGAAGCCGACGTGGTGAGGCCGACGTGACCGGATCGCTGCTGCTGCAGAGCCTGGTGCTCGGCGTGCTGCTGGGCGGGCTCTACGCCCTCCTGGCCGCGGGCTTGACGCTGTACTTCGGCGTGATGCGCGTGGTGATGCTCGCGCACTCGGCGTTCCTGATCCTGGCCGCCTACCTCGCCTGGTACTTCACCCTGCGGACCGGCTTGGACCCGCTGCTGTCGCTGGTGTTCACCATCCCGCTGTTCTTCGGCATCGGGGTGTTCGTGCAGCGGTTGCTGATCGCCAGACTGCGCCCGGCGACGTTGACGATGATGTCGGTGCTGCTGACGTTCTCCATCGCGCTGGTGATCGAGGGCGTGCTCGGATTCGTCTTCAGCGGGACCCACCGGCGGATCCAACTGCCCTACTCCGGGGCCGACATCGTGGTCTTCGGCGCGAGCATCCCGGTGGTGAAGCTGATCGCCTTCGGGCTCGCCGCGGTGTCGCTGGCCGGGCTCTACCTGCTGCTGAAGCTGACCCGGTTCGGGCACGCGCTGCGCGCCACGATCCAGCACCGGGCGGCGGCGCAGCTGGTCGGCATCAACACCGACCGGATCGCCGGTTACGGCTTCGGGCTCGGCCTGGCCACCGCGGCGATCGGCGGCACCGCACTGGCGTTGGACTCCACGATCTACCCGTCGCTGCACTGGCACTGGATCGGGCCGCTGATGGCGATCATCGTGGTAGGCGGTCTCGGCAGCATCCCCGGCGCGGCGATCGCCGCGATGGCGCTGGGACTGGGCCAGAGCCTGTTGCAGATCCCGCTCGGAACCACCTGGGCGCAAACGGTTTTCTACCTCGCGCTGTTCGCCACTCTGCTGCTGCACCCCCAGGGATTCTTCGGAGGCCGACTTGCGCAGCGATTCTGAAGCACTCAACCCGCTGCGCGTGGTGAAGCTGGTCGCGCTGCTGGCGTTGGCCGCGCTGGTGCTCGCCTTCCCCGGCTTGGCGCCGGATGCGTTCATCCTGTCGGTCGGCGTGGTGATCATGAGCTACGCGGTGCTCGCCACGTCGTGGAACTTCGTCGGCGGTTTCACCGGCTACATCTCGCTGGGCCACGCGGCCTACTCCGGCCTCGGCGGCTACGCCACCGCTCTGCTGATCCTGCACGCCGACCTTAATTCGTGGGTCGCGCTGCTGCTCGGCGCTTTGCTCGTCGCGGCGCTCGCGGTGCCGATCGGGGTCGCCAGCCTGCGGGTGCGCGGCGCCTCGTTCGTCATCGTGTCGATCGCGTTGGTGCTGATCACACTGCTGGTCTTCCAGAGCTGGGGATCGTTCACCGGTGGCTCCAACGGATTGCGCGTGCCGCGCCCGTTCGGCCCGGACGTGCTCCGGCCCGAGCAGCACGAGCGGTTCTTCTACCTGCACGCCGCACTCCTGGCGGTCGCGCTGCTGTGCTGGTGGGCGATCAACCGCTCCCGCTTCGGCACCGGGCTCAAAGCGATCCGCGAGGACGAGGACAAGGCGCAGTCGTTGGGCGTGCCGACGTTCGCCTACAAGCTCGTCGCATTCGTCATCTCGGCGTTCTTCACCGCGCTGGGTGGCGGTCTCTACGCGCTGTGGTTCGGCTTCCTGGACCCGATCTTCCAGTTCTCCATCCTGGCTGGCTCCTACCTGGTGCTGATGAGCCTGCTGGGCGGTATCCGGAGCCTGTTCGGACCGCTGCTCGGGGCGGTGATCGTGGGCTACGCCGTGGAGTACTTCAAGGCCCAGTACGGCGACACCCAGTTCCACCTGGTCGCGATGGGCCTGCTGCTCGCGGCGGTGGTGCTGTTCATGCCCGACGGGATCATCCCGGCGCTGACCGACCTGGTGAACCGGTTCCGCCCGCAGGCGGCCTCGATCCGCGAGGTCAGCCAGGGCGAACTCGCCGAAGCGCGCGCAGCCGAACCCCCGGCGAAGGAGGAGGCACACCGTTGAACCCCGTTCGCGGTCTCGAAACCACCGGCCTGACCAAGTCCTTCGGCGGGGTGCGCGCGGTCGACGGCGCCAGCGTCGCCTTCCAGCACGGCAAGGTCAACGCGCTGATCGGCCCCAACGGGTCCGGCAAGACCACGTTCTTCAACTGCGTCACCGGGATGATCAGACCGGATTCCGGCACCGCGAGCTACCAGGGCGAGGACATCACCCGCAAACCCCCGCACCGGATCGCCCGCCTCGGGATCGGCCGCAGCTTCCAGCTGTGCCGGATCTTCCCGCGAATGACCGCGCTGGAGAACCTGCTCGTCGCGGTCCGCCCGCGAACGCTGCTCGCCCAACTGGCCTCGGCCCGCCAACGCGCCGACGTGGATCGGGCACGCGAGCTGCTCACGCGGGTCGGCATCGACCACCTGGCGGACACCGAGGCTCGCGATCTCTCCTACGGCCAGCAGAAACTGCTCGAACTGGCGGGCGTGCTGATGGCCGAGCCCGAGACGATCATGCTCGACGAACCGGCGGGCGGGGTGAACCCGGCCTTGATCGACCGGATCAGCGACCTGGTGCGCGCGCTCAACGCCGAGGGCAAGACCTTCCTGATCGTCGAGCACAACATGGACCTGGTGATGAGCCTGTCGGACCACGTCGTCGTCTTCGACCGCGGGCGGCCGATCGCCGCGGGAACGCCGGACGAGGTGCGCGACGACCCACGAGTCCTGGAGGCATACCTTGGCAGCTGAGCACCTGCTCGAACTCATCGACGTCGAGGCCGGTTACGGCCGCGCGGCACTCGTCCTGCGCGGGCTGACGGTGCGCGTGCCGCCCGCCAGCGTGGTCTGCCTCGTCGGCCCCAACGGCGCCGGGAAGTCCACAGTGCTCAAGGTGGCCAGCGGCATGCTCGCGCCGCGTTCGGGGCGAATCCTCCTCGGCGGTCAGGACGTCACCCACCTCCGCCCGCAGCAACTGCTCGAGGCGGGCCTGTCGCACGTCTTGCAGGGCCACAGCGTCTTCAAGGAGATGTTGGTGTCGGAGAACGTGTTGCTCGGCGCGTACACCTTGCGGGACAAGGCCGCGATCGCCGAGCGGGTCGACTTCGTCAAGCAGCTCTTCCCCGTAGTCGCCGAACGGTGGGGCTCGCTCGCGGGGGCGCTCTCGGGCGGGCAGCAGAAGCAGGTCGAATTCGCCCGCTCGCTGATGGTCAGCCCGCGGGTCGTGCTGCTCGACGAACCGTCGATGGGGCTGGACCCCAAGGCGACCGAGACGGTATTCGAGCAGGTGGCGCGGATGCGCGACGCCGGTACGGCGGTGCTGCTCGTCGAGCAGAACGCCCGCCGCGCACTGGAAACCGCCGATCTGGGCTGCGTCCTCGACCTCGGCCGGGTGCACGTCTCCGGCCCGGCCGCCGAACTGCACGAAGACCCGCAACTCGGCGAGCTCTACCTCGGCAACCGCCGCGCGTCGCCGCGACGGTCGACCGCGAAATCGTCCTGACACCGCATCCGGGAGGTCCAGTGCGCGCAACGCGAACAAGCCGCTTTCCCTTTTCCCCCTACGCAGATCGGCCGCCGACGGGTCTTCACACGTCGCCTCGCTAGGACATTCCACCAGGCGACCACCTGCGCTAAACGACCCGCACAGATCCAACGGGAGTCAGTAGATCCATGACTGATCACACGTACCGCATCCTGATGAACGGCGTCACCGGCCGGATGGGCTACCACCAGCACCTGCTGCGTTCGGTGCTGGCGATCCGCGACGATGGCGGCATCGTCCTCGACGACGGCAGCCGCATCCAGGTCGAGCCGGTCCTGGTGGGCCGCAACGCGGACAAGCTGGCTCGCATCGCCGACCAGCACGGGATCGCGGACTTCAGCACCGACCTCGACCACCTGTTCGCCGAGGACGACGCCCAGATCTACTTCGACACCCAGGTCACCGGCGAACGCAAGAAGGCGATCCTCAAGGCGATCGCCGCCGGGAAGCACGTCTACACCGAAAAACCCGTGGCGTCGTCGGTAGCCGAGGGCGTGGAACTGGTCAACGCGGCCGAGGCGAGCGGAATCGTCAACGGCGTCGTGCACGACAAGATCTTCCTGCCGGGTCTGCGCAAGCTGAAGCGCCTGGTCGATGCCGACTTCTTCGGCCGCATCCTCTCGGTGCGCGGAGAATTCGGCTACTGGGTCTTCGAGGGCGACGTGCTGCCCGCGCAGCGGCCGAGCTGGAACTACCGGGCCGAGGACGGCGGTGGCGTGGTCCTGGACATGTTCTGCCACTGGAACTACGTGCTGGAGAACCTCTTCGCCCCGGTCCGCGCGGTCACCGCGAAGGCCGTCACGCACATCCCCGAGCGCTGGGACGAGAACGGTCGCCGCTACGACGCGACGGCCGACGACGCGGCGTATGCGATCTTCGAGCTCGAAGGGGGCGTGATCGCCCAGGTCAACTCGTCGTGGGCAGTGCGGGTGGAACGCAAGGAACTGGTCGAGTTCCAGGTGGACGGCACGCACGGCTCGGCGGTCGCGGGGCTGTTCGGCTGCCGGGTCCAACCGCGGGTTCGCACGCCGCGGCCGTCGTGGAACCCCGACGAGCCGACCACCGAGGACTTCCGCTCCCACTGGGACGAAGTGCCGGACAACGTGCCCTTCGGCAACGGATTCCGCACCCAGTGGGAACAGTTCCTGCTGGACGTGCACCACGGCAGGCCGCACCGCTACGACTTCGCCGCCGGGGTGCGCGGCCTCCGGCTGGCCGACGCCGGGTACACCTCGTCCACCGAAGGCCGCCGCGTCGAACTCCCCACCGCCGGCACGGTATGAGTAGCCCGGTGTCAACCCAAGCCCTCCCCAACGGCACCTCAGGGGACCGTGAAGCAAACCAGCCGCAAGAACCCACGAAACGCGAGATTCGTATGGACGCAACCACCACTGTGAATCGCGGAGAGGCGGGACTGGAGGCGGACCAGCCATGAGCGCCGGAATCCAGCTGCCCGCGGCCGACGGCACCTGGACCGAGGTCGCGTTGCGCGAGCCGCGGCAGTGGGAGGAACATCCGCAGCCCTATTCCTCGCGGGTCGCCTTCGCCGCCGCGCACGTGGCCGCCGATCCGCTCGGCGACAACACACCGGGCGCCCCGGCGGCGGTGGACTGGGAGTCCACATTGGCCTTCCGCCGCGAGCTGTTCCGCTACGGCCTGGGTGTCGCGGAAGCGATGGACACCGCCCAGCGCAACATGGGCCTGGACTGGACTTCGGTGCGGGAACTGGTCCGCCGCAGCGCCGAACAGGCTCGCGCGTTCGGCGCGCGGATCGCCTCCGGCGCCGGAACCGATCACCGCGACCAACTCGCCACGCTCGACGAGGTCATCGCCGCGTACGAGGAGCAGGTGGGCTTCGTGGAGTCCACCGGCTCGCAGGTAATCGTGATGGCGTCCCGCCACCTCGCCCGGATCGCCCGTGGCGCCGAGGACTACCGGCAGGTCTACGACGCGGTGCTGCGGCAGGTCGCCGAGCCGGTGATCCTGCACTGGCTCGGCGAGGTCTTCGACCCGCAACTGGCCGGTTACTGGGGCTCCTCCAACGTGCCGACCGCGACCGGGAGTTTCCTCGACCTGGTCCGCGACCACGCCGACAAGGTCGATGGTGTGAAGGTCTCGTTGCTGTCGGCCGAGCACGAACGCGGGCTGCGCGCCGCGCTGCCCGCAGGGGTGCGCCTGTACACCGGCGACGACTTCAACTACCCGGAGCTGATCCGAGGCGACGCGGAGCACCATTCGGACGCCCTGCTCGGCGCCTTCTCCGCGATCGCCCCGGCGGCGTCGGCCGCGCTGGCCGCGCTCGACGGGGGCGACGTGGCGACCTACGACGCGGAGATGGCGGCCACGCTTCCGCTGTCGCGACACGTGTTCAGCGCACCCACCTTCTACTACAAGACCGGGATCGCTTTCATGGCTTGGCTTCGCGGGCACCAGCCCGGCTTCACGATGATCGGCGGCCTGCAATCGGCGCGCAGCGTGGTGCACCTGGCGCGGGTCTTCGAGCTCGCCAACGAGGCGCGGCTGCTGCCGGATCCCGAGTTCGCCGCGCATCGGATGCGGTTGTGGCTGGACGCGGCGGGAGCGGTGCGATGACCGCTTTCCCCGCAACCGCGCGGAATCGGGATGTCCCGTCGGATGCTCCGGCACGGGTGTCCACTCCGGAACCCGGTGACCCGAGGCTGGCCCGGCTCTCGCTCAACCAGCGCACCACCGCCAACTGGTCGTTGCGCGAGGCCGTGGACGGCTGCGTGGCTGCTGGGATCGGCTCCATCGGGGTGTGGCGGGAGCCGGTCGCCGAGGTGGGTCTGGACGCCGCGGTTGGGATGATCGGCGACGCCGGGCTGCGGGTTTCGTCGCTGTGCCGGGGCGGTTTCTTCACCGCAGCGGACCCGGACGCGAAAGCCGCCGCCCACCGCGACAACATCGCGGCCCTCGACGAAGCGGCGGCGCTGGGCACCGGCGTGCTGGTGCTCGTGCCCGGCGGGCTGCCCGACGGCGACCGCGACATCGCGGGTGCCCGCCAGCGCGTCGCCGAGGCCGTGGCCGCGTTGGTGCCGCACGCCCGCGAACGCGGAGTCCGGCTCGGCATCGAACCGATGCACCCGATCTTCGCCGCCGACCGGGGCGTGATCTCGACCCTGGCCCAGGCGCTCGACATCGCCGAACAGCACCCGCAGGACGTGGTCGGTGTTGTGGTCGACACCTTCCACGTGTGGTGGGAGCCCGGCGTGCTGGCGCAGATCGCCCGCGCCGCGGAGCGCATCGTCAGCTACCAGGTGTGCGACTGGATCACCCCGCTGCCCGCGGACAGCCTGCTCAGCCGCGGGATGGTCGGCGATGGGCACATCGACTTCAGCGCGTTCACCAGCGCCGTAGCGGCTGCCGGGTACTCCGGCGACGTCGAGGTCGAGATCTTCAACGCCGACGTCTGGGCCGCCCCCGGCGCGGACGTCGTGGCCACCCTGGCCCGCCGGTACGTCGAATTCGTGCAACCGCACCTGTCCGCACCACCCGAGCGGAAAGGAACGTCCACATGCGACACCGCCGAAGACTCGCCGCCGCACTAGCCATCAGCCTGTTCGCGATCGCGACCGCCGCCCCGGCCGCTTTCGCCACCGCACCCGGTTTCCGGCCGCCGTTCGCGCTGGTGCGACCGCCCGCCACGGAGCGGTTCTGGGCGCCGCTGACCCCAGCGAAGTGGGCGTTCGAGAACCGCCAGGTGATCATGACCGAGCGCGGTGACGCACCGGAGGGGCCACGCCGCCCGTTCGAATACGCCATCGTCGACGAAGGACCCGAGTTCGCCTCGCTGCGCTACACCGCCGAGGTCCGCATCGACGAACCGATCACCCGCGACGACCGGGACGTGGTGCTGATCTTCAACTACCAGTCCCCCACCCGCTTCTACTACGCGCACCTCTCGCAGGACAACACGATCTACCCGCACAACGGCATCTTCGTCGTCGACAACGCCGACCGCGAGCGCATCGACGACCAGTGGAACGGCGCCGTCGGCGCACCGCCCGCGATCGACGACACCGACTGGCACCGGGTGCGCCTGGACTACCGCGCGTCGTCGGGCGAAATCGCGGTGTACGTCGATGGATCCGACGAACCGCTGATGACCGCGACGGACACCACCTTCTCTGGTGGTCGGGTCGGTTTCGGCTCGTTCGACAACTTCGGGCGCGTCCGCGACGTGACCGTGGTCGGGACGACGGCCCGACCGGGAACCGGCACTTCTCCGTCGTGAGCCAGGTGGGCGGTTCGGCTCGGACCGCCCGTTCGGCTTCGCTGCGCAATGCGAGCCCGCAGTTCGGGCAGCGCTGCGCGCAGATTCCCGGTGCCGCGCTTCAGCTTTCAGCAACGCGCACCGAGCTGTCACCGGCAACGTCTGACCAACCCACAACGGCGAGGGATGGAGTCCGAATGGGCGTGCACAGAAGATGGGTCTCCGCGATCACCGGCGCGGTGGTCGCGGCGACCCTGTTAGCACCACCGGCATCGGCCGACGATCCGATCACCGATCCGATCCCGGAGGATCCGGTGCAGTCGCGGCTCGGGCTGGTCCTGACGGAGTACGCGCAGCTGCCCGCGTCCGAACCGACCCCACCGGCGACCGACCCGCGGCTGATCCGGCACAACCGGATCAACTACATCGGCGAGGTCCCCGACGGCTCGGGCCGGATGTACGTCCCCGACCTCAACGGGCCCCTCTACCTGGTCGATGGCGGCCAGCAGCACGTGTACCTGGACTTCAAGCAGCGCTTCGAGCACTTCTTCTCCGGTCGCGGCATGGGCAGCGGGTTCGGTTTCGTCACCTTCCACCCCGAGTTCGCCACCAACGGCAAGTTCTACACGGTGCACTCCGAGGACGAAGAGGCGATCGCCGAGGAAGACCCGACGTACCCGAACCAGCCGGATGCGTTCGTGCAGAGCGTGGTCACCGAGTGGACCGCCGACGACCCGGTGGCCGACGAGTTCTCCGGGACCAGCCGGGAGATCTTCCGCTTCGGCTTCAGCACCCAGGTGCACGCCATCCAGCAGATCGATTTCAATCCGACGGCCAGGCCGGGCGATTCCGACTACGGGCTGCTCTACCTGGGGGTCGGCGACGGCGGCATCGGCGTGGATTCCGATGTACCGCAGGACATGAGCACCCCGGCGGGCAAGATCCTGCGGATCGACCCAGCGGGCACCAACGGCCCGAACGGCCAGTACGGCATCCCCGCGTCCAACCCGTTCGTCGGCACGCCCGGCGCGCTGGGCGAGATCTACGCGGTGGGGATGCGGGATCCGCACCGGTTCAGCTGGGATCCCGCCGGGCGCAACGCCATGTACCTCGGCCACATCGGGCAGCACGCGATCGAAGCGGTCTACGAGGTCCGCGCCGGGGACAACTTCGGGTGGAGCGAACGCGAGGGCCGTTTCGAGTTCCGCCGCGAAACCCAGTGCTACCTGTACCCGCTGCCGGAGGACGACGAACAGTACGGCTACGTCTACCCAGTCGCGGCCTACGACCACGACCCGCCGCCGAACTGGCCGTGCGACGCCGACAGCGGCCACGCGATCTCCGGTGGTCAGGTCTACCGCGGGACGGATCTGCCGCTGCTGCGCGGCAAGTACATCTTCGGTGACCTCGTGGACGGCCGGGTGTTCTACACCGACGTCAACCGGATGCAGCGCGGTGCGCCACGCGCGCCGCTGCACGAGATGCAGCTGTTCGACACCGACGGCAACCGGCTGCGGATGACCGACTTCGTCGGCGACGGGCGGGTGGACCTGCGCTTCGGGGTCGACGCCGAGCGCAACCTGTACCTGCTGGCCAAGGCCAACGGCAAGATCTGGAAGGTCACCGGAACCCGGATGGGCGGCGGGTCCGAGGTCACCCCCGAGGTGCAGCGCGATCTCGTCGCGCACTACGACTTCGAGCACCCGTTCGCCGCCGACGATTCCCAGGAGCTAGACCAGGGTTCGTCCCGCACGTTGCTGGCCCAGGTCAACGGCGGTGAGGACATGCGGGTGGCCGACGGGGCGTTCCCCGGCAGCAACAACGCACTCCAGTCGCAGCAGCTCAACCCCGACGTGAACGGGAACGACGACTGGAAGGCCGGAGTGTGGGACAAGAACGGTGTGGAGTCGCTGAGCGCCTTCAACGGCACCAAAGGCGCGACGGTGATGGGCTGGTTCAAGATGACCGGGCAGAACCCGAGCCCCAACTCCACGACGCCGGAACCCGACGACCTCTTCAACGCCGTCGGCTTGGCCGGGATCCTCAGCGGGAACTCCGACGGGCACGACGTCCGGGCGCTGCTGGAACTGATCGAAGTGGACGGTGACCTGCGCCTGGTCGCGCTGGGCCGCCGGATCGACGGCGGCAGCTCCCAAACGTTCGCGGCCCGCCAGGACTGGCGCGAAATCCTCCCGCCGGACGAATGGGTGCACTTGGCGGCGACGTTCGACTACACCACCGGTGAGATGGCGCTCTACCGCAACGGCGAGCCGATCCCAGGGTTCTACACGGTCCCCGGCGACCCGTGGCAGCTCGACGGATCTGGTGCGAGCCCGACGAACCCGCGCGGCATCAAGATCGGCGGCAGCTTCCCGCAGAACACCCTGGAGCGAAATCCCTGCAACTGCCGGATGGACTCGCTGATGTTCCTCAACACCGCGGCGAACGCCGACACGATCGCGAAGCAGTACCGCCGCTTCTTCCATCACTGACGCCGGAGAGCGCGGATCTGTTCGCGGTGAGGGGCACCCGTGACCCAGTTACTTGGGCACGGGTGCCCCTCACCCCGATCACGTATCGATGTTCCTGTCAGCGGGGTGTCAGGCCGTGCAGGAGTTCGTCGAGGAGGTAGTCGAGGGCCTGGTCGGTGGTCGTCGCGGTGGGGACGATGCCGGTGGCGGCGAGGCTGGCGAAACCGTGCAGTGCGGAGAAGACCGCGAGCGCGATCGCCTCGGCGTTGCCGGGATGCACGTCGCCGCTGCGCTGACCGTCGGCGATGACCGCGAACACCACGGCGCCCAAGTCGTGACCGGCGGCGAGTAGTTCCTCGGTGGCGTCCGGAGCGAGCTTGCGCACGAACATCAGCTCCAGCAGTTCCGCCTCCTGCGCGGCGAAGCGGACGTAGGCGCTGGCCATCGCGGCGATCCGGACGCGGAACGGACCGCTGCTCGCCGCAGCGGCGCCGATCTCGTCGGACAGCCGCTCGAAGCCACGCAGGGCTAGGGCGTTCAGCAATGCCGCCTTGTCCTTGAAATGCCGTCTCGGCGCGGCGTGGCTGACGCCGATGTCCCTGGCGAGTTCACGCAGGGACAGGGCGTCGACCCCGGACGTGCGCAGCGCGGTGGCAGCGGAGTCCAGCAACGCGGCGCGAAGGTCCCCGTGGTGATAACGACCTCCAGCCATGCCCAGCAGCCTACCCCGGATGTTGACATCGACTGCATTGTTTTCGTTGCCAACTTTGTTGCCAATGACTACATTGGTGCCATGACCACTACCTGGAAGATCGACCAGATACCCGACCTGACCGGCCGCACGGCGGTCATCACCGGCGCGAACAGCGGCCTCGGCGTGGCGACCGCCAAAGCGCTGGCCACGGCCGGTGCGCACGTGGTGCTAGCCGTCCGCGACCTGGACAAGGGCAAGGCCGCCGCGACCGAGGTCCCCGGCAGCCACGAGGTGCGCCGCCTGGACCTCGCCGACCTCGCCTCCGTGCGGGAGTTCGCCGCATCCTGGGACGGCGACCTGGACCTGCTGATCAACAACGCCGGAGTGATGATCCCGCCGGAGGGCCGCACCAAGGACGGCTTCGAAACGCAGTTCGGCACCAACCACCTCGGCCACTTCGCGCTCACCAACCTGCTGCTTCCGCACGTCACCGATCGCGTGGTGACCGTCGCGTCCACCGCGCACCGGTACGTGCGCGGGATCAACTTCGACAACCCGAACTTCACCGGCGACTACCGCCCGCAGCGCGCCTACGGCCAGTCCAAGCTGGCCAACCTGCTGTTCACGCTGGAGTTGCAGCGGCGGCTCAGCGAGATCGGATCCCCGGTACGAGCACTGGCCGCCCACCCCGGTTACGCGGCGACGAACCTGCAGAGCCACAGCCCGAACCCGCCGCTGCGCCTGTTCATGGCCATTGCCAACCGGGTGGTCGCGCAGGACGCGATGGCCGGTGCGCTGCCCACGCTCTATGCCGCGACGCAGGACCTCCCCGGCACGAGCTACCTCGGACCGGACGGGATCTTCGAGTTGCGCGGCGGACCGACGCTGGTCAGCCGAACCGCTGCGGCGAGCGATCCGGCGGCGGCCAAGCGGCTGTGGACGATGTCCGAGGAGATGACCGGCATCACCTTCCCGCTGTCGTGGGGGGGGGCCCCCCCCGGGGCCCCCCGGGGGGGGGGGGCCCCGCCCCCGGGGGGGCCCGGGGCGGGGGGGGGGGGGGGGCGCGGCGGGGGGGGGGGGGGGGTGCCCCCCCCCCCCCCCCCCCCCCCCCCCCGGGGGGGCCCCCCCCCCCGGGGGGGGGGCCGGCCCCCCCCCCCCCCCCCACTACTCGGTGCTGCCGACGATGTGGTCGACGAAGCCGTACTCCAGTGCTTCCTCGGCGTCGAACCAGCGGTCCCGGTCCGCGTCCGCGCTGATCCGCTCCACGCTCTGGCCGGTCTGCCGGGCGGTGATCTCCGCGATCCGGCGTTTCATCTTGCCGAACACCTCCGCCTGGATGGCCACGTCGCTGGCGCTGCCGCCGACACCGGCCGACGGCTGATGCATCACGATTCGCGTGTTGGGCAGCAGGTACCGCTTGCCCGGTGCGCCCGAGGACAGCAGGAACTGGCCCATGGAGGCGACGAAGCCCAGGCCCCAGGTCGACACGTCCGGCTTGACCAGCTGGATGGTGTCGTAGATGGCCATGCCCGCGTTGACCGAGCCACCGGGCGAGTTGATGTAGAACATGATGTCCTTCTCCGGGTCAGCGGCGGCCAACAGCAGCAGTTGCGCGCTGATCCGGTTGGCGACGTCGTCGGTGACCTCCGAGCCGAGGAAGACGATGCGGTCGCGCAACAACTTCTCGTAGATCGAGTCGTCCAGGGACAATCCCGCGCTCGGCGACTGCATTTCGGGTGCCAGGTGAAGTGTCATCGTTGCCTGCCTCGATCGGTTTTCCACGTCATAACCGACCGTATGCGGCCAATGTCCCCGTAGCGGGCGTTGTTCGCCCAGGGCGTGCCCGGTTCGCTACCGGCGAATCAGCGCGCCCAGCCCCCCGGCCCGACACTGTTGCGCGCCGGGAATTCGATTACGCGGCCGTCCGCGCTCCACAGTGGATACAGGTGGTGCGGGACCGCGGCCGACCCGGCAGCTTGGGGCCCAACGGCCGGGTCGGCGCGATCATTTGGCAGGTCCGGTGCGGAAGGTGAATCGGAAGGTGCCGATCCAGATCTCGTCGCCGCCGACCAGCCGGGCTCGGTCCACCGGCTCGCGGTTGACATAGGTGCCGTTGAGCGAACCCATGTCGATGATCGTGTAGTGCACACCGTCGTGGTGGATCTGCGCGTGACAGCGGGAGACCGTGGGCGAGTCGAGCGTGACATCGCAGTCCCGACTTCGCCCCACCGTGCTCACGCCCACCGAAACCGGAATGGTGACACCGGCGTACGGGCCTCTGGTGACCACGAGGCCGGTGCCACCCACCGGGTTGGGCCAGATCTCCGATACCGGAGCGAGCGGTGCGGCCTGTCCGGGACTCGGGACGGCCGGGCTGGTCGGCTCGTCCCCGAATGTCCCCACGGCTGGAGCAGGTACACCGCTTGGGCCCTCGAACATGACGTCCTCCCGTTGGTACGACCACCACAATCGCGGCAGCAGCGGCGAGGAGGGCTGTCGGGGAACCCCGGCAAACCCGGCTCACGCATTCACGCTATCGAATGTCCGTCCGGGCCTGCGTGTTCCAATTTACCGACGAGGACCTGGAGTTACTTGAGACGAACCTGAGAAGAGACTTGGGGTAGTCCCAACGAGGTCCGAACCACCGCGAGCAGCGGGCGGCCAATCACGTGGCGGACACCGGAAATACTGTGGCCCGCTAGGTCAACAGCAAATGGTGCGGGAGCAAGCCTGCGAGGCTGCGCTTCAGAAACCGCACCGCGCGCTCGGGCGTTGTGCATTCACAATTCCGCAGCGGTTGGACGACCTCCCGCGGCGGTGGTGCGAAAGCGCGCCCGGTAGGCGGTTGGCGCCACTCCCAGGCTCTGCTGGAAGACGCGGCGCATGGTTTCCGAGGACCCGAAGCCCGACTCCGCGGCGACGATTTCGACGGGGTCGTTGCCCGCTTCGAGGAGCGCCCGCGCGGCCTCCATGCGCAGCGACTCGACGTACTGGCCCGGCGTCATGCCGGTCTCCTCGCGGAACAGCCTGCTGAGGTGCCGCGCGCTGAGTCCGGCGCGGCGGGCCAGGACGTCCAGGCTGTGGTGGGTGCCGGGGTCTGCCCCGACGACGTCCATCACCTGCCGCACCGCTGGATGTTTCGCTTCGCGCGAACTGAGCCGGGCGCTGAACTGGGACTGCCCTCCCGGCCTGGCCATGAACACCACCAACTGCTGCGCCACGCGGCGGGCCAGCGCGGCTCCGTGATCTTCCTCGACCAACGCCAGTGCCAGGTCGATGCCCGCAGTGACACCAGCCGAGGTGGTGACGTGGCCATCCCGCACGAACACGGGATCGGCCTCGACCCGCACCTGCGGGTAGGCGGTGGCCAGTTCGCGGGCGAGCTCCCAGTGCGTCGCGGCCCGTCGGCCGTCCAGCACACCGGTCGCGGCCAGCACGAAAGCCCCGGCGCACACCGACGCGACGCGCTTGCAGCGACGCCCCAGCCCAGCCGCGAAGGTGACCAACTCCTGGTCGGCCACCGCCGCTCGCCAATCGCGTCGGCCGGGCACCACGACGGTGCCGACCCGCCGGGGCAGGCTCTCCGGCCCGCCGTCCACACCGATGCGCACCCCCGCCGAGGTGCGCACGTCGGCGCCGTTGAACGACACGATCCGCACGTCGTAGCGCGCCCCGAAGGCGTTCGCGGTGGTGAAGACCTCCACGGGACCGGTCACGTCCAACAGCTGCACCTGGTCGAAGGCCGCCACGGCGACCAGGTGCGCCGCTGGGGCGCTCACTCCGGCCATGGAGAGTCGAGGATGGTGCGGACGAAGTCACCCCGCTGGAAGCCGGGCACGTAGTGCTCCAGCACGTCGGCCTTGACGTTGCCGAAGGTGGTCTCCGGCTTCGGCCGGATCCCGGCGGTGAACGCTTCCAGGATCCGCCGCTTGAAATCGGGGCGCGGGTGCAGGGCGACGATGGCGGTCCGGTCGGCCTCGGCGATGTCCTGGTAGCCGATGCCGAGCACGTCGTACTCCACGCCCGCCGTCACCAGTGCCACCTCGGGTTCCATGAACTCCGGGATCCCCGGCGTGGTGTGCAGCGCGATCGCGGTCCAGACCCTTCGGATGCTGTCCTCGGGCACCTGGTGGGCCGCCAGGAAGCGCCGCGCCTCGTCAGCGCTGTCCACCTCGAAGCGGCGACCGCTGGTGCGGAAGCGTTCCCCCAGGCCGAGGTCGTGGAACATGGCGCCGATGTAGAGCAGTTCGGGGTCGAAGCTCAGGTCCCGGTTGCGGCCCTGCAGCCCGCCGAAGAAGTAGACGCGGCGCGAGTGGTGGTAGATCAGCTCGTTGGTGCTGTCGCGGACGAGTTCGGTCGCCTCGCGCGCGAGTTTGGTGTCCGGAACCTGCACGGTTTGTGGGTTGGAGAGTTTGCTCGTCATGTCGTCCACCTCGGTTCGTCTATCCGTCCTGCCGGTCGCCTCCAGCGTCCACCTCGGGCGTCCATCGCCGCTATGGCCATTTGGCCATATAACCCACAGATGTGGACATCAGCGTTCTCTGCTGGTTCGCCGCCCTTCCCGCAGTGCTGCGGGGTCTTCGTCGCGGATTTGCGGCAGGAAGGCCGCGTCCTCGGATTCAACTCGGTGGGCTTCGGCCAAGACCTCCCGTACGCTCTGCGCCGGGATGACGACCGCTCCAGCGCGATCAGCGTAGATGTAGTCACCGGGCGTGATGCACACGCCGCGGACTTCCACGGAGATGTTCGCTGCGCATGGCGTCACGGTGTCGCCACCTGCTCGGGTGGCTTCGCCGGTGCACCAGGTTGCGAAGCGGTAGCGGGCCAGTTCGTCGAAATCGCGGAGTCGGCCGTCGCAGAGCAACCCCGCAAGCCCGTGGTTGTGCAGACGGGACATTTTGGTGCCACCTCCGTGCGAAGCGTCCGGGTAACCGCCGCTGGAGAGCACGAGTACCAACCCTGCGGGTGCGGCCCCCACCGCTCGGTAGAACCAGCCGGCAAATCCTGCGGCGTTGCTGTCGGTGAAGTCGTCGCGGTATGGCAGGAAGGCGATCGTCACGGCGGGGCCGAACATCGGGCGCTGCGGGGTGGGGCTGATGAGGCTGAGGAGGTGGGCACGGTGTCGGTGGGTACGCCCCATGGCATCCACAATGGACGCACAACCAAGTTCCGTGGCCATCGTTGTCAGGTCCGTGTTCTGTGCATTCATCATGCACCCTCCTTCGGCCGTGCACCCTCAGCGGTAGTCCGGGTTGTCGAATCCGAAATGACAGCCTGCCGCCCACTCGGAGCGCTGGTTGCCGTAAGCAGGCACGCCTCCAGCGTTCTGGAGCAGGGCGGCGATGTGCATGAGGTTGTAGGTCATGAACGTGGTGTTGCGGTTGGTGAAGTCGTTGTCCGGGCCACCCGAGCCTTCGTCGAGGTAGCTGGGTCCGGGTCCCGCTTCGCCGATCCACCCCGCATCGGCCTGCGGCGGAACGGTGTAGCCCAGGTGTTGCAGGCTGTAGAGCACGTTCATCGCACAGTGCTTGACGCCGTCCTCGTTGCCGGTGAACAGACACCCGGCGGTGCGCCCGTAGTAGGCGTACTGGCCGGAATCGTTGAGCAGGTGCGAGCAGCCGTAGAGTCGTTCGATGACGCGTTTGAGCACGGAGCTGTTGTCTCCCAGCCAGATCGGTCCAGCCAGGACGAGGATGTCGGCGTCCAGCACGCGGTGAAACAGCTGTGGCCACTCGTCACTGGCCCAACCGTGTTCGGTCATGTCGGGCCAGACGCCGGTGGCGATATCGTGGTCGACGGCTCGGAATTCATCCACTTGGACACCGCGGTCATGCATGATCGCGGCGCTGAGGTCGATCAGGCCTTGCGTGTTGCTCAACTCTGGTGAGCGCTTGAGCGTGCAGTTGACGTACAAGGCACGTAGGCCGTCGAAACGTGGCGGTTGCGAGGAGAGTGCCATTGTGTCGTCACCTCCAGTCGAAAGCTCGGACGAACGCGAGCACAACCGGCGAGGCCCCTGGGCGTCGACACGGGATGCTTGGCGAGGAGCAACAACTCGCTGCTGGCGACCTGGCTGCGCGGTGTCGATCGATCCGGGTCGCGTTCTCCCACAGCATGCCGGGCGACTCGCAGCTACATAGCGGGCTTCTGCACTGGACTTTCCGTATCTCAGTCGAAGTATCAACCACGACGTGCTGACCAGCGAGGCGAGCTTCGGACGTCAGGACTCCGATCCGGCGCCTGGCTGGCCCTTCCTTTTCGGGTTCGGCCAGGCGCCGGTCATTTGTCGTGGGTTCGATAGGTCGAACGGTTCAAAACAGGGCTGGTCGCGTGTCGGATGTGCGCCATGTGGGCATACGTGTTTGGTCCATTCGCTCCCGTGCGCAGCGCCCCATGACAGGAGTCGCCGCGTCTGAGAGCCCGCGGCGGTGCCAGCTGCGTAGGTGGGCTGAGCGGCTTCGCCACTTCAAAAACAAGAACAAAGACGGACACCCGCACAATGTCGTACCGAACGGTCCAGAACTGCTAACATCGACTCGTGGCCAGACCGCGCGAGTTCAGCGAAGCCGCCGTGGTACGGGCAGCGCGCGATCAGTTCTGGGACACCGGCTTCGCCGGGACCTCCATCATCGACCTGACGAAGGCGACCGGACTGGGCAAGGGCAGCCTCTACGGCGCCTTCGGCGACAAGCACCAGCTCTACCTGCGCGCCTTCGACGACTACTGCACCGAAGCCGTTTCACACGTCGAAAAGGAGCTGTTCGAGGGCCCCGGCAAGGCCATCGACCGATTGCGCGCGCACGTGGTCGGCACGACCAAGTCAGTCATCGCCGACAAGGCGCACCGCGGCTGCCTGCTGGCCAAGAGCACGGCCGAACTCACCAGCCACGACCCAGCCGTGGCCGAACGCGCTCTGAAGACGTTCGTCGAGCTGGAGAACCTGCTTACCGCATGCGTGCAGGAGGCCCAGCGGGACCGGGACATCGATCCCGACGCCGACGCGCGCGAGCTCGGTGGCCTGCTGCTCGCCACGCTGCGCGGGATCGAAGCGCTCGGCAAGGCCGGGGTCGGGAGGAGATCGCTCCTGCGCACGGCGGAAGCGGCATTGCGCGCGCTACCACCGGGACACCGCGCGCGCTGAACCGCCGAAGACCACTGTGGACGGTCAGAGCCGCTTGGTGAAGAACACGCGGCGGTAGCCGTGGTCGACGGCCCGGTGCGTCTCGACGAACCCGCGGCGCGCGTAGTACGCGAGGTTCTCCGCCATGGCCTCGTTGGTGTACAGCCTGACTTCCGCGACGCCGTGCTGGCGCGCTTGATCGTCGGTGAACTCCAGCAGCCGGGCGCCCAGTCCGCTGCCCTGCGCGTCGGGCGAGACGGCGACGTTGTCCAGCAGCACGTGGTCGGGCTCGAGTTTCAGGACGAGCAAGCCCACCAGCACACCGTCCCGCTCGGCCACCCAAACCCCACCGGTTTCGACGAGGGCCCGGTAGTCCTCCTTCATCGGCGCTGGTTCCTTACCCATGCGCTCGGTGTAGTGCGCGTACGCCTTGCGAGCCAGTTCGGACAGCGCGCTGGCATCGCTGCGCTGCGCGGGTCGGATGATCGTCATCCTGGCAGTCTGACCACGGCTGAATCGGCTGTCCAACTCCGGACGGCTCAGGTGAGTTGCTTGTAGAAGAAGCTGCAGTCTTCGAGGGAGCCGGTCGGGTCGGCCGCGTAGTCGGGGACGATGCCGTATCGCGTCCAGCCAGCGGCGCGGTAGAGCTGCTCCGCGGCGCTGCCGGTCACGGTGTCCAGCATCAGGAGCGTGGCTCCGGCTTGGGTTGCGGCTCGTTCGGCGGTGGTGAGCAGTGCGCGGCCCAGACCACGACCGCGAGCGTCCCGGTGCACCATCAGCTTGGCGATCTTGGCTCGGTGCCGCCCGTTGGGCGTGTTTTCCAACACCAGGCTCACGGTGCCGGTGATGCCCTCGGATGCGCTGGCGGCCCAGACGACGAGGCTGCCATCTGCCACTGCGGGCTGCTGGGCGTGCCACCAAGCCATCGCGGCATCCTGGTCGAACGGAGCGAGGAACCCGAGCGACGAGCCGTCGGCGACGACCGAGACCAAGACGTCGGCCAGACCCTTCACGCGGTCGCGGAAGTCATCGGCCGACAGGCGGGTGATGGTGTGCAACTGGGGCTCCTTCGGCTCGCGCGAGGTGACCGGATTCGGCTGCCGGCTGCTCATGGCAGGACGACCACCAGTGCGTAGCGGACCGGATCGGGGCCTGGGTTGTGGAACCGAGAGCGGTCCCACAACCGGAAACGCAGGCAGTCTCCCGCCGAAACCCGGTACACGCCTCCGGCGGTGACCTCCAGCACGCCCTCCAGCACCCAGATGTGCTGCTCAAGGCCCGGTACCGGCGGCCCGTCGTAGGAGATGTCCGCGCCCGGCCGCAGCACGCCCTCGACGATCTCGCCGCGCAGTCCCGGATGGGGCGGCGACACCGACCGCCGGGTGAAGCCCGAGGCCCCGTCGCGCCACACCGCCTGCTGGTCGGCCCGAACCAGTTGCGGCGGCTCTGATTCCACCTCCGCCAGCAGTCGCGACATCGTCCGCTCGTACGCCGCGCACAACCTGTTCAACAACGTCGCCGTCGGGCTGATCTCCGCCCGCTCCAGGCGCGACAACGTCGAGCGGCTGATGCCGGTGCGCCGCGCCAGCTCCTCCAGCGACCACCCGCGCTCTACCCGCAGCTCCGCGAGTCGACCCGCCAAGCGGGCCTCTACGTGCTCGGGTGCCATCTCCTCCGTCGATCTCACATGTGGGATCGTATCCCACATGAGAGAACAGCCAGGTTAAATCTCCAAGACGAGGCCGTCGCTGGCGGTGGTGTGGTCGATCTCGTCGATTCGGTCGAGCATCGACGGGCCCATGTGGGTCAGGATCAGGCGGTCGGCCGCCAGGTCGTGGGCGTGCTGGCGCAGGGTGCGGTAGTCCAGGTGGTAGCGCACCGGCTTGTCGTAGGTGTACGCCTCGCACGCGAACAGATCGGCATGCTCGGCGGCGCGGATCAGAGCGGGTGTCCACGCCGTGTCCCCGGAGTAGGCGAAGGTGGTGCCGCCCAGGCTCACCTGCACCGCGAGCGCGGGTGCGCCGCTGGCGTGGTCGACTTCCCAACTGCGGACCTGGAGGGGCCCCGCGTGCTGACTGCCACCGGCGCCGTCGAGTTCGACGACGTTGAGCTCGAACCGGCGCTGGACCGATGCGGACCCCGGATAGAACGTCTCCATCGCCTGGCGGAGTCGGCTGGCGGTTCCGACCGGACCGAGCACGGTCAGCGCCTTGGTGCGCCGGGTGAACTGGCCGTCCAGGACTAGGAAGGGCAGCCCGCCGAAGTGGTCGCCGTGCAGGTGGCTGAGCACGACCACGTCGACCTCGCCCGGGTCGAGCTGCTGGGCTTTCATCGCGGTCAGGCTGGTGGCGCCGCAGTCGACCAGGGCGGTGCGGCCCCCGGCCCGTACCCGGATGCAGGTCTGGAACCGACCACCGCTGCCGAAGGCGTCCCCGCTGCCGACGAACCTGATCTCCATGTCTCAACTCCTCAGCTGGTGCAAAGTGAACCTTCCCGGTCTTGTCGGCCAACGGCGGGAGAACGAGGGGCGAATCGCGACAACGGCTGGTTGATCGGAAACATAAGCTGATCTTCATGGCGCGCCGACGGCTTTCCGGCAATGATGACCTCGCAGGTTCGGACAGCCGATTCGGCACCGCGCGGGGACGACTCCTGCTGATCGGCCTCGGCGCGCTGCTCGTCGTCGTCGCGGTCGTGATCATCGGCCGAGGCACGGGATTCCAGGCCCCGGACGGCGCGTCCGACTCCTGGAACGGGTGGCCGACTCGGGGTGATCTTGCCGCGGACGAGGAGCTGCGCCACCAGATCGATGTGCGTATCGGCGAGAACGCACATCTGCTGTGGCTCGGCAACGTTCCGTCCCCGAACGGTCGGCCTCCGGTACCGCACGCCGTGGTCGCCATCGAAGAACCCCAAGACCAGAGCAGCGTCCGTCCGTCGGCCCCGGCGCAGGTCTACGTCGCGAAGTACGTCCGCAACCAGGAGAACCCCCAGTGGAGCGGACTTCAGGAAGTGGTCCCGTTCCACCCCGCTGATCCGGGTATCAGCGTTCCCGACGTCGGAGTGCTCCTGCGCGCAGACCTGTCCGAGATCAGCGTGCTGTCTGTCAGCACGCCCGCACCGCTGGCGATCGAGGCGCGGGCCGACGGCGTGGCAGTGCTCCCGCGCACAGCCCCCTACGGCGCAACGGGGTCGTGCCAACAACCGATCATCACGATCGGAGACCTGGTGCTGCTCCCGTGGGGCGCCGAGCCGCTGCGCACTCCCACCGGCGATCGGGCCATCCAGAACCTCACGTCCCTGATCAGCGGCTTGACGTGCGCTCGGGGCGGGCTGGAGCGCAATTCGGATCTGCTGGTGGGTTCGGTTGGCGGACCTATCGCGTTCAACGACACGACGGGCAGCTTGGCCGACTGGGGCGGTGCTCCGGCGGAGATCGTGCACGTCGTGCTCAGGGTTGCTGGTGGGGATCTCGAAGAGACTCTCGCGGTGGTCCAACCCGGTCGCCCCGCGACGATCGGAGTGCCCCTGCGGACCGACGGCAACAACAGCTCCCCACCGCCCGTCCGGGTTCCCGGCCCATCCGGCGCCACCTCGATACTCGTGGTGCGCAATCCGGAGCAGTTGGCGACGATACCGCAACTGCCCGTGCAGTACGGCAACCGGACCACCGCCTTGTACGGCCCGGCGGACGGCCCGGTCGCTGTCATCTCCTTGGACCAATACGGCAATCCCTTCGAAGCGACCGTCGTGGACTGATTCGCGGTCTGGCGGACTCAGCGCCGGTTCCCGGTGCGGCGGGTGGGTGCCGCCGTGGCGGGGTTCTCCGGCCAGGGGTGCTTCGGGTACCGACCGCGAAGTTCCGCGCGCACTTGCTGGTATCCGTTGCGCCAGAACGAATCGAGGTCCGCGGTGACCGCGGCCGGGCGCCCGGCGGGCGAAAGCAGGTGCAGCACCACCGGGACCTTCCCGTCGGCGATGCGCGGAACGTCCTGCCAGCCGAAGACCTCCTGCAGCTTCACCGGTAGGACCGGTTGTTCTTCCCGGTAGTCCACTTTGATTCGGGAGCCGGAGGGGACTTCGATCCGCTCCGGCGCGAGCTCGTCCAGCCGCCCGGCCACCGGCCAGGGGATCAGTCGCCGCAACGCGGTGCTCGCCGAGATCCGGAGATCCGCCCGTCGCTTCGCGCCGGACAGCTCCGGCTCCAACCATAGATCCGCTGCGGACAAGAGGGATTCCTCGTCGGTGGCTGGCCAGGGCTCGCCGAGCGCGGCGTGCAGGAACCCGAGCCGTTGCCGCAGCCGCCGTGCCTCGTCAGTCCAGTGCAGCAGTTCCAGCCCTTCCGCGCGAAGACCGTCCAAGACCGCGAGCCGGACTTTCGCGGGGTCCGGATCGCGAATCGGCCGTTGGCCCAGGACGATCGAGCCGAGCCGCTCGACGCGGATCGCCCGCACCTCCCCCTCGCGCCAGCCGATCTCATCGGCGGTGGTCACCAGCGCGGGCGCCGCTTGCCTGGCCAACGCCTCGTCCGCTGACGCGGCCAAGCGGATCGTGCCGTGGGAATTGCCCGGCGCACGGTCGGCAACGGCGACCGCCAACCACTCCGAGTCGCGCAATCCGGAGTTCGCTGGCAACTCCACCGCCGTCCCGGAGGCCATCAGGTACACCGCCGACTCCGCTCCCCGACGTCGTGCCAGGCGCTCCGGGTGCGCCAACGCGACGACCAGCGCCGCATCACCCCGTGCCGTTGTCCCAGCATGCAGTTTCACCGACGCCCGCAGCCTGCGGACCTCGCGGTGCCACCGCTGGCTGCCCGGCACACCCCGGCGCAACTGGGCGAGCGCGACGGTCACGTCGGCTTCGGTGGTCAAGGTGTCGTCATCGAGCAGCGCGACGACCTCGGTCGTGATGTCCGTGCCCGCCAACTCGCAGCCGTCCAGCAAGGCACGGGCCAGCCTCGGGTGCAGACCGAGTTCGGCCATCCGGCGCCCCCGGTCGGTGACCGCGCCCGAGGATTCCAGTGCGCCGAGGCCGCGCAACACCTCCCGTCCGGCCGCCAGAGCTCCGTCGGGCGGCTGGTCCCACCACGTCAGCGCCGACCCGTCCGGTGTCCCCCAGCACGCCAACTCCAGGGCGAGCCGGGTCAGATCCGCAGTCCGGATCTCCGGTTCCGGGTGGGCGGGCAGCGTGCTGTGCTCGTGCTCCGGCCAGCAGCGGTAGACCACACCGGGTCCCTGCCGCCCGGCGCGCCCCGCCCGCTGGTCGGCGACCGCAGCGGACACCCGCACCGTGGCCAGCCCGGACAGCCCGCGGCGGTTGTCCACACGCGACACGCGGGACAGTCCCGAATCGACGACAGCACGCACGCCTGGCACGGTCAGGCTCGATTCGGCCACCGCCGTCGCCAGCACGACCCGGCGCCGATTCCCCGCACGCAGGGCCGAATCCTGCTGCGCATGGGTGAGCCTGCCGTGCAGTGGGACCACATCCACATCGGATGAATCGGACAATTGCTGCGAGGTGCGGCGAATCTCGGCGGCGCCGGGCAGGAACGCCAGCACATCGCGGTCCTGCTCGGCCAGCGCGGTGCGCACGGCTCGCGCCACGCACGACTCGATCCGCTCACCCCGGCGCGCTGGCAGGTAAGCGGTGCGCACCGGATGGGTTCGCGCACGCGCTTCGAGCACCGGAGCGCCACCGAGCAGTTCCGCGGCGCGACCGGCGGCCACCGTGGCCGAGGTCGCCAGGATCCGCAGGTCCGGCCGCAGTCCGTCCCGCGCGTCCAGCAGCAGTGCCAACAGCAGATCCGCGTCGAGGTGTCGTTCGTGGCACTCGTCGAGCACCACCACGTCGATCCCGGTCAGTTCCGGGTTCGACTGGAGGCGCCGCACCAGCAGGCCGGACGTCACGACCTCGACGACGGTGTCCGCACCGCGGCGGCGCTCACCGCGCACCGAGTACCCCACGCGCTGCCCAACGCGCTCGCCCAGCAGGCTCGCCATGCGTTCCGCCGCAGCTCGGGTGGCCAGTCTGCGCGGCTCGGCCACGACGACGCGAAGTCCCTGCTCGGCCAACGCCAACGGCACGAGCGTCGTCTTGCCCGTACCCGGTGGGGCCACCAACACCGCCGTACCGCGCTGCGCCAGAGCCTCGGTGAGGTCACCGAGCACGGCGCGCACCGGAAGGTCGGGGAATTCGAACATAACGTTGCTATCCTGCCACCTCGCGACGGGCCCGTCGTCCGACCTTCTCCAGACGTGGACCGGTGCGGGGCTGTCCCGTGAGACGCTTCCCGCGTGACCAACAGCATTGACGTCGAGGCGCCGAAAATTCCAGCG
This sequence comes from Saccharopolyspora soli, assembly GCF_022678645.1. Lineage (GTDB taxonomy): Bacteria > Actinomycetota > Actinomycetes > Mycobacteriales > Pseudonocardiaceae > Saccharopolyspora > Saccharopolyspora soli. The sequence goes on along the minus strand of NZ_JALBWV010000011.1, from coordinate 88,290 downwards.
GCCTCGCCTGCGACGTTGACCCAATACCAGGTCTTGGCCGCGTCGCCAATCGTTCGACACCATCATGTGGCAGGTGCCCGCGCTGTCGGTCACCGCGCAGTCCTTCTTGCTCTCCCTGGCATATGGAGCGCAGTCCTCGCGACTAGCGTCGATCGTCGGCGGCCTGCTGTCGGTCATGGTCGCCGCGATGTCCACCCAGCTCCTGTTGCGGCTGCGGAACAACGAGGTCACGGACTCGGTCCTGCTCCAGCAGATCGAGCGGGAACACGGCTGGATCGAGCTGTTCGGCAAAGGCGAGGCCCGCGCCCGCGCGGCCGGACGCCCCCGGCGACGAGTCATCAGAGTTCGCTCGTACCTGATCTGGGCCCTCGGCCTGGGCACGTTCGGCCTGGCAGGCGCGGCAGCCGCGGTGCTCGCGATCGTCCTCCCAACGCCTTAGGCGGGTGCGGATTGTGCTTGTACAGCATGGAAATCCGCCCTGCGCGGTGTCTACTGGCGGCGCGCGGCCGGGGCGGCGCGGGGATACGATGGGCGGATGGAGTTCGCGATCTCGATTCCGCAGTTCTTCGCCGACGGCGAGTTCGACGCGGCCGCCTTCGCCGCTTACCTGAACCGGGTCGAGGAACTCGGCTTCGACAGCGCGTGGACCCAGGAACAGGTGCTGGGCACGATGCCCCAGCTGAGTCCGATTGAGACGATGACCTTCGCCGCGGCCCAGACCGAGCGGCTGCGGCTCGGTTGCGCGGTGTTCGTGACCACGCTGCACAACCCAGTGCACCTGGCGAAAAGTCTGAGCACCCTGGACCAGCTGTGCCGGGGTCGTCTTGAGGTCGGCGTCGGCACCGGCGGGCGGGGCCGGATGTTCGCGGCGTTCGGCGTCGACCCGGCCCGCTTCGTCGGTCAGTTCAACGAGGGCCTGGCACTGATGAAGGAGTTGTGGACGCAGTCGCGGGTCAACTTCGACGGGCAGTTCTGGCAGCTGGAAGACGCGGCCATGGAGCCAAAGCCGTTCCAGAAACCGCATCCACCGATCTGGTTCGGTGGCAGCAGTCCAGCAGCGGTGCGCCGAGCGGTCCGGCACGGCAACGGTTTCTTCGGCGCCGGATCATCCACCACCGCGCAGTTCGCCGAGCAGGTCCGGACGGTGTACGCCGCGCTCACCGAGCACGAGCGGCCCGCCGCCGATTTCCCCATCGCCAAACGCGTCTACATCGCGGTGGACGATGACGCCGCACGGGCGCGGGAGCGGACCAACGCCGCGCTAGCAGTGCTTTACGGCCGCCGCTCGGAGACCATCGAGGCCGCCGCGATCACCGGAACGCCCGAAGACTGCGTGCGCGAACTCCGCGACGTCGAAGCCGCCGGTGCGCAACGCATCCTCTTCACCCATCTGTTCGACCACGCCGAGCAGGCGGAACGTCTGGCGACCGAGATCGTGCCGCACTTCCGGTGACCCGCCGCCGGTTCACGGCTGTGTCGTGGCGATCAGGATTTCCGCGATCTCGGCGGGCCGCGTGATCGGGGCGAAGTGGCTCGCGGCGAGGCTGTGCACGTCGAACGGGTTGGCCGGGGAGAGCGCGTCGGCTTCCGCGATCATGCAGTCCTGCAAGTCCGGCGGTATTACGCGGTCCTGCGTGGTGCGGATGTAGGTGCGGGGCACCCCGGTCCAGGTGGTCGGGTCGACCCGGGCGTCGGCGAGCATCACCTGCAACGATTCATCGGGCTGCAGGGCGTAGTTGAGCACTGCGGGCGTCGCGGCCGGGTCGAGGTCGGCCATCATGAGCTCGTGCTGGATCGCCAGCACCTGCGGGTCTCCGGCGCGGGGGTTGGTTCGCGACGTTCCGGTGCGGCGGGGGGCGCCGATCCAAACCACCTGCCGGGCGCGGTTCAGCACGTCGTCGGGATCTTCAGGTTTCGGGGCATACCCAGGCACTCCGGGAAGTTCGACGCAGCAGTAGGCGCAGAGGTACACCATGCGAGCCAACAATTCGGGTGCGGTGTTGGCGACTCCGGTGACGGTGCTGCCGCCCATGCTGTGCCCGACCAGGACCACCGGGCCGTGTTCGGCGGCCCGGCGCACGAGTTCGAGGACGCGGCCCACGTAATCGTCCAGGGTCAACCCGGCCACGGGTGACGGCGCGGTCGCGAGCTGGTCGGCGTCCTGCGGGCACTGGTATCCGGGTGGAAACGTGGTCTCGAAACCGTGGCCGGGCAGTTCGACCGGGAAGGACCGGTGTCCGCGCTGGGCGAGCTCGCGAACCAGCGGTGTCCACATGAACGACGTCGCACCCGAACCGGGGATCAGTACGAAGGTCGGCGTTTCGCCGGTGGCGGTCATGAACCACTCCTGTGGAAGTGCGCGGGCTGCACCATGATCAGGGCGATCGGAGGGCAACACTACGCGAACGCGAGGTACCCCGAACGGCGACTGCGCGAGGCGTGGTGGGCCGGATCCGTCCCCGGACTCGACGAAATCGCAGGACGCAGCGGCATTGCTCCGATCTTGGGATGTGGTGCCGACTTCTGGTCGGGACCGGTCCCGCCGGGACTCCTCGGTGCAATAAGGTTGGTCCGTCTTGCGGCACGACTGGGCCTGGCCCGTGGCGATCGGAGGAGCCGTGCGCACCGGTCAGTTGGTCATCGGCCGATATCGGCTGGAGGAGCAGATCGGTTCCGGTGGTAACGGGATCGTCTGGCGCGCCACCGATGAAGAACTGAACCGGCCGGTCGCGATCAAGCACGCCCTGTCGCGGGACAGCGAGAACGGTGCCGAGCGGATCAAGCGCCTGCGGCGGGAGGCCAAGACGCTGGCGCAGGTGAACCACCCCAATGTGGTCACGTTGTTCGACGTGGTGGCAGACGGCACCGAGTGGTGGCTGGTGATGGAATACGTCCCAGCTCCCGACCTGGCCGCGCACGGCGCGCTGCCGCCGGGACGAGTCGCCCGGCTCGGCGCGCAGCTCGCCAGCGCGCTGGAAGCGGTGCACGCGATGGGCATCGTGCACCGCGACATCAAACCGGGCAACGTGCTGGTCACCGACGACGACCGGGCGAAGCTGGGCGATTTCGGCATCTCCCGCACCGTGCACACCGACGTGACGCTGACCGACTCCGCCCTGCTGACCGGTACTCCGGGCTACGTCGCTCCCGAGGTGGCCAATGGTGAAGAACCAACCTCGGCCTCGGATGTCTTCTCACTAGGTGCCACGCTGTTCGCCGCGGTTGAGGGTGTTTCGCCGTTCGGTTCGGCGGACAATCCCCTGGTTCTGCTGCGCCGCGCGGCGACGGGCGACATCGCCACGCCGAGCCGTGCCGGGGCGCTCGCTCCCGCGTTGTCCGCCTTGTTGCGCGTCGACCCCGCGAAGCGGCCAACAGCGGCAGAAGCGAAGCAGATTCTCGAAAACGTCGCCAGCGCCCCGGCTTCCGATACCGGACCGAGCCGGGCACCGCGACGCCGCCGGTTCGGCATGGCCGCGACATCCGTGGCGGTAGTGGCCGTGCTGGCGATCGGTGCCTGGCTGGTGTTCGACTTGACGTCCAGTTCCGCCGACGACACCGCACGATCTGGCCCGTCGCCGACCATCGGCGATCCCCGCACGGCGGATCCCTGTGCGTTGACCGATCCGCTGCCGCTCGCGCGGTTCGGCGACGCCGAGGAGGACGCCGACTACGGGAACTTCAACCGCTGCGACGTCATCGTGGAGTCCGGGGACAGCGAAGTGGACGTCCAGGTGCAGTTGGAGAAGCCGACTCCCGGCGCCCCTCCCGGCCCGGTCGAGAAACTGGGTGAGCTGGGCATCGTGCGCGAGCCCGGCGACAGCGACGGCTGCGAGCGGATGCTGCTGTTGCCCGACCGCACCCGCATCCCGATCAGCGCGGAGCAGCTCGGCGACGGCCAGGCCGATCTCTGCGCCATGGCCGATACGGCCGTCACAAGCGCCGTGGAAGTGCTTTCCCGAGGCCAGATCCCACGCCGTGCCACGCCGGAGCCCGCCTCGCTGATCAACTCGGACGCCTGTGCGCTGCTCGACGCCAATGCGCTGACCCGGTTCCCCGGTGTCGACGCCATCCATCCGGAAATCGGGTTCGGTGGTTGGGAGTGCCGGTGGGAGAGCACCACCAGTCCCCTCTCGCTGCTCGTCCGCTTCGATCGGAACCAGCCGTTGAACGCCCACGACGGACGGCCCGTCCAGCTCGCCGGTCACGACGCGTTCGTCGAGCCCGAGGGTTACGGGGACGATTCGTGCCAGGTCAGCGTCGTGCACCGGCAGTACGCGGGTGAGGACGCCGAGCCGATGGCCGAACTGCTGCTCGTCGTGGTCATGGGCGCGCAACCACCGGACCAGCTCTGCGGACTCGCCACCGGTCTCGCCGAGCCCGCCGCTGCCGCGTTGCCGAGGCCATGACCTAGGTGCTGCCCAGCGATTTCGGGAGGGCTCCCGGCGGCGCCTGAAATCCTGGGCCGAGACCGGGAATGGACGTCTTCGGAGGTGGCTGTGAGCGAGAATCTCAAGGTGGCTGGGGGTAGTCCGCTCTCAGCCGGACACGGCAGCCTGGCTTTCGGCGTGCCGACGTCGACGCCGGGCACGATCTACGCGCTCGCCATCGCGGGTGGCATCACGGTCCGGCCGCGGGAGGGGCGCACCATCCTGTTCGGGCGCAACCGGCCGGAGGTGCACGTCTGCATCGGCGAGAACGACCGGCGGGTCAGCCGCCACCACGGCCTGCTGACCTGCCACCAGGACCAGTGGTGGGTCAACAACACCGGGCGCCTGCCGATCCGGCTTCCCGACTCCCGGCTGCTGTTCACCGACGATGAGCCGATTCCGCTCACCGAGGGCTACACGCCGCTGTTCGTGCGCGGCTCCAACGACCGCGAACACCTGCTGGAGCTGTACGTGACGGGAGTGGACGGGCAGCAGCCGACCTCGCAGCACAACGACCCCACGCAACCGCCGAGGACGTGGAAGCTCTCCCCCGCCGAGAAGCTCACCCTGGTCGTGCTCAGCCAGCGGTACCTGTTCCACGAGGCGCACCCACAGCCGCTGTCCTGGCGACAGACGGCCCTCCACCTCGCCGAGCTGCAACCGGACGCCGGGTGGACTGCCAAGCGGGTCGAGCACAACGTCGTCGCGGTTCGCACCCGGCTGTCCAAGGACGGCGTGGCGGGCCTCACCAGGGACGAAGTCGGTGAGCCGGTCGGAAACAGCTTGAACCACAACCTGATCCGCGAACTCATGACGAGCACGACGCTGGTTCCGCCGGACCTGGAACTGCTCAACCAGCCCGACGACTGATCACGCACCACAAAGAGGTTGCGGATTGCTTGCGTGGCGGTGCGGGTAGCGGAACCCCAGAGGCTTTCTCGACTCCGAAAACCTCTGAGAACCCGCGGCGGTGCCAGCTGCGAGAGCGGTTGAAAGCGGCTAGCGCCGCTTGCCTGACGACGACCCCCGGCACACCAGTCCGCGCCCTCCCGTGGCACGGCTCCGTTTGAGATCACGCTCATTCTCCGCCGTGCTCCGGGGGCTCGGCGCGGGAGGGGTCCCGGCTGGGGCCGGTACACCTGGAGTGCGAATGGCGCCTGGAGGTTCCTTCCGCGGGGGTTCGCACAGCCGAACCGCGGAACTCGCAGCGGCGCTAATCAGTCCCGCACCCACCAGCGGCCACCGCCGCTTGCGAAGCAGACTCTATTCCGAGGAGTTCCGATGACCAGCCCTCAGCCCGCACAACTGGCACCGAAGATCGTCAACATCGTCCGGATCGTGATGTTCGTGCAGGCGGCGCTCGGCCTGGTAGCCGGTGCATTCGTCTTGCTGCTGCTCCTGACGGCCGGCAACAACTCCGCAGACGGCACCAACGCCGTGATCGGTGTCTTCACGGTGCTTTCCATCGTCGCGGCGGTCGTGCTGCTGGTCTGCGCCGTCAAACTGCCCAGCCGTCTGCCCTGGGTTCGCGTCACCACCATCGTCATCGAGGCGATCACGGCAGTCGATGGAGTGATCACCCTGGTGTTCGCGTTGAACCCGCTGGCGGTGCTGCGCGTGGTGTGCGGCGTGTTGGTGATCCAGGCGCTGCTCCGGCGGGATGTGCGGGCGTGGTTCGCCGAGGCCGAAACGCGGCTGCCGTGAGCGAGCCAGCTCACCGATGAAAGCAATCGCACTGCGGAACGAAACCAGTGCGCTAGCCGGGCCGCTGTTGCCAAGCGCGACACGGCCAGCGCACCTCGCCGCACCGCGCTACGGTTTGCGCGCGACGCCAGCGAGCAGCCTGCCAGCCTCGGGATTGTCCTCCGCATCAACGTTCTTCGCGTGCAACCACGAGGGGATCGGGACCAACCCTGGCTCGAAGTAGGCGAAATCGCCGAACAGCTCGACGATTTCGTCTACTGTGCGGGGGAATACGTTGTTCTGGGTCTGCTGCATGAGCTGGGCGATGTCCTGCGTGGCGTTGTCGAGCGACAGGTGCGTCATCGCCAAGAAGCTCCCCGGCGCCAGGACGTCGCGGTAGCGCTGCATCACCTGGAACGGATTCCGGTCCGGCGGAACGTAGTGGAACAGCGTGACCGCGAGCAGGCCGACGGGCTGCGAGAAGTCCAGCAGGCGTTTCGTTTGCGGTGCGTCGAGCACCCGGTCCACGTCGCACGCGTCGGCGTGCACCATCGCCGCGCGGTCGTTGTCGGCGAGCAGCATCTCGGTGTGCGCCACCGCCACTTCCTCGTAGTCGACGTAGACCACGTGGCTGTCGGCATCCGCCTCGTGCGCGATCTCGTGCACGTTACCGGCGGTCGGGATTCCCGAACCGAGGTCCAGGAATTGCCGGATGCCGCTGTCGATCATGAGCAGCACGGCTTCGCGCAGGAAGGTCCTGTTCAGCCTGGCCATCGGGCGGGCGTAGGGATGCGCGCCTATCAGGCGTTCGGCGAACTCGCGATCCACCGCGAAGTTCTGCGCCCCGCCGAGCAGGTAGTCGTAGATCCGCGCCACGCTCGGCACTGTCACGTCCACGTGTTCCGGTAGCGACTGCGGCGTCCCCATCACGTCACCGATCCTTCCTCTGATGTCGCGAAATGCCGTAGTCGCCGGGTAGCCGCACCCGCGCACGGCCGCAATGTTCTGACCGATCCGCAGCGTAGTACTTCGGATACGTTAGGTCATCAGCCCCCTAGCGACGCTGATCGGGATCAGGACCGACTGCACCAGCGCAATTGACCGGAACTCGGTGCCGACGAAGGCACTTCGCCAGAAAAATGCCCATCTACCGACGACGGCCGGAATGTCACGACAGCGAGAACTCCGTTGCAGCACAACGGATACTCGGCGGACGATGCACCGTGCGCTTCCGGCAGCACTGCGTCGGGAGTGCGGACGGACCACCAATCCATGGTGGAGGTCCGTCCGCGTCAACGCGGTCTCCTGACGTGCGGAATCCAGGTCTGCGGCTGAATATGGTTCGTCGCCGATGCGGCTGGTCCCGCGTCGTCGGGCCAGCCGCATCCGGGTGTCGGGTGGGTTCAGGCAATTCGTCACCGCAACGGGACCCACTGCCACCACGTCACGCAGCGCCAGGCCCACTCCAGCGGGCCGTAGCCGAACCTCCGCAGCCACCAGCGGGAGAACAGCCACTGCACGACCAGGATTCCGGCGGCGAGCAGCAACATCCGATCGAACCTGATGGAGTGCTGCTGGAGGCCGATCAGCGGCGCGAGCGCCAAGGTCAACAGGGTGGCGGTGATGAAGTTCGTCAACGCCATCCGCCCGAGCGGCACGAACACCGTCGACAGAACACCACTGAGTCCCGTCCGGCACAGCATCAAGAAGCCCGATGCGTACGCGAGCGCGCCGAGCAGTCCCGCGGCCGCCCAGATCACGAAGAACGATTCGGACTCCTTGGCGTTGACCTGTACGACGATGCCGATCGCGGCCAGCACCAAGCTGATCGCGAACGTGCCTGCCAGTTGACCGGCCCTGCGGTCGAGCGTGTCGACGAGTCCGTACCGCACGGCGGCCCCGCCGAGCAGGAACAACCCCGGCACCAGGCCGACACCGCCCTGCAGACCGAACAACCCGGCCGCGAGCAGGACGAAGCCGCCCCAGAGGAGCGCCCAACGCGGCAGTCCCGACGTCGGCAGCAGCACGACCAAGCCGACGATCGCGTATATCAGCAGCGGCTCCCCCGGCAACAAGAAGTGGTGGCACACGCCGATGACCAGCTGCTCTCGCGGCGGCTGGAACTCGTGCAGGGGCACCTGCGCGCTGAGCTCGATCATGCCCCCACCGGGGACATACGGCTGATCAGCCTGTGCGTCGGACAGGGCCGGGACGTGGCTGGGCGCTCGGGGGTGTCATTTCGGCTTCTCCTGCGGGTCGGCGGCTCGTGTGAGGGCTGGAATCCCGAGATTGACGGCGGGTCGGCGGAGCCGGCGTTGGGTGTCGTCGCGCTTGGCTCGCAGGAAGGTCAGGGTCATGTCGATGCCCTCGATCTCGCCGGCCCAGCCTTCGGATTCAGCGCGGGTGCGGCGGTCCAGCAAGTCGGTTTCGAGCTCGTCGAGCCGGGCGAGCATCTTGGGGTTGACGTGCAACATCGGGCAGCGGATGCAGGCTTCTCTGAACTAAGCGGCTAGGGCCACGGGGTTGGTGGTTGGTCCTCGTTTGCTGCAGCCTCGGTAAGGTCTGCATCGAGCGGTGGTGTGGCAACCTCGACGAGGAGGTCTCGGATTGAGGCGTTCTTGCTCGGGGTGTAAACAGCGCCGCGGATCACGACGACTGGCCGAGACTGGTTGGACTGTCCCATGAGAACCGACGCCGCGCCGGCCAGCTCGTCGACACGATTGATCTGGCCAGTGGCGGGGTTACCGTAGAGGTCGGTTTCCCCGTCGGAAGGGTTCTCTACTGCCGCGATTCCCGCGACGCCGATGGCCGCACCGTGGGAGCCCTCACGGAAGGGCTGCCCAAGGGAGTCCGAGATCAGCACGGCAACCTGCGTGCCGGTCAGTTTCTGGATTCGGTCCCGAATGTGCCGGGCTGAGGCGTCGGGATCGACGGGGAGCAAGCACGCCCACCCCTCAGCGAACACGCCGGCGTTAGCGCTGTCGACTCCCGCTGCGGTGTCCACGAAGCCTCGATGGTCGAGGGTGATCACGTGCCGCCCCAGGATGCGCAGAATCGCCCGGGATTCGTTGAGATACAACTGGATCAGCCGTGGGTCTCGACCGACACGCTGAGCCAGCCGCACCGCCCGATCACTAGGTGTCACCGTCCCCAGTGGGATGACACGGTCTTCGCACTTGGACACCACCTTCTGCGCCACCACGACCACATCTCCGTGCTCAAGCGGCAAGCCATCGTCCATGCCGGCCTGGACGATGACAGCGCCGAGGTCGTCGCCCGCCTGAATCATCGGAATTCCCGGCAGGGCACGTAGCCTCATGTCCCAGCTCATGGCGTTGTGCTTGTCCTTCCATTTGAGCGGTATCCCGGCCGCAAGGGTGTCCGTGTAGTGCGGCGGATGATTGTCGATCGTGTCGGGTGTTCGCATCCAAATTTCTCCGGATCTTCTCTGAGCTTAATTCTCATGGGGCAGAGGCTCTTCCGGAGATCGATCCGAATGATGGCATGCCGAGTTCGGTCGCTGCCGCCTTTCGCTGGAGCGTGGCATCGATCTGGGCCAGCTTGTCCTTGACGCCGCTGTAGCTGACCTGCAGTCCCTCGACCTCGCCGAGCCAGCCTTCGCGTTTGGCCTCGATGATGCGAGCTTGGAGGTTGTCGTGGATCTCTTCGAGTCTGGCTCGCTGCCCCGGGTCCGGTCGCAGGAGCGAACATCTCACACAAGCATGTTCATGGACGCAGGGTGAGCCGAACGCTCGGGCGCAGGTCCCGACCGACACCTTCCTCTTCTCGAAGTTTCTCTGCACTTGTCAAACTTGATCTTGGGCCGGGTGTCAAAGTCTGCGCACGCGGCTTGTGCCGAAGTGGAAGCTGTCCCGCTGGGCCTCTTCTCGTAGGTGAACTCGACGCGCCCGCTGTCTTTCAGCGGGCGCGCAGCGACAGCGCTTCAGAACATCCGCTATTGCCGACGAGCGCGCGTTGGCAGGGATGGGAGTTCTCGACAACGCCTGTCTCTGCCGTACTGGCCAGCTGGCCAGTACGCCCTACTTCGGTGCCTGGAAGCCGCCGGTCTTCTGCTCGAGCAGTTCGGCCAGCCGCAGCGGGGTGCGGTCCTCGAACGTCGGACCGATGAGCTGCACTCCGACCGGCAGGCCCTCGGGGGACCGGCCCGCGGGTATGGCGGTGGCGGGCAGGCCGGGCATGGTGGCCAGGCCGGCCCAGACGAGCTGGTCGAAGTACGGGTACTCGACGCCGTCGATGTCGATGCGCCGTTCCAACGGATTGGGGTTGTGGTCGTGCGGGAATGCGGGCGTCGGCGTGATCGGGCACACCACGGAGTCGAACTCGGCGAACAGCTGCCGCCAGCCGTGGCGGTGGACCTCGCGGCGGTTGTTCGCCTCAATCCAGTCGCGGTGGCTGAACACCATGGCGCGCAGCCGCACGGCGTCAAGACTCCGGTCGTCCGCGCTCAGTCCGGCGGCGCGGGTCCGCAGCTGCTCGTGCGATTCGATGGGAAAACGCGCAACGGAGCCCGAAATCAGCAACTGCATGTAGAGCGTCGCGGCTTCGGCCAGGTCGGGCAGCAGCGGACTGTGCCGTTCGACTCGGGCTCCGCCGTCGACGAGCGCGGCGGCCACCCGGTTCACGCCCGCCCGCACGGAGGACCCGGTCGGAATGAGCGGATGCTCGTCGAGGACCAAGACCCGGAAATCGCAGAGCCGCTCGTGGCGGGCGGGCGGCAGTGCCAAACGGTGCGCCACGCCGAGCGTCAGCGGGTCCGGTCCGGCCATGACGTCGAGCAGGAGCGTGAGGTCGCGGGCGGTGCGCGCCATCGGACCGACGACGGCGAGGTCGAGGTCGGCCGGCAATGCCGGCTCGGACGGCGGGACCATACCGCGGTTGGCCGCCAGTCCGAGCGTCGGCTTGTGCGCGTAGACGCCGCAGAAATGCGCGGGAGTGCGCAGCGAGCCGGCGATGTCGGAGCCGATGGACAGCGCGCCGAACCCGGACGCCAGGGCCGCCGCCGACCCGCCGGAGGATCCGCCCGGCGTGCGACCGTGCTCCCACGGGTTGTTGGTGGTGCCGTAGATCTCGTTGAAGCTCTGTATATCTTGCAGCCCCAACGGCACATTGGTCTTGCCGAGCACCACCGCGCCCGCGGCCTTGAGTCGCGACACCTGTACCGCGTCCTCGGCCGGCATGTAGTTCCGGTGCGGCGGCATGCCCCAGGTCGTGGGCAGCCCGGCGATGTTGTACGACTCCTTGACCGTCACCGGAATGCCGAGCAGCGGCCGGTCCTCACCACGCGCGCATGCCTGGTCGGCACGGTGTGCGGCGGCCCGCGCGCGGTCGAAGTCCGGCACGCAGATCGCGTTGATCACCTTGTCGTCGCGCTCGATACGGGCGATCGCCTCGTCGGTCAGTTCCACCGATGTCACCGCACCGGCGCGCAACGCGGCAACGAGCTCTTCGGCCGTCTGAAAGCTCCACTCCATGAATCCGAAGCTATCGGCCTGCCACAGAGGACACGAAATTCCGGTTCGCGCAACAGGGAGGCCGAACGGGCCACCTTCACCGACGAAGTCGCGCACTCGTTCTACCACCGAAGGTGGCCCACCGCAGGTCACAGTGCCGACAGTGGGCCAACTCCACCCGCACAGGCCATGAAATGCCGCATCGTGCAACGGGATGGATGTCTCAATTCTTGTCCGCTGACCGTTGATGTTCCCGATCGCCCATTGGGCCTTGCCCAACACATCGTTTGTCGACGGGCAATTGTCGTCATGTTTCTCAACGTCCGCTCATGCCGCGATGAGGGCGTTCAATGATGCCGTCGGCTGGATCGCCGCCGCAGTGCATTCGAGGGATCCAGCCGGGCCGGTCATCCATACGCGGTGATCGTTGGTAGGCCCAGGTCAACTGGTGCGACCCGGGCCAACCGCTTGGTCTCCTCCCGTTTCTGTCGGAGGAAGGTGAGGGTGAGGTCGATGCCTTCCACCTCACCGAGCCATGCCTCGTGCTCGGCGCGGGCGCGGCGGGCAAGCAGGTCTTCTTCGATCTCGTCGAGCCGTGGCAGCATTTTCGGGTGCATGGCGAGCATGGGGCAACGTAAACACGAATGCTCATGTTGGCAAGGGGAACCGTATGGTCGCGTGCAACCGCCCAGCTCGACTTTTCGCCGGTCGAAGTTTCTCTGCACTAAGCAAGTCGACGCGCCGCAACAGCCGTCGCTTGTCGCCTGGCCTGTACCGGCCAGCGAACGCCGAGGAGCAAGGATCGGTGACCGCTGCGGTACGGAAGCCGACTGGCACGACAAGCCTGGGTAACCATCGTCGAGTAGGACACCCCAGTTGGTGCGCCACCGGATGGTGGTCTTGCTTGGTGGGTCCAGGGTGGATGCGATTCGCGCGCTCTGCGTCAAGCCGCCCGGGATCGCCGGCGTCATTGTAAGGACCCTGGAAGCCGGTGCCAGCCTCCTAGCCCTCCCCAGCCTCAGCGACTTCTCTGCACCAAGCACGCCGACACGCCGACCATCGGGCAGTGGTGTCCTGCAGTTGGGCGGCCGTGCCGCTGGGGGGTGATTCAGCTGGCGGACAGAAGCTTGCCTAGCAGTGTGGTGAGCTGGTCACGCTCGGTGGGAGTGAGCGCGGCGAAGGTGTGATCGAGGAACTCGGGGATGGTCTTCTCCGCCTTCGCGAGCGCCCGCCGGCCTGAGGCGGTGATGGTGACCGCATAGGCGCGGCGATCCTCGGGGTCGCGTTCGCGGCGGACGTAGCCGCTTTTCTGCAGTTCGTCGGCGATGCCGACCATGACGCTGCGGTCGATCCGTAGCTCCTCGCTGAGCACCTGCTGTGATCGCGGGCCGACGGCCGCGAGCATCTTGAGGACCAGGTGATGCCCGACTCCGAGACCCTGCTGCTCGGCCGCCGCCTCCGCGGCGCGGGCGACCACGGTTGAGGCGCGGCACAGGGCGATGTCGGGGCGTTCCGCCGCGAGCCGCGGGAAGTAGATCGTCTGTGTGCGAGCGCCTGTCCTGGTCGGCATACCCGGCAGGCTACCACGATCGTCTGCCCGCCAATCGTTTGACACCAGATCACTGCAACCGTATGGTCGCAAATCGTCTTGTCGAAGATGATTTTCGAGCAGATGGAGTGAGCTGGTGGCGGAGATCCGAGGCCATGGCCGGGTGGCGTTGGTGCTGTTGTGCACCGCGGTGTTCCTGGATTCGATGGACCTGTCGTTGATGGGCGTCGCACTGCCGTCCGTGCGGCGCGAGCTGTCCCTGTCGGAGGGCACCCTGCAATGGCTGGTCTCGGGCTACGCCGTCGCCTACGGCGGATTCTTACTGCTGGGCGGTCGACTGGCAGACCTGCTCGGCCGCCGCCGCATGTTCGTGCTGTCGCTGACGGCGTTCGCGGCAGCGAGCCTGGCCGGTGGCCTGTTCTCCGACGGCACGCTCCTCGTCGCGACTCGGATCGTGAAAGGCCTGGCTGCGGCGCTGACCGCGCCCGCCGCGCTGTCGCTGATCACCACCACCTTCACCGAGCAGGCCCAGCGGACCCGCGCACTCGGCGTCTACTCGCTGGCCGGCGCGACCGGCTACACCGGCGGCCTTGTCCTGTCCGGCCTGCTCACCGACGTCAGCTGGCGGCTGGTCTTTTTCCTGCCGGTGCCACTCGCGCTGCTCGTCGTGGCGCTCACACCGCTGGTCATCCCTCGTGGTGCCCGGCAGGCCGACTCTGCTCGCGGTTTCGACGCACTGGGTGCCGCCGCCGTCACGGGCGGGGTGCTGCTCGTCGTGTATGCCCTGTCCGAACGCGACTGGGTAGCGGGCATGGTCGCCGTGGTCCTGCTGGTGACGTTCGTGTTCATCGAACGGCAGCACCGCAATCCACTGGTGCCCCTCGCCGTGTTCCGGGTTCGAACGGTGCGCGCGGCCAACACCGCGGCCCTCGCGTGGGCCTGCGCGACCATCGGGTGGCAGTTCGCCGCCGTGCTCTATCTCCAGCAGACCCTGCACTACGACGCGCTCGCCACCGGCCTGGGAGTCGCACCGATGGGGCTGGCCATCTTCCTCGCCGCCAACGTGGCCGGAAAGCTGATCGCACGATGGGGTCTTGGCCGGGTCGCAGCCGTGGGAATGCTGGTGCAAGCCTGCGGCATCCTGCTGTTCCTGCGCGCCGACGCCGACAGCGGCTATCTCACCGTGTTGCTGCCGGCCCTGCTCATTCACGGAATCGGCAATGGACTGTCCTTCCCCAGCCTGAACATCGCCGCCGTCCGCGACCTACCCGTGCACCAGCAGGGCCTCGCCTCCGGCCTGATCACCTCCGCAGTCCAGATTGGCGCGGGAGTCGGTGTCGCCGTCCTGGCCACGCTACTCACCGCGCCCGGCCTGACCGGGTACCGGCTCGCCTTCCTCACCGCCGGCTGCTTCTCCGTGCTCGGCGCGCTCGTCGCCGCCCTGGGAATCCGAGCCACCACAGCGACCCGGCAGCCCACCCTCACCCAGTCCTGACCCGAGAAAGAAGCCCCGATGTCACTGAACCTGTCCGCCGACCAAGTCCTGTCCACCACCCGCGCGGTGCGCAAACGCCTCGACCTGACCAGGCCCGTGCCACGCCACCTCATCGAGGAATGCGTCGACCTCGCCACCCAGGCCCCCAGCGGCCGCAACCGCCAACGCTGGCACTTCCTCCTCGTCACCGACAAGACCCAACGCGCCGCCGTCACCGACATCTACCGCAGAGCCGTCCACATCGCCCAGGGCACACCGCTGACCAAAAACGACCTGCGCCGCATGAACGCCCACGGATCCTGGCCGCAGATCGCCGACGGGCTCCATTACCTCTACGACCACATCCACCAAGTGCCGGCCATCGTCATCCCCGCCGTCGAGGGCCGCACCGACCACGCGACCGTGACCGAGCAGGCCGGGACCTGGGGCTCCATCCTGCCCGCGGTGTGGAGCTTCATGCTCGCCGCCCGCGAGCGCGGCCTCGGCACAGTCTGGACCACCGCCCAAGCCCCACTGGAACACGAACTGGCCGCCGTCCTCGGCGTCCCCTACGACGACATCATGCTCGCCGCGCTCATCCCACTCGCCTTCACCATCGGCACCGACTTCCGCCCCGCCAAACGCATCAGCCGCGACCAAGTCCTGCACTGGAACAAGTGGTAACCGAAGGACATGGTCCCCATCGACGAGCTCGTGCGCTCGGCGGCTTTGCCGGACCGCCTGCCGAGTTCTTCGTGGCCTGCTCCACGGAGCGCCTCGCCCTCGTCCGACCCGCATGCATGGTCACGGATGGCCTTTGGGACAGAGCCATTGAGATTACAGTCCCGCGTTGATCAACGGCACTTGGTGCAGTCAACTGAACAACGCCAGCAGCCGCCGCAGCAACAGCACGCGGGGCCGCGCGACCCGACCGGCCGCCGACCGCAGCAGCAGCGCGAAGCTCACGCCGAACAGGAACGCGAAGATCGGGTGGAACCGCTGCTGCACGAACATGTTCAGCGCCGAACCCACCGGATCGGCCACGCCGATCGCTGGCCCCCACCCCATGTGCACGAGGTCCGGGATGTACGAACAGGATCCCGCACAGCGCGAACCCGCGCAGCGAGTCGAGGTCGCCGATGCGCGCTCGCACGGATCGTCCTTCCAGGACAGCAGACATCCTCCTCACTCCCCCGCGAACGGTTCGGCGCGGTACTCGCCGTGCCGCACCGGCGAAAGCGATGCGGGCCCCGAACCGACCACTTGACCTGACACTGTGCTCCTCCTGCCTGTCGCCACCCGCCCGGTCCGGTGCCGTGCGCAGTGGACATCCACGATCGCCGCGGCAGCAGGAGCGCGGATCATCCGCCAGGCCAGTGCTACTGCTCGAAGATCAACCGATCGGCCAGGAATTTCGAGCCGTTCGGCCAGGCGCACGACCGCTCATCCGCGCGAATGCCCGCCGCAGCGGCACCGGCGATCAGCACGCGTCCGGTTCAGCAGTTCGATCGCGGCGGTCGTCAGGACGACTCGGCGGCACGGCGGAGCAGCACTGTCGTCGACGTCATGAGCGCGGCGGCGGAAACCGCTTGTGCGAGAACGAAGAACACCCAGGCGGCCGAAGTCGAGCCAGTCCCCCAAAAACCACTGCCGAGGTAGGTGAATTGCGGTCCGAGGAGCAAGGAACCGAGCATGAGCAGCAATTCTGGCGCGACGTAGGCCATCACCACCGACGTGACGAAGGTTCGCTGCGCTTCGTCACCACCGTCGGCCAGCACGGCGGCGACGCACAGCCCTCCGATCGCGACCACGGGTAGCAGCGCCCCCAGCGCACCCACACCCGCCATGATGGTGGTGCTGCCGTACTCGGTGGGGATCGCAGCGAAGAGCAGGATGAACTGAACGGCGGCGGCGCCGAGCACCACGTATGCGAGCGGGCGTCGGGTGGGTGGCACGATCCGCTCCGGGCGGGGCACATCGCGGAACGGCGCCAGCCGCATCGCGAACACGACGCCGAAGAGGATCACCGCGAAGAACTCCAGCCATCCCCAGACGTCCGCCACGCTGTGGATCGTGGCGAGTGCGTCCACGAGGACGTAGACCGCGCTCGCGACGGCCAGCCCCGAACCGATCACGCCCCGTGCGCCGGACCGCTCCATGAGCACCAGCCCACCGAAGAGCAGGGCCAACCGAAGCACGAAGTACCCGAACCCGAGGAAGCTCGACGCGACGATCATCTCGGTGGAGGCGGCCAGCATGGTCACCGCGACCGCCACGGCCGCCGCGAAGAGGACCTTGGGGCTGCTCAGCCAAGCCAGCTTGCCGACCCGGCTCCGCCAGTCCCGGTCCACCGGTGGCGGCTGCGATCGCCCGTGGGACCAGGCGAGCACCGTCGCCATCCGCGAGGACAGGTTGCCGACCTCCGGCGAGCCGATCTCGTTGCGCAGTTCCCCCGCCAACGTAGCGAGCGGGACGTCCGCGGCATGAGCCGCCACCACGCTCAGCGCGTGAGGCAATCCCGCGCACAGCACGATCAGCTCGTCCGCTGCTTCGCGCTCGGCCGCCAACCGATCGTTGCCCAGGTAGTGGGCCAGCAGTTCCCGCGCCTCGCTGGCGCTGAGCGCGTCCAAGGTCAGCGAGCGGGCGCCTTCGGCGATCAGGCCGGTCAGCTGGCCGCGGCTGGTCACCACGACGAACGACGTCGAGCCGCCAGGCAGCAGCAGACGCACCTGTTCGACGTCCTCGGCGTCGTCGAGCACCACGAGCACCCGCTTGGTAGCCAACAACGTTCGGTACCGGGCTGCTCGGGCCGCCACATCCGACGGAATCTTGGTGTCTCCCAGCGCTTCCAGGAAACCCCGGAGCACGTCGCCGGGGCGCACCGGCCAGCCGGACGGATCGGAGCCCCGCAGGTTCACGTACAACTGGCCGTCGGGGAACTGCTCCGCCACCTGGTTCGCCCAGTGCACCGCCAGAGCCGTCTTGCCGATGCCGGTGACGCCCTCGACCGCCGAGACCACCACCACTCGGGCGGAGTCGTCCAGCACCGCGTTCAACGCCGCCAACTCGTCCGCCTGACCGGCGAAGGACCCAACGGCCGGTGGCAACTGCCACGGCACCACCGGGTCCTGGGTCCGCTCGCCGAAATGGATATCGCCGTGGACCGCGCCGACCTGCGCGATCGGACCGTTGACCGTGCCGCTCTGCTCGTTGCGAGTCCCGGATTCGTCATCCACGAGCAGCCCACCCCATCCACCAGGCCCGATATGACTTTTCCGAGCGATCTTAGCGCCTGCCCCGGTCGAGGTCCCCGTGGTCAGTGCAGGACGATTTCGCCCGAAATCGCCTACCGCCGCGCGGCAAATGCGGGTGGCACTGCCGCGCAAGCGGCGTGGGCGCGAGGGGCAAGTGGCTGGTGGACTCTTGTGCGGTAGGTAGCCGGGTCAGGCGGCCAGCGTGTCGTGCGAGACCTGCCAGAGCTGGGCCGCCGCCTCCGGGTCGAGCGCGTACGCCGCGACGCCGCGACGGGTTCCCGGCTGGTTCGGCTCCGCTTCGTTGCAGTCCTCGAAGTACCGGCCGCTGACGCCGTCGAGCAGCGCGGACGTCGCGACCAGAACCGACGTGGCGGCACCCTGTTCGGGTGTCTTCCACTTGACCTCGGTCGACCCGCCAACCTGCGTGCGGATCCGCTCCAGCTCCGCATCGCTGATGTGGCGCTGTAGGTTGGTCCGGATTCCGCCCGGCATCACCGCGTTGACGGTGATGCCGTCGTCGGCCCACCGCTTCGCCGCCTCCACGGCGAAGAGCACGTTCGCCGTCTTGGACTGCCCGTACGCGGCCCACGGCTCGTACGGGCGCTGCCGGAAGTGGATGTCGTCGAAGACGACCGGCGAACGCAGGTGCGCGCTTGAGCTGACCGACACGACGCGAGCTCCGTTGGCCGCGGCCAGCGCCCGGTGCAGTCCGGTGGCCAACGCGAAGTGGCCGAGGTGGTTGGTGGCGAATTGCAGTTCCCAGCCTTCCGGGGTGCGCATCTCGGGAGACGCCATCACCCCGGCGTTGTTGACCAGGATGTGCAGCGGGCCGTCCCACCCGGCGACGAACAACGCCACGGATGCCTGGTCGGCGAGATCCAGCTTCGCGGTGTGGAGGCGGTCGTTCCCGGTGGTCGCGATGATGTCTTCGGCGACGCGCTTGCCCGCGTCCAGATCCCGGACCGCCAGCGTCGTTTCCGCGCCCGCCGAGGCGAGCGCGCGGGCGGTCTCGATGCCGATCCCGGACGCTCCGCCGGTCACGATGGCACGGCGGCCGGTGAGATCGACATCGGCCATCACCTCGGCTGCGGTCGTGTCGGCGGTGAACGGCGTGGTGATGCGTGTGTTCGCAGTCATGCTCTTCCTGTGTGCGTTGCTCGGTGCCCCGGAGGGTGCACTGATCGGAGAAGAAACGGAGGAGCCTCCGCTCACGTTCGAACTATAATCGGAGCCTCCTCCGATTAGCAACTCGTACCCTGGCACGTGCCACCGGTCGCGAGACCGGCCCGGACCGACGAGGAGGAACCGTGGCGACCACCGGAGCCCGACGGCTGCGCGCCGACGCCCAGCGCAACCGCGACCGGCTGCTGGACGCCGCCGTGCGACGGTTCTCCGAGGACGGGTTGGACGCGACCCTCGACGCGATCGCCAAGGACGCGGGGGTCGGCATCGGGACGCTCTACCGCCACTTCCCCACCCGGGACGCGCTCGTCGAAGCGGCCTACCGCAACGAACTCGCGAAGCTGTGCGAGGCCGCGCCGGAACTGCTGGCGACCATGCCGCCGGACCAGGCCATGCGGACCTGGATGGACCGCTTCGTCGACTACATGATGACCAAGCACGGCATGGCCGACGCGTTGCGGGCCGTCATCGCCTCCGGCGGAAACCCCTACGCGGAAAGCCGCGACCGGATGGTGGCGGCGATCACGACGCTGCTGCGCGCCGGGGTCGCGGCCGGAACCGTGCGGCCGGACGTCGAACCGGTCGACGTGCTGACGAGCATCAGCGGCCTGTCCCTCGCGGCGGGCCAACCGGAGCAGCGCGACCAGGCCCGCCGCCTGCTCGACCTGCTGATGGACGGCCTGCGCTACCGCGCGACGGGCGCCCCCCAGCCATGACCGGCGCGCCGTCTGAATTCCACAATGGACAGCCGACCGGAAAACCGCTTTCGGAACGAACGGACCACATGAGACGATCCGCCCATGTCCGCATCTCGTGGTGAACTGCTGCGTTGGCAGTTCGACCTGACCTGGTCGTTGTTCGAGCTCCACCTGGACCAGCTGCGGCCCGAGGACTTCCGCTGGGAGCCCGCGGCCCACTGCTGGACGGTCCACCAGGATGTGGACGGGACGTGGGTGCCGGACTGGGCGGAGACCGAGCCAGATCCCATTCCGATCCCCACGATCGCCTGGATCACCTGGCACATCGGCTGGTGGTGGAGCGTCACCCTCGACCACGCGCAGGGTCGAACCCCACGGGACCGGGGCGAGATCAGCTGGCCCGGCGACGGCGCGCCGACCATCGAATGGTTGCGCGATCTTCGAACGGAGTGGTTGGCGGTGCTGGAACGGCTCACCGATGCCGACCTGGACGCCACGGCGCCGTTCCCATGGCAGGACAACCCCGAAAAGACCGCGGCGCACATGGTCGGCTGGGTGAACGCCGAACTGATGAAGAACGTGGCCGAGATCGGCCAACTCCGATTGCTGCGCACCGCATCGGCCGAATAAGCACGCGCAGCCTCGTCGCGAGCTGCCGGTATGCGCACTCCCTCAGCTCATCGGTCGAAGTCCGTCGATGACGTAGCCCAGCAGCCGTGCGCCCTGCTCGGACGGCACCTGTTCACCTGCCCATGCGACAGCGTTGATGAGCGCGAACAGATCGGAGGCCGCAACGTCGGGGCGCACGACTCCGGCCTGTTGCGCGCGGGCGAGAACCCGTTCACCGGCCTGGATCAGTGCTTGGCAAGCCGCGTGGAGCTCGGAATTCTCATAGCCCAGGCCGGTCATCATCGATGCGGCAAGCCCCCGGTAGGTGGCGGTGTGGGCGATCGCCGCATGCGCCCACTCGATGAGAGCTTCCAGCGGTGACGGATGATCCAGCAGCTGACTGGCTTTGTCGCCCAATGCTTCCACTTGCTCCCGCAGCAGCGCTTCCAGCAGGGCGTGCCGGGTCGGGAAATGGCTGTAGAGCGTGCCGATCGCCACGCCAGCGCGCCGCGCGATGTCTTCGAGAGCGGCATCCGTTCCATGCTCGGCGAACGCCTCCCCGGTCGCGGCGAGCAGCCGGTCTCGGTTGCGACGCGCGTCGGCGCGCATTCGACGCTGCGGCGGATTTCCGTTGGCCACCAGCACCCTCCTAGCCAAGTCGAGGCCACCTCAGTATATTTCTTGAGGGCCCCTCATGTTACCCCTAGCCCTGGAGGCCCTCGTGGACGAAGCACCCAAGACCATCCTCGTGATGGGCGCGACCGGCCGCCAAGGCGGCACGACCGCCAAACACCTGCGGGCTGGCGGCTGGCGCGTGCGCGCGCTCGTCCGCGACGCCGACCGCCCGGCAGTCCAGGCACTCGCAGCGGCTGGTGTCGAGTTGGCCGTGGGTGATCTGGACGATCCCGATTCACTCGAAGCAGCCGCCGTGGGAGTGCACGGAATCTTCGGTGTCACCCCGGATGGCCAAGATCTGGAACTGGAGGTCCAACGCGGCCGCAGGCTCGCCGACGCCGCCGCGACCGCAGGCGTCGTGCATTTCGTCTTCGCCTCCGTCGGCGGAGCCGACCGCGACGCCGACATCCCGTACTGGCGCAGCAAGTGGCAGATCGAGCAGTACATCCGCGCCCTCGATCTACCGGCGACGATCTTGCGGCCGGTCCGGTTCATGGAGAACCACACGATTCCGGGGCTCCCGCTGGGCGGCATCCGCGATGGCGCACTGCTCCACCTGTTCGGGCCGGACGTCCCGGTGCAACTGATCGCGGCCGACGACATCGGCGCCTTCGCCGCCCTGGCGTTCGGCAGTCCGGCGGAATACCTCGGCCGGGCGATCGAAATCGCCGGGGACGAACTGACCTCGACCGAGACGGTCGCGCTGATCGGGCAGGCCCTCGGCCGCGAGATCACCTACCAGCAGATTCCGGGCGCGGCGGCGGGGCTCAGCGACCGAGCCGCCCGCGCATTCGCCACCGAGCGGATGTGGCACGCCAACATTCCGGCCCTGCGGAAACTCCACCCGAACCTGCTGACCTTCCCCGACTGGCTGCGGCGCGGAGGAGCGGCACGCATCGAAGCGATACTCAGCGCGTAGCCGCACCGAGCCGTGTTCATCACCGGGGCCAGGGCATCGGGCTCGGCATGGCACGAGCTTTCGCCCGAGCCGGGGCGAAGCTCGCACTGACCGATGTGGACAGTGCTGTACTGAGCGCGGCTCGCGCGGAGCGCCGGGGTAGCCGCGTTCGAACTCGATGTGCGCGGTCGCTGGATGCCGGACATCATGAATGCCCTTCCGCCACGGGGCCTCGCGGCTACCGCCCGCTCAGCTCGTCGATGAGGAGTGCGGCGGCCGTGACGTCGTCGGACAACGGACGGTCCTCGGTATCCGGGTTGAGCACCTGACACGCGCGTTCGTGCACCGCTCGGACCGGTTGCGCTGGACTCGGTCTGGTCCCGCGCAACCGGTGCGCACGAACCGCGGCCACGAGTTCGCAGGCCAGCACGAGCCGATAAGCCTCCGCTGCGCGCTGGGTCTGCTTGGCCGCCTGCGAGCCGAAACTCGCGTGCTCCTCTGCGCCCCTGGACAGCACGGCGTGGCCCAGCGTCGCCGGAAACGCGGCGGCCCGCAGCTCGGCGAGGGCCGAGCTCACGCCGTATTCGAGCAGCATGATTCCCGAACTGCCCGCCGGACCGGATGCGAGGAACGGACGCAGCCCGGTCAGCTCCGGTTCGGCGAGCATCCACAGCCGCCCCGCCGACAGTTGCGCGGTGCACAGCACTGCCAGCCGCAGCCGATCCAGGGCGAGGGCGAGCTGGGCGGTGTGGAACCCGCCGTGGTGGCGCACCGCCGTCGCTGGCGTGATCAGCGGATTCTCGCTGGCCGCGTTGAGTTCCACCGCCAGCACCGACTCGACGTCGGCCAGGGCCTCCAACGCAGGACCGTGCACCTGGGGGAAACACCGCAACCCGAACGGATCCTGGACCCGGGGCCCCGGAACCACCGCACCGCCGAGCAACCTCAGCACCTCGGCAGCGACCTGGGATGCACCGACGTGCGGTCGTGCATCGTGCACCTCCGGTGCGAACGGCTCGGTCGAACCGTCGACGGCGAGCAGCGTCAGCGCGACGACCGGAGCCGTCGCGTCCAGGAGTGCGCGCAGCGCGTCCGCGGCCAGCGCCGCTTGGCCGATGGTCAGCGCATTGCTGCTGATCAGCGCAAGGGCGTCACCGTCGGCCACAGCGACCGGATTCGGCGGCAACCCGCTGCCAGCCCACCTGCCCTCGCCCGCGAGCGCGAGCCCCAGCTCGGCCAGCGGGCCGAGATCGCCGGTACCGACCGCACCGTGTTCGTGCACCTCCGGGTAGCTCCCGGCATTGAGCGCGGCCACCATCGCTTCGGCGATGGCGGGTTGCAGACCGGCACCGCCGCGCAGCACCTGGTTCACCCGTACCGCGAGCATCGCGCGCACATCCCGTTCGGGCAGCAGGTTCCCGATCCCGCTGGCATGGCTGCGCAGCAACCGCATCCCGTGCGCCGCACCACCCAGGACTGCCTCGCAGCAGTTGGCGCCCACGCCCGTGGTGCGCCCGTAAACCGGGTGCCCCGTCGCTCGTCGAGCGGCCCGCCAGCCATCACGCAGCCGGTCCAACCCGACAGGCGAAATAGCGACCGCGGCACGTCCAGCCGCGATCCGGCGAACATCCACAATGGACAACGCGGTGCCGTCGAGGAGCACGGTGTCGTTTCCGGCGACGTCACCGTGCCGCACAGGGGCCGCGCCCTGAACCACAGTCATAACGCCCTCCCGTCGAGCACACCGTGCTCCGCGGTCCACCCCTAGACGAGGGTCGTCGGGGACACCTCGACTTCGTCGATGGGACGCAGTTCGTCGGCGTAGGACACCGAAACGCGCCTGAGCACACCACCGGTCACGGCGTACTGGCCCATCCGCCACAGCGGCGGGGAGTAAGCGTGGATCGACACGCTGTTGCGCGCCCGACCGGTGAGCCGGTGGATGTGATCGGGCCCGAAGCCGAACACGTAGCCCGCTGCGACCTCGGTTTCCACGCTCGGCTGCCCCACCGCGAGGTTGTGCTCGACCAGCGCACCTCGGGCGACGGCGACCGCGAACGAGGAGATGTCGTGGTCGTGCCAGCCGGTGTCGTTCTCCGGCGTCCAGCACAGCAGCCAGATGTCGACGTGCGCATCCCGGTGCAGCGACACGTAATGCCGCTTGTCGTCGCTGAAGGCGACGTGGTGCTGCCACAACTCGGGCCGACGCGCAAGATCCGCGACCAGTCCCCGCAGCTCGGCTTGGTCGAGATCACGACCGGGCAGCCTCTCAAGCGTGCAGTCACCGTGCACCTCGCGCACCCGACTCGCGCGCCTCGCTGGCACGGCTTCCTCGACCAGCGGCGGTTCGACGATCACGGCTGTCCTCCTTCTAGCAATCGGCGTGGATTGGCACAGCGGATGGCTCGGGAAGCGGCCTCGCCCAGTCCGGGGTCGGTCGGTTCGGCGTAGGGCCGGTCGCTGCCGAGCACCACCGGGTCGATCCCGAGCACTCGGATGAGCGCGTCCAGACCGCGTGGCCCGTACGACGAGGTGTCGACGAAGACGTTCGGGTCGATGCGGTCGAACACCCCGCCCCTGGCCACCAACCGCTCGTGGTGCACGGGCGCCAACCCGGCCCCGGCGGCGAAGCAGATCCGCAATTCCGGGAGCAGCGCACGACCCGCGGCGTGCCAGGACCACCACGCCGCCTGCATCTGGGCCACGTAATCGACCACCGGCGGCCACCATCCGGGCAAGCCTGGCGTGGGACAGGTCGCTCGGCCCGGATGCACGAGCACTGGCCGACCGGACTGCTCGCATTCCGCGAGCAGCACGGCGATGCGTTCCAGATCGGTAGGTGTCCGCATCGCGTCGGCCGGGACCTGCAGGCCGACGCAGCCCAGGTCGAGCGCATCCCGCACCTGTTCGGCATCGGGTTCCAGCACGTTGGCCGCGGCCCACGGCCGGAACGGCTCCGGCAACTCCAGCGCGCCGCGATGCCATGCATCCAGCAGCGGTGCCGCCTGGTCCGAAGGCAGCCATTCAACGCCGAGCGGACTGGACAGCGACACGAGCGCGACCGCCACGCCGCCATCGGCCTCCCGCGCCGCGCGCTTGGCTGGTTCGTGGTCGGCCGGGTCCACCTCGAATGGCGGCTCGCCCGCCAGGTGCAGCGTCCAGCCGCGCAGCATCGGGGGATCCGCACGCGCGCGGAGCGCGGCCGCGAAACCCTCGGGCCAGAGGTGTTGGTGCACATCGATCAGCACATCGGACAATGGCACGCCTTTGTGAAGCGGTTCAGTGAATGGCTTCAGTGAATCGCATCAGCACGCGCCCGGTCAAGAGTCGATCGCATCAGTCCAACAGCTGGGATCGGGCGTGGCGGGGTGGTCGTCAGGCAAGCGTCAGCCGCGCTCGCAACCAGCACCGCCATCCGAACCCATCCGCACACCCTCTCCGCTGGTCAACGCGCTAGGCTTCTCAGGTGCAACGCCGCAAGCGCCCCACGATCAAGGACATCGCGGCGGAGACCGGGCTCTCCCCCGCCGCCGTGTCCTATGCGCTTCGCGGCCTGCAAGTGCCTCCCGAAACCCAGCAGCGCGTGCGGGAGGCCGCCGACCGCATCGGCTACGAAGCCGACCCGGTCGCCCGCGCCCTGGCCAGCGGTCGTACCGGCATGGTGGGAGTCCTGTGCAGCTCGCTGGAAGACCTGTGGCAGCAGAACTTCGCCACCACCCTCGGCAGGCGGTTCCTGGCTGCAGACCGCAACACGCTGTTCATGGACTCCGCCGCCGATCCGGCGCGCGAAGCCGTGCTCACCAAGAACCTCCTCGACCAGCGGGTCGACGCGCTGGTCACGATCCCGGTCGACCCGACTTCCCAGCACTGGGCGGAAGCCGCCGAGCGGACCATGCTCGTCGCGATCGGCGACCCGCTGCCGGGTGCCGCCACCGCCGCCGAGGTGGTGTTCGACAACAGCCTCGGGGTCGCTGACGCGCTCAAAACGCTCAGCGACGCCGGGCATCGGGAGATCCTGGTGCTGACACCGGGTCCGCGCCTGCTGCGCCAGCGACCGGCGGAGAAGATCGTCCAGGACGTCGCCCGCGAACTGGGCATGGACCTGCACGTCCTGGCCTGCCCGAACGATCTGACCGGCGCCGCCGAGACGGCGCACGCCGCGCTCGGCGGGACTCCCCGGCCCACCGCGGTGTTCTGCCTCACCGACTCGATGGCCTACGGCGTTTACGAGGCCGCGCGCGACCTCGGCCTGGCGGTCCCGGTCGACCTGTCGGTCCTCGGCTACGACGACCACCCGGTGTCCCGCCTGCTGACACCAGCGCTGTCCACCTACCGCTGGGATGTGCAGACGGTCGTCGACGCCGTGGTGGAGCGCGTGCTCAAGGCGGTCGACAAGAACCGGCGCAGTCGTCGGAAGCTGATCACGCCGGAACCGAAGCACCGCGACTCGGTGACCAAACCCCACCGCTGACCATCCGGCCGATTTCGCGCGAAATCCTGCACTCGCACCGCCACGCAAGACGAGTCCGAAGACAGGCGTTCAGAGGTTGAGCAGGGGGCCGGTGTGGTCGGCGGTTTCGAGCTGCCAGAGCTCGTCCAGCAGCTTTTCCGCATCCTGGCCCGTTCCGGCGAACGCCACGCAGTCGCGGAACTTCGCCTCCAGGTCGCTCCTGCCCAGCGGCTCGCGCCGATCGCCGCGCGGCACGTCGGTGCGGTGCCGCAGGATCTCGCCATCGGTGGTCTCCACCTCCACGACGGAGTACGCGAACTCCCAGTCCTCCGGACCGATCGGCGGCACGGCGGACTCGTGTCGCGTCACCCGGCGCAGCAGTTGCTGTGCCGCGGGGCGCAGCACAGCTTCGTCCTGGAACGACGCCAGTGCGATCTTGCCGTCCAGCACGGCCGCCGCCAGCACGTACTCCGGGCTGAACTTGCCTTCCAGCCCGGTTCGCGGGCGCCGGTGGATCAGCGGGTCGAAACCACCCGGTTCCAAGGTCAAGCGGATCTCGGCGATGTCCTCGGGCCGCATCGGGTTGTCCCGCACCAGATCCAGAATCGCGTCCGCCGTCCGGTGGGTGTTGTAGCAGCAGGGGTACTTCTTCACGTTCAACCCGATCCGGGCCAATTCCCACGGGTTGCCGAGCGCGCGTGCGACGGCCGAGGGATCGGCGGAGTCCGCGTACATCGCCAGGTAGCCCAGCGGGCCTTCCAGCTGGGCCGGATCGGCGGTGAACCCGTTTCTGGCCAGGTTGGCCGCCAGCACGGCGTCGCGCGCGGCCAGTCCGGGGTGCAGCGGTTTGGTCATCGTGCCGAAGTTCTGACGGCTACCGCTGGCGGTGGAAGCCGCGATGCCCAGCGCGTGCCGGGTCCGGGTGGTGTCCAGACCCAGCAGTCGCGCTGCCGCGGCCGTCGCCCCGAGCACGCCGATCGTGGCGGTGGAGTGCCAACCCCGCTGGTAGTGCGCGCGCACCTCCATGGTGGCCGCGATCGCGCAGCAGACGTCGAAGCCCAACGCGTAGGCCGCCAGCGCATCGCGGCCGGTCGCACCGACCTCCTCGGCCACCGCCAGGATCGTGGGCACCAGCACGACGCTCGGGTGCCCGTAGATCTGGTCGGCGACGTCGTCGAAGTCCAGGGCGTGTCCGGCACCGCCGTTGAGCAGCGCCGCCATCGCCGCGCTGGTCCGCTCCCCGGTGGGCAGGATCGTCGCCGGACCGGTCGGCAACTCCGGGCGCATCGTCGCGAGCAGCGTTTGGAAGCCGCCATCGGCATGCCCGGCGATGGCCACGCCCACCGTGTCGACGAACGCCGCCGCTGCGCGCGGCCACACCTCCGCTGGTGCGGTGGAGAAGTCGACCTGCTGCACGAAGTCCGCGATCGCTTCGGTCGGGCCGACACCCTTGTTCGCGGTCATCCCGCATCACCCCTTCGCTGTTGTTCCACCGCATCTCTGGCCGGGGAGGTGATCGCTTCCTTCCACGGCGCGAGCGCACCGGCGTACACCTCGGGTCCGAGGCGGAAGTGCTGTGCTTCGGCGGTGGTTTCGATGAACGGCATGTCCATCGCGTAGAGCCGGTCACCGCGCGGACGCGGCCCGGCCTTCGACACGTGCCCGTACAGTTCGCGCCCGATGACCTGCTCGGCGTGCACGACGACCTCGATCAACCGGTCCAGATCGACGCCGGTCGGGATGCCTAGCTCGGCCAGCAGGTCCACCAGGTCCTCGGTCGGCATCATGCCGGTGAGGCGGCCGTTGCCGCAGTACGGGCAGCCGCCCATCCCGCCGATGGTGGTGTCCACGACCAGCTCGCACTCCGGGTCGAGGGTGCGCAGCGCGGTGTACACCGAAATCGGCGCGGTACCACGGGTGTTGTGCAGGTGCAGGTGGAACCGCGTGATCTCCGGCCATTCGGCGCGGATCGCCCGCAGCTGCTCTGCCACGCGGTCCGGCACGTTCCAGCCCATCGGATCGCCGATGAACACCTCGCGCACGCCGATCCCGGCGCCGGTCCACAGCCGGTGCTGGTGCCGCAGCAGGTCCATCCGCTGGGCCAAGCTGAATTCGCCCAACCAGTTCGATCCCCAAGCCGCGTTGACACCGATCCCCGCGTGCGCCGCGCCCGCCTCCGCAGCGCGCTGGACGACCGCGGGCAGCGCCTCGATCTCCGCCTGCTGCGAACGGTTGGTGTTGCGCCGCACGAAGACATCGCAAACGTGGACCAGCGTGCGCGGGTAAGGGTGCAGTTCCCGCAGCGGTGGCATGTACGCGCGCATCCGCTCGCGGCCCCGCTCGTTCAGCGCCAACGCGGTGTAGTTGACCCCCGGTACCGGCGTGAATCCCGAAACGATGGCATCGATCTCCGCCATCTGCGGTGTCCACTTCGGACTGACGAACGATCCGACGACGATGTTGCGCAACCCCGTCTCGGACAGCTCGTCGAGCAACTCGATCTTGTCGTGGACGCCGATCGAGGCGCTCTCGATCTGCATCCCCTCCCGCATGCCCTCTTCGACGATGGTGATCTGCGGATAGCCGGTGGAGGTACCCGGCGACGTACCAGTCAAGGTGATCCTCCTTGGGTCTGTTCTGTAAGCAGCGGAGCCGCTTGCGGTGCGGGACTCAGCTGGCACCGCCGCGGGTTCTCAGAAGTGCCATGCGCCGCACCCGAGCTATCTCGCGAGGACCTGCGTCTGTAGGTCGTGAGTGGTTATGGTCGCTCTGACGGCCATAACCACTCACGACCTCCGCTACCCGCACCGCCACGCAAACCATTGCTGTAACAGTCTCCAACGGTCATGTTGTTCCGAATGGGCCTTGCTTCAGGACCTCCGCGTCGTGGCTCGGGACGATCTCGCAGCCGAGCCCCTCGACTCGCTTGAAGCTGTCGAAGTACTGGAAGAGGTCGGTGTGCACGCCCGACGGGATGTGCTCGACGGACTCGTTGCCGGTCCAGTTCTCGTAGGTGTCGATCAGGTCGCCCGCGAGCAGGTAGCGCCCCGCGTCCGTCTCCACCACCACCCCCTGCGATCCGGGCGTGTGGCCCGGCACGGAGACCACCGAGATGCCCGGCAGGATCTCGGCGTCCCCGTGGACCGTCTCGATGCGGTCCCAAACCTCCAGCCAGGGCGGTTTGATGCCGCGCTTCTTCTCGTACGCCGCCCGGTGCACCGGCAGCGGGTCGGCGGCGTAGGCGAGCTCGGCGCCCTGGATGTAGAAGTTCGCCCCGGTGAACAGGGCGTTGTTCGAGCAGTGGTCCCAGTGCAGGTGCGTGTTGATCACGTGGCGAACATCGCCGATCTCCACACCGGCTTCGGACAGCACCGTGCTCGGCTCCAAGTCCAGCGGGCGGCTGAGCGTGTATCCGTGGTGCTCCATCGTCCACTCGGGACCCAGGGTTCCGGTGTCGACGATCACCGGGGAGTCACCGCCCTCGATGAGGAACACCAGCATCGCCGAGTCGTGCAGTTCGCCCCAGCCGAAGCCGTAGGTGATGGCGGGTTTCGGCATGCCCTTGATCCAGCCGACGAGCAGCGGCGTGATCGTCAGACCCATGCGAGCACTCCCTTCTTCGCTTGGTCTCCTGCTAGGAGGTGGCCGACGGGATGCCCGACCCCGCCGACTTTCCGGCTTTCGCACCGATGCTGGTGTTCAGCGTCTCCGGGCTGACGAGCACGGCGCTGAAGGTGATCAGCGCGACCACCATCAGGTACACCGACACCGGCCACGAGGCGCCACCAGACCAGCCGAGCAGCGCGGTGGCGATGAACGGTGCCGTGCCGCCCATCGCGACGGTGGCGAGGTTGGTGCCCAGCGAGGCGCCGCTGTAGCGCACCCCGGTCGCGAACAGTTCGGAGAAGTACGCTGGCTGCGGCGCGTAGAGCGCGGCTCGGATTCCGGCGATCGCGACCGTGAACGCCAAGCAGATCAGCGGCGTGCTGCCGGTTTCCAGCAGCCAGAAGAACGGGAACGCGAACAGCACCATCGCGACCGCTGAGCCCAGGATGACCGGGCGGCGGCCGATCCGGTCCGACAGCGCGCCCCACAGCGGAATTGCGAACGCGTCGACCAGCGACGCGATCACCACGGCGGAGAGCATGACGCCCTCGGACAGCCCCAGCTGGGCAGCGGCGTACGAGAGGGTGAACACCGTGACCACGTAGATGATCGCGTTGTTCGCGAAAGCCGAGCAAGCGGCCCGGATCACGTTGCCGGGCTGGCTGCGCAGCACCTCGACCACCGGTGGCTTCTCGGCGCCGCGTTCCTGCTGCTTGTACTCCAGGAACACCGGCGACTCCACGATCCGCAGCCGGATCACCAGTCCCACCACGATCAGCAGTGCGCTGAGCAGGAATGGAATCCGCCAGCCCCACGACATGAGCTGGTCCTCGGGCAGCATCGCGACCGCGCCGATCGAGCCGGAGGCGAGCACCTGGCCCAGCGAGCCGCCGACCTGGGTGAAACTCCCGTAGAAGCCGCGCTTGCGCGGCGGCGCGTGCTCCACGGTCATCAGCGCCGCGCCGCCCCACTCGCCGCCCAGCCCCAACCCCTGCAGCAGGCGCATCAGCACCAGCAGCACCGGCGCCCAGATCCCGACCTGTTGGTAGGTCGGCAGGATGCCCATGCAGAAGGTGGCCGCCCCCATCAGCAGCAGGGTCAGCACCAGCATCGACTTGCGGCCGATGCGATCGCCGAAGTGTCCGAACAGGACGCCGCCGATCGGTCTGGCGAGGAAGCCAGCCCAGAACGTCGCGAACGACGCGAGCGTCCCGGCCAGCGGGCTGAACGCCGGGAAGAACAGCTTGTTGAAGACCAATGCGGCGGCAGTGCCGAAGACCATGAAGTCGTACCACTCGATGGTGGAGCCGACCAGCGCTGCCGCCGAAACCGCCCTCGGCGAAGCACCCTTCCGCTCTCGCACTCCGTTGTCGCGAGTCACCATCGCCTCCTCGTCGGGTTCTCGTACCGCGTCCCGAATTTCCCTGAAGTTGGGACAACTACGGCCTCAGCGGCCCTTCCACTCCGGTTGCCGCTTTTCCACGAACGCGCGGACACCCTCCTCGCGGTCCTCGCTGAGGTACGGGTTGGGGCCGACGTTCAGCCGCAGCGCGGCGGGCAGCGGCAGGTCCCAGCCCTTGGTGGTCATTTCCTTGTACCTGCGCAGCGTCAGCGGCGCGTTCGCCACGATCTTCCCGACGAGTTCGTCGGTGGCCGCGGCGAGTTCTCCGCCGGGAACGACCCTGTTGTAAAGGCCCCACCGCAGCGCGTCGTCCGCCGAGATCGGGTCCCCGACGTACAGCATTTCCATCGCGATGGCGCGCGGGATCAACCTCGGCAGCAGCACGGTCGCGAAATTCGCTCCCATGCCGCGCTTTGCCTCCGGCATCCCGATGAACGCGTGCGACGCGGCGATGCGCAGATCGCAGGCCAGCGCCAGTTCGCAGCCACCGGCCAGCACCGGGCCGTTGATCGAGGCGATCGTGGGTTTGCCGGTCTCCAGCACCACCTCGTGCAGATTGCGACCAGTACCGCCCATCGGCACCGGGAAGGGCTTCGCGCCGCGCGCGTGGTCGTCCAGTTCTTTGAGGTCGGCACCAGCGCAGAACGCCTTGTCCCCGGTCGCGGTGAGCACGATCGCCCACACCTGCGGGTCGTTGTCGGCGGCCACGAACATGTCCACCAGGGTGGCCATCACCGCGCGGCTCAAGGAGTTGCGCCGCGCGGGCCGATCGATCGTGATGCGGGCCACCCGCTCCTGGACTTCGTAGTGCACTTCCTCGTCGGCACCGCTCATCTGGTCTCCCTCCCCGAACCGGCTCGCGCCACGACCTCGCTGTTGACCAGTTCCTCGACCTCAGCGCCGCGGAAGCCGAGTTCGGTCAGGATCTCCTCGGTGTGCTCGCCGAGCTGCGGTGGCGCGGACGGCGTTCCGAGGTACTCGCCGTCGCGGCAGATCGGCGTGTTTATCACCGTGAAGTCCGGAATCCGCGGGTGCTCGGCGCGCGCCAGGATCCCGACCGCCTGGACCTGCTCGTCCTCGACCACTTCGTCGAGGGTCCGGATCGCCGTGATCGGCACGCCCGTCTCGCCCAGGATCTCCTGCCACTCGGCGGAAGTTCGCTTCCGCAGCGTCTCCGAAAGCGTCTCGACCAGCTCTTCCCGGTTCGCCACGCGGCTCGGGTTGTCCACGAACCGGGCGTCGAAGCTGAGCTCGTCGCGACCGATCGCGGCGCACAGCCGCCGCCACAGGTTGTCGTTGCCCGCCGCCACGACGAGGTGGCCGTCCGCCGTTGGAAAGGCCTGGTACGGCGCGATCACCTGGGTTCCCGAGCCCTGCTTGACGGGCAGCTCACCGGAGGCGAGGTAGCCGGTGAGCTGCGAGGGCAACCACATCAACGCGGTCTGCAGCAACGACGTCTGGACCACCGAACCCTCGCCGGTCGCGTCCCGGACCCGCAACGCGTCCAGCACGCCGATGACCGTCCACATCGCGGTGCCCTGGTCGAGCAGCGAGGCCGGAATGCGGACCGGCGTCCGCCCCGGTTCCCCGGTGATGCTCATCAGACCGCTGAACGCCTGCATGAGCGGGTCGTAGGCGGGCCGGTCCCGCAACGGGCCGGTGTGCCCGTATCCGGTCATGTCGCAGTAGATCAACCGCGGGTTGATCTCCCGAAGCCGTTCGTAGTCGAACCCGAGCTTGGCCAGCGATCCGGGCCGCAGGTTCTGCACGAGCACATCGCTTTCCGCGATCAGCCTGCGCAACACCTCCTGGCCCGCCGCGCTCTTCAACTCCAGCGCCAGGCTGCGCTTGTTCCGGTTCAGCGACAGGAACATCGGGCTCTCGTCGCACCAGAACGGCGGACCCCAGCGGCGCGTGTCATCACCGCCCTCGACGCGTTCCACCTTGATCACATCGGCGCCGAGATCGCCGAGGATCTGGGTCGCGAACGGACCGGCGACACTCGCGGTGATGTCCAGAACCCGCAATCCTCGCAAAGAACCATCCACCGCAGGACCTCCTAGGACTTGTCCTCGGCGCCGTCGGCGACGAGCACCGCGCCGTTGATGAACGGAACCGCCTTCGAAGCCGCGAACACGATGAGCCGCGCCAACTCCTCCGGGGTGCCCCATCCGTTGTCCGGGTTGGCGATGTTCGCGCCCCACTCGCGGCGGACCTGCTCGGCTTCGGACTCGCTGAGCTCGTCGCGGACCATTTCGCGTTCCCACTTCGCGAACCGCTCCGGGGTGTGCACCAAACCGGGAACCACGCAGTTGACCCGGATGCCCTGCGCGCCGAACTCGCTGGCCAGCACCTTCGAGAGGCGGATCTCGGCGGACTTCGCCGGGCCGGTGCAACTGGACCGGAACGGCGGCGGGGTGACCCGGATCCCGGTCTCCCCGGCCACGTTGACGATCGATCCACCGCCCTTGGCGATCAGGTGCGGGATGACCCGTTGGCACAGCCGGAACTGGGCGAAGAAGTTGATCGCCATGCCGTGCTGCAACTCTTCGTCGGTGACTTCGAGGAACGGTTTGTAGGTACCGGTTCCGGCGTTGTTGACCAGGACGTCGATGCCGCCGAGACGATCCAGCGCCGTTGCCACCAGCCCATCCAGCGACTTCGGATCGGTCACGTCCACCGGGACGGTTTCCGGTCGCGCACCGGTGGTCCGCTCGATGTCCTCGGCTGCCTCGGCGAGCACCTCCGGCCGCCGGGCGCAGATCAGGACGCGCGCTCCCTCGGCGGCGAACAGCCGCGCCGTCTCCAGGCCGATCCCCCGGCTGCCGCCGGTGACGATCACTGCGCTGTCCTTCAGTTGCAAATCCACGGTCCGCCTCCCGCGCGAATCCAGGGTCAGTACGACTTCGGCATGCCGAGCACGTTCTGGCCCAAGTAGGCCAGCACGAGGTTGTTGCTGATCGGGGCGACCAACGGCAACCGGGCCTCGCGGAACTTGCGCTCGATGCCGTACTCCACCGTCATGCCGTAACCGCCGAAGGTGTCCATCGCGGCGTTGGCCGCCACGAAAGTCGCCTGGGACGCCAGCAGTTTCGCCGCGTTGGCCTCCATGCCGGGTTGCTGACCGGCGTCGAACTTCGCCGCGGCCTTCCAACGCAGCAAGCTTGCCGCCTCCAACTGCGCGTACGCCTGGGCGATCGGGAACTGGATGCCCTGGTTCTGCCCGATCGGACGGCCGAACACCTGGCGCTGCGAGGCGTATTCGCTGGCCCGCTCGATGAACCAGAAACCGTCGCCGAGCACTTCCGAGGCGACGAGGATGCGCTCCGCGTTCATCCCGCTGAGAATGCTCCGGAAACCCTTGCCCTCCACCCCGATCAGGTTTTCCGCGGGCACGATCAGGTCGTCGAAGAACAGCTGGTTGGTCTCGTGCGAAACCATCGTTTCGATGGGTTGGACCTTGATCTGCTCGCCCGCCTCGCGGAGATCCACCAGCAATACGCTGATGCCATCGGATTTCTTCGCGACGTCGTCGTAAGGCGTGGTCCGGACCAGCAGCAGCATGAGGTCCGAGTGCTGGAAGCGGGAGGTGAAGATCTTCCCGCCGTTGACCACGTAGTGGTCGCCCTTGCGCACCGCCGACGTGCGGATGCGGGTGGTGTCCGTGCCCGCGTCCGGTTCGGTGACCCCGAACGCCTGGAGCCGGAGTTCGCCGCTGGCGATCTTGGGGAGGTACCGCTTCTTCTGCTCATCGCTGCCGTGCCGCAGCACGGTGCCCATCGTGTACATCTGCGCGTGCGCGGCCGTGCTGGCGCAGCCGGATCGGTTGATCGTTTCCAGGACCAGCGCGGCCTCCACGACCCCGAGACCGCCGCCGCCGTATTCCTCCGGAATCAGAATCGACAACCAACCCGCATCGGTCAACGCGGCCACGAATTCCTCCGGATATTCGCGGCTGGCGTCGAGTCGCTGCCAGTAATCCTGCGGGTACCGAGCACACAGGTCCGCCACGGCATCCCGGATCGCGATTTGATCTTCCGTGAGTTCGAGGTCCACGCCCACCTCCCACGTTTTCATCGTCCGATTGCCGGACCATGACATCGCGGAGGCCGACGGGCCAAGTCGAACGTCTCGCCACGCGAGACGTTCGATCAAATCGAATTCACCGACCGCCCGCCGGGCGGGTGGATCGGCTGAGTTGGCGGGACAGCCCGAGCGCCGCGGTCTTCACCGCGGGCGCCAGCCGGACCGGGTGGAAACGCGCGACGGGAACGGCGACCGACAGCGCCGCCACGACCTTGCCCTGCTCGAACACGGGTGCGGCCAGCGAACCGCCCCCGGCCTGCACTTCCTCGTACTCGTAGGCGATACCCGAAACCTGGATCTCCGCCAACGCATCCGCCAAGCGGCCGGGATCGACGACGGAATGCCTGGTCAGCCGCCGCAACGGCTGGGCGAGGACGGCCTCGACGAACTCCGGCTCGGCGAAGGCCAGCATCGCCTTGCCAATCGCCGTGCAGGTCAACGGCAACCGCCCGCCGACCCGCGACGGCATCGAGAAAACCGCGTGCCCGTAGATCTTCTCCACGTAGACCACGTCGTAGCCGTCCATGACGCCCATGTGCACCGCCTCGTGGGTGGCGATGTAGAGGTCTTCCATGAACGGCAGCGCGGCGTTGCGCAATCCCCGCTCGACCGGCACCATCGCGCCCAGCTCGAACAACTTGCGTCCGAGGTGGAACCCGTCGGCCGACCGTTCGACGCTGCCCACCTCGACCAACCTGGTCAGCAGCCGGTGCACGGTCGAGCGCGGCAGCCCGGCCCGGTCGGCCAGCTCGGTCAGCCGCATCGGCCCCCCGCCCGGCGCGAACGCGTCGAGCACCATCCAGGATTTCTCGACCATCGACAAACCCGCGCCGTCCCGTGTCATGGGACGGATTATTGCTCGCGCAGGCCACCCCGGTCTACAAACGAGTCACCTGGCCGAAACCGGCGAGAAATGAGTTGAAACATGTCAACCGCACCGGTATCCGCTGCCAAAATCCCACCGACCGCCATCGAACCGGTCACCGAATTGCCGGAAGACATGCCACGCGTCTCCATGTTGGGACGGGCGGCGAGAATCCTGAATTCGTTCGGCCCGCAGGAATGGGTGTTGTCGCTGGCGGAGCTGACCAGGAAATCCGGATTGCCGAAGCCGACCGCCCATCGAATCGCCGCCGAACTCGCCGATCTCGGTTTGCTGGAACGGTCCGGAAAGGGCTATTGCCTCGGAATCCAACTGGTCGAAATCGGCCAGCGGTCGTGGTGGCAGTGCGGCCTGCGGGACACCGCGCTGCCATTCCTGGAATACCTCCGCGAAGCCACCAACCACACCGTGAACCTCGGCGTGCTGGCCGATACGGACGTCGTCTACCTGGCGAAACTGCCGGGAGCCGACAACGATGTGCGGATCTCCCGGACCGGCGCCCGCCTTCCGGCGCACAGCACCGGACTCGGCAAGGCCATCCTCGCTTTCTCCCCACCCGCGACACTGCGTTCCGTCGTCGAGTCGGGGCTGGCCCGCTGCGGACCGAGGACGATCATCATGCCCCGGAGGTTCATCCGGGAAATGGCGCTGATCCGGCAGCGGGGCACGGCCTTCGACATCGAGGAATCCGGACCGGGCGTGCTCTGCGTGGCCGCAGCGATCTCGCTCAACCACACCCGAGTGCTGGGCAGCCTGTCGATCAGCGGGTGCAGCACCGCAGCGGAACTCGACCGGACCCGGCCAATCGTGGAATCCGTGGCACGCGAACTCTCGCGGCGACTCACCGCAGAAGAGATCACCCAATGAGGTTCAAAACCTGTCTCCGAACTCGTTTTGCGTGGCGGTGCGGGTAGCGGAATCTCAGACGCCGTCTCGGTCCGGGATCCCCGACATCATGCCAATACACCACGTCGAGGTAGGTCCTCCCAGAGAACGCCAGTGGGCACAGCCTGAAAACCCGCGGCGGTGCGAGTGCCGTAGGTGTGCTAAGCGGCTTCGCCGCTTGAAAAACGAGATCAAGTACTC
The DNA here is from genome assembly GCF_022678645.1 of Saccharopolyspora soli. Classification (GTDB taxonomy): domain Bacteria; phylum Actinomycetota; class Actinomycetes; order Mycobacteriales; family Pseudonocardiaceae; genus Saccharopolyspora; species Saccharopolyspora soli. The sequence continues at coordinate 50,857 of NZ_JALBWV010000011.1, read as the reverse complement.
AAACGGTAGTACCGAACCGCATTGCCGCCTCGGACGTCGGCGAGTTCCGCCTCGTCGAGCCCCGCATCCACGACCGCGCGATCCAGGTCGTGCCACGCTCGCCGGTGCGGGCAGGCCAGGTTGATCACCGGCCAGTTGCTGGCCAGCATGCACCGCCCCGGTCCGAACTCCCGCAGCGCGTGGTGCACGCACGGCGTCAGCTCGGTCGGGTTCCAGCGCCACGAGCTCAGCACGTCGACGCCGACCGACAGCTTCACAACGGTGTTCGGCAGCTCGGCCAGCCGCCGGATCCGGGATCGCCACTCCGCCGGGCTGCCCGAACCCAGCGGCGGACGCCCGAGGTGGTCGACGACCACAGTCAGGTCGGGGCGCTGCGCGGCCAGTTCCGTCACGACGTCAACCTGCTCTTCGGTGACCGGCACGACTTCCCAGCACCATCCGAGGTTCGCCAGCTCAGCCAGCACATCGCGCACCGCCTCGCTGCGCCATCCTGCGCAGTCGTCGCGCCCGACCAAGCACCGCGCGCCGCGCACCAACGGCTGGTCCGCCAGTCGGGCCAGCTCCTTCCCAGCCGCAGTCGGGTCGTCCAGCCCAACCCAGGCGACGACGCCCGCCACGAATCCCGCCTGGTCGGCGAATTCCAGCATCCGGTCGTTCTCCTCCGGCGAATTCACCGACTGCACCAGGATCGTCGCGTCCACGCCGCCGTAAGCCAGCTCCGGTCTGAGGTCCTCGGGCAGGAAGTCCGCCGCCAGCACGCCCTGCTCGGCGTCGCCTCGGGTGCCGACGCGCCAGAAGTGCTGATGGACGTCCACGACCGGCGTGCGCCCCTGGGACCATTGCCACGAAACCACTGCTGCTCCTCACTGTCCCGCCGACTGCCGCAGAACTCGGTTGGCTTCCACCACGAACTCCTGCGCTGCCTGATCCACGGTGGTCAGGCCGAACGCAACCCGCTCGTAGCTGCGCTTGAGGTTGTCGTCGATCGCGACCTCGTAACCGGCCGGGAACAGCACGATCTGCGGATCGCGGCGCAGGATCTCCTGGTACAACGACAGTTCCGCACGTTTGGACGGCGCCAACTCCGGGTCCCGCAACTGCTGCTGGAGCAACGCGGTGTTGGTGACCGCGCCGTTGTCCGAGGAGTATATCGCCGCAGCCTGCGGATCGTTGACGAAGAAGTCGATGAACGCCGCGGCCGTGCTCGCGTTCGGGCAGGAGGCCGGGATCGACAGGCCGGTGGTGATGATGACGTTGCCCAACCCGGCGGGCCCGGTCGGGTGCGGCGCCACCTTCACCTCACCACCCCCGATGGCGTCCAAGGACTCCTGGACCGGTGTCACGGCGTTGCCGGGACGGGTGTCGGACAGCACGCGCCCCTGGGCGAGGTAACCCTGTTCGGGCTGCGAGGGTTCCTCGACGACCATGGCTGGCGAAGTCGTCGCACCGGTCGCGCGCAGGTCCTCCCACCACCGCCAGTAGTCCGCGACCACCTGCGGCGGGAATCCGACCTCGCCATCGCGGAACAGCGAGTAACCGTGCCCGGTGATCCACGACAGGAAGTAGGACGGCAGCTCGCCGCGCAGGTCGGCGGCCGCCATCCCGCTCGGCAGTCCGGGCTGCGCGTGCCTGAGCCAATCCGCGAACTGCGGCCAGCTGACATCCGGCGGAAGATCACCAACACCCGCGCGCTGAGCCGCCGTGGCGTTGTACATGATGCTATCGTAGGCGGCACCGTACGGGATCGCGTATAGCCGACCGTCGGTGCCCCGGCCGCTGTCGAGGATCTTCGGCGGGATCTGCGAAACATCGATGGCTCCGGAGGCCACCAGGTCGTCCAGCGGGCGGAAGATCGCGTTCGCGGTGTACTCGTTGAGCTGCCGTGCCTGGGTCTGCGTCACGCACGGCAAGTTCTCGCCCGCGGCCTGAACGTTCAGCTTGCTCCAATAGCTGCTGAAGTCGCCCGGTTGCCGGGAGATCCGCACCCCTGGGTGCTGCTGCTCGAACAGGTCCGCCACCGCGTTGGTCTTCTTGTTCCGTCCCGATCCACCCCACCAGGAGAAGGCGATCTGACCCGCGACGGGGCCATCGACGGGCGAGGTCGGGGTTGTCGTTCCTCCGCAGGACGTCGCCGAGAGCGCGAGTACGGCTACCCCTAGCAGGGGCCACAAACGCGGTGCGCGCACGATATTCTCCCTGGGTCGATCACTTCAGACCGGTGGTGGCGATTCCTTCGGTGAGCAGCCGCTGGGCGCACAGGAAGAACCCGACCAGCGGCGCCAGTGAGAGCACCGCCATCGCGAACAGCGACCCGTACTCGGACTGGCCGGTGGCGTCGACGAACATCTGCAGGCCCTGCGAGACGGTGTACGACTCCGTGTCGGTGAGGTACAGCAGCGGTCCGAGGAAGTCGTTCCAGGCGTGCACGAAGGTGAACATCGCCGTCGTCCCGATCGCCGGTAGCGACAGCGGCACGACGATGCGGGTGAAGATCCGCCAGTGCCCGCAGCCGTCGATCCGCGCGGCGTCGTCGAGTTCGGCGGGCAGTCCGCGCAGGAACTGCACCATCAGGAAGACGAAGAACGCGTCGGTCGCCAGGAACTTCGGCAGCACCAGTGGCAGGATCGTGCCTACCCAACCCAGCTCGCTGAACAGCGCGTACTGCGGGATGATCGTGACGTGGTAGGGCAGCAGGATCGATCCGATCACCGCCGCCATGACCAGTCCTCTGAACCGGAATTCCAACCGCGCCAGGGCATATCCGGCCAGTGCGCAGGACAGCACGTTGCCGAGCACGGCGAGCACCGCGATGACGAACGAGTTGAGGAAGAAGCGGGCGAAGTGCACGGACCCGGCGGCGGTGAAGCCCTCGCGGTAGTTGTCCAGGGTGGCGTCGGCGGGCCACGGTCCGATGTGGGCGAAGATCTCCTCGGTCGGCCGGAACGACGACCCCACCAGCCACCACAGCGGGTACAGCACGACAACGAGCACGGCCACCAGCACGACGTGCCGGGCCAGGGCAGGAACCACGCGGCCAGCCGTCCAGCGGTGGAACAGCAGCCTGGTCACCGGAGAAGATCTGGGGATGTCGCTCATCGCTGGTCTCCGTAGTGGACCCAGTACCGGGCAGAGGCGAACAGCAGACCGGCGAACACGGCCAAGCCCAGCAACAACAGCCAGGCCATCGCCGAGGCGTAGCCCATCTGGAACTGCTTGAAACCGCGCTCGTACAGGTACAGCGTGTAGAACAGGGTCGAGTCGGCGGGGCCACCCGACCCCCGGCTCACCACGTAGGCGGGCGCGAACGCCTGGAAGGCGTTCACCGTCGCGAGCAACCCGTTGAACAGCACGACCGGCGACAGGTGCGGCAGCGTGATGTGCCAGAACCGGCGTAATCGGCCCGCCCCGTCGGCCTCGGCCGCGTCGTAGAGCTCGCCGGGGATCTGGCGCAGTCCGGCCAGGAAGATCACCATGGTCGCGCCGAAGGTCCACACGCTGAGCACCACCAGCGTGTACAGCGCGGTCCGAGGATCGCCGATCCAGCTGTGCGCCTCGAAGCCCAGACTCCGCAGCACGTGGTTGACCAGGCCGTCCTCACCGAAGACCTGCCGCCACAGCACCGCGATCGCGACGCTGGTGCCCAGCAGCGACGGCAGGTAGAACAACGCCCGGTACACCCCGAGCCCGCGCAGACCGCGGTTGAGCACCATCGCCAGCAGCAGCGAGACGACCAGCACCAATGGCACCGACACCGCGACGTAGTGCAACGTGACGCGCACCGACTGCCAGAACCTGGGATCGGCACCCAACAGGTCGGCGTAGTTGCCCAGCCCGATCCACTCCGGCGGGTTGAACAGGTCGAACCGGGTGAACGACAGGTACAGCGAATACGCCATCGGCCCCAGGGTGATGAGCACCAACCCGAGCACCCACGGACTCAGGAACGCCCACGCGGCGGCGGTGTCCCGGCGCCGACGTCGGCGCGACGGAAGGGGTGGATCAACGGTCGGCCGCAGCGGTTCTTCCGGGGCCACCGTTGCTTGTCTGGGCGACATGAGTCCTCCTTGACTCTTCGCCTACCGGGCCGTAGCCGGGTTCAGCGCGGCCGGTGCCCGTGTTCCTCCACCTGTTCGGCGAGGTGCTGCGCGAGCAGACCGGCCAGCGGTACGCGGACGTCGCAGTCCCGGGCGGCGGCCACGACGTCCCACAGGTCTTTGCTCCAGGTGCGGTAGCGCACCGGCACCCCGTTGCGGTCGTAGTCCTGCACGACCTTGTCGAAGAAGCCCCAGTTCTCCGTCACCCACGAGGCTCCGGTGCAGCTGCGCACCACATCGAGCACCTGTTCCTCGGTGACGCCGTGTGCTTCGGCCAGTCGCAGCGCCTCGTGCACGCCAGCCAACGCGGAGAACATCATCAGCTGGTTGGCGAGCTTGGCGGCCGCCGCCGCGCCGACCGCGCCGACGCGGACGATGCGATCCGCCATCGCTTGCAACGCTGGCCGGGCGGTCTCCACTGCGGCATCCGAGCCTCCGAGGACCATCGTGAGCTCACCGCGCAGCGCTCGCTCAGGCCCACCGCTGACCGGCGCGTCGAGGATGGAAAGCCCGGCCTCGTCGCATTCCTCGACGAGCTCTTCGAGCGTGCGCGGCAGAACTGTGCTGTGCACGGCCAAGATGCTCCCGGTCGCGAGGCATTCGGCCAGGCCACGGACCACGTTGCGGACCTGCTCGTCATCGGGCACCGCGATCGACACCAGCTCGCAGCCGCCGAGGTCGCGCAGCTCCGCCGCCCACCGAGCACCACTGTCCAAACAGGACTTGGCGCGATCAAGGGCGGTATCGTGCACCGCCACCTGCCATCCGCCGATGCGCAAGGCGCGGGCCATCGGCGCACCGATGTTGCCCACCCCGACGAATCCGATCTCCCGGTCGGTCATCAGCCCGCCTTCGCTCACTGGACCGTGTGGTCGGGCGCCCAGCCGAGGCCCTCGTAGATCGCCCGGCGACCGACCTTGTCGTTGTCGAGCTCCTGGCGGGCATACTTGGCGACGGTCTCGGCCTGCTCGGCGGGAACGACGATCAACCCGTCGCCGTCGCCAACCACGATGTCGCCGGGACGCACCAGCACTCCGCCGATGTTCACCGGCACCTGGGCGGCGTCGAACTCCACCCTGCCCTGCACCATCTTCTGCGCGCGGTAGCGGCAGAAGATCGGCACGCCCTGGTGGATGCACTCGTCGGTGTCGCGGACCCCACCGGAGGTGATCACGCCGCGCGCGCCGTGGGCGTGCCAGTCCAGCGAGTTGTTCGACCCGACCTCGCCGACGTCCGGGAAACCGGCCGACTCGATGACGACGACCTCGCCGTCCTGCAACGTGCCGCGCAGGGGGTCCGGATACCGCTTCGGGTACCAGTACCGATAAGCCCACTCGGTGTACTCCTCCGGCGGCAACTGCGCGGTCTGCTGCTCGGTCGGCCGGAATCGAATGGTGCGCGCGATACCCGTCACCTTGGCGCCGGGGAACAGCGGACCGATCTCCCGCGGCACCGTGCCCTTTGCGTGCAGACCGGCCCAGTCCATGCCGTCTCGGACATCGGCCACTCGGAGTTCGTCGAACAAGGCGAGCAGTTCAGCGGAGTTCATGACTCTCCCGTCCAAGTCGTTGGGATCAGTCGAACGCCGCCGGGCAGAACGTCCGGCGGGGAACGTGATCGAGACCACGCTCGATGAGCTATTGTCTACAAGAAACGAAGCGTGCTGGCAAGACCCGACAACCTGCATCGCGGTCCCGCCAGCCCGGCGGAAGAGGCCCCGAGGTGCACCACCCCGATCACGAGAACCCCTTCGTCGCAACGCCTTTCGGCACCCCACCGGGACGCATTGAGGCGCCGTCGCTGGTCCAACTCGCCACCGACGCGTTGCGCCGGATGATCCTGGGCGGACAGCTCCGTCCCGGTGAGCGGCTGATCGAGGACCGGCTCACCGAACAACTCGGCATCTCGCGGCCACCGCTGCGCGAAGCGTTGCAGTCGCTGGCCCGCGAGGGACTGATCACCCGCGTCCCGCGGCGCGGCGCCATCGTCACCAAGCTGGACGAGAGCGACGTCCGGGAAATCCTCGACCTGCGGGCGGGGTTCGAGCGACTCGCCGTGGAACTGGGCGTGCCCTGCGACTCCCCCGAACGCTTGCAGCGGTGCCGCCAGGCTCTGCGGGCCATGCAGGACTGCGCCGAGCGCGACGACCGTGCCCAACTGGTCGAGCGCGGCTACGACTTCCATCTGTCCATTGTGGATTTGTCCGGACACCGGCGGCTCACCGAGTTCTACCGCTCGTTGCACCAGCAACTACTGCTGTGCATGGCGATGAACCTCTACACCCGCGAGCACCACTACGAGAGCCTGACCGAACACGTCGCCCGCCACGAACAGCTGCTGCGCACCATCGAAGCGGGCGACCCCCAAGCGGTGCTGGCCGAACTCGCCCAACACGGCGAAGGCTCCTTCACCCGCCACCTGGCCGACCAGGAAGTCGAATAGCGGAATCCGCGAATCAGTTCGCGCTGCCGCACATCGGCCCGGATGCCGGGCGACATCCGGGCCGGTGGGCGCTGAGCTGAAGCGTCAGGCGTCGTGGAGCTTGTGTCGGGAAAGCTGCCCGCGAATCGCACCATCCGGGAACTCGTCGTTGTGCACATTGACGTAGAACCCGCTCGGCATGTTGACCAGTTCCTTGGCCAGTTCTCGGTCGATCGGGACACATCCGTCCGCTTCGCCCGTCGCCGGGTTCGGGAGGGTGACGACTACCGGGCCCGCGACCCCGCGAACTCCGCGGTGGATGTGGGCAGCTGTGGTGGGTAGCTGGATGCGGGAAACCTTCAGGTACACGCACACCTGGTCCGGGAAGACCGTGAGGCGAGCCGACCCGAAGCCGTCGGGATCACCGGGGCCGGGCACCTCTTGGGCGCCGTCGAGTTTGGCGGCGAGCTTCACCCCGTCACGCGCCGCGTGGTCGCCGGGGGCGGCGCCGGCCAAGCCGACGGTCAGACCCGCCAGAGCCAGCACGACGGTGCCGATCGCGAGAACAACACGATGCAGAATCCGCATGTGATCACTCCTGACGTCTGGAAGCGGATTCGCCCATCGTGCAAAGGAAGTCCCCCCGCCGCTTGATCAACGAGCCGGAAGCACCGAACAGGGCGAGCCCTGACCGTGAGGTGAGTGAGCACCGAGACAGCCCACAACTACATCGCCACCCCAGGCCGTTTCAAACTCAACCCCCTAGGGTGGCGATCGATTCGGAACGGGCACACTGAGCAACGATTCTCGGCGATTTGGATTCCGACCATTGGCCCGCTGCCCGCGAGTTGACCAGCCCGCGCCGGGATACCGGCGAATGCGATTCGGGTCTAGCGGTTGTCGGTGCTGGGTGGTTGCGGTTGGCTGCGTACCAGGATGTCGGCTAGCTGTTCCGGCCGTGAAACGTGCGGGAAGTGGCCTCCGTCGATCTCGATCGCCTCGATGCCAAGGCGTTCCCTCGCAACCCGCCGCATCCAGTCCGGCCGCAACGTCCGGTCGTGTCGGGGCAAAACGAATGTCGAGGGCATCACAGGGCGGGCGGGTGGGGTTTCGGCGTAAGCGGCCTCGGGATAGAAGAGACGTATCGTGGTCACGGCCCAACGCACGGTTCGCAGGTCGCAGTCGTGGAATCCGAAATAAGCGGCGACCACCGGATCCTCGGTGGATTCCAGACCGGCAGTGCGCCATTCCTCCCCGGCCATCTCGGGGCCGGACTGCTGGATCTGGTCCACGAAGCTCGAACCGCCCGCGAAATCGGGGACGGCTGCGGCCAGCCAGACCAGATGACGCGCCCGCACCGCATGCGCTACCGCTGGCAGCAGCAGCCCCGAACCCGAATGGGCCACCACCACCGGCTCATGGACCGCATCACCGATCTGGGTGGCGGCGATGCGGGCGTAGTCGTCGGCGAGCAGACCGGGCCGATCGCACGGAAAATCGACCGGAACTGCCCGGTGGCCACGGCCCTTGAGGACATCGACCAGCCGCTCCCATCCCACTGGCGACTGTCCCGTGCCGTGCAGCAGAATGTAATCCATTCGAACAGCATGGCCGACATCCGCCGCCCTGACCGCACCGTTCGCAGCTGGCGAACCTGCGAGGCAACGCGCCCGGTTCCTCTGCCGCTGGCATACTCGCCCCGAGCGCGGCCACGATGGCACGGATCATCAACAGGATGACGCGCATCGTCAACGACTTCTCGGCTGATTCCCCGGATGCCCAGGTTCGTAATCGCCGCTTCAGGAAAGCGTTTGTAGTGGGGCCTCGCCACCAACGAATGCCTGAGCGGATTCCGGAGGCGTCGCAACACGTGATCGGCTGATCGGGCCCGAACACGCTGGTTCGGCCGATGTTGACGTGACCGATTCACAAGCGTGGGAAAAGAGCGACCGCGAGCAACGCCGAAGTACCCGTTTCCGAATTTTCGTGATCACTGTAGTCGTGCTCATGGTCAGCGCGATCGCGGTGGGCGCCGCGTTGCTGGTGGATAGCGCGGAATTTCAGTGGGAAGTGCTCTCGATTCTGCGCCTGCTGACAGCGGGCGTCATGCTGGTGCTTTCCGGGCTGTGCGTCAACTTCCTGCCCAACGTGGTGCGGGCCGTCTGGCACCTGACGCCGAAGAGCTATGAAGAGATCCTAGAACTGCTGCGTCCGCCGTGATCGGCCTCCGGCCGACACGGGCCCGCAGATCGGGGACGGTCGCTCCGCCGACCAAGCCATCGAAGACTGAGCCGGTACCCCATGGTCGGATTCACCGTACGGGCGTGCTCGTCTCGCCCGTGGGGAATTCCTCGGTGCCGAGCACCCGCAGCAGCTCCAACCGCTCGCGGGCTTCGGCGTCCGCCGGGTGAGCACCACCAGCTGCTGACCCTGGTCGGGGGTCACCAGGGTCTCGCAGTCCATCACCAGGCGGCCCACCCGCGGATGCAGCACGGTCTTGCGGTCGGCGCGCCGGACCGCCACCTCGTGCTCGGCCCACAGCCGCCGGAAGTCGGCGCGCAGCAACGGTGCTCCGGAACATCCGCTAATGGCCGATGAGCGGGCAGACGACTGAACGACGCACGGACAGGGGAACAAATCAACCCGATCGCGCACCAATGCTCCCGTCACCCCGCCCGGCCGACGAAACATGGTGTGCAGAGCGAGCCAGCTCAGGCAACGGCCTGTCTTTGCCGATGTCCGGGCGTTCCAGACTGGCGTGATCGCCGTCTCGGTCGGCATCGACGACCGCCGTGCTCCCGGTGACGCCGGAGGACTGACAAACCTGCTCGAACCACCTGGGCCGTCGGCGCGCGCGTCGTGCCCTTCGCCGACAGCGGGCCGCGCTTATCCCGCGTATCGCCCAAAAGGACTGCTCCTTCGCCCTAGATCGACAGCGGCGGAAGCGGCGGGCCGTGACGGGCGGCAGGGCGGGGCGGCGGACCAGCAAGAGGCCCGAAGGAAGCGCGGTCTTAAGAAAATTAAGATCGTCATGTTGAAAGTTGACGATGAGCCGGGTACGACTTTAGATATGACAAAGCAGGCGATGGACTGGCAGGAACTCACGAACCTGACCCGGGGCCAGCCGTTCGTCGTCGAGCGGGTACGCCTGGCCGACAGCGGCATCGCGATCGAGGGCGAGTTCGAGCTACCGCAACTGGCTCAGCTCAACGCCGAGGACCAAATCTTCATCATGGCGTTCGTGCGGAGCCACGGTTCCATCAAGGAGATGGAGCGGATCTTCGGGGTGAGCTACCCGACGATCAAATCCAGACTGAACCGGATCACGCAGCTGCTCGACTTCGTCGAGACCGATCCAGCGCCGTCGCAGGCCGACATCATCGACCGGTTGCGCCGCGGCGAGATCACCGCAGAGCAGGCAGTGTCCAAATTGGAGAGTCGCACGTGATGCCGCAGTTGTTGACCGTACGGGTCAAACGCCCGAACGGTCGTCCCATCCGGATCTGGGTCCCGGTACTGCCCGTCGTGCTCGTGTTATCACCGGTCGTGGTCCTGGCCGTACTGGGGGCGGCCGTGGCCTGCCTCGTGTTCCGCGTCAGTGCGGTGCGGGCACTCGGCACCGGTTGGCGCATCGTCTCCGCGTTGCCCGGCACCCGGTTCGACATCGAGCAGGACCGCACGGCTGTGCTCGTCACCATCCGATAGGAGAGGTTCCGATGAACGAACAACGCAAGGACATCCTCGACATGCTGGCCGAGGGCAAGATCACCGCAGACGAGGCGGAGCGGCTCATCACCGCGCTCGAACGGGACCGGCCGCCGACGGCGACGAGTCTCGACACCCGGCCGAAGGGCAAGGCGAAGTACCTGCGGGTGGAGATGGACACCATTGATGAGAACGGTGAGACGGGGCGGATCAACGTACGGGTGCCGCTGCAACTGCTGCGGGCCGGTGTACAGCTGGCGGCCCTGATCCCGCCGCAGGCACTGGATCGGGCCAACGCCGAACTGGACAAGTCGGGCGTTCCGGTCGACTTGAAGCAGCTCAAGCCCGAACAACTTGAGGCGCTCGTGGAGCACCTCGACGAGGTGACCGTGGACCTCGACCAGACCGATGCCAAATTGCGCGTCTTCTGCGAGTAGGCGCCGTCCAGTCGGACAGGCCCCCGAGAAGGTGCTGCAACACCCCCACCGAGGCCGCACCCGCTACAGCAGAGCAGGTTAACTGCCAACGTGAAGTCTAGCCGCTCACCGGCGCGTAGCCGAGGGGCAACTCGGACGAGTGCTTCCACTCAAGCGTCCACAGTGGTCGATGAAAGTCCACGGCATCGTGTCAGAGGCCGTGTATGCACGGTGACTGTCCTCTGTTCAGGACAGTGGGCGATCGTCGCTGCCGTGATCAGTTCAGCGATCGCGGCCTCGGGGCCGCGAAAGGCGAACCCAGACAAGACCGTCCTGGACGGCATCTGGACACCGCCACCCGGCTCGGAGAGTCCGAGGAGACCGTCGAGGTGCGGTTCACGGTATTCCTCGGCTGGCCCGACGGGGCGCCGGGAGCCCAGGAATGCGAGGTAGGAGCGGTTGCGCGCCCTTGTGCTCGTCAGTGGGAATTCCGTTTCTTACCGGCGCAATCACTCACGAGCACGACAGGTGCCCGCCCCGGCTCAGTCGTCGAAGAACCCGGCGTCCTCCGGTTCCAGGTAGCGGCGGGCTTCTTCCACTATGAACTCGACTCCCAAACCGGGGCGGTCCCAGACTTCGATGAAGCCGTCTCGCACTATCGGGTCCGGTAGGCCCTTGACGATCGAGTACCACCAGTTCGGTTCCGCTACCGGGTACTCGAACGCGATGAAGTTGTCCGGGAGCGTGGCGGACACCTGCACCAGCGCCGCCAGCCCGATCAGGCCGTCCAGCACGCCGTGTGGGGCGATCGAGATGCCGTGCAGATCCGCGTACTCCGCTATCCACTTCAGCTCGGCAATGCCGCCCACGTCGCACGGGTCTGGCCCGATCACGCGGACCGCCTGGGTGTCGATCAGCTGCTTGAAGTTGTGCCGCAGGTAGATCTGCTCGCCGGTGTGGATTGGCGTGCTGGTCGCCACCGTGACCTCCCGGTACAGCTCCGGGTGCACCCACGGCACGTAGTCACCGGTCAGCAGGTCTTCGAGCCAGGCGATCTGCAACGGCTCCAATGCGCGCGCCACCCGGATCGCGTCCGCGACCGACCATCCCGGTCCCATGTCCAGCGCCAGCCCGACCTCGTCGCCGAGGACTTCCTTCATCGCCGTCACGCATTCCACGACGTGGTTGAAGCCGTGCTCGGTGAGCCCGCCGCGGTTGGGATTGCGCGGTCCGGTGCGCAGTTCCCCGTAGCTGAAACCTGGCACGTTGACGGCCATCTGGCCGTGGAACGCGACGCCTTGTTTGATGAGCGTGAAGCCTTCGGACGCCTGCTTCATCTGCCGCATGCTCGCCGCGTAGTCCTCCGGCGTGTGTCCGGTCATCTTCGGCCGCACTCCGCCGTTGTAGACGCGCACCCGGTCCCGCACCTTGCCGCCGAGCAGCTTGTAGACCGGCAGGCCAGCGGCCTTGCCCGTGATGTCCCACAGCGCCAGCTCGATCGCGCTCACCGCGCTGCCCCAGGGTTTGAACCCGGCGAAGCGGCGGATCTTGAGCATGCAGTGCTCGACGTCGGTGGGATCCTCCCCCACCAGGAAGTCCCGGTACATCTCGACGACCGGCTTCAGGTAGGGCTTGGCCGACTCGATCTGACCGTAGCCGTCGATCCCCTCGTCGGTGATCAGCCGAACGATCGGGCTGCCACCGAGCACCGCGCACCGCAGATCAGTGATCTTCATTTCGCTCCCGCACCTCGAACCCGTTGTTCCGCGCTGCCCGCGCAAACCAGCGCGCGCTGTCCTTGGGTGTCCGGCGTTGCGTCGGGTAGTCGACGTGCACCAATCCGAATCGCTTGGTGTAGCCCCACGCCCACTCGAAGTTGTCCAGCAGCGTCCACACGAAGTAGCCGCGCAGGTCGATGCCGTCCGCGATGGCTTGGTGCGCGATGCGGAAGTGCTGCTCCAGGTAGCGAACCCGATCCGGATCGCGGACCTGCCCGGCGGAGTCCGGCTCGTCCGGGTACGCCGCGCCGTTCTCCGTGACGTGCAGCGGAATCGGGCCGTACTCGCGGTGCAGCCGGGTGAGCACCTCGTGCAGTCCGGCGGGATCGACCTCCCAGCCCATGTCCGTGGTCGGCAGGCCGCGCTTGACGTTGATCATGTCGGAGCTGCCCACCCAGGGACTGGCCGGTTGACCGGGCGACCACACCTTCGGCTGCGGCCCGGCGGCCACGACGTGCCGCGTGTAGTAGTTGACGCCGAGGAAGTCCAACGGCTGCCCGATGATCTGCTCGTCGTCGGCCCGGATGTGGCTGGTGTCGAGCACCGGCGCGACATCGCCCAGCACGTCGGTTGGATAACCGCCGCGCAGCAGCGGATCCAGGAACAGCCGGTTCATCAGGCCGTCGATCCGGCGAGCGACATCGCGGTCCTGCTCGGTGTCGCTGGCCGGATCCACCGGGTAGAGGTTGAGCGTGATTCCGAAGGTGCTGTCCCGCTGGTTCGCCCGCATGTCCCGGACGGCCAAGCCGTGTCCTAGCAGCAAGTGGTGCGCCGCGCGGAATGCCGCCGCGTGGTCCTGCCGTCCGGGGGCGTGGCGTCCTTCGGCGTAGCCGAGGAAGGCCGCGCACCAGGGCTCGTTCAGCGTCGTCCAGTGCCGCACTCGATCGGCCAACGCCTCGTGCACCCGCGCCGCGTACTCGGCGAACCGGTGCGCCGTGTCGCGCTCTGGCCAGCCACCGGCGTCTTCCAGCCGCTGCGGCAGATCCCAGTGGTAGAGCGTCACCCACGGCACGATGTCGGCCGCCAGCAGCTCGTCGATCAGCCGCGAGTAGAAGTCGAGTCCGGCCGCATCGAGCGCTCCGGACCCGTCGGGCTGCAACCGCGGCCACGCCAGCGAGAACCGGTAGTGGGTGACGCCCAGCTCGGCCATCAGCGCCACGTCCTCGCGGTAGCGGTGGTAGTGGTCGCAGGCCACGTCGCCGGTGTCGCCGCCCAACACCTTGCCTTCGGTGTGCGCGAACCGGTCCCAGATCGACTCGCCCCTGCCGCCTTCGCGCACTCCGCCTTCGATCTGGTAGCTCGCGGTCGCGACGCCCCAGCCGAATCCGTCCGGGAACCGCAGCACACCAGCCCCATCGCCGATCGTCACATGTCCTCCATGAGGTCGCCTCACCACTGCCAGTACTTCGGTGGAGCCGCGAGCGGCCCCAGCTCCGCCCAGAGCTGTTCGGGTATCGGGTGTCGCGCCAGCCGGAGGGTTTCCGCAACCCGCTCGGGCCGGGAGATGCCAACGATGGTCGAGGTGATCCGCGGATCGCGCAGCGAGAACTGCAGGGCGGCTGCGGCCAGCGGCACCGAGTACCGCTGGCAGGCGTGCTCCATCTCGCGAACCCGGCTTACGATCTCGGCGTCCGCAGCCCGGTAGGCGTACGAGGCCACCGATTTCGTTCCCTTGGCCAGGATCCCGCCGCCGAACGGTGCGCCGTTGACGACGCCGACGCCTTGTTCGACCGCCTCGTCGATCAGGTCGTCTGCGCTGCGGTCCACCAGCGTCCACCGATTGTGGGTGATCAGCGCCTCGAACGGCGCCTCGCGGAGGAACCGGGCGAGCAGTCCCACCGGTCCGCCAGCGACCCCGACGTGCTGGGCGATCCCCTCGTCGCGCAGTCGGAAGAGGGCTTCCACCGGCCCGGCCGGGGCCATCGCCGCCTCGAAGGAGATGTGCTCCGGATCGTGCAGGTACAGCAACGGGACCTGGTCCAGTCCGAGTCGCCGCAGGCTGTCCTCCGCCGACCGGCGCACCTGGTCCCCGGAGAAATCGCCGCTGGTGGTGTCGCGGTCCACTTTGGTCGCCAGCACGAAACCAGCTGGCACACCGCCAGTCTCGGCCAGCGCGGCACCGATCCGGCGTTCGCTGTCGCCATTGCTGTAGCTGGCGGAGGTGTCCAAGAAGTTGATCGGACTGGCGAACACTTGCCGCACGGTGTCCACGCCGCGCTCGGCAGGAACCTCGTAGCCGAAGTTCTGCGGCATGCTGCCGAGCGGACCGCCTCCGACGCACAACGGCGTGACGGCCAGCCCGGTTTTGCCGAGCGGGCGGCGCAGCAGCGCCGGTTCGGGGCTCATCGAGCGGTCACCACTGTCAGCGGCAGGCCGTGCGGGTCGGCGAGCAACTGACCGGTGGGTGTCGCCTCCAACACCGGGCCCGCACCTGCCGCCGTCATCGCGTCGATCGCGGTGTTGGGGTCGGACGCGCCAAGTCCGATGGTGCGCAGGCCAACGCGCGGATTATCCGGGGACCACGGGTTGGGCTCGGTCTGCTCCGCGAAGGTGAACAGCTCCACCACAGCCGGGCCGACCTGGAGGTTGGTGATGACGAATCCGCGCGGATCGGCCTCGAAGAACAGTTGCCCGATCACCGTGGCGTGCAGCGCGCCGACGTAGAACTCCAGCGCGGCCTCAAGATTCGGTGCGGACACCGCGACGTGGTCGAAGGTCGGGCCAGCGTCGCGCGGCCGGTCCCGGTGTGCCACCCGATCCAGTTCGGCGAGCTCCGGTGACCAGGTCTTGTCGTGCTCCAGGTGGCCTTCGACGAATTCCAGCAGCGTTCCGTCCGGATCGGTGAAGAAGGTGATCCGCACGCCGCCGTGGGCATCCTTCGGTTCCTTGGTGAACCGCACTCCGGCGTCCAGCAGGCGCCCTGCTTGGGCGTCCACATCGCCGACCTTCATGCCGAAGTGCCGGAGACCGCACTGCAGGTCATCCGGGGACCAACCGCCCAGATCACCGTCGGCGATCTCGACCAGCCGCAAGCGGGCGGCTCCGGCGTCGAGCCAGCGCACGTCCGGGCGCTGCGGTTCGGCGACGTCCACCGCGGTCTGGAAACCCAGCAATCCCTGGTAGAACTCCAGTGACCGCGACAGATCGCGGCAACCGATCTCCAAGTGCTGGATCTTCGGGGATTCGGTCACGTGCTGCCTCCCTGCTCGGTGGATTCGGCGGAAAACGGGTCAGTCCTTCAACGCGCCCGCGGTCAGGCCCGCGATGAACCTCCGCTGCAGACGCACGTAGACGACGATGACCGGCAGCACCGACATGGTCAGCGAGGCCGTCAGCATCGTCCAGTCCGTGGCGTACTGGCCGATGAGGCTGTAGAGGACCGGTTGCAGCGGGAGGTAGGCAGGGGTCTGCAAGAAGGTCTGGGCGAACAGGAACTCGTTCCAGGTCTGCATGAACTGGAAGATGACCACGGTCGCCACGCCGGGTGCGGCCAGCGGCAGCATCACCCGCCAGAAGATGGTGAACTCGCCCGCCCCGTCCACGCGCGCCGCGTCGACCAGCTCGTCGGGCAGCGTCTCGAAGAACGCCCGCATCAGGAACATCGAGAACGGCAACGAGATCCCGACGTAGACCAGCAGCAAGCCCTGCCGGGTGTCCAGCAGGTTGAACGCCTTCAGCTCCAGGAACAGCGGGATGATGATCGCGGTGGCGGGCAGCATGAGCGTCGAGAGCAGCGTCACGTAGATGATCTGCCTGCCTGGGAAGCGCAGCTTCGCGAAGGCGTACCCGCCCAGCGTCGCCAGCGCCACCACCAAAAGGCAGGTGCCGGTGGTGAGCCACATGCTGGTCCAGAAGTGCGACCCGAAGTCCAGTTCGAGCCAGGCGCGTCGGTACGCGTCGAGGGTGAAGCTCTCCGGGATCAGGCTGCCGCCGAAGACCGTGTTCGGCGGCCGCACCGAGGTCAGGACCATCCACAGCAGCGGGGCGGCCGTCACCGCGGACAGCAGCACGAGCATCCCGTAGCCGCCGAGGCGGCCGACGAACAGGCGTCGCTGCTGGCTGGTTGTGTCAACGGACATCGCGGACTCTCCCCAAGCGCAGCTGGACGATCGTGGCGGCCATGGCGAGCACGAAGATCACCATGCTGATCGCGGTGGCGTACCCCAGCGCCGGGACCGCGCCCGCGCTGGAGCCGAACGCCAGGCCGTACAGGTAGGTGCCGAGCACCTCCGAGGCGCGGTTCGGCCCGCCACCGGTCATCACGTAGATCAGGTCGAAGGTCTTGAAGCCGTCGATGAGGTTGAGGGTCACCACCACCGCCGTCACCCTGCGCAGCATCGGCACGGTGACGTGCCGGAATTGCTGCACGGGTGTCGCGCCGTCGATGCGGGCGGCCTCGTAGAGGCCCGTCGGGATGGTCTGCAACCCGGCCAGGAAGATCAGCATGAACAGGCCGAGCACCCGCCACAGCGAGACCAGCACCAGCGCGGGCAGCACGGTGGCCGGATCCGCCAGCCACGCGTGGGCGAGCTCGCCCAATCCCACGGCGCGGAGGAATTCGTTGATCACCCCGACGTTCGGGTCGTACATCAGCTGCCAGAGCACCGCGGTGACCACGAAGGAGATCACCGCGGGGATGAACAACACGGTCCGGAACACCACACCGGCTCGCCAGCCCTTGTTCACCAGCACCGCGACCAACAGCGGCACTACCGTCTGCAGCACCGTGGTCGCCGCGGTGAACAGCACCGTCGTGGCCAGCGCTCGCCAGAACACCGGATCCGCGACCATTTCGGCGAAATTGCCCAGGCCCACGAACTTCGGCACCCCGTAGCCCGACCACTCGGTCAGGCTCAGGTACACCGACCGCACGAACGGTGCGCCCACGAACACGACGAAGAACGCCACGATCGGCAGGACGAACAAGTAGCCCACCGCACCGCGGCGAAGCCGTTGCCCGGCCCGTCCGGTCCGCGACACCGCTGAGGTCACCGGACACCTCCTCCAGCTGTCATCGTCATGTCAGCGACCGGTCCGTTCCACCTCTACCTGGATCGCCCGCGCGGTCTGCTCCGGCGAGGCTTGACCGCCCATCAGCCCGGCGAACGCGTTCGACGCGGCAGCCGAGGAGCCCTTGCCGAACAGGATGTGCGGGGCGCCGTCTCCGTTGACCAGCCACGAGGTCATCTGCTTCAGCACCGGGTCGGCGACCTGCTCGGCGGCCTGCCGGGTCGCGGGCATGCTGGTGGACTGGTTCATGATCCGCGCGTAGCGCTGCGACTCGTAGGCGAAGGTCAGGAACTCCAGCGCGGCCTGCTTGTTCTTGCTGACGGCGCTCACCGCGAGCGCCGCGCCGCACTGGTTGGCGGTCCAATGCCGATGTCCCGGTGCCCACGCCGGAACCGGCATCACCTGGCACCGCTGGACGAATTCCGGTGGCGCGGACTGCTGGAGGTCCTGCGGCACCCAGGACCCGGCGAACAGCATCGCCGCCGCACCGGTGAACAGCATCCGCTGCGCGGCTTCCTCCTGCAGGGCATTGCCGTTCGGTGCGATGGTTTCGGTCTTCAGCAGCGTCTCGACCTTGCGCAACGCCTCGATGACCGGCGGACTGTCCCAACGCGCGCCGCGCCGTCGTTGATCGAGATCGATCACCAGCCGCGGATCGTCGGTGACCTGGGCGATCAACGGCAGGAAGAAGTCGAGCCCGGCCGAACCGGGGTTGTTGCGGACGACCAGCGCCTGCTTGTTCGTCACCGTCCGGATCCGGTTCGCGGTCTCGACCAACTCGTCCCAGGTCTCCGGCACGTCCGCGCCCGCCTGCCGGAAGATCTCCGGGTCGTAGAGCAGTCCGAAGGTCTGCGCCATCCACCCGAGGGCGTACTGCTTGCCGCCGTCGGCGAAGGCTTCGTTGGTGGATGGGAAGAATCCGGACACGAAGTCGGATCCGAGTTCGCCGCGCAGATCCGCGGTCACCCCCGCCTTGCCGTACTCGACCGCGAGCACGTGCGGCCCGAAGATGTCCGGTGGATTACCGGCGGAGACGGTCGCCTGCAGCGCTGGCAGGTACGAGTCGGTGTTGCCGAACAGCCGGTTCTCCACCTCGATGTTGGGATGGGTGCGCTGGAACTCGTCGATCAACTGCGACCATTGCTCGCGCTGCTGCGTGTACCAGGTCCACAGCCGGATCTTCGTCTTCCCGCTCGCCGTGGCGCCGCCCGGCGTATCGCAAGCCGACAGCAGCGGGCCCGCCGCGAGCGCGGCGCTGCCGACGAGCCCGGTGCGGAGCACGTTGCGCCGGGACGTACCCCGCGTGGCAGGACCTGGTGAATCGTTCGGGCTGGCAGGCGTGTTCGGATCCATCGAAACTCCACGGGGGTACTCGATGCGGGCCCCGGTGGAGCTGCGTCATGCGGGACGGGGCTCGACGATCACACGTGGCCGAGAGCTTGACCCCGACACCGCGGAACCGTCAATGAAACATCTCCGTAGCGAATCGCCCCTATTCGGCTTCTCCAGCGCAACCCCAGCGCAACGGCGCCGAAACGCGGGATTCAGAACGGCCGGACGGGCAGCTCCGACCCGACGCCGTTACCGCCTGTCGCGGTGACCTCGCCGGAATCGGTCGCCCACTCGAACCGCGGGCGCGGCAACGACAGCAACGCCGTGCGAACGGCTTCCACGGCCGTCGAACCGGGTTGATCGGCGCGCCACCACAGCGCCACGGTCCGGTGGCAGTGCGCGTCCAGGATCGGCACGCACAGCACGCCGTCGGTGTTGGCCTGCTGCATGGCCAGGCTGTTGGTGATCCCGACGCCCAGGCCGTGGTTGACCATCGACACCAGCGTCTGCGGCTGGTTGGTCTGGAACGCGATGGTCGGGCTCAGACCGGCCTCGGCGAAGGCGTGGTCGGTCTCGAACTGGTGCGATCGCTCGTCCGAACTCTCCCCCAGCGTCACCAACCGCGTGCCGACGATCTGGTTCAGCCAAACGCCTTCGGTCGAAGCGAGCCCGTGGCCGCGCGGGAACATCGCCACCAGCGGCTCCCGCCACAGCGGCGTGCAGGCCAGTCCGCTGTCGCCGACCAGCGGCAGCAGCGGGCGGACGGCGAGGTCGACGTCGCCCCGGCACAGCGCCGCGCCGATGTCGAGCGTCTGCCCCTCCCGCAGCACGAGGTTGAGGTGCGGATGGGTCCGCCACAACTGCCGCACCGCCAGCGGGAACAGGTACGCGCCCGCACTCGGGTAGACGGCGAGGCGGACCTCACCGCGCACCGATCCGGCCTCGCCGGAGGCCGCGTCGACCAGTGCTTCGAACCGGTTCAGGGTCTCCTGGGCGTGCGGCAGCAGTGCGCGTCCCTCGGGCGTCAGCCCCACCGGCTGCACCGTCCGGTCGAACAGCCGAACTCCCAGTGCCTGCTCCAGGTCCGCGATGTGGCTGCTGATCCGGGGCTGCGACCGGTACAGGGCCTTGGCCGCGGCCGAGAAGCCGCCGTGGTGCGCGACGGCGACGAAGCTGACGAGCCATTCGATCCGGTAGTTCTGCACCCTGCTGAAGTCCATCGCACTTCCTCGTTCGACGGGTAGGTGATCGTATGCGCAGCACTACCGCACCGAACAGTGCGCGTGGGCGGACCTCGTGCGGCTCGTTCCGGGAGCGGGTGAGGACGCCAGCACGATCAATCTATTAGTTCAATACGTGAACTAACGAGTCCAATCCGTAGCCGATGAACCGGGTCTCCTCGATGTCATCTGCGATCGCGGCGACCAACGAAAGTCCACCCAGTGCCGCGATAGCTAGCGGAGTAGTTGCGTCGAGAAGCTCCGAAGTATTAGTTTCGACTCCATACTTATTAGGAGGTGGGTGTGCCCGAGCGGGAAACCGGCGAAGTCGGCTGGCGCGGCGCGTCATCAGGCGTCGACCAGACGGCCGTTCGGCGGGCGAACCTCGCTCGGGTGCTCGACGAGATCCGGCGCGCGGGCGTGGCCTCGCGAGCGGAGATCGCCGCGCGCAGCAGGCTGACCAAGGCGACGGTGTCCAACCTCGCGGCTGATCTGCTCGACCGCGGCCTGATCCGGGAGAGCGGGCTTCGCCGGGACGGCGCGGTCGGCCGACCTGGGCGTTCGCTGGAGCTCGACGGCAGCGAGATCACCGCGCTCGGACTTGAGATCAACTCGAAGTACCTGGCCGCACGGGGCACCGACCTCGCCGGTCGGGTCGTCGTGCAGCAGCGCCTCGGATTCGACGCCATGCACGCGAGCCCGGAAAGCACCATCGACCGGCTGGCCAAGCTCGCCCTCGATGCCATCGCGGAACTGGAACGAGCCGAATCCGGGCGAGCGGGCTCGTACCTCGCCGGAATCGCGGTCGCGGTGCCGGGCCTGGTGGACGTCCCGGCCGGGAAGGTGCGCTACGCGCCAAACCTGGAATGGCGCTCCATCCCGATCGCCGAGGCGCTGCGGGACCGGCT
Organism: Saccharopolyspora soli; assembly: GCF_022678645.1. Classification (GTDB taxonomy): domain Bacteria; phylum Actinomycetota; class Actinomycetes; order Mycobacteriales; family Pseudonocardiaceae; genus Saccharopolyspora; species Saccharopolyspora soli. Next base: position 29,973 of record NZ_JALBWV010000011.1, on the reverse strand, counting down.
CGAACGCACCAGCGCGCCGATCGTGGTGGACAACGAGGCGAACCTGTCCGCGCTGGCGGAGTGGCACTGCACCCCGGACCCCACCGCAGACCTGGTTTACCTCACCGGCGAGGTCGGCATCGGCGCGGGCTTGATCACCGACGGCCGACTGCTGCGCGGATCCAGCGGCTTCAGCGGCGAAATCGGCCACATCCCGGTCGATCCCGAAGGGCAGCCGTGCGGCTGCGGACGCCACGGGTGTCTGGAAACCAAGATCGGTCTGCGCGCCGTGCTCCAAGCTGCGGCACCGGATCTCGCGGCCGACGAGTGCGACCCCCAGGAGCAAGCGCACGCGCTGCTGCAACGCGCCGAGAACGGCGGCCCGCAGGCGCTGGCCGGTTTGGAGGAGGTCGGCCGGTGGCTGGGCATCGGGATCTCCGTGCTGGTCAACCTGCTCAACCCGGATGCCGTGGTGCTGGGCGGCTACCTCGGCACCGTCGCGCCGTACCTGGTCCCGACCGCGATGCGGGAACTCCGGGCGCGGGCCGTCGCCGGGGACGCCGCGGCCTGCCGCATCACCGCCTCCACCTTCGGGTTCACCGCCGCGGTGCGCGGCGCCACCAGCATCGTCATCGAGGAGGTCCTGCAGAACCCGCTGCGCATTCCAGCCAGGGGCGCGGTACCGGCCGCGGCCGACTGACCTGGCCACCCAACGTTTGTCCGCAATGGACAGCAAGGCACGCAAACCAACGAAGTTAGGAGGAATGGTCATGACCGACTACTCCCCGACCCCGGCGGACAAGTTCTCGTTCGGGCTGTGGACGATCGGCTTCCGGGGCCGCGACCCGTTCGGCGAGGCGACCCGAGCAGAACTCGACCCGGTCGAAGCGGTGCACAAGCTCGCCGAGCTGGGCGCGTGGGGCATCACGTTCCACGACGACGACCTGGTTCCCTTCGGTTCCGCCGACGCCGAGCGGACCCGGATCATCTCCCGCTTCCGCGCCGCGCTGGACGAGACCGGCATCGTCGTGCCGATGGTCACCACGAACCTGTTCAGCCACCCGGTGTTCAAGGATGGCGCGTTGACCGCCAACGACCGGGACGTGCGGCGCTTCGCGCTGCGCAAGGTGCTGCGCAACGTCGAGCTGGCCGCCGAGCTCGGCGCGAAGACGTTCGTGGCCTGGGGCGGCCGGGAAGGCGCCGAGACGGACGCCGCCAAGGACGTCCGGGTCGCGCTGGACCGGTACAAGGAAGGCATCGACCTGGTCTGCGAGTACATCCGCGATCGCGGCCACGACCTGCGGCTGGCCCTGGAGCCCAAGCCCAACGAGCCGCGCGGCGACATCCTGCTGCCGACGGTCGGGCACGCGCTGGCGTTCATCGAACGGCTGGAACACCCCGAGATGGTCGGCGTCAACCCCGAGGTCGGGCACGAGCAGATGGCCGGGCTCAACTTCGTGCAGGGCATCGGCCAGGCACTGTGGGCGGGCAAGCTGTTCCACATCGACCTCAACGGCCAGCACGGCATCAAGTACGACCAGGACCTGCGCTTCGGGGCCGGGGACGTGAAGAACGCGTTCTTCCTGGTCGACCTGCTGGAGTCGGCTGGCTACGACGGTCCGCGGCACTTCGACTTCAAGCCGCCGCGCACCGAGGACTACGACGGGGTTTGGGCCTCGGCGGCCGGGTGCATGCGCAACTACCTGATCCTCAAGGAGCGGGCCGCCGCGTTCCGCGCCGATCCGCGGGTCAAGGAGGCGATCGAGGCATCGCGCGTCAACGAGTTGGCCACCCCCACGCTGACCAGCGGCGAAACGGCCGCCGACCTGCTCGCGGACGACAAGTTCGACGTCGAAGCGGCCGCGGCGCGCGGGATGCACTACGAGCGCCTCGACCAGCTCGCCCTGGACCACCTGATGGGCGTCCCGGCTCGGTGAGATCCGCTGCGTGAATTCGGTTCCGCTCACCCGAGGGGCGCGAGTGGAACCGAATTCCTCCAAGTAGTCCGGACATCCGGCCCGGTCGGTGTGCAGCCGACCCGGCCTGTTGATCGCGAAGGAAGGTCCACGATGCTGGTATTGGGCGTCGACTCGTCGACGCAGTCCACCAAGGCCCTGGTCGTCGACGCCGACACCGGTCAGGTCGTCGCCCAGGCCAGGAGTTCGCACCCGGAAGGCACCGAAGTCGACCCCTGGGCCTGGTGGGAGGCCGGGCAGGACGCCATCGGACGCGCGGTGGCGCAAGCGCCGGGCCGGGTCGAGGGCATCGCGGTGGCGGGCCAACAGCACGGCATGGTGGCGCTGGACTCCGCCGGTGAACCGGTGCGGGACGCGTTGCTGTGGAACGACACCCGATCGGCACCGCAGGCGCGTGCCCTGATCGAGCGGCACGGGGCGGACGTGCTGGCCAGCCGGACCGGCCTGGTGCCGGTCGCCAGCTTCACCATCACGAAACTCGCCTGGCTGGCCGAGCACGAGCCGCAGCACGCCGATCGGGTGGACCGGGTGCTGCTCCCGCACGACTGGCTCAACTGGCTGCTCGCCGGACGCCCGGAACGCGCCTGCACCGACCGGGGCGATGCGTCGGGCACCGGCTACTTCAGCCCCGCCACCAGCGACTGGCTGCCGGATCTGCTCAGCGACGCCATGCGCGGCCGGACTCCGCGGTTGCCCGAAATCCTCGGTCCCGCCGAGCAGGCGGGCCACGTGACGCTGCCCGGTCTCGAAGGCGCCGTCCTCGGTGCCGGTACCGGCGACAACATGGCCGGAGCCCTCGGGCTCGCGGCGGGCCCCGGTGATGTCATCGTCTCGCTGGGCACCTCGGGAGCGGTGTCCGCCGTCGCCGAGCAGCCGAGCGTTGACGAAACCGGGATCGTGGCCGGATTCTGCGACGCCACCGGCCGCTACCTGCCGCTGGTGTGCACCCTGAACGCGGCTCGGGTGCTCAGCTCCACCGCGCGCATGCTCGGCACCGACCTGGCTGGCCTCGACCAGCTCGCGCTGCGCGCCGCACCTGGTGCGGGCGGGCTGACGTTGCTGCCCTACCTGGAAGGCGAACGAACCCCCAACCTCCCGGACGCGACCGGCACGCTCGTCGGCTTGACCGGGGCGAACATGACGCCCGAGAACCTGGCCCGAGCCGCGGTCGAGGGGATGCTGTGCGGCATGGCCGACGCCATCCAGGCGTTGCGGGACACCGGCGTGGAGATTCGCCGGGTCCTGCTGATCGGCGGAGCCGCCCAGTCGTCGGCCGTCCAGGCGATCGCCCCGTCGCTGTTCGGCGCGGACGTGGACATCCCGGAGCAAGCGGAATACGTGGCGCTGGGTGCTGCCAAGCAAGCGGCCTGGGCGTTGTCCGGCGCGACCGAACCTCCACAGTGGACACCGCAAGCCACCCGCAACGAGGTGACGGCCGCAGACGAAGGCGCCGAGGTCCGGGCGAGCTACGCGCGGGCACGCCGCCAGATCCACGGGTTCTGACGACCGGAAGATAACCTGGGCGGCGGAGCGCCCGAATTCAGCGAAATTCGGGCGGGGCTGCGCTGGGAAGGAGTTCCAGGTGAAGCGGCCGACGATCATCGACATCGCCCGCGAGGTCGGCGTTTCGAAGGCCGCCGTCTCCTACGCGCTCAACGGTCGGGCCGGGGTTTCGGCGCAGACGCGGGACCGGATCCTCGACGTCGCGGCCGCCATGGGGTGGCGGGCCAACAGCGCGGCCCGCGCGCTGTCCAACGACCGGGCGGCCAGCGTCGGGATCGTGCTCACCCGGTCGCCGGAGGACCTGCGCACCGAGCCGTTCTTCATGCAGATGGTGACCGGTCTGGAGCAAACCCTTTCGGTGCACGGGTTTTCCCTGCAACTCGCGTGGACCGCTGACACCGCGACGGAACTGGCCACCTACCGGCGCTGGTGGGCGGAGCGGCGGGTGGACGGCGTGCTGGCGACCGACCTCCGAGTGTCCGATCCGCGTCCTGCGTTGCTGCGCGAGCTGGGGACGCCAGCGGTGTTCTTCGGCACCGCTGAGCCGATGGCGGGCATCCCAGTGCTTCGGGTCGATGAGAACGATGTCGTCAGCAGCGCGATCGAACACCTTACCGGGCTCGGCCATCGGCGGATCGGACACGTGCAGGGTCCGCCGGAATTGCGGCACACGGTTCGGCGCGAGGAAGTCCTGAACCGCATCGTCCGCGAATCGCCCGGTCTCGCGGTGAGCCACGAACGGGGCGAGTACACCGAAGAGGGCGGCGTGCGCGCCACGCGCCGCCTGCTCGCAACCCCGAATCCCCCGACGGCGATCATCTACGACAACGACGTGATGGCGGTCGCGGCGGTGGTGCACGCCGTGGAACTCGGAATCCGGATTCCCGAAGAGCTTTCGGTGCTGGCGTGGGACGACTCCATGCTGTGCCGCGTGGTGCGTCCCGCGCTGTCGGCCTTCGCGCACGACATCGTCAACGATGCGGCCACCGCTGCGCGAATGCTGCTGGAGCTCGTCGAAACCGGCGTCGCCGACGACGCCGAACTGACGCGGCGTCGACTGGTGCCACGGACGAGCACCGCCGCCGCACCCGTGGGGTGAGCGGAGGCGACCGATCGTAACGACATGATTACGGCAATTTCCCGGTCTTCTGATTAACCGGTTAAGTGCCTAGCTTGAGTCGCGGGCCCAACGACGGGTTCCGTTGACTCGACGAGGAGTCGTTTCGTGTTCAGACGCTCACTCGCGGCGCTGTCGCTGACCGCGGCCCTGGTCGCCAGCGCGCTGACCGGCTGCGCGCCCGCGGCCGAGGACGACAACACGATCACCTATTGGGCGAGCAATCAGGGCAAGAACGCCGAACAGGACATGGCGATCCTCAGCGACGAACTGGCCCAGTTCACCGCCAAGACGGGCATCAAGGTCAACGTCGAGGTCATCTCCTGGTCCGACCTGCTCAACCGGATACTCGGCGCGGCGACCTCCGGCGTGGGCCCGGACGTGGTGAACCTCGGCAACACCTGGGCCGCATCGCTGCAGGCGACCGGCGCTTTCGTGCCGTTCGACGACGCGCTGATGGATCGCTTCGGCGGCCGGGAACGCTTCCTGGACAGCAGCATGAGCTCCACCGGGATGGCAGGCCAGGTGCCGACCTCGCTGCCGCTGTACGGGCTGTCCTACGGCGTGTTCTACAACAAGAAGCTGTTCGCCGAGGCCGGGATCACCGAGCCGCCCAGGACCTGGCAGGAGTTCCTCGACACCGCCAAGCGGCTCACCGATCCGGCGCGCAACCGCTGGGGCCTGACGATCGCCGGCGCCAGCTACACCGAGAACGCGCACTTCGCGTTCATGTTCGGCGGTCAGGAGGGCGCGCACCTCATCGACGCGCAGGGACCCAACTTCGCGTCGCCGGGGGCGGTCGCGGGCGTGCAGCGCTACCTCGACCTGATGGGCGCGGAGCGGGTGGTGGACCCGGACGACGCCGAAGAAGGCACTTCCCCGGGCGCGGCCGAGGACTTCACCGACGGCCAGGCCGCGATGCTGATCGCGCAGAACAGCATCATCCCGACCTTGCAGGACAACGGCATGGCCGACGAGGACTACGGCGCGGTGCCGCTGCCGATGCCCGATCCGCTGCCCAGCGGCGGGCGCGAGGTGCGCAGCCACGTCGCCGGTTCGAACATCGCCGTCTTCGCCGACAGCCCGCGCCGCGAGCAGTCCCTGAAACTGGTCGAATTCCTCACCAGCAAGGAAGTCCAGGCGTCGTTGAACAAGAAGTACGGCACCCTGCCGGTGGTCGAGGACGCCTACGACGATCCGGCCTTCCACACCCCGAAGAACCAGATGTTCAGCGACGTGCTGGCGAACGCGGCCGAAACGATGCCGATGATCCCGAACGAGGCCCAGTTCGAGACGACCGTCGGCGCGGCGATGCGGGACCTGTTCGCCACCATCGCCACCGGGCGCCCGGTGGACGAAGACGACGTGCGAGCGGCATTGGCCGAAGCCGAGCAGAAGATGCGGGGGACCGGGGCATGACCAGCACCGTTACCGCGTCGCGTCCGCGACCGCTGCCCGAAGTGCCGCAGCAGCGCCGGAAGTGGACGCCGAGCAGGCAGGCGCTGCCCTACCTGCTCATCGCTCCCGCGCTGCTGTTCGAGCTGCTCGTGCACCTGGTGCCGATGCTCGGCGGACTGTGGATGAGCGTGCTCGAACTGACCCAGTTCCACCTCCGGGACTGGATCAACGCACCTTTCGCCGGACTGGACAACTTCGGGTTCGCGCTGAACTTCAACAGCGCGGTGGCCGTGGAGCTGCTGCGCTCGTTCGCCATCACGGCGGCCTTCTCGATCGTCACCGTCAGCTTGTGCTGGGTGTTGGGCGTGTTCGCGGCGACGCTGCTGCAACGGGCGTTCCCCGGCCGGGCGGTGCTGCGCGCGCTGTTCCTGGTGCCCTACGCGCTGCCGGTCTACACGGCGGTGATGATCTGGAAGTTCATGCTCGACCGCAGCGACGGCATGGTCAACACCGTGCTGGGCGACCTCGGACTCGGTGGCGGCACCTTCTGGCTGCTAGGCGACAACGCCTTCGGCAGCCTGGTGATCACCGCGGTCTGGCGGTTGTGGCCCTTCGCGTTCCTGGTCCTGATGGCCGGGATGCAGTCGATTCCCGCAGACGTCTACGAGTCGGCCACCGTGGACGGTGCCGGGGTGTGGCAGCAGTTCCGCTCGATCACCCTCCCGATGCTGCGCCCGGTGAACCAGGTGCTGGTGCTGGTGCTCTTCCTGTGGACGTTCAACGACTTCAACGTGCCCTACACGCTGTTCGACCAGTCGGTGCCGTCCTCGGCGAGCGTGCTGTCCATCCACATCTACAACAGTTCCTTCCTCACCTGGAACTTCGGACTGGGATCGGCGATGTCCACACTCCTGTTGCTGTCCCTGCTGGTGATCACCGCGGGATACCTCGCGTTCACGTCGCGGAGGTTGAAGGATGTCTGAGCCGAACTGGTACCGCGCCCTCCGAGTGGTCGGACTGATCTTCCTCACGCTGTTCACCGTGCTGCCGCTGTACGTCATGGTGACCTCGGCGATGAAGCCGCTGTCCGACGTGCAGGACGAGTTCAAGTGGCTGCCGACGAACATCACATTCGAACCGTTCGTCGACATGTGGTCCACGATCTCGCTGGCCGACTACTTCGTGAACAGCGCGGTGGTGTCGCTGGGAGCGGCGGCGCTGTCGCTGGCGATCGCGGTGTTCGCCGCCTACGCGATCAGCCGGTTCAACTTCCGCGGGCGCAACATGTTCCGCATGGTGGTGCTGTCCACCCAGATGTTCCCCGGAATCCTGTTCCTGCTCCCGCTCTACCTGCTCTACGCCACGATCGGCCAGGCGACCGGCATCGTCCTCTACGGCAGTCAACTCGGGCTGATCATCACCTACCTCACGTTCTCGCTGCCCTTCTCGGTCTGGATGCTGGTCGGCTACTTCGACTCCATCCCGAAGGACATGGACGAGGCGGCGTTGATCGACGGAGCGAGTCCGGTGGGCGCACTGCTGCGGGTGGTGCTGCCCGCGGCGAGACCGGGGATCGCCGCGGTGGGCATCTACGCGTTCATGACCGCCTGGGGCGAGACCCTGTTCGCCTCGATCATGACCGACTCGGATTCGCGCACCCTGGCCGTCGGGCTGCGCGAGTACTCCACCCAGACCTCCGTGTACTGGAACGAGGTGATGGCGGCGTCGCTGGTCGTCAGCATCCCGGTGGTCATCGGTTTCCTGCTGCTCCAGCGGTATCTAGTGCGAGGCTTCACCGCAGGCGCGGTCAAGTGAGGCGCGGGTACTTGTTCCACCGGTCGAGAAAGGGCTTGTGATGCGACGAAATTCCGCCAAGGTGACGGTGGCGGGCGAACCGGTCGTCTGGCTCGGCGCCAACTTCTGGTCGCGCACCGGCGGGCCGCTGATGTGGCGGAACTACTCCCCGCAGGTCGTGCGCGACGAGCTCCGGGTGCTCTTCGAGCACGGCTTGCGGCAGACCCGTTCCTTCTTCTACTGGCCCGATTTCATGCCCACGCCGGACACCGTCGACGAATCCAAGGTCGAGCACTTCGCGGATTTCCTGGACGCGCACCGGGAGATCGGGATGTCGTCGATCCCGACCTTCATCGTCGGCCACATGTCGGGCGACAACTGGGATCCCGCATGGCGGGAGGGCCGCGATCTCTACGCGGATGTCTGGCTGGTGGCCAAGCAGGCGTGGTTCGTGCAGCGGATGACCGAGCGGTTCGCCGCGCACCCGGCCGTCGCGGCCTGGCTGATCAGCAACGAGATGCCGATCTACGGTCGGCTCCGGCACGAACCGACGGCGCCGACCGAACAGGTCACCAGCTGGGCGCAGCTGGTGGTGCAGGCTGTTCGGGCGGGTGGCGGGCACCAGCCCGTGTCGCTGGGTGATGGCGCCTGGGGCATCGAGGTCACCGGCACGGACAACGGGTTCTCGGTCCGCGAGACCGGCGCCCTGGTGGACTTCGTCGGCCCGCACGTGTACCGGATCGACAGCGATCCAGTGCGGCAGAACCTCAACGCCGCGTTCATCTGCGAGCTGTCCGCGGTTGCTGGCAAGCCGGTGGTGCTGGAGGAGTTCGGCCTCTCCAGCGACCAGGTCTCGCCGGAGAACGCCGCGCACTACTACCGGCAGACCCTGCACAACTCGCTGCTCGCCGGGTCGACCGGCTGGGTGGCGTGGAACAACACCGACTACGACAACCTGATCGAACAGGGTCCGTACTCGCACCACCCGTTCGAAATGCACTTCGGCATCACCGACAACGCGGGCAACCCTAAGCCGCCGCTGCACGAGCTGGCCGCGTTCGCCGATGTCCTCTCCACTGTGGACTTCGCGCGGTGCGAGCGCACCGACGCGCAGGCGGCTCTGGTGGTGACCGAGTACCTGGAGCGCGGTTACCCGTTCAGCCAGGCCGACGATCGGCCGATCATCTTCGACTCGCTGCGACAGGCGTACGCGGCCACTCGTGAAGCCGACCTGCCGGTCGGGTTCACCAGGGAACGCGATGGCATCGACCCGGACTGCGCGCTTTACCTGCTGCCCTGCGTCAAGCAGATCCAGGGTCCCACCTGGCAGCGGCTGCGCGAACGGGGGACGCAGGGCGCGGTGCTCTACCTGTCCTACACCGCGGGCGAGGTCGGGCACCACCGGCAGCCGTGGATCCCGTACTTCGACGAGACCTTCGGTGTCGAGAAGCAGATCACCTACGGGGTGGTCGACGAGGTGGTGGACGAGGTCGTCGAGTTCACCTTCGTCGCCGATTTCGGTGGCATAGCCGCAGGTGAGGTGTTGCGCTTCCGGGTCGGTGGCAACGAGCACGGCCGGGCGTACCTGCCGGTTCGCCCGCGCGGCGCGACCGTGGTGGCCACCGACGCGCACGGCAGACCCGCCCTGCTCCGCCATTCGACCGGCAGCGGCGAGGCGGTCTTGTGCACGTATCCGATCGAGTACTTCGCCGCGCGGAACGCACGCGTCAATCCGGAGGACACGCACCGGATCTACGCGGCGCTCGCGGAGGTCGCTGGCGTGGCGCGGGCGATCACGGTGGACGATCCGCGGGTGTTCGCCGACACGTTGCAGCACGCGGACGGGCGACGGTTCGCCTGGCTGGTCAGCCAGCACGACCAGGAAGTCACGACCACGCCGACGGCGAAAGGCTGCTCGCTGCACGACGCCAAAACCGGCGAACCCCTCGCCAAGATCACGCTGCCCGCCTACGGCGTCAAGGTCGTCGAGGTGAAGGACCAGACGTGACCGCAGGGGCCTGCTCCGCGCGGTGCGGAGCAGGCCCTCGCTTCAGTTGGTGCGAATCAGCTCCAGGGACCGGTGATGGCGAAGACGTAGCCCGGGGTCTGGATGTTGGCGAACAGGATCCGGCCGTCCTGGCTGAACGTCGGGCCGGTGAACTCGCTGTCGTTGAGCTCGTTGCGCGCCATCGGATATGCCTCGCCGCCCTCGGTAACACCGACGAGGTGACTCAGCCCTTCCCCGTCCTCGGCGAGGATCAGACCGCCGTACGGCGACACGGTGATGTTGTCCGGGCCGTCGTAGTTGGTGTCCTTCTCCGGATCCGGGTTGACGCCGAAGATGGTCTTGAGCTCGATGGTCTCGCTGCGCGGGTCGTAGAACCACACCTGACCGTCGTGCTCGTTGACGCTGCCGTCGTCACTGCGGGCGTAACTCGCGACGAAGTACGCGCCGTCGTTGTCCCAGTAGGCGCCTTCCAGCTTGTGGCTGCGGGTCACCTGCCCCTCTTCGAACTGCTGGCGCACCGACGTGGTCTTCGCGTCCCGGTCCGGCACGTCGACCCAGCTGACCTTGTACTTGGTGCCCGGCTGCGTCGCCTCGGACAGGTCGTTGATGTGCGTGCTGCCCTTGGAGCAGCTCATCGCCTGCAACTGGCCCGCCGTGTCACCGCCGTCGCTGAGCGCCAGCTCCCGCAGCGCGCGCTTGCCGCCCTGGAAGCCCTTCGGCGGGACCCAGCGGAAGTACAGCCCGTTCGGCTCGCCAGCGTCCTCGGTCAGGTAGATCGCGGACGTCTTCGGGTCGACGGCCACGGCTTCGTGCGAATAGCGGCCGAGGAACTTCAGCGGGACCGGGTCCAGGTTGGCGTCGCGGTCGAACGCGTCGACCTCGAACACGTAACCGTGGTCCTTCTGGAAAGCGCCGCCGGCGCGCTGTTCGGTCTCTTCACAGGTCAGCCACGTGCCCCACGGCGTGTGACCGCCCGCGCAGTTCTGCACCGTCCCAGCGAGGCTGACGTACTCGTTCACCCGGTTGCCATCGCCGTCCACGACGATGTTGGTGGTGCCACCGCGCGCACCGGGGTCGTAGGTCAAGCCCGCGTGCGTCGGGACGCCGTAAGGCTCGTCGCCGCCGATCTCGTGGTTGTTCACCAGGACGAAACCCTGCCCGTCGCGGAAGCACGCCGTGCCGTCCGCGTCGCTAGGCGTGAGTTCCCCGGTCTCCAGCTTCGTCACGCCCGCCTGGGCGACGACCTTGTACGCGAATTCGGGCGGCAGCGCCAGCAGACCAGCAGGGTCCGGGACCAGCGCGCCGTAACCCGTCTGGCGAGCGACCTGCGCTGCCGCGCTCGGCGCGGCGATCGCGCTCACGCTGCCACCGACGATGATGCCCAGACTGCCTGCCGCGCTGGAGCGCAGCAGATCACGTCGGGAGAATGCAGAAGCCACGAAAGCCCTCCTTGCTCATTGCCTCGCAGCGATACAACGCTCCCCCGCCTACTCCGTTGGAGCCCGCAGACGACGCGCAGGCGAACGGTGGGCAAACCCTGGGCGAGCAGGTCCTAATTGGCCGGTTTTGATCCGATGCCGGATACACCCGATGCGCGGTGATCCGGCGAGATGCGGTCGGTCAAGGCCGAATGCTGGTACCCGTCACGTCATCGCTCGCCTCCTGACTGTGACGGGTCGGCGTCGTGAGTGCGCAACCGGGCTCCAACCCGGTTCTCCACTCACGACCCCATTCAGGTGAGGAGTGAGGGGCACCCTTCACCAAGTATGTTGGTAAAGGGTGCCCCTCACTCCGTTCTCGTCACCGTGCGGTGCGCTCACGATCCCCTGCGCACGTCGCGGGTCACCACTGGTTGCTGTTGAGCACGCCTTCCAACTGCGCCCGGTCGCGGGCGCCGTCGAACACGAACAGCCGGTACCGCAACCGCAGGGTGTCGCCGTCGGGCAGGACCAGCGGATCGTAGAAGGCCAGCGACGGGTTGACCACCGCGTAGGGCTCGCTGCGCACGAACCAGCGGCCGTCGGCGACCGGATTGTCCGGCGCGCCCTGGAAGAGCAGGGTCGACACGTTGTTGGTGTTGTCGTGCTTTCCGACGAACGCCAGCCAGGGCGCCGCAGTGCCCATCATCTCCGCTGCCGACGAGCCACCGGGCGAAATCACCGCTCCCCCGGTGAAGGAACGCGGGCCGCGCCAGAAGAACCCGCAGTAGCCCGCCAACTCGCGGCCGAACACCGTCGGACTGCCGAACTCCAGCGCCGCACCCCGCACATTGGACAATTCGGTACCGAAGTCGAGCAACCACCCGCCGCGATCGCCGCGGACGTGCGCCACCTCGACCGAGCGCCGCTCCTCGATCCACTTCTCGTCGGCCGCCGTGATCCAGTCGACGCGCTCCACGAAACCGGTGCGCTCCCCCGCGTGGATCGCCACGAACTCCCGGTGGCGCAGCGAACCGACGTTGGGCAGGTCGAGATAACCCGCTCCCGGAGCACCTGGCGTGTAGGTCCCACCGCCCCAGAAGTTCTGCTCCGAGAGGTGCGATGCGGTCATCGCCAATCACTTGTGCCACCGGTGGTCGTGCGGCCGGTTGCCGGTGACGACCTCATCGGCGAACGTGCGCAACGGGTGGAAGTACGGGGCGGGGCATTCGCTGGTCGCGATGTCGTCGCGGTAGGAGTAGCGGAACAGTTCCACGCCGCGCGCCCGCACGCTCAGCGCCGAATTCATCTCGTGCACCACGGAAATCGGGTCCGGCGACGACGCCACCTGCCCGTTGGGTGCCGCGACTTCGGGCCGCGTCATGCGTTCGCTCCTTCGGCATCGGCGGCCGGGGCCCAACCCCGGACTCCGCCGTGCAGGCTGCGGTAGAAGGGGTCGTCCGGGATGAGCTGTTCGCGGCGCACCGGCGCACCGGTGAACGCCGACCGGTACAGCGCCGTGATCAGTTCGAGCGTCTGCCGCGCCGCAGCACCGCTGGCCGGTGGCCGTTTCCCCGCGTCCATCGCCTCCAGGACGAGTGCGAGCTGGGCCGCGTGCGAGCTGCGCACGTCGGTTTCCGGTGTGCGCCAGGACCGCACAACGGCTTCGTCGGTCACGTGGGCGGCCGGTGTGTAGCGCCAGTTGGTGTTCTCGTAGCCGTACAAGTGGGTGAGTTCGACCGTGGCGTCGGTGCAGTCGATGCGGATGTAGCTCTCCTCGCGCGGGGAGAGCACGCTGTTGAGGATCGAAGCCATCGCGCCGTTGCCGAACCGCACCGAGGCCATCGAGACGTCCTCGGTCTCCACGTCGCGGTCCAGCCGACCGGCCATCGCCTGGATTTCCGTCCAGTCGCCGAGCAGCGCCAGCAGCAGGTCCATCTGGTGGATGCCGTGGCCCATCGTGGGGCCGCCGCCCTCGGTCTGCCAGCGTCCGCGCCACGGCACTTCGAAATAGGCGTGATCGCGGTACCAGGTCGTCCGGCACTCCGCGACCAGCGGCCGACCGAGCTGGCCGGTGGAGAGCAGTTGCGCGGCGTGCTGCCCGCCGGAGCCGAACCGGTGCTGGCACACCACGCTCGCGTACGGCCCGCCGTCGCGTTCGGCGGCCTCGATCCGGTCGAATTCCGCCAACGACAGGCAAACCGGCTTCTCCACGAACACCCAGGCACCGGCTTCGAGGCTGCGCACCACCGGCTCGACGTGCGCGAACGGCGGCGTGCAGATGTGCACGAGGTCCGGCTTCTGGGTCTCCAGCATCTCCTCGACCGACGAGTAGCCCGCCTCGATCCCGTTGGCGGCGCGGAACTCCGCCAACCGGTCCGGGTCGGTGTCCACCGCGGCCACCAGGTTGACGCGATCGGCAACCGACCGCAGCGCGGGTACGTGGCTGTGCTGTGCGATTCCGCCCGCACCGATGACGGCGGCACGCAGCTTGCGCGATTCGATCATCTGTCCTTCCCAGGGAGCCGGGCGCCTCGCGAGCCCGGGTTGTCCAGCGGGTTCAGCTTGGAGAAGACGGGTTCTCAGTCCCTCGATCCGGCCGCTCGCCTCACCCCCAGCGTCGGGTCGACGAAGCGCAGTGCCACCAGCAGCATCACCAGCGTGGTGAGCATGTAGATCACCGCCATCGCGTCGATCTGCTGGGTGGACTGCAATCCCGGTGACGCCGCCGCGTAGAACAGCGCCACCACCAGGGTTTGGCTGTCCGGGCCAGCGACCAGGAAGGTCAGTTCGAACATGCCGACCGTGCGCACCAGCACCAGCACGCCCGCCGCCAGCAGACCCGGCACCAGCAGTGGGACCAGGACGCGGCGGAAGACGTCGAACGTGCCAGCTCCGCACACCCGCGCGGCCTGCTCGACGCGCGGGTCGATCTGCTCGATGAAGGGCACCAGCACCAGGACCGCGAACGGCACCGAGGGCACCAGGTTCACCAGGACCACGCCGAGCAACGTCTCGGCCAGGTGGTACTTGTACATCACGGTCGCCAGCGGAATGCCGTAGGTCATCGGCGGGATCACCTGCGGCAGCAGGAAGAGCAGCAGCAACAGCCGCTTGCCGGGGAAGTTCAGCCGGGACAGCACGTACGCGGTCGGCACGGCGATCACCAGCGAGAGGACCACGACCGCGAGCGCGACCTGCAAGGTCACCAGCAGCAGGTCGCCGACCGAGTAGTCCTCCCAGGCGAGCCGGTACCAGTCCGCGGTCAGCGACTCGGGCAACCACGTCCCGGTCCACTTCGCCGCGAACGAGGTCAGCAGGACCGCGAGCACCGCGCCGAACAACCCGAGCAGGAATCCGCCGGTGCCGACCCAGGTGAGCGCGCCGGTGAGGGTCCAGCGGCGGGGACGCGTCGTCATCGTGCTCATCCCTTGCCCCCTGAACTGGTGCCCCGGTAGAGCCGTCCGCGACCGAGCATCACCAGGCCGAGCACGACGAGTTCCACCAGCGCCATGATCACCGTCACGGCGGAGGCGAAGGCGTAGTCGATGTTCTGGTAGGCGGCCTCGTAGGCGACGATCGAGATCACGTGCGTGGTGCCGGAGGGATCACCGACCAGGGTCGCCGAGGGGAACACCGCGAAGGACATCACGAACGACAGGCAGAACGTGATCGTCAGGCCCGGCAGCAGCAGTGGCAGCAGGACCATCCGGAACCGCTGCGCCGGTCGGGCGCCGAGCACCGCCGCGGCCTTCTCCAGGTTCGGATCGATTCCCCCGATGTAGCCGAGCACCAGCAGGAACGCGAACGGGAAACCCGAGATGATCATCGAGATCAGCACCCCGGCGGTGTTGTGGATGAGCACCACCGGTTCGTCGATCAGCCCGACGAGCAGCAGGATCTGGTTGAACCAGCCGTCCGGGCCGAGGAAGTCGAGCATGCCCTGCGCGACGAACACGGTGCCCAGCGTCATCGGGACCAGCAGCAGGGCGGTGAGGAACTGCTTGCCGCGCATCGGATGGCGCATCCGGTAGGCCAGCGGGATCGAGGCGAGCACGTTGATCAGCGCGGCCGGAACGCTCAACCGCAGCGTGATCCACACCGAGTCGCGCAGGTAGGGGTCGGCGAAGAAGCGGTGGTACGTGCTGAACAGGCCGCCTTCGCCTTGGAAGGACAATCCCACGCCGTAGAACAGCGGGTAGATGAAGAACAAGATCATGAAGATGACGCCGGGCAACGCCATGAGGACCAACCGGTTGAACCCACGCCGGTGCAACCACGACAGCACCGGGGCGCTGGTCGGCCGGGTGTCCGGGCCGGGCCTGCTGGGCGCCGATACAGCACTGCTCATACCAGTTCCGCCTCTCCGCGATTCACAGTGGTGGTGGCGTCCGGCTCAATCTCACGTTTCGCGATTTCTTGTGGCTGGCTCGCGTCACGGTCCCCTGAGGTGCGGTTGAGGAGGACTCGGGTTGACACCGGGCTGCTCATACCCGCTCACCCTCGGCCGCGAGCGCGACCTCGTCATCGATGCCGTTGGGCGCGGCGTACAGCCGCAACCGTTGCGGATCGACCGCCACGGCGACTTCCTCGCCCGGCCGCACCGGAGACGTGCTGTGGGCGTGCAGGATGGATCCGTTCGCGGTGCGGCCCTCCACCGCGTAGTGGTTGCCCTGGTATTCCACGACGCGCACGGTCATCGGGATCCGGTTCGGGCCCTGCTGCGCGTCCTCTGAGGTCACGGTGAGGTCTTCCGCGCGCATCATGGCCACCACCTCGCCGTGCTGCGGCAGTTCGGATCCCGCCGCGAGCAGTTCGACGCCGTCGCCGCGCACCCGCGTCGCATCGGGCTTGGCATCGACCACGGTCAGCGACAACCGGTTCCGGTAACCGACGAAAGCGGCGACGTACGGGGTCTGCGGGTGCTGGTAGATCTCCTGCGGTGTGCCGATCTGCTGCACCACTCCGCCCAGCAGCACGATCAGCCGGTCCGCCAGCGACAACGCCTCCTGCTGGTCATGGGTGACGTAAACCGTCGTCAGTCCGAGCTTCTGGTGCAGCAGCCGGATCTCGGTGCGCATGTCCAGCCGCAACTTGGCGTCCAAATTGGACAGCGGCTCGTCCATCAGCACCAGCCTCGGCTCGGTGACCACGGCGCGGGCGATGGCGACCCGCTGCTGCTGCCCGCCGGAGAGCTGCGCCGGGCGCTTGTCCGCCTGGTCGGCCAACTGGACGAGATCGAGCGCTTCGCGCACCCGGCGTCGGCGCTCCGCCTTGGCCACTTTGCGCACCACGAGCCCGAAACCGACGTTGTCGGCGACGGTGAGGTGCGGGAACAACGCGTAGTTCTGGAACACCATGCCGAAGTCGCGCTTCTCGGACTGGACGGTGTCGACGCGCTCGTCGTCCAGCCAGATCGAACCGGAGGTGGGTTCGAGCAGTCCGGCGAGCAGGTTGAGCACCGTGGACTTGCCGCAGCCGGACGGCCCCAGCAGTGCGACGAACTCACCTCCCCGGATCGTCGCGTCGAGCCCGTCCACCGCGGTGTAGGAGCCGAAGGTGCGGGTGAGCCCGTCGAGGATCAGTTCCTTGAAGGGAGTCCCGCGCGGATTTCCACCGTTGCTCACCGATTCGCCCCTCCGTTTCCGATGCGGCGGTTCCACAGATCGAATGCACTCGCCAGCGCATCCGATTCCAGCGGGGTCTCCACCGGATGCGAGGCGAACAGCGCCGGGTAGAAGTCCGGCCTGCCGTACTCCCTGGCGATGCGCCTGCCCTTCGGGTTGGCCAGCGCATCGGTGACCCCGTGGACCGGGAAGCTGATGAAACCCTCGTCGTAGGCCAACGCCTGCTGGTCGGGCCGCAACATCCAGTCCACCAGCTTCAGCACGACCGGGATGTTCTCGGCCGCCATGCCCCTGGGCAGCGCCGCGAAGTGCGAATCGGCGACCCAGTGGAAACCGTCGAAGACGGCCACCGCGCTGTCCGCCGGGATCGCGCCGTCGGCGCGTTGCCCGATGTCGAAGCTGCAGGTGCTCACCACGATGTCCCGCGATCCGCCCGCGAACTGGTTGAACGCCTCGCTGGTGCCCGACGGGTAGTAGTCGATGAAGGCGTCCAGTTCGGTCAGCAGGGCCCAGGTCTTCTCCCAGCCGCGCACCGGATCCTTGGGGTCGAGGTCCCCGAGCAGGTAGGGCAGGGCCATCAGGAACGTCCGGCCCGGACCGGAGTTGTCCGGTCGGGGGTAGCAGAACCGGCCGGGCCGCTGGCGAGCCCAGGCCAGCAGTTCCTGCGGGGTCTTCGGTGGCGTCGGAACCCGGTTCGGCGCGTACTCCAGCAGCGGTCCGTTCGGCCCGTAGGTGGCGACCACGCCGTAGCCGCCGCCGCTCTGGTGCATCTTCATGGCGCCCGGAACCAACCGGGCGGCCAGGTCGGGCAACGCGGACTCGTAACGCGGGAACAGCTCGATCAGCATGTTCTCCTGGCGCAGCGAGGAAAGCCCGTCCCCGCCGGTGAGCACCAGGTCGATGCTGACCCGTCCGGCGTTCTGCTGCGCCTTGATCTTGCCGATCACGTCGGTCGCCGGAGCCTTCAGGTAGTGGTACTCGCTGACCAGTTCCGGGTGCGCCGCCTGGAAGTTCTTCATCATCGCCTTGGAGATCACCAGGTTCCCGGCGACGTCGAAGATGGTCAGCTCCACCGGCCCGCTCGGCAGCGGCGGTAGGACGGGTGGCTCCGGAGGCAGGTCCGCGGTCGGTGGCGCGCAACCCGGAAGTGCCGCCGCTGCTGCCGCTGAGCCGAGCACGGCGAGGGCTCGCCGCCGTGACATCGAAGACATCTCCACTTCCTCCCTGCCAGATCGGCAGCATCGCCTCAGCAAGTCCAATGAGGACGGCGTGCGGCGCCGCGGGTCGGTCGTCAGCGTCGCGCGGGCAGTTGGTAGGTGATGATCGAGCGGGCTGGCAGGGTCGCCTCGAAGCTGTCCCCGCGCACCTGGATCGGGGGCAGCTCAGCGACGTCGTGGGCGTTGTCGGTCAGATAAGGCTGGATTCGGTTGCCGTTCGCGCCGGGGACGCGCACTTCCTCGGTGACCAGCTGGTGGCCGTTGTTGATCAGCTGCACGGCGATCGAGCCGTCGACGTTGCGGAACGCGCTGACGCTGACATCCGGGATCGAGCTCCGCGCGCCCAACCGCACCGCGTCCGGTCGCACGAACCGGCTGAACTGGGCGAAGGCCCACAACCGCTTGGACACCTCGACGGAGTCGCCCTGCAACCGGATCAGACCCGAGTTGGCAGTGCTGGCCGAGGCGCCCCACCAGTGGAAGAAGGCGCTGACGTTGCCTTCGGTGAAGGCTTGTTGGATGCGGTTGGCCCACACCAGGCCCTCGCCGTCCACGCCCTGGTCGTCCCACGCCGGGGTCCACGGGTCGAAGTTGGCCCATTCCGATTGCCACACCGGCAGATCCGTGCGCAACGGCTCCGACGGTGGGCTGGCATAGCCGTGGCCCGTGACGACGTCGAGCTGCGCGCTGGCGGCCGGGTCCGCCTGGATCGCCGCCAGCATCTCCGCCTGGTCCTGCCAACCGGTGGCATCGCAGCAGGCGAGCTTGGTGTCCAGCCCCGACTTCCGGAGGGTCGGGCCCAGCACCTTGAGGAAGTCCGCCGCCTGCGCACCGGTCGCCAACATGCTCGCGTAGTCGGTGGTCAGGTCCGGCTCGTTCAGGAATCCGACGTGGCTGATCGGGATTCCCTCCTGCTGGTAGAAGCGGAGGTACTGGACGAGGTAGTCGGCGTACGCCTGCCGCCAGTCACCGCTGGGGCACGAGGTTCCCGGCATCCCGCACAGCTCACCGCCGTTGCTGTCGATGCCGTTGGTCTTCATGTAGCCCGGCGCGCTCCACGCGTCGGCGTAGATCTGGTCGACCCCGTAGCGCATCGCCTCCTGGGCCAGCCACACCTGGCTGTTGTCCGAGCCGTCCCAGATGTACTGCGGTTCGGCGTCCGGGCCGCCCGGATCCGTGGGCGCGATGGAGCGCATGTGGTCGAAGCTGTTGTCCGGCGACGAACCGATCCCGTTGCGCAGGATGCTGAATCCCGCACCGCTTTCGGTGTCGAAGAGCAAGTCCAGCACCCGGCGCTGGTTCTCCGGGGACAGTCCCTCGGACCCGTGCATGATGTTGGAGCGCTGGAACGCCTCGGAGAATCCGAAACCGTCGACCCGCTGGTGCGGCTGCGCGGGGTCGACCACGATCGCCGGTTCCTCGGCGGCGGCGTCGGCCGGACCGAGCAGCGTGGCTGCGAACACCACCAGCGACGTCAGCAACGCGGATCGGGCGCGACGAGCATCGCGCGAGGACGGCATGGCTTGTTCAGTCACCGGCATGACCTCCGCTCGGCCACCGGGCACCGGCCGCCTGGCTGCTCAGGTTCGAAAGCGCTTGCGCGCAGCCAGAAAAGACATCGGAACCGCAGCGGTTTGCAGATGGGACTTGTCGAAATGTTTCCGAAACTTGCCGTTCATGAACGCTATAATCCGGATCACACCAACGTCAAGACTCAGCCCTTGGTCGAATAGGGGACCGCGCGGATTGGCATGCGGCTCCGCAACGAGACATCACCGTCAGGTAAGCGGCGGTAGCCGCAGAGGCCTTCTCGCGAGGACAGCTCCGACGTGGTGTATCGGACATACATGATATCGGGGATCCCGGAGTCGAGAATGTCTCTGAGGTTCCGCTACCCGCACCGCCACGCAAACCAACCCAGCACTGTCTGAGCTGTCACCGGCCTGCTCCGGCGGTTAGGCCCGCGACCAGGAACCTGCGGCCCAGGATGTACAGGAGAAGTACCGGCAGGGCCGAGAGCACTACCACGGCCATGATCGCCGGGATGTTGATCGTGTACTGGCCCTGGAACTTCCAGATCGCCAGCGGGAGCACCGCGGTCTCCGGCCGCTGGGTCAGGATCAGCGGGAAGAGCAGCCCGTTCCACACCTGCAGCGCCTGGTAGATCCCGACCGCCATCAGCGCCGGTCGGGAAAGCGGGAGGACCAGGTTCACCAGCACCCGGAACTGCCCGGCACCCTCCAGGTGCATCGACTCGTACAACTCCTCGGGGATGTCCCGCAGGAAGTTCGTCAGGATCAACACCGACAGCGGCAGCGCGAAGGCGATCGCGGGCAGCACCACGGCCAGCAGGCTGTCGTAAAGCCCCATCTGCACGATCATCACGTAAACCGGGATGATCGTCGCCTGCAGCGGAATCGCCAGTCCGGTCAGGAAAATCCGGAACAACAACTGGTGCCTGCGCCGCCGCCCCCGGACGACGACGTACGCGGCCAGCAGAGCGGCGCAGAGCACCACGGCGACCGTCAACGCGGTGACGACGACGCTGTTGAAGAGGAACGAGAGGAAGCCGTCCGACAGCACTTCGCCGTAGTTGGCCAACGTTGGCTCTGCGGGCAGCGACAACGGGTTAGCAGACAGCGCATCGTCGGATTCGCGCAGGCTCGTGACCACCACGTAGTACAGCGGAATCGCGACAACCAGCGCCCAAACCCCGGCCCCGAGCGCCGGGAACACACCGCCTCGGGATTTCCGCATCACAGACCTTCCTGCTCGCTTCGCATCCGGGCGAACCCCGAGTACTTCGTCAACGTCAGCGAAAGGGCCGTCCCGAGGGCCACCAGCAGCAGTGCGATCGCGCTGGCGTAGCCGAACTGGTAGTGCTGGAAGCCGATGACGTACATGTTCACCGGCAGGATTCGGGTCGCATCACCGGGGCCGCCCTCGGTCAACACGTAGAACAGGTCGAAGTAGGTGAGCGAGCCGACCAGCACCAGCGTGCTCGACGTGATGATGGTGTTGCGCAGCTGCGGGAGCGTCACCGCGAAGAACCGCTGGACCGGTCCCGCGCCGTCGAGTTCGGCGGCCTCGTACAGCTGCGCCGGGATCTGCCGCGCGCCAGCCTGGTAGAGCAGGGTGTGGAAGGGCACGAACTGCCACGCCACCACCAGGATCACCGCGTACAGCGCCAGATCCGGGTCGCCGAGCAGGTTCACCCCGGGCAGGCCGAGTCCGGCCAGCATGCCGAAGTTCGGGTCGGCGAGGTTTCGCCACAGGATCCCGATTCCGGTCGCGGACAGCACCAGCGGGAGGAAGAAGATCGTCGCCAACACCGCTCGGTAGCGCTGCCGTCCGGCGACGAACACCCCGAGCAGGATGCTCAGCGGGGTCTGCACCAGCCAGCTCAACACCATGACCTGCACCGTGATCCACAGCGACCGCCACATCCCCCCGTCGCTGATCAGATCCGTCCAGTTTCCCGCGTTGAACTCCGGTGCGGAGATCCCGTTCCAGGCGGTGAAGGACAGCACCAGCACGACCACGACCGGCACGACCACGAACGCGACGAAGAACACCAGCGCCGGAGCCGCCAGCCACAGCGAAGGTTCGGTCAACCGCCGCACCGAACGGTTGGCGCGGCCAGCACCGCCGGGAGGTGCCGCGGGGCGAAGCGCCTCGGTCGCTGTCATCGCGGGGACTCCTCCATCTCGCTGGAGAACTCTTCGGGGGTCAGTTGCCCCAGGAACAACTTCTGCAGGTTGGTGAGCAGGTTCTGCGCCGGGCCGGGCGCCAGCGCCTGGTCCCAGGACTGCTGGAAGTGCGGGGCGTTCTTGGCCAGGTCGTAGACGAACAGCAGCCAGTCCGAGTTCTCCGCGGTGCGCAGCCGGTTCTCGATCCCGACCACGGGTGGCACTTCGCCGCGCGCGATGGTGCCCTCGGAGTACTCCGGGCTGGAGACCTCGTGGCGCAGGAAGTCCACCGCCGCGTCCTGACGCGGCCCGGTGGTGGCGGACATGTAGGTCGCCGGGTTGCCGAACAGGTTGGCCGGATCACCGCGACCGCCCTCCACCGCGGGGAACGGCAGCCAGCCCAACCGTCCACCTCGGACGAAGTCCGGCGCGTCCTCCAGCATCGTGGGGTATGCCGACCCGAGGTGCAGCGTCATCGCGGCGCGCCCGCTGGTCACCAGGGCGGTCTGCTGGTTGAGCTCCGCGCTGGTGGAGGTGAACGAGTCGCCGAAGGCGCCCTGCTGGACCAGGTCCTGCAACATCTGGTTCGCCCGCACGATGTCCGGGTTCAACCACGCGCCGGGCCGCCCGTCGAGCACCGCCTGGAACGCCTCGGGACCGGCGACCCGATCCACCAGCGCTTCCTCCCACATCAGGTAGGTCCAGGAATCGGCGCCGCCGAGGGAGATCGGGATGTAGCCCGCCTGCTGCAACCGGGGCACCGCGGCGGTGAGCTGCTGCCAGGTCCGCGGCGGTTGCAGGCCAACGGCGTCGAACACGTCCTTGTTGTAGAAGAGCACGACCGGTTGGATGCTGCCGATCGGAACCCCGTAGGTGTGCCCGCCCTCGTCTACCGGGCCCATCACGCTGGGCAGGAATCGCTCGCGCCACTGCGGGTCCTCGCGCATCCGCGGTGCGAGGTCCACGATCTTGCCCGCGTCGACGAAGGTCTTCAGCGGGCCGCCGCCCCAGCCGAAGATGGCGTCCGGCGGGTTGCCCGAGCCCATCGACACCCACAGCTTGTTCTTGTAGGGGTCGTTCTGGAAGAACTGGAGCTGGATGGGCTGACCGGTGCGGCGTTCGTAGGACTCCGCGGCGCGGGGCATCAATTCCTCTTCCCCACCAGCGCTGATCGCCCAGGCGGTGAGCACCGCGTTGCTGCCGTCAGCGGGTGGCAGCAACGCGGTGCAGCCGGTCGAGACCAACGCGACCACGATGGCCGTCCCGACCGCGCACAGGCGTCGCACCTTTCCACGCATCGCCGCTCCCGCCGTAGTCGCACCGTTGCGGACACTTCGGTCGAAACCGCCGGGACGGTCCGAATCGTCACCGGGCGGTGGATCGGCGAGACTCTAGCGCAGTTATCGGACGGTCAACAAGAAGAGTTTCCAAAAGTTTCGTCCGGCCAGCTCAGCGGCGTCACACGGTTCTACCAAGCCTTTCCACCGGCGGTTGTGGCAACGTAGCTGCGAGAAGATGTCGATCTGAGGTCAGTTGAGATCGAAAATTTCTGAAATTATCATCGTTGCAACCAGCAATCCGGCGGCCAGCACGACAGGAGTCCCAGCACATGCAGCAGTCGAGCCCGCCCGAGGACCATCCGCCGTACCGCGACCCAGCCCGGCCGGTCGACGAACGGGTCGCCGACCTCCTATCCCGGATGACGCTCGATGAGAAGCTGAACCAGCTCGTCAGCGCTTGGCTCTACGTCTCCGGGGCCGACGAGCGCGTCGCGCCCTACCAGGACTCGTTCGCCGACGACGCCCCGCCGTGGCAGGAGATGATCAAGAATGGCCTGGGGCAGCTCACCCGCGTGTTCGGCAGCGCGCCGATCGAGCCCGGCACGGGTGCGGCGGCGCTGGCGAGGTTGCAGGACGAGATCACCTCGGCTGGTCGCTTCGGCATCCCGGCGATGGCGCACGAGGAATGCCTGGCCGGGTTCACCGCCTGGAACGCGACCGCCTACCCGGTCCCGCTGGCGTGGGGCGCGTCGTTCGACCCGGACCTGGTGCGCGAGATCGCCACGAAGATCGGGTACGACATGCGGTCGGTCGGCGTGCACCAGGGTCTCGCGCCGGTCCTCGACGTCGTCCGCGACGCGCGCTGGGGCCGGGTCGAGGAGACCATCGGCGAGGATCCGTACCTGACCGGCACGGTCGGTGCTGCCTACGTGGCGGGGCTGGAATCGACGGGCATCGTCGCGACCCTGAAGCACTTCGCCGGGTACTCGGCATCCCGCGCGGGACGCAACCTGGCACCGGTGAGCATGGGCCCGCGCGAGTTCGCGGACGTGCTCCTGCCACCCTTCGAGATGGCGTTGCGGCACGGCGGCGCCCGCTCGGTGATGCACGCCTACACCGACACCGACGGGATGCCAGCTGCCTCGGACGAGTCGCTGCTCACGACATTGCTGCGCGACGAATGGGGATTCGACGGCGTGGTGGTGGCCGACTACTTCGGCATCGCGTTCCTGCACATGCTGCACGGCGTCGCCGAGGACCTCGGCCACGCCGGTGAGCTGGCCCTGCGCGCGGGGGTGGACGTGGAACTCCCGAACGCGCGGTGCTACGTCGAACCACTCGCCGAGCGGGTGCGTTCCGGTGCGCTCGACGAGCAGGTCGTCGATCGAGCGGTGCGCCGGGTGCTGCGGCAGAAGTGCGAACTCGGCCTGCTCGATCCCGACTGGTCGCCGCGGGTTTCCGCGCCCGAGGACCTGGACCCGCCGGAGAACCGGGAACTGGCCCGGCGCCTGGCCGCGGAGTCGGTCGTGTTGCTGAGCAACACCGGAACCCTCCCGCTGGACCAGCCGCTGCACCGGGTGGCCGTGGTCGGGCCGCTGGCCGACGACCCGATGGCGATGCTGGGGTGCTACTCGTTCCCCGCGCACATCGGGGTGTCCTATCCGGACTGGCCGATCGGCATCGAGCTGCCGACCTTCCGCGCCGAGCTGGCCCGGCGGTTCGGCGCCGAGAACGTCGTCTACGCCAAGGGTTGCGAACTGCCGGACGGCCCAACCGAGTTGGACGACGCAGTCCGCGCCGCCGCGTCCGCCGATGTGTGCATCGCGGTGGTCGGCGACCACGCTGGACTGTTCGGGCGGGGCACGTCGGGCGAGGGCTGCGACGCGCCGGACCTGCGGTTGCCGGGCAAGCAGGA
Organism: Saccharopolyspora soli; assembly: GCF_022678645.1. Classification (GTDB taxonomy): domain Bacteria; phylum Actinomycetota; class Actinomycetes; order Mycobacteriales; family Pseudonocardiaceae; genus Saccharopolyspora; species Saccharopolyspora soli. The sequence continues at coordinate 5,052 of NZ_JALBWV010000011.1, read as the reverse complement.
AGAACTGGTGGAGGCGCTGCTGGGAACCGGGGTTCCGGTCGTGCTCGTGGTGTGCAGCGGTCGCCCTTACGCGCTCGGAAATGTGGCGGATCGGCTCGCGGCCGCCGTGCAGGTCTTCTTCCCCGGCGAAGCCGGTGGCACCGCGCTGGTCGATGTCCTGACCGGCGAGGTGAACCCCTCCGGCAAGCTGCCCGTGTCGATCCCGGTCGAGCCCGGCGCCAACCCCAGCACCTACCTGACCGCGCGGTTGGGGACGCGCAGCGACGTCAGTTCGCTCGACCCGACCGCCCTGTTCCCGTTCGGACACGGCCTGTCCTACACCGGATTCGCCTACCGGGACCTGCGCATCAGCACCGATCGCGTGCCGACCGACGGCGAGGTGGAGATCTCCTGCACGGTGGCCAACATCGGCGATCGCGACGGTGTCGAGGTGGTGCAGCTGTACCTGCGCGACCCGGTCGCCCAGGTGACCCGGCCGGTGCGCCAGCTCGCTGGTTTCCTGCGGGTGGAGGTGCCTGCCAACGGGGCCCGGCAGGTGTCGTTCCGCCTGCACGCGGACCGGACTTCGTTCACCGGCGTGCACGGCCGCCGCATCGTCGATCCCGGCCGGATCGAGGTGCACCTAGGTGGTTCCAGCGGCGACACCCCGCTGACCGGTTCGTTCGAGCTCGTCGGGGAAATCCGCGAGGTGGGCCACGACCGGGTGCTGGACACCCCGGCCCGCGCGGACTGCTGAAACCAGGACGAGGTGAGGGGCACCCGTGACCCAGTTACTTGGTCACAGGTGCCCCTCACCCATCAACGGATCAGAGAGGCGAGCCCTGTGCGTGCGGCCGACGCAGGCGGCCGACCGGCACTCCGAAAGTTTCAGGTACCGTGACGTGGGCCGAGCGAGGAGGCAGGGTGTCAACAGTCAGGAAGAACCGGGTGACGATCAGCGACATCGCCCGGGAGGCTGGCGTCTCGGTCCCGACCGTTTCGAAAGTCCTCAACGGTCGGCCCGAGGTCGCCGCGCACACCCGCGAACGAGTCGAGAAGTTGATCACGCATTACAACTACTCGCGCCGCGCCAGCCACGGCACCGGTCGAGCCGGGCTGATCGACCTGGTGTTCCACACCCTCGACAACCAGTGGGTGCTGGAAATCGTGCGAGGGGTGGAAAGCGTCACGCACGACGCAGGGGTGGGCACCGTGGTGTCCTCAGTGCACGACGGCCGCCGGACCGACCGCGCGTGGCTGGACAACCTCAGCTCACGGCGCTCGGACGGGATCATCCTGGCCGTCACCGAGCTCGGCCCGCGGCACGCTGAGCTGCTGCGCGGCCTCGGCGTGCCGGTGATCATCATCGACTCGCTCGGCCAGCCCGATCCGAGCGTCGCGTCCGTGGGCGCCACCAACTGGAGCGGGGCGCGCGCCGCGGTCGAGCACCTGGTCTCGGCTGGCCACCACCGGATCGGCTTCATCGGTGGTCCCCCGCAACTGCAGTGCAGCAGCGCGCGCCTCGACGGCTACCGCTCCGCGCTGCTGTCCGCGGAGATCGCGGTCGACGAGGAACTGATCGTCGACGGCGACTTCACCTACGAGCGCGGGGAATGCGCGACCCACGAGCTGCTGGACCTGGCGGATCCGCCGACGGCTATCTTCGCCGCGAACGACCAGCAGGCCCTGGGCACCTACCGGGCCGTCGAGCAACGCGGCCTGACCATCCCCGGCGACGTCAGCGTCGTGGGCTTCGACGACCTGCCGATGGCCCAGTGGATCTCGCCCGCGCTGACCACTGTGCACCAACCGGTGGCGACGATGGCCGCCCAAGCGGCCCGCATGCTCCTGCGCCACGCGGAAACCGGCAGCTTCGAGACCAACCGGGTCGAGCTGGCCACCGAACTCGTCGTCCGAGCCAGCACCGGCCCAGGCCCGAGGGCCTGAGCGCCACCTCTGCGAAACCGGCCTCGCCGCCGGTGCGGACATCACCCACCGACACCACAGTCCCAGCGAAGGGTCCGGCGCTGCCCAGCGGCCGTCGGGATGTCGGCGCCGCGCCGCAGGAAAGTCAACGCCCGCCGTGATCGCTCGGCACCTGCGCAGCGCTAGTGCGCGGTCCGCCACCCGGTAGACCCGACGTATTTCTCTGACTAAAATCAGAGGATGGATGCGGAGCTGGTGGACGCGGTTCGGCGGTTCAACCGGACTGTCACACAGCGGGTCGGGGCGCTCAACGACGCGTTCCTGTCCCGCGACCGTCCCCTCGGGCAGGCGCGACTGCTGTGGGAGATCGGCCCGGATGGCTGCGACGTCCGATTGCTGCGATCCCGGCTCGACCTGGATTCCGGCCACCTGAGTCGGCTGCTGCGAGCACTGGAGAACGACGGTCTCGCAGTCGTCGAACGCAGCGGGACCGATGGGCGGGTGCGCACGGCGCGCCTAACCGATCGCGGACTGGTGGAGCGGGAAGTGCTCGACCTGCGCTCCGACGAAGTTGCCGAGTCGATCCTCGAACCCCTCAGCGAGCGGCAGCGCACCCGGCTCACCACGGCGATGGCCGAAGTCGAACGGCTCCTGGTGGCTTCGACGGTCCAGATCGCGGCATGCGATCCCCGACACCCGAATGCCCGCTCCTGCCTGCGGGCGTACTTCAACGAACTGTCCCGCCGCTTCCACAGCGGCTTCGATCCCGCACAAAGCATCTCCGCCGACGACGACGAGCTGACACTGCCCGCAGGCGTGCTCCTGGTCGCCACCCTGCACTCCGAGCCCGTCGGATGCGGTGCGCTCAAGTTCCACGGCGATGCGCCAGCCGAGATCAAACGGATGTGGATCGCCCCCGCGGTCCGGGGACTCGGGCTCGGGCGTCGGCTGCTCGCCGAACTCGAGGCGCACGCCGCGGCCAACCGGGTCCGAACCCTCCGGCTGGAAACCAACCGCGCCCTGGACGAAGCGATCGGCCTGTACCGGTCGGCAGGCTACCGCGAAGTCGCCTCGTTCAACGAAGAAGCCTATGCCGACCACTGGTTCGAGAAGCACCTCACCGACCGCGCCGATCCTGCCTGATCGGCCGAGCACCGCGACGGAACTGCCGGGTTTCGAGGAGTCGGCTAGGTGCCCAGATCGCTCGTGGCGAAGCGGGCGAGATTGCTCGACACCGGCTCGTGCAGGCCGTTGTTCTGCGTTGGCGCTGCCGTCAGCACGTCGAGGTGTTGGTATCCGGGGCAGACCACGGTCTCGGTGCCGTCGGCCGAGGCATCGCCTCCGACGAAGCTGTCGCCGCCGAGCAGTTGGATGGTCGGGTGGGCGGTCAGTCCCGCAGTGTGCACCGCGTCGCGGCTCACCGCTGCCGAGTCCTTCTGGTAGATGTCGGTGATCAGCTTCGTCGGGAAGTAGTGCTCGGTGAAGTCCAGCGGGTGCTCGGCCAGGCTGCGCGCCAGTTCCCGGATGTCGGTGACCTCCTTGTCCGCGCTGGTGAACGGTTCTCCGTTGCGGCGCAGGTAGTTCGGGTCATCTGGCGCGCCGACGCGGTCGTAGTTGCGCCAGGTGTAGAGCGGTCCCCGCGGTTCGTCCGGGATGGCCGTGGGCGCGGTGCCGAACTGGCCGGTCAGCGGGTCCAGTCCCGGAACCCGCTTGAAGTCGTGCGGCATCGGGAAGTCCTTGTCCGCGATCCGACCGCCGTCGAAGAACCCGACGCTGGCCTGCAAGAACGCCAGCGGCTGGGAGTGGTCGTCGAGCAGCGCACCGAGCGCGGTCTCGTTGGTGAGCCGGAAGTCCTGCACCCGCGGCGACCCGGCGGCGAACGTCAGCAGATCCTTCGAGAACAACAGCCGCAACGTCGTTTCCAGGTTGAAGTTCGGCTCCAAGTAGCTGGCGAGGTCCGACTGCGCATCCGGGGCGACCTCGGCGGCCAGCCCGGCCAGACCGAGCACGTTCATCGTTTCGGCGTTGATCAGCGCAGGCAGCGAGATCGTCCGGGGCATGACCCCGGTGGCCAGCGCCTGCTGGGTCGCGGCGTAGCCGATCCCCGGATCGGGGATCACGCTCTCGGCCTGGCCGTTCAGGTCGCTCAACGAGGTGGAAATGCTGGTGTCCAGGGCGAAATAGCCCGCGCACTGGTTGAAACCGGCGTCGTCGGAGGTCGCGTGGTCACCGTCGAAGTCCCACACGGCAAAGAACCCGGCGAGCACGCCACCCAGCGAATGCCCGCCGCAGAGCACTTTCTGCTGGCGCAGCCGCTGGTCGGGAAGTTCGCGGACCATCAGGTCGTACTGGTCGCGCACGGTCTGCTCAAGGCCGACGTGTTGCAGCCAGCCGAGTTGTTCGTTGCGCAGATAACCGTCGAATGTCCGGCCGTTGAGCGGTTTTTGCCGGTAGTAGTAGTCGACGGCCAGGCGGACGTCGCCAGCGGCGAGCCCGGCCAGCCGACCGGTGTGGTCCTCCAAGCAGTTGGCCCGCCGGTCCAGGGCCCACAGTTCGATGTGCTCACCTCGCTTGGCCGCCTCGCTGATGGTGTTGCGGGCGACGCTGTCGAATGCCGCGGCACCTTCCAGGATTCCGGGCTGCGCGATCAGGATCCGGTCGGCGCGGGCCGATTCCGCCGGTCCGTCGGCGTGCCGGAAACGCAGGTACGACAACCAGTCGCAGGCTTCGGGATGCGCACCCACCGAGGCTGGCAGCGGCACTTTCACACGCACCACCGACTCCCGCACCTGGCTGATCGGCGAACTCGATCGGACGGGTTCTTCGGTCCGATCCGAATTCGCTTGTGCCGCTGGCGGAAAGACCGCCCCAGCGGCGAGCAGGCATGCCACCAAACCGATCCGGAGTCTGCCACCGTCGCCCATGCACTCTCCCGTGCCGCGGCCCGACCTGGTCGCCCACAACCTACTCACAAGTAGATAGCAGCACAAGATCCGGCCACCGATCCCCCGACCCGGCGGTGGGGGGGGGGGTGGGGGGGGGGGTGGGGGGGGGCCCCCCCCCCGCGGGGGGCGGGGGGGGGGGGGGGGGGGGGGGGGCGGGGGGGGGGGGGGGGGGGGGGGGGGGGGGGGGGGGCGGGGGGGGGGG